>CAWCCU010000015.1:0-16510 GCA_963794195.1 uncultured Acidobacteriaceae bacterium
GTATTGACCTTGCGATTGACCAGGGTCGAGGAAAAATATGGGTTGTGCGAAATCTGGATTCGATAGCCGACCGCGTTGGTCATCTTTGTCCAGGAGAATTCGATCGACTTATCGCCTTTGGAAGTAAATATCGGCATCATATTCGCCGGCGAGATTGGCACCGGCGTACCGATTTCCTTCGACTTTTCGATGTGCGTCGAGTCGGCCCGCCAATTGGCTTTTTCCCAGTCCGCCAAGTGCACGACCTGGCCATTGCGCTCGACTTCGGCATTACCCTTGGTCATCACAATTTCATGTTGATCGCTTTTGGAATCATTGCTCACATGGGCGGCGCTGTCTGGTGATAAAGACGCCGTCGCTCCTGCCACCGTGACCTGCGACTTCGATCCCTGGTTGTACATAGCAGTAGTCAGATCAACAGTACCGGTGCTGACGGCGACCGTTACGTTGGTTTGCTGCTGTTCGTTGGTCGAGTTTTCTTCCACGACGATCAGTGAATCCTGCTTTACCGTGTAATTGGTGCCATCGTTGAAAACGATCTTGGCCATACCCTCGGAGCCGGTCTGCACCACGTCGCCCTTGTCCAACGGAATGTTGTAGTCGGCATTCACCCAGCTATTGCTGTTCGCCTTTTTCACTCGGACAGTGCCGTCGAGAGCGGTGATGTGCGCCTGCTGGGAACTTACCGAGCCGGTTTTGACCGGACCCGCCGCCCCGGCTACCGCCTCGAGCAATCGAGTGCCGAGATTGTCGGCAGCCTTAAGGCCATTTGCGGTGAATTGCGGAAATGTAAAACGTACCGCAATCAAGAAAACTATGAATAAGCCCAGCACCGCCAGGACGACGCTGCGGTACGTGACAGTTTTCCACGCAATTTGTATCGCCGGTTTGCGATTTGAGGACACCGATGCCCCTGCACTGAGTCAAACTTAGAGAATATGGGGTAACTTGAACATTATCACAAGGGTAACTACGGAACGCACGGTTAATCAACTTGGGTCGGCACTCGGCAGGGCATGGCCTAATGGGATTCAGGACCCTCGGAATCATTGGAGATTTCAAACTATTGGCGAATCCTTGGGCTACGGTTCGGAAAAAGCAAAATCTTGCCGATTTTGATGCAGGGCTGAGAAAGATTTCGTTTGCCGCATGTTTCCACACCTGTAACCCCATGCAAAATCAATGGGCTTAGTCGATACAACTCGCCGCCCAGCAACATAATCCTAAGAGCGGCGTTTAAATCAGAAACCGGGATTCGAGAGGCACATTCCCTGTTCGTGCCGGAAGGTTTCCTCTTCATCCGCGCAACCCGTAGCGGTAAGGCATTATCGGGCAAGCGAAGGATGAGAGGGCAAGAGGGACCACATATGCAGATCATGCGCAGCATGCGTTTAGCGCTATTAGCGTTTTTTGTCTTGGCGATCCCGTTGGCATCGTCGGCACAGATTTCCATTTCCATCGGCATCGCTCCACCAGCTCTGCCGGTTTACGTACAGCCACCATGCCCAGCCGACGGATATCTCTGGACTCCTGGCTATTGGGCGTACTCTCCCGACGACGGCTACTACTGGGTGCCCGGCACCTGGGTCGAAGCTCCGCAACCTGGATACCTTTGGACCCCTGGATACTGGGGATGGGGCGACGGCAATTACGCCTGGCATGAAGGTTATTGGGGCGAGCATGTCGGCTTCTACGGCGGCGTGGATTACGGCTTTGGCTATGGCGGCGACGGCTACGAAGGCGGACGTTGGGAAGGCGGACATTTCCAGTACAACCGGTCTGTCACCAATGTGAACGTCACGGTAATCCACAACGTTTATAACCAGCGGGTCGTCGTTCACAACACCAGCCGGGTGAGTTTTAACGGCGGACATGGCGGCATTGATCGACGTCCTACGGCCAACGAAGAGCGGTTCTCTCAGGAGCACCACGTGGAGCGCACGTCCATGCAGACCCAGCAGGAACATGCCGCTGCCGGCAATCGAAATCTTCGGGCTTCCGTGAATCACGGAAAACCGGCGATTGCTGCCACGCCGAAGCCCGGCGAATTCAGCGGACGCGGAGTGGTTGCAGCCCGGCAAGCGGGAGCGCCCTATCATGCTCCGGCCGCCAATCGCGGAGCCGCGAACAAAGGAGCTACTGCTCCTAGAACTGAAAACAAGGCTGGGGCGCGTCCGGAAAATAAAGCTCCGGCCCGGACCGAAACCAGCAAACCCACTCCCGCTCGCACCAACAACAAAGTGGCGCGTCCGCCGGCGAATAACCGCGAAAATACGCCGCGTCCGGAAAACAACGAAAAACCGAGAGCCGCTCCGGCCGAACACGCTCCACGCCCGGCGAACACTCCTCACACTCAAGCTCCACGTGAGAAGGCTCCCCGTGCAACTCCCGCGCCGCGTCCGGAAAGCAAACCGCAACCGCAACGGGAAGCTCGGCCACAGACTCAACGTGCACCCAGCACGCCACGTCCCGAGTCACATCCGCAGGCGGCACGACCACAGGCTGCGCCTCATGCGCAAGCTGCGCCTCGTGCGGAAAAGCCTCAAGCGGCTCCTCGCGAAGAAAAGCCTGAAGAGAAGAAACACTAACCCCAAATTAAGTTGATTTCAGCGTCTCGTAGCGAACCTATCCGCTACGGGACGTTTTTTTCGCAACTACCATTTCTTGAAAATCACAAACACCGCCGACACGATCATGGCGAAACCCACCACATAATTCCATCTCAGCTTCTCTCCCAGATACAAAACCGAGAACACCGAAAATACGGTGAGCGTAATGACTTCCTGAATCGTCTTGAGCTGGACGGCCGTGAACTCATACGAGCCGATCCGGTTGGCGGGGACCTGAAAACAATACTCAGCAAACGCGATCACCCAGCTAATCAGGATGACTTTGAAAAGCGGCGCTTGACGGTACTTGAGGTGTCCGTACCAGGCAAAGGTCATGAAGATGTTTGAGATAGTCAGCAGCACGATCGTGGTCATAGGCCTATGCTGCCACGGAAGCCGGTGAATTTAGAAGTCAGAAGTTAGAATGCAGAAGTGAAACCTTCAGCTTGTGCGGATTTTACTTCTGCATTCTGACTTCTTACTTCTGACTTCCCTTCAACTTGCCCCCCTCTCCCCCCGCCTGTAGCATGGAAGATCACGCTCTTTATATAGGAGGCACCATCATGGCGACCGATACGCTGGCCACCCCAGCCATTGCCGGCAGCGGCAAAACCAAGATTTATAAGAACTTGATCGACGGTGAATGGGTCGATTCGAAGAGCGGCGAGACCTTCGAAAATCGCAATCCCGCCGACACTCGCGACGTGGTCGGCGTCTTCCAAAAATCCGGCAAAGCTGACATTGATGCTGCCATGGAAGCCGCCAAGCGTGCCTACACCAAATGGCGTCTGGTGCCCGCTCCGCATCGCGCCGAAATCGTCTTCCGCGCCGCTGAAATGCTTTTTGAGCGCAAGGAAGAATACGCCCGTGACATGACGCGCGAGATGGGCAAGATCCTCAAAGAAACTCGCGGCGACGTGCAGGAAGCCATCGATTGCGCCTACTACATGGCGGGCGAAGGACGCCGCCTGTTCGGGCCCACCACGCCCTCGGAACTGCCCAATAAGTTTGCCATGGCGATCCGCCAGCCGATCGGTGTCTGCGGCATGATCGCGCCCTGGAATTTTCCCATGGCGATTCCCTCTTGGAAGCTGCTGCCCGCAATCGTCTGCGGCAACACCTGCGTAATCAAGCCCGGTGAGGACACCCCACTTTCGACGCTGAACTTAGTTCGCGCTCTCATGGACGCCGGCCTTCCCAAAGGCGTCATCAACATCGTCACCGGATTTGGTCCGGAAGCAGGTGCACCGTTGGTCGAGCATCCCGATCTGCGAGCGATTTCTTTCACTGGATCGTCTCGCGTGGGACGCATTGTCGGTGCCGCCGCTGCAAAAAATCTGAAGCATTGCTCGCTCGAACTTGGCGGCAAGAATCCCATGATCGTGCTAAACGATGCCAACCTCGAACTCGCCATCGAAGGCGGACTCTGGGGCGCATTCGGCACCACGGGGCAGCGCTGCACCGCCACCAGCCGCATCATCGTGGAGAAGGGCGTGTATTCCGATTTCGTCTCCCGCTACGTTGAACTGGCCAAAAAACTGAAAGTCGGCAACGGACTCGACGAAAGCACCGAGATGGGCCCGGCCATCAACGAGCGCCAGCTCAAAAGCGATCTGAACTATGTGGAAATCGGCAAAACCGAAGGCGCCAAATTGAAGACCGGCGGCAATCGTCTCGAAAAAGGCGACTATCAACACGGATACTTCATGGAGCCAACTGTGTTTGTCGACGTCGATCCCAAGATGCGGATCGCTCAGGAAGAAATCTTTGGCCCAGTGGTTTCAATTATTCCAGCCGACAATTTCGAACACGCCATCGACATCTCCAACAACATTGACTATGGTCTGTCGTCCTCGCTTTACACCAAAGATGTGAACAAGGCCTTCACTGCCATGCGTGATCTCCACACCGGCATCACTTACATCAACGCTCCGACCATTGGGGCGGAAGTGCATTTACCGTTCGGTGGGACGAAGTCGACCGGCAACGGCCATCGCGAAGGCGGGATCGGCGCCATTGATTTCTACAGCGAATGGAAAGCGGTATATGTAGATTATTCGGACACGTTACAAAAAGCACAAATCGATCGCGGCGAATAAAATTTATAAGTTTCTGTCATCCTGAGCGAAGAGGAAACTTCAGTGTAGCGAAGTTTCCTCGCAGTCGAAGGACCCCTACCCCCGGCAGTCGTGATGGGTGTAGGGATCCTTCGACTCCGTGAGTGCTTCGCTTTGCGAAACACTCACTGCGCTCAGGATGACACAGGGTTTGGAGTGTTTGAAATGAAAAGACAAACGGCAAGGTTTCTAGCGGCATCCGTAATATTCTTCGCCTCGATGGCAACCGCAGAACAGCACCTAACCATGACCGCTCACGTTCATCAAGCCGTCGTGAACGGGCAAGCTCCGCTGGTCGGCCACCTCCCACCCACTCAACATCTCAGCCTTGCTATCTCGCTCCCGCTCAGAAACGAATCCGGCCTCCGTGATCTGGTGCAGGAGATTTACGATCCGCACAGTCCGAGCTACCGGCAATATCTCAGCGTCACTGAATTCACCGATAGGTTCGGGCCTACGCAAGATGATTACGACGCCACAATCCGCTTCGCCAAAGCGAATGGCTTGAATATCCTCGACACCGCCTCAAATCGTCTCGTCCTGGATGTCGAAGGGCCCGTCGAGAACATCGAAAATGCATTTCACATCACCCTGAACAGGTATCAGCATCCTACCGAAAATCGAACGTTCTTTTCGCCGGACCGCGAACCATCGCTCGATCTCGATGTCTCCGTGTTACACATTTCTGGATTGGACGATTACACCCTGCCGCAGTCGCATATGGTCAGGTCTGCACCAAAAACCACAGGCAAAGCTACCGGCTCCGGCCCTGGGGGACAATTTATTGGCAGTGATATGCGGGCCGCCTACTACGGCTCTGGCGCGCTCAATGGTAAAGGCCAGTCGGTCGGGCTGTTTGAGTATGGCGGCTATGAGATCAGCGATGTTAGGCTTTTTTTCAGCACGGTAAAACAAGCGCTCAAAGTTCCCATCCATGGCGTGTCTTTGAACGGCGCAAGTTTGAGGTGTCCAGCAGCAAGTTGTGATGACGGTGAACAAGTTCTCGATATCGAGATGGCTATTTCCATGGCCCCCGCTCTAAAGCAAGTCGTCGTCTATGTGGGAAGCAAGGATGTCTCGATCTTCAATCGTATGGCGACCGACAATACCTCCAAACAACTGAGCTGTTCCTGGGGATGGGCGGACGATGAAACCAGCATCGACCCAATCCTTGAGGAATTTGCTGTTCAGGGACAGACATTGTTCGTAGCTACCGGCGACAATGGCTCGGCGAGCGCAGCCAGCTATGTATGGCCATCGGACGATCCGCTGGTTGTGGCCGTCGGTGGAACCGACATCACGACCAAGACTGCGGGCGGAGCATGGAAATCGGAAACCGGCTGGAATGGCAGTGCCGGCATGCCATCCAAGAATAAAGTCCCCATTCCCACTTATCAGCAACTTCCCGGCGTCGCAACTTCGACCAATCATGCCTCCAGAAAATTGCGGAACATTCCCGATGTCGCCGCGGAGGCCAATACCAATCAATTCAGTTGTTATGACGGTGCCTGCTACGGCGGCAATGGCGGCACCAGCTACGCCGCCCCGGTATGGGCCGGATTCCTGGCACTGGTCAATCAGCAGGCGGTTGCGCTGGGCAAGAAGCCGGTTGGATTTATCAATCCGGCGGTTTACACGATCGGCACAGGAACGAGTTATGCCAGCGACTTTCACGACCAGAAAAGTGGCAGCAACGGCAAATATTCCGCAGTCAAGGGATACGATCTGGTCACTGGCTGGGGAAGTCCGATCGGCTTGGATTTGGTAGATGCGCTAATTGGCTCGGAGTAAGAGTTAGTAGCCCTGTAGCCCTCTAAAGAACTTGTCATTCCGAGAAGCGCAGCGCCGAGGAATTTGCTTTCTGCATGAACCGAGGAAAAAGCAGATTCCTCGCTCCGCTCGGAATGACAAGGGTTCGCAGATTTTTCTCTGCGCTCTCGGCGCTCTCCGCGGTTAAAATCACTTCATGCCTACTACCCAATCTCGGGAGATCACCGCAGCCAGTCGTCTGGAAAACGTCCGTTATGCCATCCGCGACCTGGCTGTAGTCGCCGATCAGGTCATCGCCAAAGGCCATAAAGTTCTGCCGCTTAACGTAGGCGATCCCAACATTTTCGATTTTCAAACACCCCCGCACCTCATCGAAGCCGTCCACAAAGCTATGCGTGACGGCAAGAATGGCTATGCTCCATCGGCTGGAATTCCTGAGGCGCTCACTGCCATTCGAGGTGAAGCCGGACGCAAGGGTATGACGTCCGTTCAAGACGTTTTTGTGACTGCCGGGGCCAGCGAGTCGGTGGACATTTGTCTCACCTCGTTGCTCAATCCCGGGGACAACATTCTGACCCCATGTCCGGACTATCCGCTCTACTCCGCGGTGCTCGCGAAGCTGGGTATCGGCCTCAACTCTTATTATTTGAATGAAGCAGATGACTGGCAGCCGGAACTCGAAGACATCAAGCGCAAGATCACGCCGCGCACCCGGGGCATCGTGCTGATCAATCCCAACAATCCGACCGGATCGGTTTGCTCAAGGAAGATGCTCGAGCAAATCGCGGAGCTCGCGCGCCAGCATAATCTGATTATTTTTTCGGATGAAATTTACGACAAGCTCATGCTCGATGGCGACGAATGCATAGCCATGGCGGCCGTCGCGCCCGATGTTCCTGTGGTCACTTTCGGTGGGATTTCCAAAAACTATCTTGCGCCAGGATGGCGTCTGGGATGGAGCATAGTAAGCGGCGAAACAGCAGCCGTGAAACCTTACATCGAAGGGGTGCATAAACTTCTGCGCTCGCGCCTATCCGCGAACCATCCCGAACAGTATGCAATCAAAATCGCACTGGAAGGTTCGCAAGATCACTTGATTGAAGTTTGCAGAAAACTGCGATCACGCCGCGACATCACGATGAACCGTTGCAACTCGATTCCACACATCAGCTGCGTTTCGCCCCGTGGCGCTTTCTATGCCTATCCCCGACTCGACATTCCCGACGACGACGAAACCTTCGTCAAAGAACTGATTTTGCAAAAACACGTCATGGTCGTGCATGGCTCCGGGTTCGGACAGAAACCCGGCACCAAACATTTCCGCATTGTGTTCCTGCCGGATGAAGCGACATTGACCAAAGCGTACGATGCGATTGAGGAATTTGTCAGAGAGCGATATCGGTAAGGGTAGTTTTCTCGCGCGCAACCCAATTGCGGACCGCCTTCTTCACTTCGCAGTGCGCTATTACCATTCCGGCGTCAGCCTGTCGCACGCTCTTTGATCCCGTTGCCAGACGAGGACTTCCTCTAGCGGGGGATCTAAGCAAGCATATTCCGGCGAAGCATTTGGCTTAGTGTTCACAGTTTTTCACTTCTGTATTCATCCTATCAATTCAACACAGGAGATTGGGCCACTTGGGTTGGATTTTTATCCATAGTGTTCACAACCAGATAGCCTTTGTCGTGCAATTTCTGCCTATTGACAACCGGCCCCAACCTTCCGACTTCAGTCTCACAAAATGCATTTTCGCAGCGCCAAGGAAGGCCAAGGAAGAAAGTAAGGGTCGTGTCAGGGCATGGCCTTTGGCCGTGCCGCCAAATCGAAAGGAATTGACTTCCGCGCCGAGAGGCGCAACCGCTATAGACGGCTATTCGCGTTTAGGCGATTCACCCATAAAAAAGGCAGCGCTGAAGCCTCTGCCCTGACACGGAACCAACATCTCGAAATTCACTACTTCCCAAGTTCACCCCTCTTGGTCTTTCTGTTGGAATCTGCTTAAATTCAATCGATGTATTACTCCGGAATTTCACGCCGTGATTGATATCCACTGCCACATCCTTGCCGATGTCGATGATGGCCCGAAATCCTGGGACGTGGCCCAGGAAATGTGCCGCATGGCGGTAGCGGATGGCATTGAACACATCGTGGCCACGCCTCATGCCAATGAGCGTTATCACTATGACCGAAAATATTTGAGTGGGTTGCTCGATCATCTTCGTGGACTGGTTGGCCCGGCGCCGCGATTCAGCCTGGGCTGCGACTTCCATCTCTCTTACGAAAACTTACAGGACGTAATGATCACGCCTGAAAAATACTGCATCGAAGGGACGCGATATTTGCTGGTGGAATTGAGTAATTACGGCATCCCGGCGCAGATGGATGATTCCTTTCTCAAACTTCAGGAATTAGGAATCACGCCGGTCATCACTCATCCGGAGCGCAATCCCATCGTGCAGCAGAACCTGCAGCGGGTGTTGAAGTGGGCGGGACATGGCTGCGTGGTGCAGGTAACGGCGTCCGCTCTGACGGGGCTTTGGGGCGAGCGTGCCTGGCGGGCGGCTGAGTGGTTGCTTAAACGTCAAGCGGTCCATGTGTTGGCCACCGACGCTCACGATACCAAACGCCGCACGCCGATATTGTCTGGAGCGCGCCAAACGGTTGCTGAAGATTACAGCAAAGAGATTGCACAGGCCCTGGTTGATGACAATCCCCGCGCGATTGTGAATGGAAAGGCACTGCCTTATTTTCCGGATCCGGTGATTAAGAGCTAGTTTCGAGTTTCGAGTTTCAGGTTTCGAGTTGCTGGAAATGCCTCAATCCGCCAGACTCACCAGAAACTTGAAGCCTGAAACTCGAAACTAAATTATTGATTATCCGCGCTGGCGGGAGCCGAAGCGGGATGTCTCGCTTCCGGTTGCGTAGTCATCGCACTTTCTGGATTCAGCAAATGCTCGTGATCGGGACCGAGTCCCAGCTTGATCAGCGCCCGTGAATCGGGGACTTGTTTGCTCTGCCATCCATGATCGGCCTGATACTTCTGCATGGCCTTTTGGGATGCATCGTTCCAGGTGCCCACCGGTTCTCCGGTCAGGTAGTGTTCGCGAATCAGTGCTTCCTGAATTTCCTGGGCACGCTTGGGATCAATCGCCTGCTGGCCACGCTTTTTGGAGCTGACCGCTGTCTTGCGGGATCTGCGCTTTCTGGCGGACGCCTTATGCGTAGCAGCTGGCTTTGCAGTTTTACTCGAAGGAGTCGTTTTTGCGGCTGGTTTCTTCGTCGCCGTGCCGGTCTGGGCAAGCGAAAGCGTCCCTGCGACCAATAATGCCCAACTGACGATTTTCACCGGCCACAGTATGTTCCGAAGCAACCTTCACCTCAAGGAAATCCATTTCAACCACAAAGGACACCAAGGTACACGAAGGAAATCCTAAGAGCTTTTACCTTCGTGGAACTTCGTGTCCTCTATGATCCAAGAATTGGCACTTAGCCATGATCTCTCGACCAAGGCCCCTGTGCCAGTCCCATTCGTGCGCTGCCGAGGTTACGGAAGTGTACCGGCCAGGAAGATGGTGCCATCCTGACGGCCAGATCCGCGTTGACGGACCAGGAACACCACGTCCTGGCCACTTTTCAGCGAGGATTGAACATGATTGAAATCGTCCTCGTTGTTGACCGGCTGTTTGTTGATTTCGAGAATCACGTCGCCGCGGGCCACGCCGATGTCGTCGGCGAAAGATTCCGCCTTCACGTCTTGAACAATCACACCTTTACCCGCCGGGATTTCCAGCTTATCGGCCATCTCGGAAGTGATCGCACGTACGGTAATGCCCAAACGGCTTTCTTTGGGAGTGCTGTCCTCGCCGTTTTCCTGGTCATCGCCGAGACGGGCTGCAAAAAGTTTGGCCCTATCACCGACGGTGACCGAGGCGTCCTGCTTCTTGCCGTTGCGGATGAAGCCAAGAGTGATCTTGGTGCCCGGTTTCCGGCTGGCAATGTCGCCTACCAGTTCGTCGCCGTTCTTCACCGACTTGCCGTCGACCGATGTGATGGTGTCTCCGCGTTTGAGGCCGGCCTGGTCGGCTGGACTGCCGGCGGTGACATCCGAAACCGTCACGCCTGAACCCATGCCATAAACACGCTCGATTGCCGGATTCTCCTCAGCATTGAACATGATGCCGATCGAACCGCGCGACACCCGATGTTCCGGCCCGATCAGGTCGTTGTAAACTTTCACGACCGTGTTCGATGGCAAGGCAAATCCCAGGCCAGCGTAGGAATTTGTGTCGGTCAGAATCGCGGTATTGATGCCGATCACCTCACTGGCCATGTTCACCAGCGGTCCGCCGGAATTGCCGGGATTGATGGCAGCATCGGTCTGAATGAAAGATTGGAATTGCCGACCCGGCACAATGTTCCGGCCCTTAGCAGAAACGATGCCGGCGGTCACGGTGCCGAGCTGACCGAAGGGACTGCCGATGGCCAACACCCAATCTCCCACCTGCATGCCATCGGAATTACCCAGCTTCGCCGTAGGCAGTGAGTGGTCGACATCGATCTTGATGACTGCCAGATCGGTTTCCTGGTCGGTACCGATCACCTTGGCGTCGTGTTGCACACCCGGCGGATCGTCTTGCAACTTGACCCGAATGCGATCGGCCTTTTCGACGACGTGGCGATTGGTAAGGATATATCCCTTGGAATCGACTAGCACGCCTGAACCGAGAGAACGCTCACGAATCGGCCCCTGTGCTTGACCACCTTGTCCGCCAAAAAACTTGCCGAAAAAATCGTCGAATGGATTTTGCCCCTGGCCTTGATCATCCGGATCCTCCGGCTGGGCGCCACGGCCGCCACGGCGGCGCGGATTCTTGATGGTTGATTCGGTGTTGATATTGACGACGCTCGGTCCCAGTTGTTTGGCGACCTCGGTGAACTGGTTGGTCGACTGATGCACGGCCGGCACGGTCAAAGGCGTGGCGTCCGAGGCTTTCTTGGGCTCCTGGCCCTTAACCCCGTAGGAGATCACCGTTCCAATCAAAATACCGACAGCCAACGTAGCCAAAACTGCGAACGTGGACGGGAGGCGATGGGCCTTCAAACGCGTCCAAAAAGCGCTTTCGCGCTGATCCATAGTGACTTCCTCCAGGAAATTGCCGAACTTTCTGATTATACCTTTTGCCTGCGACCAATGGGCAAAAGCACTTTCTCCATGGTTAGACGCTGAAGAAAGGAAAAGTGTTGTGAAAATCACTTGGCGCGATGGTTGGTGGAACGATAATTAACTGGAACGATCGCCGCCGCATGGGTGATTCAGCGTGAGCTTTCCAGAGTCTTGGACCTCAACTTTTTTCTCTGGCAAAACTCACCGGTGCTCAGCACCGGCCACTACAACCTTGCCTTGACAATCCCTTCGCTCTTATCGAGGGCACCCGCCAGCCTATGGCGTGCGTGGTGCCACCATTCGAGCAACGAAGGGTCGGGCATCAGTTTGCGTAGACGGGGCTCCGTTCTAATTCGCAAACCTTCCTTCCCAGTCGCCTCAATTACAATCCTCTCTGTGGAATCGCCGAAAATCGAAACGAAGGTTTCTGTACCATCCTCATTCAGTTCCTTCCTGATCATCGCTGTATGGTTCGGAATCGTTACTGGACTGGTCGAGGCTGCCGAGCTTTCGTTGTTTCAGCGGATCAACTGGGCGCGATGGGGCATGCTGGTGCATGTTTCCAGGGAAATTTATTGGGTTTCGCCTTTGGTCGATTTGATTTTCTTTCTGGTCGTGGCCTCGCTTGTCTTCCTGTTTTCGCGAATCTCAAAACGGATTCCCGCGTTACGCGTGCTGGTTTTCTTGCTGTCATTCCTTGCTGCATACGATTTACTTACCGTGCCCGACCGGCTTTATCGAAACGCTTGTTTACTGCTTGCGGCGGGAGTGGGTGTTAGTTTCAGCCGCTGGATTGGCGGTCGTCAAGCCGCATCGGTGAGATTCTGGAAACGAACCTCGCCTTTCGCGATCATTCTTTTGTTGCTGGTATTTGCCGGCGTCGAAGGGGGAAAATATCTTCAGGAACAAAGAGCAGTCGCAAAGCTCCCGGCAGCCGCTCCTGGATCACCGAATGTGCTGGTGATTGTGCTCGACACTCTTCGCGCCGACCATGTTTCGTCCTACGGGTATCAGCGCCCAACGACGCCCGAAATCGACGTCCTGGGGCAACAGGGAACGCTGTTTGAAAATGCGATTTCCACCTGCTCGTGGAGTCTGCCGTCGCACGTTTCGTTGCTCACCGGGCGCTACGTTTTCGAACATGGCGTCGGCAATGTCGATCCGATGCCTTGGTTTGGCCCGGCTGGCAGTAATCTCCGGGGCTTGCCCACGCTGGGCGAAGAGCTGCAACGAAACGGTTATCGCACCGGAGCCTTTTCCGCCAACCGGGTTTATTTCTCGCACACTCTGGGCCTGGGCCGGGGCTTCATGCATTTTGAAGATTATTTTCATTCCCTCCCCGATGCGTTCTCCCGCACTTTGTTTGGCCAGGAGTTCGCGCGCATTTATCTTTCGCGGACGGACAAGAGCCTAGTCAGGCGCACACTCCGCCGTTGGGGCTTCTCCGCAATTCTCGACGAAGAAGTGCTTATGCCGAGGCATACCGGGTCGTGGGGGACTCGGGGCGGCGCCAGAAGCGTTCGCAAGCGGGCATCCGTGGTGAATGAGGAAGCTTTGCAGTGGATCGATCGCGACCGGCAAAAACCGTTTCTTGCATTCCTCAATTATTTCGACGTGCACAACCCGTATGGAGGCCCTCCGAACTCGCCGAAACCCGTGTGGGACAAGGGAAGTGGCGCTACTCACGATGTCGACGAATATGATGCTGGCCTGAAATACGATGACGACCAAATTAAAGAGTTGATGCAGGAGCTCGATCGGCGCGGTCTGGCGAACAACACCGTAGTCGTGATTACCTCCGATCATGGCGAGTCGCTGGGAGACCACGGATTGACTTATCATGGCGCGGCTTTGTATTGGGAGCTGATTCACGTGCCGCTGATTATCTGGTATCCCGGCCACATCCCTTCAGGATTGCGAATCACTCAGCCAGTGACCAACTCGGCGATTCCCGCGACCCTGATGGATCTGGTGTCCAGCCATGCGGCTTCATTTCCTGGCCCACCCTTGACTGCGTTTTGGAAGAATCACGAAGTCACGACGAGTTGGCCCGATCCGTTATCCGAACTTCCGCAGACTGAAATTATCGATCCCGAAGACCGCGCCCTCGAAGGCAAGATTCCACTCGCGACTAACGGTGCAATGCAATCCCTGGTTACGCCGGGCTGGCACTTGATCGTGCACCAGAAATTTGGCGAACTACTTTATGATTGGGGACACGATCCCAAGGAATCGGCAGACAAGGTTGCAGTTCCCGGAGACCATTCCATCGTGGTGAGTCTGGATTCTGAACTGAAAGCCCAAACTAAGACGCCGCGCTAGCCGAATCGATTCGCTTCCAGATCATTATCGCCAAAGCCCATAGAACGAGCAGCGGAATGAGGCTCGCCAGGCCATGCAGCCCGGCAAGTTGTCCGAGATTGAAGGCGCCGTGGGTGCCGGACGGAATGTCTTCAGCGGCGGTCAACATTGATCCCGAATTCAGTGCCAGTTTGCCCGCTGAGAATGCGGGGATGATCAACTGCATCAGGGGACAATGGAATCCATCCGAGGGCTGCGGATCGGTGGCAACTGCCATCAGCGCAAATAAGCCACCGCAAATGGCCAGAACCGCGAACACTCTTTTCCATACCAGCCGCGCTTCACTCCAAACCGGCGCCAGGCCGATGCACAACAATGGCACGCCCGCGGCCAGGTAACGCGGCCCGTAAGACCATCCTCCAACCCATACGTAGAACGACGCGTTGAATAAGAAATAGTAGAAAGCGATTGCCGAAGCAGCGATCCCAGCATTGCGAGTGCGGTTATTTTTCCAGAGAATTCGCAGGCCGAAGGGGGCAGTGATCAGCACTGGCGCAGCAAAGAAAAGTCCGCGACGGCAACCGAATAAAAGTTTCAGCATCACATCAATTCGGGGATAAGTGAGACCCATGTAGCCACGTTTCATCCAGGGGAATGCGCCCTCCTGGTAGTACGAATAACTGGGATGAATGGCTGAACCGAATGCCCGGTATTGATAGAACATGAGCACGAGGATGCATGCCAGGGCGCCAATGCTCACCCCAAGAGCGGTGCGCCAGCGCCTGTCACGACCGCCTTGCCAAACTTCAGCCATAGCAAAAATTGCCAATATCGCCGACGCCGGGGCCGCGGGATATTCCGAAACCGTGGCCCAGCCGGCGAATAGTCCGACCACCAGGCCCCAAAGCAGGTCTCTGGATCCGCCGCGGCTCTCACGCAACAAGAGGGCCGCTGCGAAACCGAAAATCAAGCATGCACCGGCGAGAGCGTGGCCCCAGAAGAGCGTCGCGTATGCCCAAATCGGCGTGGCCAGGCCCATCCCCAGGGATGCAAAAGTCGCGCCGCCCCTGCTGCTGCCAAGCTGCAATGCGATCAAAAATAGACACACACAGGCCAAGGCAGTGGGAAGGCCCACGGCGAAAACAGTTGCGGCATATGAAATAGCCACCAGGACGCGCGGCGAGGCTGGATCGACACCAGCCACCCGCAACACGGGTCTCGCGATTGCCGCGACGGGCAAGGCCAGCAGAGCGAGTCCGGGAGCTTTGTCGGAATAGTAGTGACCGCGGGTGAGAGCTTTGTCCTGAGTATTTTCGTGGTAGGCGTCAATGCTGAGAGTTTTTTGTTCGAGGATGGCGCGACCACATCCAAACGATAATTCTGGTTCCATCCACCACCTTGGTAAAAATATGCGTAGGAGAGAAATATAACGGCGCCAATCAACAGCGCGCGGCGCGGATGTCCAGTTTAGAGTTCACTTTGCAGGTGAGGACAAGTCTTTGGGAAACGATTTGAATGCCACAGTCTCGGATTTCGACGTCGTCTTTTTATTGGCATCAGTCTTGTAATGCGTGAGCTTTCCCTTCAGAACGTAATATCCCTGTTCGTCGGTGTTTTGACCGTCGCCGCGTTCGACCGTGCCTTGAAAGTCGTACCAGGCATTGTGTGCGGCTTCAGTGGTAAAGGTCAATTTTTGACCATCAAGTTTTCCTTGCTTTGAAAAACTGATCGACGAACTCGCGTTGTCTCCGTCGGATCCTCGAACGCGAGACGAGTCCGGTCACCAGACCTTGATCGTCGACGGTAAGCTGCACGAATTCGCCTTCCTGAAGAAAGGCGTACATGCCGGAATAGTCAGTAGGCGGTGGAATTTGGGTAGTCTGCGCAGATAAGATGCAGCCGTTAGCAACAGCAAAATGAAAATGATCGCCGAATTTTTCATGCTACCCCTGCATCGAAAGCGCATCGCCAAATGCGAGTTTCATTTCGGTATTAGAGCACGTCTGGCATGAACTCCTGAATACCCCTGGCATTCGCGGCCCGCTATAATCGATGACGACTCGTAGACGCGATATCTCATGAATCAGGCCCCGGCATTGCTGGAATCCGAAGTCGAAACGAGCGGTCTGGTCCCTGCGTCTCGCTCCCACATTCCTGATTGATCCCGGAACCGTGGCACAAGGTCTTTCCTCAGCAACCTCGCCAGCCAGTTTGCGAATCGCCGGCAACTATCCGGATCTGCAATTGCTCTTCTGCACCCGGGCAAGTTTTGGCCCGACGTTTTCGTCACCTTTCTGCTCTCCCCGGGGTCTGTTTCCTGGAATCGATGTGCTATCACGCGGTGTTCATCACCGCGGTTGTGATGTTGTACCAATATTTGCCGCGACCCACGGAAATTGTAGATCGGCACGCCTTCACGAAAGAAGACGCGATTTATTTCAAGTCAGAATATTTGCCGCCGCTCGATACTGGCGGCCCGAAGGTGCATTTGCCGCGGAAAGGCGAGCCGGAACTCGCCAAACAGCCTATTATTTCAGTGCCTCCGGATGCA
>CAWCCU010000016.1:0-595731 GCA_963794195.1 uncultured Acidobacteriaceae bacterium
ACGTGGATATCCCGGTATCCCTCTCGCCGACTATACGGTCGACGACATCCGCCGCGAATATCTCACCGAAAAATCCTGCGCGCCGAATTGCACGGTTTCCTGCGTGCATCAGGTGTCCATCGTAGATTCCTGGCGCGCCCCGCAGCATCGCACTCCCCCGGTCAGTCCCGCCGCCAACGGTTTAGTTCACATCGAATAGCTGCCATGGATTTCGCGGATCACCACGGATCAACTAAAGAAAAATCAGTGCGATCCGTGTGAATCCATGGCCAATGGGAGCTATTTTTTGGGTTGCGCCGTTGGCGGGAGAATTCCGTTCAGCCGCAGATAAAATGCAGCCGCGCCGTAGTGATCGGCCCATCCGCTGGCCGTGGCAAGGACTGCCATCGCTCGGGGAAATTGATGTCCGCCGAATAATTCCACGCTGTCACCTAGTTTGGAATCGTCCATCTTCGCGACCGCGTCTCCACAGAAATCAAACGACGCTTTGGCGGCGGCGAGCAGCTTTTCTTTAGGATCGGTATCTTTCAATTCATCGACCTTGGGTGCGGGAACGTCGGCAGCTTTGGCGCAACCCGAATTATTGGATTCGATGATGTGCACGACCAGATGTCCGAAACTCATTTGATCGGCCGAGGGCTTGAAAGAAAATTTGTCGGCGGGCATGGCTTCAATCGCGCCCAGAATGTTTTTCTGCGAACGCGGCAGCAATAGGCGAATAGAAGCAGTCACGGGATCTTTGGTGGTGGCGGGAGTTGGTGCCGGAGTGGATGCTTGTTGAGAAAACGCAGCTGCGCTGAGCGCGACAACGAAAATTCCGAGAGTCAGTTTCATGGAGCCTCCTGAGGCGAATGACAGGATAAATGGGAAGAGGGCATTCGTCATAAATCCGGCGGCTTACGCTAATTGCCATTAAAAATGGTAAATGGTATTATAAATGGCATGAAATTAAAGATCGACCGTGCCGGCCGCATCGTCGTCCCCAAGCCAATCAGGCAGCGGCTCGGGCTGCACCCGAACACAGAAATCGAGATTGTCGAACAAGCGGACGGGGTATTGCTGCGCCCGGTGGAACAAAAGCCTTCTATGGTGCTGAGAGAGAATGGACTTTGGGTGCACACGGGTAAGATCGATCCCAACTATGACATTAATAAACTGATCGACGACGGGCGAGAAGAACGCATCCGCGACATTCTGAAGGTTTCGGAATGAATATCTTTTTCGACACGTCCGTTCTGGTGGCGTCTTGCACCGATACACACTCTCATTTTGTGCCTGCCATTGCCGCTGTTACGCGCGTGGTAACGGGACAGGACACCGGTTTCCTCAGCATGCATTCGATTGCGGAAATGTTTACCGCACTGACAACGATGCCGGCTCAGCCTCGAATTCACCCCACGGAAGCGGCTCGCCTGATTAAGAACAATATTTTGGCCCACTTCAAAACCATTCCGCTGGTGCAGCAAGAATACCTGGAAGCGCTGGAAGTAATGGTCAGGGGAGGTTGGAGGGGAGCCAAGATCTACGACGTATTGTTGCTGCGCGGGGCGGAAAAATCCGGGGCGGAACGGATTTACACTTTCAATCTTGCCGACTTTCGTCGGCTGGCGCCTACAGAATTGCAATCCAGGATTTGCTCCCCTTAGCTCCGGCGGAAGTAGGAACTCAAACTGTATCTTGCTTTAACACGGTTCGCGGACAGGCGTGTCCGCGCCACATTGAAAACTATGCCACTACTTCAGGCGTGGCTGCTAACAAGCTTTTCGTGTAGGGATGCTGCGGGCGTTCTGTAATCTGCTCGGTCGTCCCCACTTCCACAATTTTTCCTCGATACATGACGGCGATGCGTGTCGCCAGATACCGTACCACTGGCATCGAGTGTGAAATGAACAGGTAAGTCAGTCCAAATTCCCGTTGCAACTGGGACAACAAATTCACAATTTGCGCACCGACG
This sequence comes from uncultured Acidobacteriaceae bacterium, assembly GCA_963794195.1. Classification (GTDB taxonomy): domain Bacteria; phylum Acidobacteriota; class Terriglobia; order Terriglobales; family Acidobacteriaceae; genus DATBAX01. Next base: position 1,955 of record CAWCCU010000016.1, read on the forward strand.
CTGACATCCAAAGCAGAAACGGGTTCATCACCCACGATGAATTTCGGACGCAACGCTAAAGCGCGGGCGATCACGATACGCTGACGTTGTCCTCCGCTAAATTCGTGGGGAAAGCGGCGGGCGGCGGATTCATCCAGACCGACCGCCTTCAGCAGCTCGGCGACTCTGGCTTTTCGGGCACCCTCGGAACTTGTTCCGTGAATGATTAGCGGCTCGGCGATCAGGTCTTCGACCCGCATTCGTGGATCGAGAGAACCGAAGGGATCTTGAAAGATGATTTGCATGTCGCGCCGGAGGTTCCGCATTTCGCCGTGACTCGCTGCCAGCAAATCTTTGCCTTCGAAACGAACGCTGCCTGAAGTCGGCTCGATTAGTCGCAACACCAATCTACCCAAGGTGCTCTTGCCCGATCCCGATTCGCCGACCAAGCCCAGCGTTTCGCCAGCATGAATGTCCAGCGAGACGTCATCGACAGCACGTACTTCATCTTTCGCGCCTCCACCAAAGATGGATTCACCCAACGGAAAAACTTTGGTCAGATTGCGGATTTCTACCAGGGGCATGGATTAGCTTTCGATGCAGATTTGTCTGATTCGTTCTATCACAAGGCCTGCTCGCTGTTGGCTCGCGGCATCCGGCAACAAGTGCCCGGGCAGTGCTTCGAGAAAATCTCGAGTTGCCAGCAGAGATTGAAATTCACGCTGCAAATATTGGCTCAACTCGGGTCCAGCTGCTGAAACTTCTTTCGTAATTTCAACCCGGCCATCGATGACTGTGAGGATGTCCTCCAGATCATGGCTCGATCGATAATCACTTTTTCCACGCCCATGAAATGCCTCCAGCTTTGTGGCAAGGAAGTAAGGGGCCGTGATCACGCGGATTTCGTATTCCTCCAAGCGAATTTTTGCAGCATGATCGAGTGCTGGCCGATACCATCGGTTGCTGAATCCCAGGATGGAAGGATCGGTGGGCATGAGATCCAAAATAAGATTTTCGTTTACCCACCGGCATACTGGCGCATTCTTCTCTTGAGAGTTGCGAAAGCCTAATTCGCGGAGTCGATTTTCTGGCAGAGTGAATTCCGGGTAGGACCCGATCTGAATGATTGCATCGACATCCAGAGTGGCGCGAACCGGAGCGGCTGCGGCATCGGTGATCAACAATCCAGTTACGCACCCACCGACGAAGGCAATTTGGTCGAGCAGCGGTTCCAACTTTTTCGCAGCATCGAGGAGCTGAGCCAAGCTCGGATTCGTGGGATCGCCCATCACAAGGAGTCGATTCTCGTAGTCAATTCCGCAATGGCGATTTCGCGTTCGCGCGCACGGCCCTCGCGAATTGCATCCACCAAAGCGAGGAGCTCGTAGAGTTTGGGATCACGCAACGCTGCGGCCGGAACATTTTGATAGAGAGGAGAAAATGCCAGTCCACGCACCGATCCTTCCGCATATGGCCAGACCGGCGGCAACGGAAATGCCTGGGAGAAATGCTGGCTCAGCGGAGTGGCCGCTTCTGCCGTGGGAACGCCACGAGTGGGTCCGCCCCGTTCTACGGGGAACGCGTACTTTACCCCGTGAACCAGAAACTCTTTCAGGTTGTTCCGGTTGGGTTCTGGCAGTAAGGCTCTTGCCTTTCGTCCATTCGGTGGATGAGTCGAGGCTGCGTGCAGTAAACGAGCGGCATCGGCGCGAGCGACCGAGGTGAAAGCATTCGATGGGCTCATGGCCAACTCCTGGCCCAATCGTGCGTAAGTCCACGGATTGAATCCACTCGCCAACAGTTTGAGCACGACAACCACGTCTTGGGGACGAAGCTCCATGCTGATATTCTATATTCTAGAATCGAGAATGTAAATATTAAATTTGGATTATTTTGCTGTTATAATTGGATATTCTTGATTCGAGAATAAGGAATATGATCATTTATTGCATAGCAATCAGCGGCACAGCCAACAGTGCCGCCACCATCCCTACCGCCTTCCAGCGGGTGAAGTGTTCCTTCAAAATAACTTTGGCGAGCAGGACTGTCACTACTGGATAAAGCGAAGACAGCACAACCGCAGAATCGAGCCGTCCTGTTTGGCTTGCCCGGATGAAGAGGACAGTGCCGGTTACGTCCATACAACCGGCGAGAACGCTCCAGGATATTTCAGGTTTGCGGATGGGGCCGATTTTGCCGGCACAGAGAACCACAATGCCGGTCAGGACCGCCGACGCGCACTTAGAGACAGCGGAAATCCACAACGCGGATTCGCTTCCTGCTTGGTGGGCGCACAAATAAAATCCGGCGAAACCGATACCTGAAAGCACCGCCAGAGCGATCCCTTCTGGACGCCGATTGTCTTCACTACGGGAGATCAGCCAGATCCCGATCACGGCCAGGATGAATCCTGCGATAGGCGCGGCGCCGGGAAAACCTTCGGTGAACATGCTGAAGCCGGTGGGAATAGCCGCGCTCAAAATTGCAGCAACGGGAGCGGTGAGTCCCATGTTGCCGGCGGCAAGTGCGCGATAAAAAATTGCCAGAGCCGCCCCGCCGGAAAGGCCAGCGGCGATCGCCCATCCCAAACTGTGGCGGGAAATGAAGGGGGCATGAGTCACGAGCGCCATGGTCCCCATTAACAACATCCCGCTCGTATGTGCGATCAAAGCAATGACGAAGGCGTTGGCACGCTTGGCTGCGTATCCGCCGATGAAGTCGCTGGTTCCCCAAACGAAGAGCGCCCCCAGGCTGAACGTGGCTGATAAGAATGAGTAGGGAAATGGCATGAAAATTGACCGAGCGCGCGTAAACGAGGTTAGCACGCGATAAGATGAACGGACTCGTCGGCAATGCACAGGTCCTTCGCGGCGCAAAAAACGCTTGCTCAGGATGAAAGATTTCAAGAAAGGCGATGGATGTCTGCAGCCGTGGTATTTGGACTCGTGGGCGGACTGCTGGTTTTGGCCTTTCTGGCGAACCGCGTTTTTCGTGTTACGCGCATTCCGGATGTTGTGCTGCTCATGGCGTTAGGAGTTGTGCTCGGGCCGGGCCTCGGCATTTTGCACGCTGATACTCTTTCCCGTGCCACCAATCTTCTTGGAACTCTGGCCATCATTCTGGTTTTGTTTGAAGGCGGCCTCGAACTAAGCCTGCGCGACACGCTTCGGCATTTTCCCGGCAGCTTTCTGCTGGCCTGCGTTTGTTATGTGTTCACCGTCGTCTTCATAGCGCTGGTCATAGTAAAGGGACTTCATCTTCCAATGATGAGCGGGTTATTGGTGGGTGCCGCGCTCGGATGCACCAGCAGCACCGTAGTGTTGCCGGTCTTGCAGCAAATGGAAGCCGAAGAGCCGGTCAAAGTCACGCTCATGTTGGAAGCGTCATGGGGAGACGTGCTGGCCGTGTTGATGGTCGGTCTTCTACTCGGATTGCAAAGTCAGACCGGAACCATGGCGAGGGGTCTGGCCCATCGTTTTCTAGTACAGGTCGGAGTGGCACTTTTGTTCGCTGTGGTCGCGGGAATTTTGTGGTCACGCTTGCTCCATGTTCTTTCCGAGCAACGTTTCTGGCAGGTGCTGACTTTTTCCATGGTACTGGTGCTCTACGCCGGGATGGAAGCGCTCGGCGCCAACGGATTAATTGCGGTGCTGGCTTTCGGACTGACGATCTCGAATTTTCCCGGAGTCGATCCCAGTCTTGGATTAACTGGTCCACTGACGAAACTGGCGGAATCGCAGCAATCTTTGCTGACGTTTCATTCTGAGTTGGCCTTTCTGGTGCGCACATTCTTTTTTGTTCTGATTGGAGCAGTTGCGCAGTTGGGAATTTTTCGGCAGCATCCACTGCTGATCGCTGGGACGTTGGGCGCGTTGTTTCTTGCGAGATGGCTCGCAATTCATTCCAGCCGCTGGGCCTGGAAAGGAATCAGCATCCCGGGAAGAGAAGCAATTTTATGGATGCTGCCGCGTGGCCTGATCACGGTAGTCCTGGCAATTCAGATCGCCGAAGCCCGGTCGAGCGAGCTTTCCTTTCTCCCCGGACTCGCCTTCGCCGTGATTCTCGCGACCAATCTTCTGTTGGTTTTCGGCAGTTGGCGAATGCACCGCGCGACGTTGGCTGCCGCAGCCGGTGCGGACAATGAAGCCGAAGTTACGGCAGCGGACGTTCCAGCCGTGGTTCCGGAAACCGCCCCCCGTCGGCGTTGGCTTCTGAATGCGGTGCTGCTCGCGCTGCTGGCGGGAGGTGCGGTGGTGTTGTGGTATGGGGATCCTGCGAATCCAAAAAGACCGAAGATCGCCAATTGGATGCGGGAGCATGTGCATTTGCCGCATCGGTAATTATTTTCGAAGGCGGGAAGGGTCCGGGTTTCACTCGGCTGAGGTACTCGGCGCAAGTTTTTCAGCAAGCTGTCTGGCCCAGGTGGGCGCCGGCATGAAGCTTTGACCAAAGCCGGGGTGAAAAACCAGTTGCTAACCATGACGGTAGTGGTCATGGCGAATTTACCGGCCGGCAGCAGATCAGGGCCTCGGAAACCATTCACGCATTTCTGGCCAGTGTGGCAATCAATCCAGCGGGAAGGCAAGCGCCGGTTGTCTTAAATTTCGCCGTGAAATGAAAGGTGCTGCCTTCGCCGGGCCGGCTTTCCACCCAGATTTTTCCGCCCATCAGGTCGGCGAGGCGGCCCGAGATCGTCAGTCCCAGGCCGGTGCCACCGAATTTACGCGTGGTGGATGGATCGGCCTGGGTAAAGGCGCTGAAAATCAGTTCTTGTTTCTCCGCGGGAATGCCGGGTCCGGTATCGCGCACGCTGAAGCGCAATATGCAGTGCTCGGCCTCAAAGGACTCGAGCTGAACTTCCAAAGAAATTCTGCCACGTTCGGTGAACTTGATGGCATTGCCAATCAGGTTCACCAAAATTTGCCGCAACCGTCCAGGATCGCCGATCATTTTGCTCGGCACATTGGGAGCGCAATGGCAGTTCAGCTCGAGCTTTTTCCGGCTGGCTGTCGAAGCCAGAGTTTTCGTAATTGCGTCCACTAAATCTCGCAGCGCGAATTCGATCAGGTCCAGTTCGAGCCGGTTGGCTTCAATCTTAGAGAAGTCGAGAATATCGTTAATGATCTCAAGCAACGAATTCGCGGATTGTTTAAGAAGCTCCAGGTCCCCACGCTGTTCGGCGGTCAAATCAGTATCGAGCACCAGTTCCGCCATGCCGATGATGCCGTTCATCGGGGTGCGAATTTCGTGACTCATGTTGGCCAAAAATTCGCTCTTAGTGCGGTTGGCGGCTTCGGCCGCTTCCCGGGCCTCGCGCATCGCCGCCTCCACTTTCTTGCGCTGGGTAATGTCGCGACCGACGCCGGCAATTCCGGTAATGCGGCCGCCGCGATCACGTAACGGCACCTTCGTAGTTAGTACCGGATTCATCTTTCCCTCGTGGTCCATAACCGGTTCTTCCTGGTCCAGCAAAACCAATCCGGAGCTAATCACGTTTTGCTCGTCGGCGAAAAAAGAAGAAGCAAGCTCCTTCGGATAGAAGTCGAAGTCCGTTTTTCCGATTAACGCGTCCGGTGTTTCCAGGCCCAGGTCCCGAGCCAGTGACATGTTGGCTACAACAAACCGGCCTTTTGTGTCCTTCACGTAAATGAAATCCGGAAGATGATCGATCAAAGCGCGCAACATCTGCCCACTGCTTTCAAGCGCCAGAGCCTGCGCGAGAAAACGGTCCACAATCGAGCCGACCACCGCCAGGCCCAAAACCATTCCGGTGACGGCCGTGATGCCGAGGATGCCAAGCGAGGAAACGTCCACTGCGTGCCGAAGATCGGGCGAGATGTCAGAAGCGGTAAAGGTCGCCGCGGCCATTCCGATGTAATGCATGATGGGAACACCGCTGCCCAGCAAGAGCGCTGCCAGGAGCTTCTTCGATCTTTTCAAGAAAGCTTTATTGCGTGATCTGACCGCGACCTGAAGCGACACCACCGAAATCACCATGGCTGCGACAACCGACAAAGCCACCAATGGCGTCGAATACTGACACATTGCCTGCAATCGCATGGCGGCCATGCCTGTGTAATGCATGGCTACAACACCCATCCCGATCACCATACCCGCCAACGAGATCGAAAGCCGGTTAATTCGGGGCTGGCTGCTTACGATCAGGGCGCCGGCGGAAGCTCCGATTGCGCAGCATAGCGAAAGCAGGACAGTAGGCCAGTCGTATTCGATGGGAACCGGCAGTCGATAGGCCAGCATGCCGATGTAGTGCATGGACCAGATGCCGAGTCCCATGGCGAAGGCACCGCCGACCAGCCATGCCAGGCGCAATCTGCCATGGGCGCTGGCAGTCCTGCCGCCGAGATCGAGTGCGGCATACGACGCGCAAACAGAAAGCCCTGCCGACAACACGACCAAGCCCCGATCATAAGAGCCAGTAAGCACCGTATTTGAGACCAACATGAGTTTCGTCCTGTCTAAGCCTAAGGGGCGAGGCGCGGCCGCAGCCATACACGAAGGGGCAGATTGTGGTTCTTCAGGCCAAAGGGGTTCGTTTTTGGGAAAAATCCGGTCGCACTTGGTGGTAAGATTTCCACAGCGAATCACTCTCTTCAAAGCCCAGGTTGACTGACGTTGATTGATCTAGCACCCTCGATCCTATCGGCCGATTTCGCGCGTCTGGCGGAGCAAGTACGCGCCGCGGCGGAAGGCGGCGCCACTGTCGTTCATGTCGATATCATGGATGGACACTTCGTCCCCAACTTGACAGTCGGGCCTCCGGTGGTCAGGTCGTTGCGCAAGACGACCGATCTGCCGCTCGATTGCCACTTAATGATCGAGGATCCTGATCAATTCATCCCTGAGTTTGCTGAAGGCGGAGCGGATTGGATTTCGGTGCATCAGGAAGCCTGTGTGCACCTGAACCGGACTTTGCATCTCATTAAGAGCCACAACTGTTTGGCGGGCGTGGTGATCAATCCTGCGACTCCGGTGGAGACGCTGACAGAAGTCCTGGATATCGTTGATTATGTGCTGGTAATGTCGGTGAATCCGGGATTTGGCGGTCAGGAATTCATTCCCGGCTCAGTCCATAAGATTCGTAGATTATCGGAGTTGCGATCGCAGCGCCGGCTGAATTACCGGATTGAAGTCGATGGCGGAGTCGCACTCGAGACGGTGACGGAGATTGTCCGGGCGGGCGCCGAAATTCTGGTCGCGGGCAACGCGGTGTTCGGTCACGGCGATCCAAAGACTAACGCACAGAAATTATTAAGAGCGGCCACTGAGGCCACGTTGCTGAAAGTCTGAAAAGCAGGCTTTGGGCATTCGGCTCTCGGCAAGCCGTGAGTAAACTGATTCGGCCGCTTATTTTCTAAGTATCCATTTCGAGGTCTTATGCTACGTCGTATTGCAACAGTAGTTTTGCTAGCTGTGCTGGTTTTTGCGGTGGCCTGTACCAACAAGAAAGTTAACAATCCTCTGGCCAATGTCGGTTCCAAACAGCCGGACAAGGTGCTGTTCGACCGCGCCATGGACGCCATGAAGCACAATCGCTTTGACGTCTCGCGCATGACCATGCAGACGCTCATCAACACCTATCCGGATTCTGAATACATTGCCCGCGCCAAGTTGGCAGTGGCTGACTCCTGGTATGCGGAGGGTGGTACCGCTTCGCTCACTCAGGCGGAAATTGAGTACAAAGATTTCGAGACCTTCTTCCCCAACATGCCGGAGGCGGCCGAGGCGCAGTTGAAGATTGCCAACATTCATTATCAGGAAATGGAAAAGCCTGATCGCGACTTCACCCATGCGCGTCGCGCGGAAGATGAATACCGGCAACTAATCCTGCAATGGCCGGACAGCAAGCTGGTGCCCGACGCCAAGCAGCACCTGATGCAAGTGCAGGAAGTAATTGCCGAGCGTGAATACGAAGTGGGGAGCTTCTATTTCAAGCGGATGTCGTACCCTGCCGCCATTGCGCGTCTGCAAACCCTGGTGGATCGCTATCCTCTCTACAGCAAGGCGGACGAGACTCTATACATGCTGGGACAGTCCTACGAAGCTGAGGTTAACCTGGTACGCTCGCGGGCTGGGAATGAAGCGGCGAAAGCCCGAATGATTCAGATGTTGACCGAAAAAGCCTCGGAAGCCTATTCCAAAATTGTGACCCGTTATCCGCTTATGGATCGTGCCGACGATGCCAAAGCGCGGCTTACAGAGCTAAAGCAGCCTGTACCCCGTCCTACGAAAGCTCAGGTGGCCCTGAATAAAGCGGAAATGGACAGTCGGCGCGAACGCGGGACCATGGCGAAAGTCATGGGAGCGTTCAAGAAGAATCCTGACGTGGCTCCTGCTTCCCGAGTTGGCGAGCCGAATCTGGTGGATACCAAGGCCATGAGCGCCGTCGAAGTCGCGAACGCCGCGGCCAAAGCGGCCATTGGTGGTGCCGGGACCACGGGCTCGAGTGTGGAGACCGTAAGTACAGGAGGATCTCCCGGCCCGGACCAGCCAGCGCCTCGTTCCGATGCGCCTGCTGGCGACAGTTCAGTCGGAGTGACCATCCTGAACGGCGGTGCTGCTCAGGCGCCTCAAACGACGGACAGTAATGCCGCTGCAGCCCCCGCCATTCAAAACACCCCTGCGCCTCCGGCGGCCGCCGATCCCAACGAACTCAAGCCGACAGTCGAGGCACCCGATCCCAACGAACTCAAGCCAAGCGTTCAAGCCGACAATGGCCAGGCAGCGCCGCCTCCGGCGCAAGTAAATGAGATCCAAAACGGAACGACGGACAAGACCCCGGCAGCCGATGCCAAGGCAGGAGACGAACCCGCCAGCGATGCCGACGTCTCTTCCAGTAAACCTAAGAAAAAGAAGGGTCTGAAGAAAGTCATTCCGTTCTAAGAATGGGGCTTTGGGCGATCGACGCGGGGCTTTGGAAGGCCTGGGTTGTACAGACACCTTTACCCTTCCGGAGCCAAGAGCCTACGGCCTAAAGCCCAGAGCCCAGAGCCTGATTTTCAAAGTTACCCAGTGGGTACTGACCGCTCGTAACCTGCTAAACCCTTATCTTCATTGACTTAGAGCCCGGGACAAGTTACCTTCGCGTCATCTCCCCCTCACCAAAGGACTCGCCTTGGCGCGGAAAATACTGCTTGCGGACGACAGTGTGACAGCCCAGAACATGGGCCGCCGTATCCTGAGCGATGCCGGCTATGAAGTCGTCACGGTCAACAACGGCTCGGCCGCTCTCAAGAAGATCGCCGAATCGAAGCCCGATCTCATCATTCTCGACGTGTACATGCCGGGCTACGGCGGGTTGGAAGTTTGTCAGCGCCTGAAAGAAGCGCAGGAGACTGCGCGTATTCCTGTCCTGTTGAGTGTAGGCAAGCTGGAACCCTTCAAAGTCGAAGAGTCGCGTCGCGTACGTGCCGATGGATTCATCATCAAGCCCTTCGAGGCGAGTGAACTTCTCACCGCACTTACCAAGCTCGAAGACAAAATTGTTCCGCAAGCCGAATCTTTCAAGCCCGGACGTTTTGCAAAAGCCATTGCGTCGGCTGAACAGTTGTCGACCTCCACGCAGGCAGTCGAGGAATCGGGATGGAAGAGCCGGCTGACGATTCCCGCTCCAACTCCGAAGATCGAAGAACCAGAGACGCAAGCGTCTCAACCAGCGAGTGACGGTTTGCGCGAGACCGCGCCGCGTGAGGAATCAAAATCGATTGCGATGAAGACTGCGGAGGTCGCAGCCGCTTTGCCGCAAGGCATCACCGCCGAAGAGCTGGCCGCGCTGGCCGCGGCTGCGAATGCGTTTGCAGGCAAGAATGAAATCAATGCATCGCAAGAAGTCGAAGTGCCGGCTGCCGCAAATGTCGAATCGCCAGTAGAGGCAAGAGTTGAAACGCCCATGGCCGAAGTCCCGGAAGCGGTGACCTTCGCGTCGGCTCCGCCGGTGGAGGAAGAAGCGCGGCAAGAACGTCAGACCCCAGCCCAGGCCGCCGAAATGCAACGTGCCACTACGGATGCCGAGGTCCTGGCAGCTTTGGCGTCGCTGTCGCCGACACACGAAAAAGCCCCAACAGCGGAATCCGTCAGCACAAATACCAATGGCTCTCATTCTGCCGAGCACCACCACGAGCGGGCCACAGGGCAAACCGGAGCAAGCGGTCCCCGATGGATTGCCCAATCGGTTGCTATTGCAGATGACGAATCCGCGTTAGTCCTCGAACGCGAGATGGAAAAAGCCTACGCGGCCATGGCAGCGCTGGAAGAAGAAAAGAACAGCGTGCCGGTGGAGGCGGGATCCGTGACGGTTGAAGCCGTCGCAGAAGCAACTACGACCGAGCCAGCACCGCCTGTGGAACCTGCTCCAGCGGTTGAAGCACAAGCCCCGCCAGTTGCCGAGAGCGTTCCCGAGATTAGCTCTCCCGAAAACGCGGAGGCAATTCCTGCCACGGCGGAAAACGTGACTGCGATCAGTGACACGAGTATTCCGGTTCCCGCCGAAAATGCGGCGTACGCCGCCGCGGCAGGATCGGGTGGATCCGAGCCCGTCGAAAGTGTCACAGTCGTCGAAGCTCCAGGCCCGGTAGAGAATATTGCGGCGCCCGTCGAAGTCGATTCTGGCCGCGAATCGGAATTGGCCGCCGCCTGGCAAAACTGGAAACAGATTCGCGAGACGATGGTTGGATCAAGCGCGGCTACACCGAAAGCCGAAACCGCGACTCAGGAAATTCCACCGCAAGAACAAGCTGCCGTTGAGCCAGAAGACGAGACTGCTTCCGAAAGCAGCGGCGAAGAAATCTCAAGCATCGTCGACACCATGCTGGCCGAACTCAAGCCCAAGTTGATGGAAGAGATCAGCAAGAAGATGGGCAAGAGTAAAGACAAGAAGAAGAAATAGCTCTCAGCTCTCAGCAAACCCTCCGATTACGCTGATCGCCACCTGCGCCGTAGCGACTATCTCACTCAAACCATCACCGGGCTTGAATGGGCACTCCGACATCGAAAACACCCAACGAACAGCGTTCAATCGCAGGCGCCCGCTTATTCAAGCGGATGCCGAAGCGGGCGCGAACCTTCTCATCTCCTGCAAATAAAGCGAGAGTGGGTTATCTGCTTCGCCGGCACATATGTTATTAACTTGCTAACCGAGGAAAGTGATTGAATCAAAAGATCCCGATTCCGAAACGCTCTGGTCTTTTGCCGTTATCTATCGGGCTGATCTTTGCCATTTTCGTAATGCCTGTTCTGGCAGCACAAAACGTCGTCCAGTCCGGACGCATAATTGATCCCCAAGGCAAAACTTTGGCGGGGGCCGATGTAATGTTTTCCTCAGGCGGCACAATGGTTAACCGAACTAAGTCTGGCATAGATGGTCTTTTTCAAATCACCCTCAATGGAACCGGCGCATACACAGTTGCGGTGAAAGTGCCTGGATTTCAAGCGGTGTCAATTCCGGTTGCTATTCGTTCGAATAACAATCCGCCGCTTGAAATACGAATGACCAAGCTCTCGAGTCGAATTGAAAATGTCACGGTAACAGCTGATGTCAACGAAACCGATGTGCTCTCGCCTGATCCGGGAGAGAAGGTTTTTGTTCGGCAGGATTTGCTCGATGCCAATCCTGGTCGTCCCGGCGCCCCTGTGTCGCTTCCCGGATATCCAATAGAAACCGCATCGAGCGGAATAAAAGCGCCGCAATACTTTGCTCCTGGCGTTGCAGGAGATCATGGGGAACCGATTGCTCAATATCTCGCAGTTGGTAGTTATCTGCTTCCAAACAATCTCTCTGCGAATGCTCATGGCAATGGATATGCTGATCCTAATATCCTGATTCCTGAAGTCATCGAAAGTGTTGAAGTTGACGGCGGCGCGTACAACGTCCGCGAAGGAAATCACTCGGTCAATCTTTCCGCGACCTATGGTTTGCGATCCCGGCTCGATCCCTTCATCACACTAACTGGAGACTATCGAGACGTGGATGTAGTTGCCGGACTCAGCCCGGCGCCGGATTCATGGATCGCTTTTGCAGGCTCGTATGGGAATGGGTTTCTGGATCGCCTCGAACATCGTCAGCAATATAAACTCAACGGCGAGCGGCTTTTCCGTCTGGGCCAGCACGAGTTGACTTTATTCGGCATCGGATATTACGGAGTTTCGAAAATACCTGGGCTGCGGCCAATCTTTCCCACAAATACGGACGATGAAAACTTCCCAAATCTTGGGGACACCATTGACCCTCGCCAGAAAGATCAGACTCATACGGCCCTTGTTGCCCTGAATGACATATGGCACATGACCGCAAACCAGCAATTGCAGCTTTCCGGGTTCTTCCGAACTTACAACCTCACTTTGTATTCCGACTTCGGACAAGGACTGATAAGGCAGAGCGAGTTTCGTACCGTCACCGGGAGCAGTGCCAATTACATGAATAAGGTTGCTGGATATTTTTCTCTAATGGGCGGATTCGACTACGAGCGAGAAGCGCCGCGCCGGGACAATCTTGACCACTATTCCACCGACAATGGCGTGCCACTTTTTAATGATCCCATGTACTACGGTCCGTTTAATCCGGTGGCTTCGAATAATCTTACAATTTCGTCGATCACCCCATACGTGGCCGTGGATGGCTCGTTGGGCAGTCACGTCCGCTACTATCTGGGATGGAGACGCGATGAAATCGATTTCGATAATGAAGACTTGCTGCACTCCGGCAACTCGTTTCAGAAATGGACCGGTGTCAATTCGCCAAAAGCTACGGTCTCTTTTCTTCCGAAAGATTGGGGCCTTTTACCTCTAGTTTCTGTTAGTTTCGGTCAGGCGTTTTTTACCAACGATCCCCGAATCGGGACGGGCAATATCCCTCCCACGCCGGTGAACACAGCGCATTCCTATCAATTGGTAGCCAGCAAGTCGATATATAGGACCGATCTCAAGGTGACACTCGGACATGTGACAACCAGCCAAACGCTGGGGCAGCTGGATGCCGATACGGGATTGCAGGATGATGAAGGACCGGGACGACTCCGCTTCATGACCATTGCTGTGCGCCGCAACTTCAGCCAAGGTTCGTTATTGGCGACGTTCTCCAAAGCGGACGCGAGGGACCTCGACTCGGGCGAGCCAACACCCGAAGCCCCTCGAACGCTGCTTGATTTCCTGGGAACTATTCAGAAACTGCCGTTCAAATTACAGGCCAGAGGTGAATTTGAATATGTAGCAGCCAAGCCGCTCGGTACCGGATGTTTCGCCGACCCTGACACGGAATGCGATGGAATTCCGGTGAAAGAATTTCGGGCGGCGATCCTTCGGCCGTTTCTGCAAGGGCGTTTGACGATCGGAATTAATATGTTGATCGCCAGTGGCTACACGGGACAGACTCTCGAAACTTTTTTGCCTTCAGATACTCCGGAAGTGGCTGGAGTTCACATTCCTTCTTACGCCAGTGCCACCCTTACTTATAGGTTTGGCGGGAACTCTGTACCGTGATCGTGCTGGAGGCTTGCCTCGCGGCTCGTAGAGAAGCACCACATTCAGTCCCATGGAGTTCTCATCCGGTTCCAAGGCATAGGAAGGAATTATCACTTTATGGCGCCGACGCTCGTTAGGTGTTGAATCTCAGGAGTGAGTATCCGGTAAGCGGATAGCATAATAAATTCAACCGCACAGCAATATCCCAGCCCGCTTCTTGACTGAAACTATGTTTGACCGCATTTTCCAAGCGCCTGTAAGATCAAAGTCTGTCAGCTTTTAGCATTCAGCATTAAGCAATCAGCACTTAGCGTTCAGCCCTGTCAGGTCTGTTCCGGCTCCGGAAAACAATCGTTGCCTGCCAAGTGCCAATTGCTAAGCGCCAAGTGCACTGGCTGAATGCCGAGTGCTGAATGCTGAGTGCTCTCCAAAATCCATGACCCACGAACTTCCTAAAGCGTACGAGCCGGGCGCGATTGAAACGCGCTGGGCCGAGTACTGGGTAAAAGAGAAACTCTTTTCCCAACCGACGCCTGCTGCGGATGATAAGCGTCCGGTGTTCACGTTGCTGTTGCCGCCGCCGAATGTGACGGGGTTTCTGCACATGGGGCACATGTTCGAGCAGACGCAGATGGACATCATTGTGCGCTGGCATCGCATGCGCGGTTTTGTGACGTTGTGGCTGCCGGGCACCGACCATGCGGGCATCGCCACACAGTTGATGGTGGAGCGCCAACTGGCGACCGAGGGCAAGAAGCGCGCCGAGTTGGGGCGCGAGAAATTTATCGAGCGGGTGTGGGAGTGGAAGCGGCACTACGGCGGACGCATCCTCGACCAAATGAAGCGGCTGGGCGCGTCGGTGGATTGGGACCGCGAATATTTCACCATGGACGAAAATCTTTCGCGCGCGGTGCGCGAGGTGTTTGTCCGGCTGTATGAAGAAGGGCTGATTTATCGCGCGAAGTACATTGTGAACTGGTGTCCGCGCTGCGAGACGGCGATTTCCGATTTGGAAGTCAAGCACGAAGATGTTGCCGGCAAGTTGTGGGAGATCCGCTATCCCGTGGTGGGTTCGGATGAATTTATTACGGTGGCGACGACGCGGCCGGAAACCATGCTGGGCGATTCCGCGATTGCTGTGAATGAAAAAGACGAACGCTACAAACATCTGCATGGCAAGAAAGTTTTGCTGCCGCTGATGAATCGTGAAATCCCGATCATCACCGATGAACTGGCGCAGCCGGAGTTTGGCACCGGCGCGGTGAAAGTTACGCCGGCGCACGATCCCAATGACTTTCAGGCCGGGCTGCGCAACAACCTGCCGCAGATCGATGTGATGGACGAGCATGGCCGCATGAACCAGAACGCGGGCGTGTACGTGGGCCTGGATCGATATGCCGCTCGTAAACGGGTGCTCGAGGACCTGGCTGCCGGGAATTTTTTGGTCGGCGAAAAAGAGCATGCGCTTTCGATCGGCAAGTGCGACCGCTGCGGGACCGTGGTCGAGCCGCGGCTTTCGACGCAGTGGTTTATCAAGATCAAGCCCATGGCGGACCGCGCGGCAGCGGCGGTTGAGTCCGGCGAGATCACGATTGTTCCGGAAAATTATCGGACGATTTATTTGAACTGGATGCGCAACATCCACGACTGGTGCATTTCGCGGCAATTGTGGTGGGGGCATCGCATTCCGGCGTGGCATTGCTCGTGCGGAGAAATTATCGTCGCGCGTGAGACGCCCGCGAAGTGTACGAAGTGCGGAAAGTCAGAGTTGAAGCAGGACACCGACGTACTCGATACCTGGTTTTCGTCGGGACTGCTGCCGTTTACTACTCTGGGCTGGCCGGAGAAGACGCGCGATCTGGAAGTTTTCTATCCCAACGCGCTGATGATTACCGGTTTCGATATTTTATTTTTCTGGCTGGCGCGCATGATTATGTTTGGCTGCCATTTCATGCAGGGGCACGAGCAGGATGCCGCAGTGAAAGCGGCAGGCGGCGACCCGCTGGCGAAGAACGACAGCGTGCCTTTCCGCCATGTTTACATTCATATGCTGGTGCGCGATGCCGACCGGCAGAAGATGTCGAAGACCAAGGGGAATGTGGTCGATCCCATCGATGTAATTGGGAAGTATGGGACGGATGCGACTCGGTTTACGCTGGCGGCGATGTCGTCGCCCGGAACGGACGTCGCGTTCAATGAGAGCCGGACCGATGGGTACCGGGCGTTCGCCAATAAGATTTGGAATGCTGCGCGCTTCATGTTCATGAATGTGGATCGCGTGGATCCGGGTCATGCGGCCTTCGAGCATATCTGAGTTTGATACGTCGACACTTGAAGACCGCTGGATTCTTTCGCGGTTCAATCGTGTCTCCCAGGAAGTGAATGACGCGCTGCAAATTTATCGCTTTGACGATGCCGCGAATCGCATCTACGAATTCTTTTGGGGCGATTTTTGCGATTGGTACATCGAGCTAAGCAAGCCGCGGCTCCTCGGCGACGATGAAAAATTAGTCCGGACCGCGTGCGTAAATCTGGTGAATCTGTTTGAGGCTTCGCTGCGGTTGCTGCATCCGGTGATGCCGTTTATTACCGAGGAGCTTTGGTACGCGATCTACGATGGCAAGCCGCCACTGAAGTCGATTGCGCTGGCGGCGTTTCCGCAAGCGGAGAAGATCCAGATTGATCTTGCTGCGGAGACCGACATGGCGATCCTGCAAGATTTGATCGTTAGCGTGCGCAATCTGCGGGCGGAGTTGAAAGTCGAGCAGAAGGCCAAAGTGCCGATTCAGGTGTTCACGGAAGATGCGGCCATTCGTAGTTTGATCGAACAAAATCGTGGTGCGGTGGAGCGATTGGCGAATGTGGAACAGATCACATTTGCGGAAACGTCGCTGGCAAAATTGTCCGGCGTTCGCAGTACGTCCCGGTTTGATGTGCATGTTATTTTTGAAAGAAAGATCGACGCCGCTGCCGAGCGAGAACGTCTAACGAAAGAGCTGCTGCAAATCGAAAAAGAATTTGCGAATGGGCAGCGCCAGTTAACTAACGAGCAATTTCTGGCAAAAGCGCCGGCAGCCGTGGTGGAAGGCATTCGACGGCGAGCCGAAGAATTGCAGATTTTGCGGGACAAGGCGAAGAGTAAGCTGGACGAGTTGAAATAGTACGGGTCTGCGACCCGTGGACAGCCGAGGCGGCTGTCCCCACGAAGAACTTATGGATTGGAATTCACGACGCATCACCGCCATCATCGAGAACGCGCTCCTGGAAGACAAAGCCACGCGCGATGCGACCAGCTACGCGTGTATCGACGCCAACCAGCGCGCCTCCGCGACTATTCTGGCGAAACAGGATTGCATTCTCGCCGGCATCGGTGGAGTGGGCCGCATTCTTGACGCCTATGCCGCGCTCGACGGCGCCGTGACATCGCATTATGAAGTCACCACTCATCCAGAAATTTTCGACGGCATCCGGCTGCACAATGGACAATCGATTGCTGTGATCCGACACAACGCGCGTGTGATTCTTTCCTGCGAGCGTGTGATTCTGAATTTTCTCCAACGGCTGAGTGGTATTGCCACTCTGACCCGGCAATTTGTGGATATGGTTTCTGGCACCAAAGTCCGAATTCTGGACACGCGAAAAACCGTGCCTGGCCTGCGCGTACTGGATAAATATGCGGTGCGCTGTGGTGGCGGCCAAAACCATCGGCTGGACCTCTCGGACGGAGTGTTGATCAAGAACAATCACATCGCTCTGGCGGGCGGGATTGTGCCGGTGCTTGAGCGCGCGCATAAGAACCGCCGCGGTACACAGCCCATAGAAATCGAAGTGCGTTCTCTGGAAGAATTGGACCAAGCCTTGGCCCATGGTGGCGAGGCCATCCTGCTTGACAACATGTCAGTGGAAGAAGTGAAGAAGTCCGTCGAGCGCTGTTCGAAACTAGAGCGACGGATTCCTCTGGAGACTTCCGGCGGAATCACTCTGGATAATGTCCGCGCCTATGCGGAAACTGGCGTGGATTTTATTTCCGTGGGGGCGCTTACCCACTCAGCCCGCGCGGTGGATTTGAGTTTGCGGGTGGTACCTGCGTAGGTTGCTGCACCTCGGGCGCTGAAGCGAGTGCATCAATTTCGATGCCAGACGGCCCGACTAAAGTCAGGCCCTTCCCGTTGGCGCGAATAAAGTAGGGCCCTCCCCATTTTCCGATGGTCCAGGTTTCTGGGCATCTCAGCCGTGTCCGCTTGGGCCGTACTTCGAACACACCTTCGTACCCTAAAGTTTGGCGAAATGCGCGGGACTGCAGTTGTAGCATTAGAGTGTCATGAAAACTCCTTCGGGCATGGAATTCGCTGGCTGGGGTGCGTACGTTGTCCTGCTGGCGCTGCTGTTGCTTCCTGGATGCGGCGGAACAGTTGGGAGCGGCACACCGCCGTCAACACCGCCCGCGGTCCCGTCGGCGCCTGCCGGCGTAATGGCCACTGCCGGGAATGCACAGGTGAGCCTCTCCTGGACGGCCAGCTCCGGCGCGACCAGTTATCATGTTAAGCGAGCAACAGTCGCTGGCGGGCCGTACACGCAGGTTGCGGCGCCGGCGGCGACCAATGACACCGATACCGGACTCGCCAACGGCACAGCTTATTTCTATGTGGTGTCGGCGTTGAATTCCGCCGGGGAAAGCGCGAATTCCGCGGAAGTTTCCGCGACGCCGGTTCTGCCGGTTCCAGCGATTCCAACCGGCCTCGACGGCTGTCGCCGGAGACACACAAATGAGCCTGTCGTGGACGGCCAGCGCCGGCGCTACCAGCTATAACGTCAAGCGCGGCACAGTGTCCGGCGGCCCGTACGCGACCATTATCTCGCCAACCGCGACCAGTGCCATCGATACCGGATCTGCACCAACGGCACAGAGTATTTTTATGTGGTTCGGCGGTGAACTCCGCGGGGCAGAGCGCGAATTCCGGCAGCGCGAATGCGACGCCCGCGCACAGCACGGCTGACGTGACCATTACGGTCAATCCGGCTCATACTCAAGCCATCTCACCCTGGATTTACGGAATTAATTTTTATTCCGAGTTCTGATCCGGCTCTGGTCACACTGGATCGCATGGGAGGAGATCGTTGGACCGCATATAACTGGGAAACCAATGCGTCCAACGCCGGCAGCGACTATATCTACGAGAACGATGATTATCTGAGCTCCAGTACAACTCCGGCCGAGGCGGTACGGAGCGTAATTGCTGCCGATCACAGGGCGGACTGGCCAGCATTATGACGGTCCAGCTACAAGGACTGGTGTCGGCGGACGAGAGTGGACCTGTTAGCGTGGCCAATCCTCCGGATCTAACCCGTTTCAAGCAGGTGGTTGATAAAAAGGGCGCGGCCTTCACCACTACGCCCGGTCGACGACCGACGCCAACGTGTACATGGACGAATTCGTTTGGGCGATGGACCAGAAGCTTCCGGGAATCTTCGGCGCGAACCCGGCGCTGCCGACTTTCGTGGAACTCGACAACGAGCCCGAACTTTGGAATACGACGCATCTCGAAGTGCAGGGGGCGACCGCCGTCACATCCGACAACTACATCACCAAGACCATCAATCTCACCAAGGCCATCAAAGATCAGTTTCCCGATGCCGTAATCTTTGGGCCGGTGCATTACGGATTCGAAGGCATTTACAGTTGGCAGGGAGAATTCCCGGCAACACCCGATGGAACCAATTGGTTTCCCGATAAATATTTGCCG
Source organism: uncultured Acidobacteriaceae bacterium (assembly GCA_963794195.1). Taxonomy (GTDB): domain Bacteria; phylum Acidobacteriota; class Terriglobia; order Terriglobales; family Acidobacteriaceae; genus DATBAX01. The sequence continues at coordinate 21,151 of CAWCCU010000016.1, forward strand.
GCGATTAAAACCGCTTCGGATACCTACGGGAGACCTCTGGTGGACGTCTACGACTTCCATTGGTATTCGGAAGCCACCGACGGCAGTACCCGAGTCGTAAATCTGACCAGCTCGACACTGACTGCGGCGCAAGTGCAGGCCATCGTGCAAAGCCCGCGAAGTTTGTGGGACTCCACCTACACTGAGAACTCGTGGATTACGAACGACGTCCTGGGCGAACCCATCAATATTCTTCGGACGCTTGCAAAATAAGATTGACGCTGAATTTGCCGGCACCAAGATCGCCATCACCGAATACGAAAACGGCGGCGACAATCATATTGCAGGGACCATCGCCCAAGCCGACAACCTTGGGATCTTCGGATCACATGGAGTTTATGCTGCCACCTTGTGGCCTCTTGGAACGTGCCCGTACATTTTTGCCGGCTTCCGCGCATTCCGTGGCTTCGACGGGGCCAATGCGACTTTCGGAGACACCTCGCTTCCCGCAGTTTCCAGCAATGTCCAGAACGTGGTGGTCTATGCAAGCCTGGATAGCACCACGCCAGGACGAGTTGTTTTTGTGGCCATCAATCGATCTACGTCGTCGCTGATCACGGCGATCAACGGTCAACCCGTTTCGGGCACAGCTACCATCTATCAGATGACGGCCGCGTCGACACAAGGGCAAACCCCGGTGCATCCCGTGTTGGTGGGAACGATGGCAGCCAGCGGATCGACACTGACCATCACGCTTCCGGCGTTGAGTGTGACCACGATTGATGTGCAGTAGCTTTGAGCTTCTAGCTTTTGGCTGCTAGCCAAAGAAGCAGCGGCGTGGCCTGAGGGATGGCTCGAATTGTTTTTAAATAACCAAAATCCTTGTCATCCTGAGCCCGCCTTCTTTGTGTCGCGAAGGATCCCTGCATTATTGCAGGTCGAACGAGACTTTTACCCCACAAAAAGCCTCGCCCAGGCTGAGCTTGACCGGGCACCCTCGGGATTGTTGTCCTTTCAGCCCTTGTCCCTCATAATTCCCGCATTACGAAAGCACCCACAAAACGCGCGCTGAAGAGGCCGGGCGCGGCCACTCTACACGAGCAGACGGACACTCGCCTGGGACGCATCGTGCGTCTGCTGACCGACCACGCGACCGTGGTGGTAAGCGGAACCAAGATCGCGGATGAGATTGGCACCAGCCGATCGGATGTCTGGCGACTGGTGCAGCAACTGCGAGCGCTCGGAGTGGAAATCGCGGGACATCCGGCGACGGGGTATCAACTAAAATCAGTACCCGATCTGCTGCTGCCGGACATGCTTACATCGTTGCTCCGAGGTACGATCTTTCAGCACATTCATCATTGCTACCGGGTCGGCTCGACTAGCACGGCGGCGATGGAAGCGGCAGGTGCTGGCGCGCCCGAAGGCAGCGTGTTTCTGGCCGAGCAGCAAACCGCCGGGCGCGGACGGGGAGCCCACCAGTGGCATTCCGCACAATCGGTGGGAATTTACTGTTCGGTGATCTTGCGGCCGGTGCTGCCGCCGTCGGAGGCGCTCATCTTGTCGCTGGCAGCGGGATTGGCGGTGCATGCGGCGATACAGGAAATTGATTCGCGGATCAATCCTGATCTGAAGTGGCCGAACGATTTGCTGCTTGGAGGGAAAAAGTTCTGCGGCATCCTCACCGAAATGAATGCGGAAGTCACGCGGGTGCGTCACATTGTGGTGGGAATCGGAATCAACGTGAATCAGGCGAGTTTTCCGCCGGAGCTGCAATCGCTGGCAACCTCATTGCGGCTGGTCAGCGGGACGGAGTGGTCACGCGTGGAATTGTGTGCGGCTTTGCTAAAATCACTCGACCGCGAATATCGCGATCTGCTGGAAAAGCCGGGAGCGCATGATTCAATTCTGAGGCGGTTTCAGGAACGATCGTCGTCGGTGCGCGGACGAGCAGTTACGGTGGACGAAAGCGATGACTTCACGGGTGTCACAGAAGGATTGGATGCGCGAGGGTTCTTGCAGGTGCGGACCGCGCAGGGATTGCGGGTGGTGCTAAGCGGTACGGTAAGACCTAAGTGAGGGCGCGGTGGTGAGGTAGGGGTCCTTCGACTCCATGAGTTTGGTCGCTGTCGCGCCCAAACTCATTGCGCTCAGGATGACATGGAATGTTATTTTTGTTGAGATCCTATGCTGCTGGTTTTGGACGTCGGCAATACCAATACGGTGCTGGGTGTGTTTGCCCAAGCTGCTGCTGTGCAGCCTGAGCAGTTGATCGCGAACTGGCGAGTGGCAACGATTGCCACCCAAACGGTCGATGAATACGGCGTGCTCTTTCGCAATCTGTTTGCGATGGATGATCTTGAGGTCAAAAGCGTTCGCGGCATCGTGATTTCCTCGGTAGTACCACCGCTGGATTCGACTTTACGTCAGGTTTGCGAACGCTATTTTCATACCAAGCCTTTGTTCATTGAGCCTGGCGTGAAGACCGGGATGCCGGTGCATTACGATAATCCCGCGGAAGTGGGTGCGGACCGCATTGTGAATTCGGTGGCGGCGTTTGAAAAATATGGCGGCCCGTGCGTGGTGGTTGATTTTGGAACGGCAACGACCTTCGATTGCGTGTCCACCAAGGGAGAATACGAAGGCGGCGTGATTTGCCCGGGAATCGGAATCTCGGCCGACGCGCTGTTCGAACGTACAGCTCGCTTGCCGCGGGTGGACATTCGCAAGCCGCCACGCATTATTGGGAGTACGACCGTCGGCAGCCTTCAGTCAGGTTTGTATTATGGCTACCTGGGACTAGTCGACGGAATTCTCGAGCTGCTGCTCGGCGAGTTGGGCAGGGAAACGAATGTGATCGCAACCGGTGGCTTGGCGTCCTTGATCGGATCGGGATCGAAATACATCAAGCACGTGGACGATTTTTTGACTCTGGAAGGCCTGCGCATTATCTGGGAGCGAAATACTCCCGGGAAAAGCGGTGCGTCCCCCAAATCTTCCTCCGGAATCAAGCTGCCGTCTCACTAAACTTCAAGAAAACCTGTCGTGGAAAATTACTTCAACTACTTCACTGAAATCGAAGAGCACTTTCAGCAGCGGCGCGGCGGTATTCTTTTGCTCTCCAGCTTGGACTGGGCCCTAATTGAGACCTGGAAGGATGCCGGCATTCCATTGGAAGCGGCATTGCGAGGTATTGATGCCGCGTTCGAACGCTATGAAAAGCGTCCCAGCTCTCGCAAAGTGAATAGCGTCGCCTACTGCACCCAGGAAGTTTTGAGCGCAGCCGAAGAGATGAAAGAGGCCACGATCGGCGTAGTCCGCGAAGAAGGAAAAAACGAACCCGCGCCAGGATTGGCGACGGTTGAGATTGTGGCGTTTCTCCACCGCAACGCAGATCAATTGGAAACGGCGAAAGTGCCCTCGGCAAGCGGAATTTCCGCGGCACCGCTGGTGAAAGAAACCGCCGACGCATTGCGAAGTCTGGCGAATGATCTCGAAAGCAATGCAACACCGCTGCGCCTCGAAGACCTGGAGCGCCGTCTCACCGTAATGGAAGAAAAATTATTTGCCGTTTTACTCGCGACTGCTCCCGACGAGCAGATTGTCCTAGTTCGTGCCCAGGCGGACCGCGAGTTGGCCCCCTACCGGCGCAACATGCCGACGGCACAAATCGAGCAACTTCAAAAGCAGTACACGTACAAGAAGCTGCTCGAGAAACATCGGCTGCCACGGTTGAGTTTGTTCTACATGTGAGAGAGGCAGCTGCTAGTGTGTTTGCTATTCTCTCTTCCACCATCAATACTGAATGCAGGGTCAAATTTCGTTTGGAACTCATCATTGAAAAGCTCATTTACGGGGGCGACGGGTTGGCGCGCCTGCCTGCCGACGAGCAAGGACGGGGCAAAGCTGTCTTTGTGCCGTTTGTATTGGAAGGCGAGAAGATTGAAGCTTCGATCTATCAGCAAAAGCGCGGGTTCGCGCGGGGATGGGCCAAAAACATTCTGCAAGCCTCTTCTGATCGGGTTGAACCGCTGTGCCCGTACTTTCAACGCTGTGGTGGATGTCATTATCAGCAAGCGAGCTACGAGCACCAACTGGAAATCAAAACGGCGATCCTCAAGGAAAATCTTCTCCGCATCGCGAAATTAGAGTTGCCGGTTGAGTTGAAGATTCATCCGTCGCCGCCTTGGAACTATCGAAATCGCACTCGCCTCAAAGTCCGAACAGCGCCAGGTTTCGCCATCGGATACTACCGTTTTAATTCGCATGAACTGTTCCCGGTGGAACACTGCCCCATCAGTTCAACACTGCTCAATCGGGCCATCACGGCGCTTTGGCAGTTGGGGCGAGCGGGAACCTTCGGCGCTATTGCCGGCTGGCAGGAGATCGAACTCTTCGCCAATGCGGACGACACACAATTATTAATCGAAGCCTATTGGGTGCCGGGGGCCGCGACTGAGTCGGCGAGGCAGTTGACCGAAGTCCTGTTGCAACTTCTGCCGGAAGTTGTGGGTGTGGTGGCGTTTAAGAATTCAGTCCCGGATCCATCCGGCAAGAGAATCGCCGAACCTGAAGAAATTGTCGCGGCGGGTGCGAAGGAATTTATTTACAAGACTCGACAGGCTGCTCATCGCGTGAGCGCAGGAGCTTTTTTCCAGGTCAACCGGCATTTGACGGACGAACTGGTAAGCATCGTGACCGACGGACAGGTGGGAAAGACGGCGCTTGATCTTTACGCAGGAGTCGGGCTTTTTTCATCAGTCCTGAATCGGGAATTTGAACGCGTGATTGCGGTCGAAGTCGTCACAGACTTCGCACCTCGATCTGCTATACAATTCGCCCGCGAACGTGAAGGCAGTTCATTCCACGACCGCGCAGTATCTGAAAAATGTGGCAGGCAAGTTACAGCCGGATTTGGTCGTCGTCGACCCGCCCCGCAGCGGGCTGGGTGAAGACGTTGTCAAGAACCTGGTATCTTTGGGTTCGCCACGCTTGGTGTACGTGTCATGCGACCCAGCGACTCTCGCGCGCGATCTGGCCGGCTTGCTCGGCGCTGGATACCGCGTGCAGGACGCGCATCTGGTCGATCTCTTCCCTCAGACCTATCATCTGGAAAGCGTTCTCCATCTCGTTCGCTAATTACTGCAACGAGGTGAATCTGTGAATCCGCCTTCCGCCGTTCGGCCACGAACCGGCGGGCGCCAGCCCTTGCTTTGGGTTGCACTGGCCTTCGCTGCAGGGCTTTCGTGCGGGCTTTACGCATGGCGTCCGCCGATGTGGTGGCTGGTAGCAGCGATTGTCTTTGCCGGTTCAGGCATTCATTTTTCACGGCGAAGAGCTCGGGCGGCTTATGCGCTTGGGCTTGGCACAGTATTTGTTGTCGAAGCACTTTCAATTCAGGCGGGAGGCAACAATAGTTCCAGCGGCGTAAGTGTTCTCGAATTTGCGGACGGAAGGGAAGTCAGTATCACGGCCCACGTTATCGCCGAAGGAACTCAACGCAGTGATGCACCCGGCGAAGCCAGTCAGAGGATCGACGTCGAAACCGAACAAATCGTCGTCAGCAATGGAAGCTTTCCGGTTCGGTCGGGAATTCGCGTTAGCATTTTCAGCCAAGATAAAGCCGCTGCCGGCGAATTTGTTTCTCCCCTGTTGTTTCGTTACGGCGATCGGCTAAGATTTTCCGCCAAGCTTTATCCGCCGCGAAATTTTCGCAATCCCGGGGCGTTCGACTATCAGGGATATCTCGCGGAAAACGGCATCGCAGCTCTCGCCTCCGCGAAGGGCGCGGACATCGACCTGCTGCCTGGTTTTATCGGAAACCGCGCCGAATTGTGGCGCACGCGAGTTCGTCGCAGCATCGTCAAGAGAATACACATTCTTTGGCCTCCGGACAAGGCTGAGTTAATGGAGGCCATGCTCCTGGGCGATGAGTCTGTGGTCGACCGCGACACTCTTTTCGATTTCCAGCGCTCCGGAACCTACCACGTGCTGGTTGCGTCGGGACTAAAAGTTGGAATTCTGGGGTTGGGAATATTTTGGTTGCTGCGCCGATTGCGAGTGAATGATTTTGTCGCCAGCGCTGTAGCGGTTCTGCTGACCGTAGCCTACGCCGTTCTCACCGATGTGGGCGCGCCCGTCTGGCGAGCAACGCTGATGCTCATGATCTATTTGGCGGCGAAGCTGCTGTATCGGCAAAAATCCACGTTAAATACCATTGGAGCGGCCGCACTGGTTTTGTTGACCGTTAATCCGAAAGCGTTCTTTGGCGCTAGCTTTCAGCTCAGTTTTTTGTGCGTGCTGGTCATTGCAGGGGTCAGCGTGCCGCTGATTGAGCGCACTACACGACCCGTTGTTCGTGCCTTGCGTTATCTCGATTCGCTCGGCTATGATCGCGCGCTGGCCCCCCGCCTAGTGCAATTCCGGCTGGACCTTCGCATGATTGCTGGACGCTTGCAACATTTTGCCGGAAAGCGCTTTTCGTCCTTAGCTCTGATTTCGACCGGACGAATCGTCCTCGCAGCGGCAGAGTTTGTGGTGATTTCCTTCGTCCTGCAGGCGGGATTTGCGTTGCCCATGGCCTACTACTTTCATCGCGCCACGGCTGTCTCACTGCCGGCAAATATTCTGGCCGTGCCGCTGACGGAAGTGGTGGTGGTGGCCACCACTCTCGCCGTGGGTGCGAGTTACGTATCGCTTACCCTGGCGAGGGCTCCCGCGTTCATTGCGAATATAGCAATGGCTGGAATCTCTGGCACTGTGCACTGGCTGGGAAGCCTTCGCATCGCTGACACTCGTGTCGCCAGTCCGGATCTTGCCGTGATTGTTCTGGCTGCGGTGGCAATCGTGATCGCCATGGTCCTGGCCCGCCGCCGTCCGTGGCTCGCTGGAGCAGGCTTCTCGGCGCTCATCGTCAGTGCTCTGTGGATCTCCGTCATTCCTCCGCGTCCCGATCTGCGCAACGGGATTTTGGAAGTGACAGCGATCGATGTCGGGCAAGGCGATTCAATCCTACTGGTTTCGCCCCAGGGTCGCACGCTGCTCGTGGACGCAGGCGGTATCCCTCGATGGATGCATTCCGAACTGGATATCGGCGACGATGTGGTTTCGCCATATTTGTGGTCACGCGGAATCTCTCGACTGGATGTGGTCGCGCTTACGCATGCCCACGCCGATCACATGGGCGGCATGGCCGCAGTGTTAGCAAACTTTCATCCCTTTGAGTTGTGGTTGGGAGTCGATTCTCCGGCGCCGGAATTGCAGAGCTTGCTAGTCGAAGCCAGAAAATTGGGAATCGTCATCGTTGAACACAAAGCTGGAGACAATCTTGAGCTCGGTGGGGCCGCCGTTCGAATACTGGCGCCCCCACCAAAGGCAGATGCGAAATCCTTGCGTCCGAACGAGGCATCGCTAGTGATGAAAGTTTCCTACGGCAAGACCTCCGCGCTGCTCGAAGGGGACGCAGAAAGAAAGACGGAAAGACGCGTTGCCGAAGAAGAACCGCAAGCCGATGTGCTGAAGGTGGGTCACCACGGTAGCTCGACGTCGACCTGGCCCGAATTGTTGGATGCCGTACACCCCCGGTTCGCAATCATTTCCGTGGGCGCCCGCAATGTCTATGGTCATCCACGATGGGATGTGCTGAACCGGTTGGCCGAGTCCAAAGTATCCACTTACCGCACCGACGTGAATGGGGCGGTTACTTTTTATCTGGACGGCAAGAACGTTACTTCTAAGCCTAAGCCTGCGGATCTTCGGCAATGGTAATTTCGGCAGTCTCATCCTCCGGCGCTCGCCGGTATTCTTCAATCAAGTTGCGGGCCTTATCAGCGTCCTCTTCGCGGGTAAGAATGACCGTGCCGCCCACCCCTGGAAGGATGTCCTGTTGCGCTTCCAGCGAGGTCAGCTCCGAATCGATGCCGGCTGACTCCAGCAGGCCGCGCACAATCAAAGCCTCCGATTCCTGTTCGGTATCGAACACGCGTACCAGCTTTTCGTTGGGACTCGGGCGTTTTTTTTTATCTTCGGAAGCGGCCATTATTTCTCCAATTAGAACTGCCCTTCAATTCTAACCTGAACCGGCGGCGTAGTCTCCCTTTCGTCTTGACCGGCCCTTGTGGTAAGGCCCCCCAGCGGAGGTCAAAAAACGCAACGTCCCGGACCTGCGGTACATCCAACTAATGATGGGTGGGCCCATGGAAAGTGCGAAACCGGATCAGCATTCTCAAAAATTAAGAGACGCGCAGCCAGAGGAGGTCCTGATCCGTCGTCTACAGATCATGATCGGTATGGTCATGTCGGTGATTCACAAGGACCCCAATCTCACTATAGAAGATGCGGCCGACCTCGCGGCTGGCGCAAAGCGGGCTGCCCTCGCCATGTTTCCCGACAAAGAGTTGGCCTACGACCTCATCTACAGGCCCCGCCTGCAACGGTTGATCAACGAGCGTTTTCGGCTGCAATAGGACAGCCCAAGAGCCATTGTCTCGCAATTGACCCCTCTTCGTCCCCAGACTAAACTCGTTTCGCGGAGATTCCCATCATGAAATGTTCAGTATTAATACTCGCAATCGCGTTTTTCTTTTCCTTCCCCTTACTGGCGGACGAAGACCACCATCACGAAGAACTGACTGCCGATCAGCTCGGGACAGTCCACTTTCCGATTTCATGCTCGCCGCGCGCGCAGAAGACTTTTGAGCGAGGCGTGGCTCTGCTCCATTCGTTCTGGTACGAGGAAGCGGAGAAAACCTTTCAGCAAGTCGCGGCTGACGATCCGCGCTGTGCCATGGCGCACTGGGGAATCGCCATGAGCCTGTGGCACCAGCTTTGGGATAATCCGAATGACGCAACTCTCAAGCATGGAGCGGAAGAGCTGAAAAAAGCGAAATCGCTGCATTCCAAAGATGCCCGGGAGCAGCAATACATTGCAGCGCTGGACACTTTCTACGAGCATCGCAACCGGGAACACAAAGTTCGTGCGACTGCTTACTCGCAGCAGATGGAATTGCTGTACCAGAAATACCCGGACGATCACGAAGCCGGTATTTTCTATGCGCTATCGCTGATTGCTTCGGAGCCGGACAAAGACTCAACTTATGTAAACCGCAAGAAAGCGGCTGCGGTGCTGGAGAAAATATTTGCAGAAGAACCCAATCACCCCGGAATCGCGCACTATCTGATTCACAGTTACGACAAGCCAGAGATGGCCGAACTCGGACTGCCTGCCGCGCGTCGTTACGCGAAAATTGCGCCCGTAGCTCCTCACGCGGTCCACATGCCATCGCACATCTTTGCGCGTCTTGGACTCTGGCAGGAAGACATCGACTCCAACCTCGCTTCGATCGCCGCCACTCACAAAGGCGAAGAAATGCACATGGACGGCGGAGGTCACCAGTTCCACGCCATGGATTTTTTGGTCTATGCCTATTTACAAAGTGGACGTGAAGCCGAGGTGCCGCATGTGATTGATGAAGTGAAGGCCATGCCCCCAATGAAAGATATGTACAAGGGCGAGAGCGATCCCGGGCCTCTCAATCAGGAATTCTTTGAAGCCAGTTATGCGCTGGAATTACATCATTGGGGCAAGGCGGCTGCGCTTCCAGTCATACCAGGAACCAAAGGAGATGAAGGGCCTACTTATTGTGCAAGGGCCATTGGAGCGGCGCGCAGTGGGAACGCTGCTGAGGCGCGAAAAGATCTGGCCGAGCTCGAAGTCATCCATGCCAACGTAATTAAACATAATCCAAATGGTGCCGAGTCGATTGATTACTACCGGCACGTGGCAGAAGCCTGGATCGACCACGCAGAAGGCAAGAACGATGCTGCCATCAAATTGTTGCGTGACATCGCGGACGGCGAAAACGGCGTACTCGAAGCCAGTGAAGGCATCCCAGCCCGCGAAATGCTGGGTGACATTTTGGTGGAGATGAACCTTCCCGATCAGGCATTGACGGAATACGAGGCGAATCTTAAGAAAAACCCCAATCGCTTCGATTCGCTCTACGGCGCGGCGCATGCCGCGGAGATGAACGGAAAGAGTGAGAAATCGAACATGTACTATGCGCAACTGGTAAAGAATTGCAATGGATCGCACTCAGATCGTCCGGAGCTGGGCCAGGCCAAGGCTCAGTTAGCGAAGAAGGGAGCCGAGACGGCATCTGCTTCACAGAAGTGAGATCTATTTCGATATCCAGACGAGCTTGGCAGCGAGCGCTGCCATCATCGCGACGGCGCCCAGAATCGCGTTGTATTCGCGATGCTTCCAATATAAGTCCGATGAGAAAGCCCCGCCGCTGTTTTTCAAAGGCGTCAGGCAAGGCAGCAAACGTGGGACTTGACGCGCATAGTCGTCGAACTCTGGAAAGCGCCCTCGCAGAAAAACTTCTTCGCCGCGAATTACAGGCAAATAAATAGCAAAAAACATTACAACTAGAACTGCCGCAATCCACCAACTGCGCGCTGCCAGCGCAAATCCCAGCGCCAAAATCAAAGAACCAAGATAGAGAGGATTGCGGGTGTAGGCATACGGCCCTGTTGTCGCCAGCTGTTCATTTTTCTGCACGTGTCCGGATGCCAACGCACGCACGAGCAATCCAGGAATGACGACGGCTGTCCCGATCAGCATGGAAAATATCGTTGGCCTCGCCAGCCAGAAATAGAGAATCGCAAATGCGAAGCTCAAGGGAACACGAATACGGCGTGCGATCCTCGCCCACGTAAGCCCGGAGTCAGCCACCGGAATTCTCCAGCAATTGTCGACTGGCTGCGAGCACTTGGTCCGCCGAAATGTCCAACAAACCTTCGTCCGGCTGCGAACGGCGCTTATGACTGGTGAGGCTGGACGGGCTGCGCAGCACGATGCTTTTCGTTCCGAAAGGCCCGTTGCGCGCGGGATCCGTGGGCCCGAAGATGGCCACCACCGGGATGTTCAGAGCGGCCGCAAGATGCATGGGGCCGGTGTCGCCTCCAATGAATAGAGAGGCACGACGAGTCAGCGCAATCAGTTGCGTGATCGAGCATGCGACAATTTCCGCCGCGCCATCGCTGCTTCGCCGCACGGATTCGGCAAGATCCTGTTCGCCGGGACCGAAGTTGATGAATGACTTTAATCCGTCATTGCCCAATGCCTTTGCCACCTGCCCATATCGCTCGGCCGGCCATCGCTTCGCCCCCCAGCCTGCACCTGGATTCAGCAATGCAAATTTTTCTGGCGTTGGATTGCCCAATCTGCGCTCGTATTCCTTCTCGACAGCTTCATCACGCGGCAAGATTGCTGGCGGGGTAGCCACTTCGTGGTCCGCAACTTCCTCGGCGAGCGACAAGTTTTGCTCGACGATATGTGTGCCTCGGGCGGTCACCCGATTAGTGTAGATCCTGCGGGCTGGAATCTCGCGCGGCTGATCGAAGCCGTAAATAGTCGTTGCTCTCGACATGCGTGCGATCAGCGCCGAGCGAATTGCGCCCTGAAAATCAATTGCAACTTCATATTGTTCTCTTCGAACCTCCCGGGCCACCGCCGTAATCTGTTTCCAGGTTTGCGGGGAAGCCATGGAATGCCGCCACTCTTTAGTGTTCGCGGTATGAACGGTGTTAACCAGAGGACGCCCCGGCGAAAGGGGTCCCGAACGCGAGGCAGTCAGAGTGCACAACAGCTCTGCCCACCGTTCTTCCACGATCCAGCCAAATTTGCAATCTGGAAATGCCGCTCGCAGCGCGGCAACCGCAGGCAAGGTATGAACGATGTCTCCCATGGCGCCAAGTCGGACAACTAAGATTCGGTCTGGCTTTGCGGGCGTCGACACGTTACGCATCCCGTCGTTGGAGCTTTGTGCGAATGATCTCAGTGGCTGAATGATCTTTCGGATCGCCGACGATCTCCACTCGCCCGCCGCACTCGATAACCACGTCTCGTTCCGGTACGCTGTCAGCACTGTAGTCCGTGCCTTTAGCCTGAACGTCAGGTCGAACTTCGCGGATGAGAGCGCGAACGTCTTTTTCGGGGAAAATGACTACTGCGTCCACGTCTTCGAGCGCAGCCAGAATCTCTGCTCGCTCTTGGGCAGGGATCAATGGACGGCCTTCGCCTTTTAATGCGCGCACCGACTCATCGGCATTTACGGCAACAATCAGGCGCCCGCCCAATTCCTTGGCAGCGTGCAAGTAGCGCACATGCCCGACGTGCAGCAGATCGAAGCAGCCATTGGCGAGGGTGATGGATTCATGATTGCCGCGCCACTCGGCAACGCGCTGCTGTAATGCTTCACGACTTAAGATTTTGTCGTTGCTCAATGGGATCTTGCAGCCGGTGTCTGTTCCAGGGCATGCAGCAACTCGGCTTGGGTTACAGTCGCGGTGCCACGCTTCATGACCACGATGCCTCCGGCATAATTCGCCAAAAGCGCTGCTTCTTCTGTCGTGGCGCCGGCGGCTAAAGCTGCGGTAAATGCTGCAATCACAGTGTCGCCGGCCCCGGTTACGTCCGCAACTTCGTCCGAGCCGAAAATCGGAATGTCGATCGGCTTGTGCTTTCCGGAAAATGCCACCATGCCGTCGCGCCCGCGAGTAATGACCAGCGATTGCAATTTCATCTCTGACATTACCTGCTCGCCCGCGGTGCACAACCGAGACCAATCGTGACCAATTTTTATCCCCAAGGCTTGTTCGACTTCGGGTTCGTTTGGAGTGGCGGCCGTGACACCCGAGAATTGCAACATGCGATAACGCGAATCGAGAACGATCGGAATGCGATCCACACGTCCACGCTCGCGGATCGCATTCAAGATGGCGGGAGTCGCGGCGCCATAGCCGTAATCGGAGACCAGCAGCGCATCCGACGCGCGGGCATATTCTCGCGTCGCGAGGACCAACTCTCGTTTCAAATGACGATTCGGCTCCGTTTCCGGCTCGCGATCGATGCGCACCACTTGCTGCCGCGAAGTGTGCGTCATGCCGGCCAGAATGCGTGTTTTCGTGACCGTGGTATAGCTTTTATCTTTGAGGACTCCGCTCACCGGTATGCGTTTGTGGCGGAAGCCTTTCAGCAGCAAGCGTCCCGGTTCGTCGTCACCCACTACTCCCACCGGCAGCACGTTCACACCGAGGTCGGCGAGATTATTGATCGCATTGGCGCCACCGCCTGGCACCACGGTGCGTTCGCGATGCTTCAAAATCAGCACGGGTGCTTCACGGGACACACGCGATATTTCGCCAAATACAAACTCGTCGGCTACCAGATCGCCGATCACCGTGACCGTAACGTTGGGGAACGATTCGACGATTTTTCGCAGGCGCCCGATTTCTTTGGGATGTTTACTCATCGCAGTTCGGCCAAGAAGGATTTTCTCATGCCGGACGCTTTCGCTCGGCAATCCTGGACAACATGGTATCCACGGCGTTAGCCGCGTTTATTAGTTCCATTTGCACTGGTACCACCGATACGGGTTCGATAGTAAGGAGGTGACGGCCCAGGTTGATGGCGTCTTTTTCCGTAGTGATGAATCCTCCCGCGTCACTTTGCCGCTGTAATTCCAACAGTTCGCGAACGTCTTTCTCAGTATATGGATGGTGGTCGCGATAAACCTTCTCGGCCACCGGCTCAATCCCATTTCGCCGTAGCTGAGAAACAAAGCTCGCCGGCCGCGCAATGCCGCAAAACACCACCGGCCGCGAAGGAACATCGCGAGGCAGAATTCCCCGTTGTACCCGCCATACTAATTTTCCGTCTAACCGGAACCGATCTGAGGATGCGTCATCAGTGAGCACGAGCGCGTCGGCCCGGCGCAGCGAAGTCAGCGGCTCGCGCAACCGTCCGGCGGGAAGAAGACGATCGCTCGCATCTTCGGAACTCAGCAGCACAATATCAAAGTCACGCGCCAAAGCTCGATGCTGAAAGCCGTCGTCGAGCAAATGAAACTGCGGACCAAATTTCTGCTCGGCAAAAGCGCCAGCATCATACCGCCGCTCGCCGACAATCACCGGCACTCCAAGCCGGCGCGCCATTAGTAATGGTTCATCGCCAAATTCCTGAGGCGTGCCAACTGGATCCACAAGTTTCACTCCACGACTCCGGCGTCCGTATCCTCGGGAGAGAATGTCGAATTTTATAGCGCGAGCTTTCAGCAATTCGCCGAGCATCAGGACGAAGGGCGTCTTCCCCGAACCGCCGGTCGAAAGATTGCCGACACTGATGACCGGCCCCTGGAGCTCTTGTGCGCTGAATATTCGACGGTCATAGAGCCCGTTCTTAATCCGAACGCCAACCCCGAAAATTGCAGCAAACGGGTTCATTGTGGCCGGCTTTCGGATACTGATTCCAATAATGCTTTCAGCGCATCGAAAGTTCTCTGGGTTGCACCCGTCTGAGTCTTGAGAGTCTCGGCGGCCCGCTCCCCAAGAGCTAGTCGTTCCTCCTGATCCGAAAGCAAATCCATCAGCACGGCGGGTAGCTTGGACGGTCCGACAATTCGCACGGCATCGTTCCTTTGAAACAGGCTGACGATGTCGCGGAAATTTTCCGTATGGAGGCCGACCATGATGGGAAGGCCGTGTTGGGCGGGCTCAATGATGTTATGACCACCTCGCGGCACCAGGCTTCCGCCGACAAAAGCGATATCGCCGAGAGCGTAAAGCGCAGCCAGTTCTCCGATGCTGTCGACCAGCAAAACTCCGCCGGCAATCGCTTCACCCTGCCACGCCGACCTTCGCCAAAAGCGAATCTTGCACTGTTCCAGCAATTGTAAAACTTCCCTAAAACGTTCCGGATGTCGCGGCGCCAGGATCATAACCGCGTTGAGATGGGTTTTCAGGACCTCGGCGAATGCGTCCAACAACAGCGGCTCTTCGCCCTCGACAGTGCTGCCACATACCATCACCGGGCCGGCAGCAGCGCGTCCGAATGCCTCGCGCAGGCTGGACAGAATCGGCGTCGCCGGCGGCATCTCCACATCGAATTTAAGGTTTCCGCTCACCTGCACCCGATCAGGTTCGGCCCCGATATCGCGCAGCCTGATTGCGTCATCCTGAGTCTGCGCCAGAAACAAATCAATATTGCGCAGGATTCCTTGCAGGACCGGCCGGAATCGGCGATACCCCGGCCAGGACCGGTCGGATATTCGGGCGTTCACGACGGCCACGCGTGATCCGCTCTGGCGGGCCAAGCGCAAGAAATTCGGCCAGAATTCAGTCTCGGCAAGAATAATCAACTGTGGTTGCAGCGCTCGTAAATACGGACGGACGGCAAAGGCGAAGTCCAGTGGAAAATAAAAGACGTTTTCTTCGCCAAATCGGGTTCGCGCCAACTTTTGACCAGCATCGGTAGTCGTCGAGATGACCAGGCGAAATTGTGGCAGGCCTCGCCGCAAATCCTCAACCAACCTACTGACGGCCAATACCTCGCCAACCGAAACGGCATGAATCCAAACGGTAGGGCGGACTGAAACTTCGGTCAGACGATTGGGCACAATCCCCAATCGCTCGCCGAATCCAATGCGATATTTCCCGTGCCGCAGCATCTCCCATGCCCAATAGGGAATAGCGAGCAGCAGCCCGATCGCCAGCAGCGAGCTATAAAGCAAATACATGGGGAAACCGACATTCTACCCGCGGCCGGTGCCCGCCGCCATCAAGGCACCATCTTTCAGACAATCGGCATCCTATAATCCAGTCATGCATTTGCAGAGCAGTTTATGGCGCACTCGAATCCTCCTTGTGGCTGCGGCGCTTCTTTTTGTGCCTGCGCTCTCGCATGCCGCCAAAGATTTTGTCATGCCGGTTCCCCGATCCGCCAAAACATATCCCGCGCATGACGAGCATTCCAACGAAGGGCTGACGGTCGGACTCGATCCTTACGATACCGAGGAAAAAGCCAAAATCTTTACTGTGAATTACAGCCAGTACGGGATCCTCCCAATTTTCGTGATCGTCACCAATGACGGCGATCAGCCGGTTGCACTCTCTGGGATGAAAGCTGAATTCGTAACCGGCGACCGCAGCAAGTTGAGTCCTTCGTCGGAAGACGACATTTATCGTCGTTTGAATCATCCTAAAGCCAGTGCGACCAATCGTTATCCTCTGCCATTTCCCAGCAAAAAGGTCAAAGGCGCAGTGGGCGAAAAGACGATGGCAGAGATTCAAAGCGCACAATTCGGCGCCAAGGCGGTCGAACCTCACAGTTCGCAGGCAGGATTTCTTTTCTTCGATGTGTCCGACATTTCGACTCCGCTGCCTGGGTCCCACTTTTATCTGACCGGTGTGCATGACAGCAAAGGCGAGGAGTTAATGTACTTCGAGATTTCGCTGGAGAAGGTTTCGAGTTCCCCGTAATCAAATCTTGAGTGCTTCTTCCTTCGCTATAATCACCGGGATGGCCACCGCTTTGGACAATCCCGTTTCCGGTCTTGCGAAATATGAGCCGGTCATTGGATTGGAAGTCCACGTTCAACTCCTCACGACGACCAAGATTTTTTGTTCCTGCTCGGCCAGCTTCGGTGCTGCGCCTAATACCAGCGTTTGTCCGGTGTGCCTGGGACTGCCGGGAGCGCTGCCTGTGCTCAATCGCAAAGTGGTTGAGTTCGCCGTACTTGCGGCCATGGCCCTGAATTGCGAAGTTCATGAGACATCGATCTTCGCCCGGAAAAATTATTTTTACCCCGACCTGCCCAAGGGATACCAGATTTCGCAATATGACAAGCCGCTCGCCGAGCGCGGCTTTATTGAGATCAACACCGGCGGTGGTCCCAAGAAAATCGGCATCACG
The DNA here is from genome assembly GCA_963794195.1 of uncultured Acidobacteriaceae bacterium. GTDB lineage: Bacteria > Acidobacteriota > Terriglobia > Terriglobales > Acidobacteriaceae > DATBAX01. The sequence continues at coordinate 37,883 of CAWCCU010000016.1, forward strand.
CGAATTCATCTCGAAGAAGACGCGGGAAAAAGTCTGCATGAAGGCTTTGCCGGATCAGGGGAAACCACGGCTGTCGATCTCAACCGCAGCGGTACCCCGCTGATTGAAATCGTAAGCGAACCAGAAATTGCGACGCCCGACGAGGCCCACGAATATCTCACGCGCCTGAAGGAAATTATTCTTTACACCGGCGTCAGCGATTGCAATATGGAAGAAGGTTCGTTGCGCTGCGACGCCAACATCAGCGTGCGCCCCAAAGGGCAGCGTGAACTCGGCACCAAGGTGGAAATCAAGAATGTAAATTCATTTCGTTTTGTCCGGGAAGCGCTGATTTACGAAATCGGACGCCAGACGGACGTTCTTGAATCCGGCGGCCAGATCACGCAGGAAACCCGTCTCTATGATTCGGCCGGAGGCAAGACCTACAGCATGCGCTCGAAAGAACAGGCGCACGACTACCGTTATTTTCCCGAGCCCGACCTCTTGCCACTGGTAGTCGGCGAAAAATGGCGTATGGAAATTCGCAGCACTCTTCCCGAACTGCCCGAGGCACGCCGGAAGCGACTGGTCGCGGACTACGGCATCACCGAGCAGGACGCTGCGGTACTCACCTCCAGCAAGGCATTGGCGGACCAGTTTGAAGAGGCCGCGAAAGCCGCGAAGAATCCCAAGCGCGTGGCCAATCTGGTGCAAGGCGAACTAATGGGACGACTCAAAGCCAAAGATTTGGAAATCGGACAGTCGCCGATTTCCATGCGGGGCGTGGCGCAATCCGCCGATTTGGTCGAGAGCGGCACGATTTCCGGCAAGATGCTCAAAGATCTCTACGACCTGTGTTTCGAGCGTGGGAAAGATTTTCCCGCGGTCTATGAAGAAGAGGGACGACCCGAGCAGTCTCGCGACACCTCAGCTCTCGAAAAGATCATCGACGACCTCATCGCCGCCAACCCAAGACAGGTCGAGCAATATCGTGCCGGCAAGAAAACAGTGGCAGGTTTCTTCGTCGGCCAGACCATGAAAGCTTCGAAGGGGCAGGCCAATCCCCAGTTAATCAACGAACTGGTCGCAAAGAAGTTGGAAGGCTAGAAATCAATAACCACCAAGGACACGAAGTAACGCAAAGGAGTTCCCTTGGAATCTGCCGGAAGAAAAGAGATCATTGGCTTTCCTTCTCGTTGCTTCATGGCCTGTTAGTTCCAGCCGTGCAGCGAAAGTAACCACCTCTCTGGTGACTTCCGTCACATGACTCTTTTTCCATCCCCGCTAACATAGAGACTGCGGAAGGTGGCTGAAAGGCTCGTCTTATGAAGAAATGGAAGATTGACCGGATTATCAGCGTGGCCACGTTGGTCACCGCTTTGATTGCCATCGTACTGGTGCTGAAGAAGCCGCAACCGGTGGCGCAACCGCAAGCCCCAGCCGCTGCGGCCGCCAATGCGCAGTCGTTCCAGAACAAAGTTCAGCAACTCGACCAGCCCAAAGAGCCGGGGCAAGCAGCGGCGGAAGTGCGTCTTACTTCTGACGAAGTGGGCGCGGCGTTGGCCCAAGCCGCCGGCGCTTTGCCGGTGTCCGCTTCTCAATTGCCCTCGAGCCAGCCGGCGTCTGGTATCCCAGGCTCCGTTCCCTCATCGCCCGACGCTGCCATTGCTCCCGGCCAACCCGAGGTCAAGGATTACCAACTCAGTTTCGACGGAGATGTGGCCCACGGACAGTTTCTGACCCAGGTCGCAGGAAAAGATGTGTGGGTTACGCTATCAGGTCATCTGGGATCCGAGAACGGGTACGCGACATTCGATCCTACCGAATTTAAAGTCGGCGATCTGAATGTTCCGGTGTCCCTGGTGAAGGACGCTCTGGAGAAAAAGCTGGCGGAGCAACACGACCGGTTGAAGCTTCCGGATGGCGTCGGCGGCATGAAAGTTGAAAACGGCGAACTGGTGATGACCCAGAAGTAATCGCAGGCCGCTGCTGTTTTTGTTCGCCTCGAACCTAATCCGCGCATGTGTTAGAAATATCCCTTGGAACCCATCACCCATTTTCTGACCGGCGCCTGTATGGCGCGGGCCGGATTCAATCGTACGACCGCCTTGGCTACGGCTACAATGACGCTGGCAGCCGAAGCGCCCGATCTCGATATGCTGGGCAACTTCAAAGACCCAGTATTCGGATGGGCCCATCATCGTGGTTTCACCCACTCTTTTCTGGGACTCTTTTTCGTGGCTGCCGTCGTAGTCGGCTTCGTGTATTTGATCTGGCGGCTGCGCGGACGCAAGCTGGAAAATCCCCATCGGCCGCCGCGCTGGGGTTTGCTATTTCTTTACGCCTACCTCGCCGGCGTGGGTCACATTCTGCTGGACTTCACCAACAATTATGGTGTGCGTCCATTTTGGCCATTCCTCGAGAAATGGTACTCGTGGGACATCGTTTTTATTGTCGAGCCCGTGCTCCTCGTTTTCCTGATTGCAGGCTTGGTGTTTCCCGCATTTTCAGCCCTGATCAATCAGGACATGGGCGTGCGCAGCAAAGGCCCGCAAGGCAGGATTGGCGCAACACTTGCGCTGCTCGGCGTGGTGGCAGTGTGGGGCATTCGCGACTACGAACATCGCCGGGCGGTGAACGCACTCAGAGCCTATGTCTACGAGAAAGCCGATCCGATCCGTGCGTCCGCCTATCCCAATTGGTGGAATCCTTTTTATTGGAACGGAGTCGTCGAAACCCGGAATTTCTATGCGTTGACGCTCGTGGATTCTTTGCAGCCGGAAGTGGATCCCAACGCCGAAATGCAGATTCTTTACAAGCCCGAGGAAACGCCGGTAACCCTGGCCGCCAAAGACTCCAGACTGGGGCGGCTTTATCTGGATTGGGCCGCCTATCCGGTCACGGAAATCGAACCGATTCAGTCTCCGCATCCCGGATACCTCGTACGTTTCATCGATCTGCGATATTCCCGCTCGCCATTTACCGCCGGAAAGAAAACACTCTCGGCGGGAGTGGAGCTGGACAATAATTTACACGTGGTCGCGGAAATTTTCGGAGGTCATCGTCAGCCAATCCCTCAATGAAGATTCTTTATGCTGCAATCGCATTTCTACCGATGCTCACGGCATCGGCTCTCGCCCAGGCCGCTCCCGATCCTGTCGATCAATACATTCAGGCCGAGATGGCCAAGCGGCAAATCCCGGGGCTGTCGCTACTGGTAGTGCGCGACGGAAAGACTATTCGGGCCCAGGGATACGGCTTTTCCAACGTTGAGTTACAAGTTCCGGTCAAGCCCGGGACGGTTTTCCAATCCGGCTCCATGGGCAAGCAGTTCTCCGCAACCGCCGTGATGATGCTGGTGGAAGAGGGCAAAATTCATCTGGACGATCCGCTCACGAAATATTTTAAAGACGCACCGCGCGCCTGGAAACATGTCACCGTGCGTCAACTATTGAGCCACACCGCCGGCTTCACAGACTATCCAAAGGATTTTGATTTCCGGCGGGACCGTACTGAAGCCGAAATGTTGAAGATTGTTGAAGGCATTCCACTCGCCTACCGTCCGGGGACGAAATTCGATTACTCCAATCTGGGGTACCTGACCCTGGGCATTCTGATTCACCAGGTCACTGGTGAGTTCTATGGCGACTTCCTGCGAGAACGCATCTTCCAGCCGCTGGGGATGACCACCACGCGAATCATCAGTGAGGCCGACATTGTTCCTAACCGCGCCGCCGGCTATCGCCTGGTCAAAGGGGAATTGAAGAATCAGGAGTGGGTGGCGCCTTCGCTGAATACCACAGCGGACGGAAGTTTGTATTTTTCCATCCTCGATCTTGCGAAATGGGACGCGGCGCTCAACACCGACAAATTATTGAAGGCCGCGAGTCTGCAACAAATGTGGACGCCTGCCAAGCTCAATAACGGTCAGCCCAATCCAGATAATTACGGGTTCGGCTGGTTTATCGATAGCGTTCGCGGTCACCGCATCGTTGAGCATGAAGGAGAATGGCAGGGCTTTGCTACCCAGATATCGCGATACGTGGACGACAAACTAACCATCGTTGTTTTGACCAACGTTGCCGACGCTGCTCCCGACGAGATTGCACATCATGTTGCAGGTCTGTACGTGCCCGACCTCACTCCGTTGCCGGAGAAGGAGGCAAGTCATTGAGTTGACGACTGAATCGTTTGCCAGCGAAGGTCCCTCACTTGACGCAACCCCGCCCACGCGCCACAATCATTACTCAGCTTTACCGAGGTGAACAATGCTGGCCTACGTATTCTTGATATTTGCGGTCGCTCTCCGGTTCCTGCCGCATCCCTGGTCATTCACACCAGTTGTTGGGGCGTTACTTTTCTTTGGGGCCCGCGGATCGCGCCGCCAGCTTTGGTTTCCGGTTGTATTGTTGGCTGTCTCCGATATCGCGCTTAATAAGATCGTCTATTCTTACCCACTCAGTTGGGACATTCTGGCTACTTGGGCATGGTATGCCGCCATTGTCTGGCTGGGCACGAACTTGCGTGAGAACGCCAAGATGTTACGGGTAATTGGCGCGACATTGGCTGGCTCGGTATCGTTTTTCCTGCTGAGCAATTTTGCGGTTTGGGCCTTTGGCACTATGTATCCCCATAATTGGGCCGGCCTAATGACTTCTTACACGCAAGGCGTGCCATTTTTCAGGCCCGCGGTTGAAGGTGATTTGCTCTTTACCGCAGCGATGTTTCTCACCCCAAGCCTACTGTACCTGCTCGGAATTCAGAGCAAGCGCGGAGACCGCGCAGCCTCCGCATAACGCTAGAGTTGTCGAAAACTAATGATTTTGGGTGGCGCCGCCGCTTCAGGTTTCTAGCCTCAGGAATTCGCCGGACCATTCCGCGATTTACGAACTACCAGCCAAACTACAATTCCCCCAGCGATCACAACGAGTACCCAATAAAGATGTCTACGGACTAGCTCTTCCAACACATGTAGAACGTTGGGTCCGTATTTTAGGGTCAGCAATCCCAATATCAAAAACCGCAAGAATCGTCCCGAGAAAATGGCCAGTAGATAATGGCTGAACTTCATTTCGGATACTGCCGCAGCCAACGCGAAAAGCTTAAAAGGTGTCGGCGGCGGAAGCATGGCGGGGAACATCAGGCTCCAAAAAGGATGGTGATCGAATGCATTATGGATTTTCGCAAAGCGTCCCGGTGTGATGCGCTTCCGCAGCAACTCTTCTCCGCCCTTGTACCCAATGACATAGACCACAATGCTTCCCAGAGTGGAACCCGCCGATGCCATGAGCACATACAGCAAGAACCGGGGACGGTCGGTGATCACGTAACCAATGACGATCGCGTCCACGGGTAGGCCGATAGAACCACCATCGATCGCTGCTACCAGAAACACTCCCCAGGCGCCCAGGGGCTTCAGGAACGCCCAGAGGATGGCGCTGTAGCGGGATAGAGAATGTAGAAGAGTCTTCAAAAGCGGTTATTTGCGCCCGCGTAAAAGTGTACGCGAAAGCGGTGCCGCGAGAGGGGGATGGTCGCGGAGACGCCATTTCCTGGGTCTCCGCTCCTAAAACAATCGGGGCTATTTCTTGGGAAAATTCGGATCGGCTTTCACTTCATTGATCTGCTTGGTATGGCGCTCGCTGTGTCCAGCGATCAGAAGGATCCACTGGTACGCATCCAACTTCGATCCCATCGGACCTTCCATCGCATGCAACCGCAGATCGTCGTGCTGCTTTAAGAAGTCGATGGTTTGCTGACGGCTCTCGATGAAGTGCTTGAGCGAACCCTGGGGCGAACCGAAGCGATTGGTTGGCTTCAGGGGTTCCGGGGCTTGCAGCTTGTGGCTGCGGTCCGGGGCCATGGAGAGCACAGCATCATCGGTGGCTTTTGAGTTCGGCCCTTCCGGCTGGACTGGAGTTGCCATCACTTTGTCGACGATCATCCCCCGCAGCAGGTCTTCAGCGGCGGCGATATGCTCAGCCACTTCAGCAATCGACCAACGGTCAGGCGCTGACTTGAAATTCCACTGCGCTTCGGAAAGCCCTGCTGTGGAGTCCAATACGCCCTGCTTGGTACTTTCCAGATATTTAAGCGCCCGTTCTTTGTCTGCGGGCGTTTGTGCCTGGACGGCGATTGCAATGTACATCACGATGGCGGCAAGGGAAAGAAGGCGTTTCATGCGTTTTCCTCCGGGGACGCAGTTCGCGTCACACGTTTCTATAAATATATTTTGAGTGGAAGTGCGACACACAGCCTACGGCCGGGGTCCGCCGAAAGCAAGGTAAATGGCTCCAGTTCACGGAAGGCAGCACATGCTCTATTCGTGCTCGGTATTCCCGCTGAGCAATCCGATGGCATGCGGCAGCAGCTCAATTACAGCTTTCAGGGATTCGACCGCTCCTGCCGGACTTCCCGGCAGATTCAGGATTAAAGATTTTCCGCGTACTCCACACACTCCGCGGCTGAGCACTGCAAACGGAGTCTTCTTCGCGCCTTCAGCACGCATTCGTTCGGCAACTCCCTCCAGCAAACGATCGCATACGGCCCGAGTGGCTTCGGGCGTAATGTCGCACGGAGAAATCCCAGTGCCGCCGGTCGTAACCACGAGGCTCACTTCGCTAGCTAATCGCCGGATTTCTTCTTCGAGCGCCGGCCGATCGTCCGCGATGATTTCGGTTGCGAGAATCGTAAAACCGTTTTGTTTGAGGACCTCGACAACGGAGGGTCCGGAGAGGTCTGTGCGTTTCCCGTTGGAACACGAATCGCTGACCGTGATTACGGCCGCGGTGAGTTCTCCGGAAGTCGAAGAGGTATCTTTGTCTCTGTGTCCCATTTGTTTTTCACATTCGATACGGCCGTGGGAGCGGGCGCCCTCGTCTGTCCGGTAGACCCTACAACTTCCAAAAACCTGCGATTTGGGTCGAGCAGCCCCTTCAGCGCTGCGTTAAAAGCTTTCGCTTCGATAAAGCGCTTCGGCGCCTCAGGTACGTGGCGCGCCTCCACGGCGAACTAACGCTCGCGGCGCAGACGAGGCGTCCGCGCCCACATGATTTCAGGAATCCAGCAGGACGTCTTCTTCCTCTTCTTCCGTCTTCCCGCCACCATCTCTTTGTGCTTCGTCCAGCAGCCGCAGTCCCTCCATCAGCAGGCCCTGCGTGTTCAGAGTGGTGGTCTGCTGTTTGGTCTTGCCTTCGAAATTGACCTGGAAATTTCCGCCCGTCCAGCGCAGAACTTTGAATACCGCGGGATCGCCGGTCAACGTGCCGTAAGCCGCGTGTGTGACTTGGCCTTCACTGAAATACATTTCGCATTTGTCTTTATCGTTGGTGAGCGTGAGAGCGCAGCTCTTCCGCCCCATTTCCAACGACTGCACCAGATCGATCACATTCATCTGCGTCAAATTCCCACGCAGCACGCCATCGGACGCCGTAGACTTGGCCATCTTCTCCAGGGCGATTTTGTCGATCACCCGTTTAATCCGCTGAGTGGCTTCCTTGAGGAAGAATGGCTTTTCCACGAAGTCATCGATCGCATGATCGTGCGAGCTCAACTTTTCACTGATGTCTGTTCGAGTCGCAAGCAGGATCACTGCCGTCCCCGCGGTATCGGAACGGCTCTTCAGCTTCTCGACCAACTGGCGGCCATCCATGCCGGGCATGCGATAGTCGCTCACCAGCAGATCGGGAGGATCGTCGACAGCTTTCAGCAGGGCGTCCGCCCGTCGATCGCGGTGGTGACGATTGCCAGCGGAGTCAGCGCATTGCGCAGCAACCCCAGGACCATGGGATTGTCATCCACCAGCAGCACTCTGACGTTGTTCGCCATGGAAGCGCTACTTTTTCCCTCGAATCTTTTTTCGCGTCCGCAGGTAATCCCCGCTTTTTCCGCCGGACTTGCGTTCCAGCACGATTTCTCGGATTTCGATGCCCTTGTCGAGAGCCTTACACATATCGTAAACGGTAAGAGCGGCGACGCTGGCCGCCACCAGGGCTTCCATTTCCACTCCGGTCACGGCCGTGGTTGAGACTTTGGAGGTGATCGCGACGCCATTCTCGCACAGCCGCATGACCACATCAACGTGCGCCAGCGGCAGAGGATGGCACATGGGAATCAGATCGGCAGTTCGCTTAGCGGCCATGATTCCCGCCAGCCGCGCCACCTCCAGCGGGTCGCCTTTGGGATTCTTAGGCAGCGCTTTGAGCACCGTCGGGTTTCATTGCAACAAATGCGCTGGCTTCAGCTTCGCGTTTGCTCGCGGATCTTGGCGGAAACGTCGACCATCTGTGCGCGTCCGGCTATGATCGTAGTGAGAGAGCTTGCGGGGCATCCGTGAAGAACTATCTTACTAGAAAGGGTTTCACGAATATGGAACGCGTTAAGGTTTTATATTAGGAATACCGCATCAATACCGGAGCCCACTCGCCGGCTCCGATGTGCTCCCGATCCGGCGCAATCACCACATAGCAATTCGCCCGCGCTGCCGCGGCGATGTCTCCCGATCCCTGCCAACCCGTCAATTCGACCTCCGCTTGCTCGAATTCTCCGGAAAGTATTGCCGGCAGAAATCGCTTCAGCCCGGTCTTGGTGTTGATTTCCGATTTTAACTTTGCGTGCAGGAAAACGAGTTTTTGCGGCAGCATGCCCACCAGCGCTTCGATGATCGGACGCGCGAACAGTTCGAAGGTGACCATGGTGGAAACTGGATTCCCCGGCAGGCCGAAGAAATATGTGTAGCCTGAGGCGGCTGAAGCCCTTTCGCGGGCAGGAGTGCCCCCACCTGGTACTCTGCCAAAAACCACCGGCCTGCCAGGTTGGATTTGTACGCCGGTGAAGAAAAATTCTGCTTGGAATTCTGAGAGCGCATCTTCCACAAGGTCATATTTTCCCATCGATACGCCGCCCGTCAGCAGCAGCAGATCAGCTTCGAATCCCTCGGCAATCAGTTCGCGCAGACGCGCAGGCTTATCGGGAGCGATGGGAAGCAGCACCGCCTCGCCGCCGGCAGTCCGGATTTGCGCGGCGAGAGAATAGCTGTTCGAGTTTCGAATCTGCGTTGACCCGGGCGGCACGTCGATGTCGACAATCTCGTCGCCGGTCGAAAGCACGGCCACGCGCGGTTTGCCATAAACCAGCAGGCGCGATCTTCCTACCGATGCAGCGACGGCAATTGCGGCATGGTCCAATCGCATCCCCGGCGTGAGCAAACGCTCGCCGCGCTTCGCCTCTGCGCCCATGGGGACAATGTTGTCGCCCGCCCCAACTCCTTTATTGATCGTGACTCGCTCATTCTTTCGCGTCGTGTACTCGACCATCACAACAGCGTCTGCTCCCGCCGGAGCCGGGGCCCCAGTCATGATCGAAACTGCCTGGCCACTCTCAACCTGCATTCCTGCTGTCCCGCCGGCTTTAATTTCACCGATCACATCGAGCGTAGCCGGAAGTTGCGCCACGTCTGCAGCGCGTACTGCATAACCATCACGCGTGGCCCGGGGAAACGGAGGAAAATTGCGGTCCGCAACGACCGGCTCGGCAAGCACGCAGCCAGTGCTCTCCAACAACTCAACTAATTCTTTTCCTCGCGGACGCAGGCCCGCAGCATGTTCTTCCACGAGATGCCGTGCGGCTTCAAAACTTAGAATGATGGGCGGGTGAGACTCAACGGCCATGCACGAGATGATACGAGGGATAAGAGGGAAAATCGAACCGCCTCGACCTTGGTCATTCCGCAGCCAGGCTTATCGCCAAAGAATCTGCTTCGTGTCAACACGGCGCAGCAGATTCCTCGCGAGAAATGACGCCTTTGGAATGACCAGCCCCGTTGGCCTTCAAATGCGCCATTCCAGTGTCCGGTCGGCGCGGAATTCGAAAGCCTAATCAGACATCGATGCCTTGAGGTTCTTCAGATTGTTTTGCAAATCCCGTGGATTCGCCGAGTGGGATATCGCCGTATCCAAATCAATGACTCCTGCTCGCACCAGCTTTTCGATTTCCCCATCGAAGGTTTGCATGCCTTCGGAAAAGCCATCTTTCATCAGTTCGAGCAAGTCCCGACCTGAGCCTTCTCCATTTTCGACGCACTCCCGAGTGCGAGGATTGGACTTGAGGATTTCAATCGCCGCAATGCGTCCGCGGCCGTCTTTGCGGGGCACGAGTCGCTGCGAAACAATATACCGGAAAGCCTTGGCAAATCGTCCCCGGATGGTGGCCTGCTCTGGAACAGCGAAGGCGCCGACCACCCGTTCGACCGCCTTGGCAGCATCCACGGTATTGAGGCTGGATAGCACCAGGTGTCCGGTTTCAGAAGCTTCCAGGACCAGTTGCATGGTTTCGCGGTCGTGCATTTCGCCCAGCAGAATTACTTTTGGCGCCTGCCTCAACGCTGCTCGCAGAGCCAATGCAGCATTGGGAGTATCGCTATGCAGTTCCCGTTGATGAATGGTCGCGCGTTTATGGGTATGCAAAAACTCGATCGGATCTTCGATGGTGATGATATGGGAAGTCTGCAGCTGATTGATTTGGTCGAGGAGTGCAGCCAGCGTGGAGGATTTCCCCGATCCCCGCGGTCCCGTTACCAATACAATCCCATCTCGTAAATTCGCTACGTCGAGCAACTGCGGAGGCAGGCCAAGACTCTCAAAGGTGGGGACCGAAGTCGCAATCACTCGCATGACCACCGCGCAACTGCCGCGCTGAATGAAAACGTTGACTCGAAAACGGGCCAGTCCGGGCAGCCCATAAGAGATGTCGCAGGAACCTTGCTCGCGCAGGATGGTGATTGCCTGTTTGTTGCTGCCAATCAGATCGGCGGCGATGCGCCGGGTGTCGTCGGCCGTAAGAACTCGAAGGGCCGGCGCTTGCACCACGATTAGTTGTCCGTGTACCTCGACCTGCGGCGGACGTCCCGGCGAGAAGATCAGATCGCTGACTTGCTCGTGCGCTCTCAACATGGCCGCGAGCAATGCCGGCGTGGCGATGTCGCCGCCGCTGGACGCGCCTTCCATTAAGACCGAAACGGACGAAGTTCCCGGAGCTGCCATATTGAACTTGGGGAAAAAAACGGCGCGAGACGGGGGAACTGAGATCGTGCCAGGCTTTACTCTAATTAAGATTTCCTTAAGGTTCCATGAAGAACGTCTAGTTCATGGTCCTTCGTAACGCGGGCCGGCTCTCCAAAGGAAAAGGGCGGCCGAAGCCGCCCTTTTCGCGCCAATTCCACCTCAAATTACTTTTTCGAGGACTTGGTTTTTCCGTAAGTGGTCTCGATCTTGCTGCCAATATATTCGAGCATGCCTTTTGCACCGTCGGCGTAGGGTCCGGTCGGTTGCAACTCCAAATACTTGTTCAGCGCTTCGGCCGTTCCTGGCGCGGGGACCACTTTTCCGCTCGCATCAGTGGTGGCTTTGCTGATCAGATTGACGCCTTTCTGGTAATAAGCATCGGCCTTGGTAGGATCGGCGGCAATTGCCTTGTCGAAAGCTGCGATGGCGTCATCGATTTTGTTGGCATTGGTATAGACCGCGCCAATATTGTAGTAATACTGGGCGGCGCCTGAGGGATTCATTACGGCCGCCTGGCTATAGGCTTTTACCGCGTCGTCCATTTTGCCGGCTTTCGAATCCGCGTCCGCCAGATTGTTGTAGTACGCCGCCAGCATTTTCATGTCGTCAGGACTTTTCTTGGTATCTGCGTCGTAAGCTTTTTGCTTGAGATCGACCGCCTTCTGATAATCGGTGGACGCCTCGGCTAACCGTTTCGTCTTCTCCGCCGGGTCGGTCTGCTTGATACCTGAGGAACGATACGCATCGCCCAACTTGAACCAGATCAGATCGCGGGTCGCGTCTATCTCCGTGGCCGACGTCAGCTGTGCGATCGCGGTGTCAAAATCACCCGCATCGGTGGCCGTCTTGGCGGCCAGCAGTTTTTCATTCAACGCTTTGACAACGCCCACTTCCTTATCATGTTTGGCCTGGGCTTCCTTCATTGCCGCCAATTGCTCAGGCGTAAGACCTATGCCCTTGGCAGCATTTTCCTGGTTCTTTTTCAGGTCAAAATCGAGCGGCGTTTCGTCCAGGCCGACAGCGATCCCGTTTACCTTGTCCAGTTGTTTGCCGTCTTTGCTGAAAATTACCTCGTACTTGCCGGGCTCAATCCCCAGTGAAAAATATTCGCCTTTCGAGTTCGTCTTCAAAGTGTATTTGCGCCCATTGTCCAGGCTGTGCCATTCCACCACCGCGTCAGCGATAGGCGCGCCATTCGCATCCTTGCAAACCCCTTTGACCGAACCAAAGGATTGAGCCTGCGCCGGGGCCACGCACAATCCCCCTAACAGCACTGCCAGTGCCACCACCAAAGAATATTTCTTCATCGCCGCCTCCCGGCCCGCTTTCAATTTATCACCTTAGACTTTGTCTGCTGAATGCAAGTTGCTTTGATGCCGAAATCAACCATTGCAAGTAAAAGCTAAGCCACATACGGGATGGGGTCCGCCACTCCCGCTGTCTGGAATGCGCGCAGGCGCAAAACACAGCTATCACACACGCCGCAGCCGCGATCCTCCCGGCTATAGCACGACCACGTTAAATCCAATGGCGCGGCCAATTCAAGGCCCAGCTTCACAATCTCCGCCTTTCGCATGGCGATCAGCGGGGTCACAATCTCAATTCGCCCCTCTTTCGTGCCTGCTTTGATCACGGCATTGAACGCCTGGTAATACTCCGGACGGCAGTCAGGATAACCCGAGCTGTCCTGTTCGACCGCCCCAATATATATTTTATCCGCTCCCAACACTTCCGCCCAACTCACCGCAACCGACAAAAAGTGCGCATTGCGGAACGGCACATAGGTGACCGGGACATCTTGGCCGACGGTATGCGATTCCGGTACCGCGATCGTTTTATCGGTGAGCGCCGATCCACCAATCGCCCGCAAAGCATCGTTGCGCACGATAAGCCGGTTAGCGATCCCCAGCCGGTCGCATATCGCCGCGAACGCCCGTTGCTCCCGGCTTTCGGTACGCTGGCCGTAGCTGACGTGGACCGCGGCCACGTCATGATCGCGCGCCGCCAGGGCCGCGCACACGCACGAATCCATTCCTCCGCTCAACAAGACCACCGCGCGAACTGGATCCGGATTTGTCATCAAGTACGCAAGTTAGAAGTCAGAATGCAGAAGTACAACATGTGAGGTGGCTCTTAACTTCTGACTTCTGCCTTCTTAATTCTGACTTCCAAAATCCAAAATCCAAAATCCACACCTAGACCCCCTTCAGCGCCGGGTCCCAGATGAATTTATGAATTTGCAGTCCCAACCTTACGGGGACATTGTCCGCCAGAATCCACTCAGCCAGTTCCCGCGGATCCAGGAGGCAATGCGAAACGTCGCGCGAACCATTTGCGTCTTTACGGAAGGCCGGCGAAAACAGCACCGCTTTCACCCGCTGTTGCAGATTGTGGTGCGCCACGAAATCGCGGGCGAATTCATAGTCCCCGCGATCGCTCAACACAAATTTGACCTCGTCTTCCGCACCCAGCGCAGCCAGATTCTCCACATTAAACGTGCCACCCTCGCCCGAGGCCGGACACTTCACATCCACAATCTTGACCACGCCTTCGGGTACCCGCGTCAGTGGACGCTCGCCACTCGTCTCCAGCAGCACCGTGTAACCATCGCTTAGCAGGCGCTCCATCAGCGGCACTACCTCCCGCTCCTGCAGCATCGGTTCGCCGCCCGTGATCTCAACCAGTCCTGCCGCGCCAAATTGTTTTACTTCTTTCACGACATCCTCCAGAGCCATGCGACGCCCGCCGGTAAAGGTATATTCGCTATCGCACCACGAGCACCGCAGATTGCATCCGGTCAGCCGCACAAAGATGCAGGGCAGCCCCGCATATGTGGACTCGCCCTGGATCGATTTGAAAATTTCCGTAATCTGCATGGCCTACAGCTTTACCGCTGATTGAATAACTCAGATTTCGGGTAGCGCAGCGCTTCGGCGCTGCGATAAAGTTTCTGTTTTATGTACGCGCCTCAGCGCCTGGGATTCACGCTACTCCGAATAGGTCGCCGTTGTGGTATCCGTCTCAAATACTGTAACGTTTTTCACTTTCACCCGGCCGCTGGTCACATGATTGAGCTTCCCAGTCGCCTCATCATAGAAATACTTGGCCAAATTCTCCGCCGATGGATTCAATTCGGTGAAGGGCGCCACCTCGTTGATCATCTGGTGGTCCAACCGCTCGATCGTGTGTTTCATCACTTCACGCAACTCTTTGAAATCCAGCAGCAGACCGGCCTGGTCTAACTCCTTGCCCGCCAGCGTCACCCGAATCTTGTAATTGTGTCCATGCGGATTTTCGCACTTACCCTTGTAATTGCGCAGGTAGTGACCCGCAGCAAACGTATCTTCCACGGTAACTTCGAACATGGATCCTCTCCGCTGCCCCGCAACCTAGCTGCTTCCCGGAGCCAACTCTAACTCGCTATTGTAACGCGACGGCAGGCTTTGGCCCGGCGTGAGAAATCTCGCGAAAGATCGAACCCGAGTCGTTTCTAGGAAAGCTACTGGGGCATAATATGAAGGAGACAAGCGGTTTTGTAAGCATGTCGATTCAATTCTCGTCGAGGAATCGGACTCGTGTCATGTACGGCAGTGCCGGCCAAACTCAAATGCGTCGCTCTTGTGCTCTTGCTTTCATGCCTAACCGCGCGAGCCTTTCCGCAAGTTCGCTCCGGCAGCATTGTCGTCCTCGGCCGCTCCCGGCAGAGGGTTGTGATAGCTGCCGATAGCCGGCTCAATCTCGGCGAAGGAAAATATGAGGATTCCTCCTGCAAGGTAACCGCGTTAAGTGACGATCTCATTTTTGCGGCGACAGGAATTGTTGGCGATTCCTCCTATCTTCTTCCCGAAAGTTTGCGTTTTGATGCTACGGAAGAGGCACGAAGAGTTTTTCTCCAGTATTCGCAAAAGCCGGAAAATTTTCTCAGCCTCGGAGTGGTCGGTACCCTCGCTTCAAATTGGGGGACGGCCATGGCCAAAAGCTTTCGCGCCGCTGCCGATTCTTCTCCCGCCAGCCTTCAGGAATGGTTGAAGCGCGTTGATCTCTCGCATGAGTCGCCGTTCATCGCCGGAGTTTTCGCCGGACTCGAGTCGGATGGAGAACTATCCGTCTACTCCGTGAGTGTTGACTATGCCCAACCTCGCGACGGCAAGATGCTCGCAGAGCCATTTTTTCTTACCTCCATGCCTTTCTCCGATGAATTTCCCGACGACTTCCCGGTGCTGACGCCATTCGGTTTGACGGAGATCGTTCACGAAATCAGTGAAGGCGAGAGCGATCGCGCAAAAGAGGAAATTAATATCCGGCATTCCCTGATGAAAACTCTTTCCGCCGAAGCATTTGCCGAACGGCAGGTGGTTCGCATGGTCGATTTGACCATTGCTTTCCACCCCAAACAGGAATTCGTGGGAGGAAAGATCGACGCCATTGAACTCGAACGCGCCGGGAAAGTGCATTGGATACAACGCAAGCCAAATTGCCCGGGAAATTAATCCCGAGCGCGCGTTCTTTGCTCAGCGAACGGGCCTCTGTACGCAAGTCATACGCTTGCACCTGCAAGCGTCCGGGCTTGACTCTCGTTATCTCCCGCCTGTAGCTTGCCTGTTTGGGCTCAATCGGGAACCTGGGAGCGTTACTCGCATGCGTCGTAATTTGTTAATTCCATTTGTCGTCTTCATAATCGTGGCGACCCAGCTCCCAGCCCAGACCAAGCCCGACGCCCCGCCCGAATTCGACGTCAGCGCGCACTATACCAAATACGAGTACAGCATTAAAATGCGCGACGGAGTCCACCTGTTCACCGCCGTTTATGTGCCCAAGGATACTTCCCATACCTACCCATTCCTGATCAACCGCACGCCTTACAGTGTTGGGCCTTACGGTGTTGATCAATACCCAAATCGCCTCGGCCCATCCCCCGATTTCGAGACTGCCGGTTACATTTTCGTTTTCCAGGACGTTCGCGGCCGCTTCATGTCCGAAGGCACCTTCGTCGAAATGACGCCGCACATCGACAACAAGAAGTCCAACAAAGACATCGACGACAGCAGCGACCTCTACGACACCCTCGAATGGCTGCTCAAGAATGTGCCCAACAATAATGGCAATGCAGGGATTTGGGGAATTTCCTACCCCGGCTTCTACACTTCTTCAAGCATTATTGATACCCATCCCGCGCTGAAGGCGGCATCTCCGCAAGCCCCCATCACTGACCTGTACATGAACGATGACGCCTATCACAATGGCGCCTTCATGTTGGCTGCGAATTTTGGCTTCTACGCTTTTTTCACCCCGCAGAAAAATCCGGAACTGCCCAAACCCGAAGTGCCTTTCGACTACGGCACGCCCGATGGCTACGAGTTCTATTTGAACGCCGGACCGATCGCGAATCTCAGCAACTATTTGGGAAGCAATGGTTTCCTCTGGGATGATCAGGTCAAGCACGATACTTATGACGACTACTGGCAGGTCCGCAACCTCGAACCGCATCTGAAGAACATCCATTGCGCCGTACTCACCGTGGGCGGCTGGTTCGATGCCGAAGATTTGCAAGGACCGTTCAAGACTTATCACGCTATCGAGAAAAATAATCCCGGCATCTTTAACGCTCTCGTGGTCGGACCCTGGGTACACGGCGGATGGTCGAGATACGAAGGCAATCATCTCGGCCGGGTAAACTTCGCCTCCAACACCGGCGATTACTATCGCAAAAACATTTTGTTTCCATTTTTTGAGCAGCACCTGAAGGGAAGTGGCGACGCGAAACTTCCGGAAGCTTATGTTTTCGAAACCGGCACGAATGTCTGGCGCCAGTATTCCGCCTGGCCTCCGAAAAACGTTGCAGCGAAGACCCTCTACTTTCACGCAAATGGCGGGCTCTCTTTCGATCCGCCCGCAACCGACGCCCCGGGGTTCGACGAATACGTCAGCGATCCCAGCAAACCCGTGCCCTTCGTGGCTTATGCTACGCAGGACGCTCCGCAGGAATACATGCTCTCTGACCAGCGTTTCGCTTCGTCTAGAACCGACGTTCTAACCTACGAGACCGGAGTCTTGCAGGAAGATGTCACCATCGCCGGCCCCATTTCTCCCAAACTTTTCGTTTCCACTTCCGGCACTGATTCCGATTGGGACGTGAAATTAATAGACGTCTATCCACCCGACTACCCGCAGAGCAAGCTCGATGTCCTAAAGCCTGAAGATCGGGACAAGCCCCCGACCGACGTAGGTCTCCCTGAATTCAACATGGGCGGCTACCAGCAACTGGTGCGCGGCGAACCCTTCCGCGGAAAATTCCGTCACAGTTTTGAGAAGCCCGAGCCGTTCATTCCCGGCAAAGTCGAAGAGGTCGACTTCTCCATGCCCGACGTCAATCACACTTTCCGTCGAGGACATCGCATCATGGTGCAGGTGCAAAGTTCCTGGTTCCCACTCACCGACAGAAATCCCCAGTCCTTCGTCAAGATCCCCGACGCCAAGCCCTCCGATTTCGTCAAAGCCACCGAGCGCGTTTACCGCGCGAAAGGCCAGGAGTCCGGGCTCGTGGTGCAGGTATTGTCAAATTCAACGGCACGGTAAAAATCTTCAGTCAGCCGGTCGATTTGTAACTCGGCCAGCGGCTATCCAAAATATTCTGTCTTGTGATCCTGGAGCGCAGTCAGTGTTTCGCGAAGCGAAGCACTCTCGGAGTCGAAGTACCCCTACTCCCTGGACACGTCATGGGTGCCGGGGTCCTTCGACCGCGCCGCTGCTGCTTTCACGGGCATACACCTTTTGGTCTGAGCCGCTCACTCCACTCCAAAAAACTCCTCTACCACTTTCAGGTCCGTTGTCTTCTTATAATTCGGCAGGCTTTCGATAAAGACTTTTCCATACTGCTTCTTCAAAATCCGATTGTCCAGCAGCGCCAGCAATCCGCGATCATGTAAAGATCGGATCAACCGCCCGAATCCCTGCTTCAACGTAATCACGGCTGCCGGAACTTGATATTGGAAGAACGCATTGCCGCCCTCGGCATCAATCGATTTCACTCGCGCCGCAACTACCGGATCGCTCGGCACCGCAAACGGCAACCGGTCGATAATCACGCAACTCAGTTGCTCACCCTGCACATCGACGCCTTGCCAAAACGATGAAGTCGCAAACAGCACCGCATGCGGCGTCAGCCGGAATTCCTCAAGCAGCGCGCTCTTCGGAGCATCGCCTTGCAATAGCAACGGAAAATCCAGTACCCCGAGTAACCGCTGATAGACATCTTTCATCTGGGCATGGCTGGTGAATAATACGAACGCCCGCCCCCGCGTGATTTCCAGCAGTCGTCGAATACAATCCGCCGCCATGGGCGCAAATTGCGGCGTACGCGGGTCGGGCAAATCCGGAGGCACATACAGCACCGCCTGATTCTGATAATCGAAGTGCGAAGGCAGCACCAATTCTCGCGAGTGTTCGAGACCGAGCCTCCGCCGCATGTACTCGAAACCTCCGCCAACCGCCAGCGTGGCCGAAGTCAGCACCGCACAATCCAACTCATCGAACAGGCACGTTTTCAGGATGGGCGCGACATCAATCGGCGTAGCTTGCAGAAAAACATTCTGCTTGTCCCGTCCAAAACGCCGCCGCTCGATCCAGAAGACGGTGTTCTTGTCCTCCGATTCCATCAGGAAGGAGAGCTGCACGCCTAGCTCCTGCGCGCGTCTTGCAAAGTTGAAGACTTCCTCGGGTTTCGAGGGTATTCCTTCCAGCGCAGATCCTAATCCGCGCAGCGCCTGCTGCAATGCCAAAAACTCCTCGCCATTCTCTTCCAGAAATTCGCGCCGGTTTTCAAAAGCGAACCGGTCCTTCCCTTGCGGAAGCAGGGCAAAGAAAAACATCGCGCGATCGCGAAGACTCTTCACCATGCCTGACAGCGCCGAAGTCAGCATGTGATTTCGCTGAAGAGAAGCCTCTACATCGCGGCACAGTTCTTCGAATCGTCCGTTACTGATGGCAACGCCGAAATAGCTGCCTGCCACGTCTTCTAGTTCATGCGCTTCGTCGAAAATCACCGCACCCACATCGGGCAGAATGCCGGCATCCGGCGCGTATTCGGCCTGCTGCTTGATTCCCAGATCGGCGAAGAACAAATGATGATTGACGATAATGATGTCGCTCTCCATCGCCTTCCGCCGCATTTCGGTGATGAAGCATTTATCGAACGCGCTGCACTTCTGTCCCAAACAGGTATCGGCCCGCGCATCGATTTTGTGCCAAAGCGCACTGGCTTCCGGCAACGACGCCAGTTCCGCTCGATCGCCGGTGCCGGTTGTTTTTTCCCACGCAGCAATCGCGCGGTAATGTTCGATCTCTTCATAGCCACTCAACACCGGCTGATCGGTGAGGTCGTAAAGTTTCTTGCGGCACAAATAATTGCTGCGTCCCTTCATGTAACAGACGTTCAGCTTGCCTTCGCCGGCAGGAAAAAGCGCCTGCTCGAGAAACGGTATATCCTTGTGGAAGAGTTGTTCCTGAAGGTTTTTGGTGCCGGTGGAAATAATCACCCGCTTGCCGGAGCGAATGACAGGCACCAGATACGCCAAAGTTTTTCCCGTACCGGTGCCGGCTTCCACGATCAAATGGCGTTTTTCTTCCAACGCTTTTTCGACGGCCTGTGCCATCTGCAATTGTCCGCGGCGAAATTCGTAGCCAGGATGGGTGCGCGATAACACACCACCGGGAGAAAAGAACTGATGCAGCGAGACATCATATTTCCGCGCCCCTGGCGCAGCCACGGACCCGGGCTGGGAAGTAGAAGACAAGCCTCTATAATAGCGGCAGTCGGGGCCATACGCTGCAGGCATTCGGGAAGATCGATGCAAGTCGTTGGCCGTTCGCCGTTGGTCGTTGGCTAAGACCAAGATTGAAGATTCAGTAACAAGGTTAGAGGGGCTTGTTTATCGGCCCGGTCGTTTGAATAAGCGCTTGAGGGACTGATTCAAGTGTTTCACCGCAAGGGTCGAGGGCACTAAGCCAACGACCAACGGCCAACGACGGTTTCAGCGCCTGATTCAAGTGTTCCACCTAAAGGGTCGTGGGCACTAAGCCAACGACCAACGACCAACGGCCAACGACGGTTTCCATGACCCGAATCAAATCCAGTTCGCTAAGCACTCCGATCGTCGAAGGCGTCCCCACCATCGCCATCGTCGGACGCCCCAATGTCGGCAAATCCACGCTGTTCAATCGCATCGTCGGATCGCGAAAAGCCATCGTCGGCGACGAACCAGGAATCACGCGCGACCGGATGTACGCACAAGCCGACTGGCGCGGACAAAGCCTGCGCATTGTGGACACTGGCGGCATCATTCCCGAGGAAAAAGATTTCATTCCCGCGGAAATTTTTCGCCAGGCGAAAGTCGCGCTGGAAGAAGCCCACGCCGTCGTCATGGTCGTCGACGGTCGCACTGAACTTTCTTCCGCCGATCTCGAACTAGCTCGTCTTCTAATCCGCAGCGGGAAGCCGCTATTTCTGGCTGTGAACAAGATCGACACCGAAAAACAAAATCGCCTAATCGACGAATTCCATCGTCTCGGCATAAAAAATATTTTCCCAGTTTCAGCCGAACACGGACGTGGGGTTGACGACATTCTCGACGCGATCTTTGAAACCTTGCATTTGGAAACGGTCGAACCGGAATCTCCCAAAGTAAGGTCCCCGGAGCAAAACAAAAAAGCCGACATCGCCGAAGGCATCGACCAAACTGAAGTCCGTCCGGACAAAGAAATCAAAGTCGCCATCATCGGACATCCCAACGTCGGCAAGTCGACTTTATTGAATCGCCTGACGAAAACCGATCGCGCCATCGTCTCGCCCATTCCCGGCACCACGCGCGATGCCATCGACGAAATCATCGACTACAACGGCCGCCAATTCCGCTTCATCGACACTGCTGGCATTCGCCGTAAGGGCAAAACCCATTTAATGGCAGAAAAACTTTCCGTCGTGATGTCGCGCAAACATATCGAAGCCGCCGACATCGCACTGCTGGTAGTCGATGCCACCGAAGGCGTAAGCGGCCTGGACGCCTCCATTGCCGGCTACGCCCACGACAGCGGCCGTTCCGTCATCATCATCGTGAATAAATGGGACTTAGTCATCAGCGGCGAGAAGAAAGCCGTCAGCCAATCGAAAGCCGCGCGTATGCAGGACAGCAAGCGTCCCGCCGACCGCGAAGCCTACGAGGAACGCCTGCGCGATGAAGTAAAATTTCTAAGCTACGCGCCAGTTCTTTTCATCTCGGCCGCCACCGGCGTAGGCACCGACAAGATTTTCCCCATGCTGGAAAAAGTCGCCGCCGAACGGGCCAAACGCGTCACCACCGGCGAAATGAACCGCTTCCTGAAATACGTGGACTTCGAGCGAGCCTCAGTCCCCGCAAAACAAAGTGTACGAATTCTCTACGTCACTCAAGCTGGCGTCTCGCCGCCAACATTCGTCCTCTTCACCGACAGAAAAGTAAAACTGCACTTCGCCTACCAGCGCTTCCTGGAAAACCAGATCCGCAAAGCCTTCGGCTTCATCGGAAGCCCCATCTGGATCAAAGTCCGCGCCAGAAATTCGTAAAAGCGGTCGTTGGTCGTTGGCCGTTGGCTAATCAAACCCATACGCTCCCATGTCATCCTGAGCGCAGTGAGTGCTTCGCGAATGCGAATCACTCATGGAGTCGAAGGACCCCTACATTCTCCACGCATCTTCGCATCTTGGGCACCTGCCCTACTCTTCCATTCCCTGCGTCAGCAGCCCCACCCGATCCACCCCTGCGTTCCTCGCAATATCAATCACCTTCGCCACATCCTCAAACTGGACGTCGTCATCGCCCTTCACAAACGCTACCCGTTCCGCCCTGGTTGTGAAAATTTCTTGCAAACGATTATCGAGGTCGCTCCATCCTACGTCTTGATTATTGATTTTCAGCGACGACGGCCGATCGTCCGCATTCCATTTCACCTGAATCACAATCGTACTTTCTGGGTGAGAAACCTCCGATTGCGGCGCTGGCTGCGGAATCTGCGCTTCGAGTCCCTTCTCGTTCGTCATCGACACAATCACCATAAAGACAACAATCAACACCAGCAGCACATCGATCAACGGCGTAACGTTCATTTCCGCCTTGGGCGAACCACTGCCCGCATTTGAGAAAGTCATAAAGTTCTGTTCCTCTCGTGCACGCGCGTGTCTGAAAAGATTGGACACCCGCGCTCCACTGTAAGTTCCCGCCCCTCAACCATCCCTACCCGTTGTCATCCTGAGCGAGCGTTCTTTGCGAACGAAGGACCCATGCAGTTTCTCGGCTCCTGTGCAGCACTGCCTCAGGATGACGAGCCTGCTAAACTTTCCCCCATGTCTTCCGATGCGCGCCCGCCTCTCGCCCCCGGCCTCTATCTCGTGGCGACGCCCATCGGCAATCTGGAAGACATCACGCTGCGAGCATTACGCATTCTGAAAGAAGCCGATCTGGTCGCCTGTGAAGACACGCGGCAAACCCAAAAACTGCTCAATCATTACGCCATCACCACGCGTACTACGAGTTATCACGAACATAATGAAGCCGAGAGTGCACAGAAACTTCTCGGCGATTTGAAACAGGGAATGCGCATCGCCGTGGTGACCGATGCAGGCATGCCCGGCATCTCCGACCCCGGCTATCGCTTGATTTCATTGGCGATTGAGCATGGAGTGGCTGTCATCCCGATCCCGGGAGCAGCCGCCGTCGTGACTGCGTTGGTTGCCAGTGGTTTGCCCACCGACTCGTTTCGATTCAACGGCTTCCTTCCGGCGAAGAGTGGTCAGCGGAAGCAAGCGCTGGAGAGTATTCGCACATCCAGTCGCACTCAGGTTTTCTATGAAGCTCCGCATCGGGTGAAAGAATCGGTGGAAGATATTGTCGAAGTGCTAGGGGCTGAGAGACATATCGTCATCGCCCGCGAACTTACCAAGATCCACGAAGAATTTCTGCGAGGAAGTGCGGGAGAGATTCTCGAGACACTGAACGCCCGCGCCGGCATCAAAGGCGAAATTACATTGTTGATTGGAAAAGCCGAAGAAAACAAACAGACAGCCTCGCGGGTGAGCATTAGCGAGCGGCTTCAACAAATCATGTCCGAAGAAAAGTTGGATGAAAAGACGGCGTTGAAAAGAATCGCCAAAGAGTTGGGGATATCGAAGAGCGAAGCTTATCGAGAATTGCAGCGACTGAAATTAGCTAAAAGCTAATTTTTCGTTGACACCCGATTTAAGCGACGCCAGTCTTCGCGATGGCCTCAGGCTCGTCCAAGACAGCGAACCGAGCCTATAGGTCAGCCTGGCGCAATTGTGAGGCTTTCTGGGATGTGAGCTCAAAGGGATTTTCTTTTGCGAAGCTGTCCAGCCCTGCTTGTTTTTCAATAGCTTAGGGATAAGTATATGAAAACATTCATGTGGCGGGAAACACTCTTGTCCGCGACTAGTTAAAGCTAAGACAACGTCAAAGGCAGCGGAAAGGAGTGTTCACTTTCCGGCCAATTCTTTCTTTACAGTTTCGCTGACCACTTTGCCGTCTACGCGCATGCCTGCCGCGTTGAATCGCGCCATGGCGTTCTTCATCACGGTGCCCATGTCTTTCATGCCGGGCGAACCCATCTCGGCGATGGCGGCTTTTACTCCAGCAACGATTTCTTCTTCTCCCGCTGCTTTCGGGAGATAGGTTTCGATCAGCTTGATTTCGGCCGCTTCTTTGTCGGCCATCTCCTGGCGGCCGCCTTTGGTGAACTGTTCGACGGACTCTTTGCGCTGTTTGATAAGCGTGGTGAGAATTTGCTGCGATTCTTTTTCGTCGAGCGGCGCCATTTTTTCGACTTCGCGATTCTTGAGCGCGCTCTTGACCATGCGCAGCGTGGACAGCTTGTGTTCTTCGCGGGCCTTCATGGCGGCGACAATATCTTTTTGGATCTGTTCGCTAAGACTCATAGTTCCAACATTATAGCCGCATCGCGCCACGCATCCGGAGGAATTCACAGGCTCGATGTCCCCGAAAAGCGCGGTTCCACGATAAACTGGTAGTGCATTTCCTCGAACCATTCACTCTTAATTTACGAAGGAAAAAATCTTACATGTTGCTCAAGAATCGTCTCTTTACGCCGGGTCCGACGCCATTGCTTCCCGCGGCGCAGACCGCCATGGCCGCATTCACCATGCATCACCGCACCGCCGACTTTCGCGCTCTGTACATGCGCGTGCTGGCGGATATGAAAGACTTCATCGGCACGAAAAACGACGTCCTGATCGTGGCTTCATCGGGAACCGGCATGATGGAAGGTTCGGTTTCGAACCTGACCTCGCCGGGAGATAAAGTTCTCGTACTCACCGCCGGAAAGTTCGGCGAACGCTGGCGCGATCTGGCGAAAGCCTTTGGCTGCGCGGTGGAATTGATCAATAAGCCTTACGGCGAGACTTTCACCCTCGATGAAGTGAAGGCAAAGCTTACGCCGGATGTCAAAGTGGTTTTCATGCAGGCGAATGAAAGTTCGACCGGCACTCGTCATGATGTGCAGGGCATTGCGAAACTCGTCCGCGAGAAAGGCGACGACGTTTTGCTGGTCGTCGATGCCATTACTGGATTGGGCACCACTCACATGGACGTTGACGCTTGGGGCATCGATGTAATTATTGGTGGATCGCAGAAAGCTTTGATGATTCCTCCGGGCCTGGCTTACGCGGCGGTGAGCGATCGCGCGTGGAAGCGCATGGAGACCACAAAAAATCCACGCTATTACTTTGATTTGCGTAAAGAGCGCAAAGCGTCCGCGAAGGGTGAGTCGTCCTACACGCCGGCGACTTCGTTGTTCGCGGCGCTGGGCGCGGCTTTGGATTTCGTCCGCCAGATGGGTAACGGCGACGTTGCTGCGGGACGCAAAGCGTTGGTCGACAATGCCGAACTCGCCGCGGAAATGACCCGGGCTGGAGCGAAAGCGTTGGGACTTACGTTATTTGCGAAATCGCCGGGAGCCGCTCTGACTGCGATCAATGCGCCCGACGGCGTGGATTCGAGCGCGATGGTGAAAGAATTCCGTGACACCTATTCCGCTATAGTGGCCAATGGTCAGGGCGAGATGAAGGGAAAGATGATCCGGATTGCGCACATCGGCTACTACGACTACATCGACACCATCGGAATTCTGGCCGCGCTCGAACACGTGGTGGCTAAGACGACCGGCAAGCCGGTGGCGCTGGGTTCGGCGGTCAAAGCAGCCCAGGAAGTTTTTGCCAAAGCGCAGAGTGAGAAGAAAGCGGAACTTGCCGGAGTGAAAAGTTAATCCGGCGATTTCTCGCCGGATTGCTTCCCGTCCTTCATCCAGCGGGCAGCGCACCCGCCGGATTCAGTTCATCGCAGTTAGTTCACAGTGAAGTCGACGGAGTTCGAGTTTTGGACGACATTGCCGTACTGTCCTGTGGTGGTGATGCGGACCAGCACAGGCATGGCCCCGGGATTGGCCACAGCGGTTGCTGGAATCATGGCCGTAACCTGGGTGGCGCTGGTAAAGGTCGTGGGTTGCGCCGCGCCATTGAAATACACGATGGAGGCACCGGTAAACGCGGTGCCGTTGACGGTAAGCGTGAAAGCGGCGGCCCCGGCGCCGGTGCTGTTGGGCGTGAGTGTAGCAATCTGGGGTGTCGCTCCCGTAGGCGTGGTGGGGGTGTTGGAGCCGTAGCCGCCGCATCCGGTAGCAAGAATAGTCATCAAAATGATGAAAGTCAGTTTCATAATTTCCTCCCGCGTCGGTGCGCGATCCAGAGATGTGAAGTAAAGCCGCGAAAGGAATGTTAAACAGCACGGAAGTGGCAAGTGTCAGCATTGTGTCATTATCTTGTAATTAGCTGACATGTCCGTTTGCAGGAGTGAGACGCTTTACGGACTCTGAAACGAGCAGCACCAATCCAAGTTTGAGCATAAGGACTCAGTTATCATGAAAATTGTTGTTGCAGAAAAAATGTCGGCTTCCGCGATTGATTTGTTGAGAGAACCGACCTGGGAAGTCATTACACCCGAGCAGATTGATGGCAAGCTTGCCGAGCATTTACAAACGGCGGATGCGCTGATCGTGCGGTCGGCGGTGCAAGTCAACGCCGCGCTGTTGGAGCACGCTCCTAAACTGCGGGTGATCGGACGCGCCGGCGTGGGCGTGGACAACATCGAGCTGGAAGCGGCGACCCGCAAAGGGATCGCGGTGATGAACACGCCGGGCGGAAACGCGGTCGCGGTCGCGGAACACAGCATCGGGGTGATGCTGGCGATGGCTCGCTACGTCTGCCGAGCCAATGAACTGATGCACGCCGGCAAGTGGGAAAAGAAATCACTGCAGGGATCGGAACTTCGCGGCAAGACCCTGGGCATCGTCGGCCTGGGGAAAATCGGAATGGAAGTCGCCAAACGGGCGAAGGTGTTTGGCATGGAAGTGGTGGGACACGATCCGTTTGTTTCAGCGACAGTGGCGAAAGAACAGGGAATCCGGCTGGCGACGATGGACGAAATTTATGCGGTAGCCGATTATTTGACATTGCACGTCGGCCTTACCCCGCAGACGACCGGAATGATCAACGCCGAATCGCTCAAGAAGATGAAGAAGGGGGTGCGGCTGGTGAATTGCGCGCGCGGCGAATTGGTGAATGAAGCGGCATTGGCGGAAGCCGTCAAGAGCGGCCATGTTGCGGCTGCGTCGTTGGACGTTTTCGTCGAAGAGCCGCTGAAAAACTCGCCGTTCACAGCCATGGATAATGTGATCCTTACGCCGCACATCGGCGGCTCGACCCACGAAGCGCAGGAAGCCGTCGGCCAGCAAATCGCGATGCAGGTAAAAGAATATTTGAAGCATGGCGTGATTCAGAATGCGGTAAACGTGCCGTCGGTTTCGCAGGACGAATATCTGGAACTCACTCCGTACATTTCGCTGGCAGAAAGATTGGGCGCATTTCTGGCGCAGATCAGTGAAGGGACGCTGGCTGAAATTTCTCTCAGTTATACCGGGCACATTGCGGAATGGAAAACTGAACTGATCCGCAACGCCGCAATTAAAGGAATATTGAACGAATCGCTCGAGGAGAAGGCAAACCTGGTGAATGCAGGCACGATTGCCGCTTCCCGGGGGCTGCAAATCCACGAGTCTCGCAAGCCCAGAGGCTCAAAAGGCGGCGCAGGCAGCGTCCTTTCGATTGCGGTGAAAGCCAAAGGGGAGCATGTAGTGAAAGGGGCGGTGTTGCGCGAGGAAGAGCCAAGATTGCTGCACGTTGATGGCATCGATATCGAGGCCCCTTTGGAACGCAATCTGATTTTCCTGCGCAACCAGGATGTGCCGGGTGTCATCGGGAAAATTGGGACGATTCTGGGGCAACATGGCATCAACATTGCGAATTTCGCGCTGGGTCGCCGGGGCGGCGGGGAAAAACCGGATGCACCGCGGGAAGCGATTGCCGTGGTGCATGTGGATGGATCGGCGCCCGAGCCAGTGCTGGTTGAGCTGAGGAAAATTCCCGCGGTGGCAGAAGCCAAAGCTATCCAGCTGTTTTGAGCCACGGATTGACGCGGATTCTCGCGGAGCTGAATTCAGGGGAAAGCCCGAGAGATCGAGCTGGATTTGTGGTGTACGAAACGTTCTGCTGAAGAGTACTGAAATCCTGCATCTCAGTATGTAAAGACCTTTCACGGGAAATATTTTAGGAGAGCACACCTGATGCTTAAACGAGCAGGGATGGCAGTTGCGGCAATGCTTTTATTCACGGTGGCCGGACTGGCGCAAGAGGATGGTCACTTCGACGTCAGCGTGAGTGGGGCAGGAGTCATCCCCAAGCAATCGACCGGGCATGGGACGATTCTCGAGCCAACCAATTCCGGAGGGCCGCTGCTTACGTTTCGATTCCGCTTCAATGCCAGACACTCGATCGTAGCCAATTACAGTATCACCCACGACTCGCAGATCTACACGGTCGGGCCGGACGTTGAGCGTATTCAAGCGACGGTGAGTGAGTTTAGCGCGGCCTATGTTTACAATCCTTTTCAAATTGGAAAATTTGAACCTTTCGTTATGGCAGGCGTGGGCCAGTTGAATTTCAAGCCGGGAGATACTTTTATCGATACATTCCAGGTGCCGGTGGCCGCGGTGAAGCAGGATGCGCTGGCTTATTTGTACGGAGCGGGCGTGGATTATCGGGTGCGTCCGCACATTGCGGTGCGGCTGCAGTACCGTGGGCTGATTTACCGGGTGCCGGATTTCAAGAACTTCACTTTATTTACCGGGGCTTTGGGGCACATGGCTGAGCCTTCTATCGGGGTTGTGTTCCGGTTTTAATGCAGAGCTGATGCGACCTTATCGCCCGGCGAACCTTGCATGGAGCGCATCCATGAGCCGAAAGAACAGATTCTTAACGGCCAGAAGCGCCAGGACGAACAGAATCCCGAGGACTCCCACCACGTCGTCGATTCCTTCCTCCGGTTTGTGACGATTAGTGATGAAGATTACAAATAGAGCGATGGCGATTGCCGATAAGACTAAGATTGTGCGCGTCTTTCCAGTGGCCTGGCTCCAATAGAAACGCGCGCGCTGCCTGCCCCACGTGGCGGCCAATGCGAGTGGTGAAACCACGAGAAAGCACAGGATCAGAAGTCTCCATCCGAGAAACTTCTCCATGTGCATTCTCACGAAATCAATAAAGACGGCAATGGCGATTATGCCCAGCACGATCCACTTTTTGTCTTGCATCCACGCCATGCTGGGCACTTTAGAACTCTTCGGGATTTAATACAGCTCAGGAATTCAGCGCTTGTTTGCGGAGTTTGCGGCTTTCCGCCAGGAGAGCCATCGAGTGCATTAAGTTCTGTAGAGTGACAATTCCCACCAGCCGTTGATCTTCGACTACGGGAATGATGCTCAGGTTCCGGGCGGTGAGTTTACGGAAAGCTGAGGCCAGCGATTCCTTTTTCTGAGCGACTTCGAAAATGCGGTTC
Source organism: uncultured Acidobacteriaceae bacterium (assembly GCA_963794195.1). Classification (GTDB taxonomy): domain Bacteria; phylum Acidobacteriota; class Terriglobia; order Terriglobales; family Acidobacteriaceae; genus DATBAX01. The sequence continues at coordinate 66,930 of CAWCCU010000016.1, forward strand.
ATGACGGCCTGCACGTAGCCATTGCCCTCGGCCCGCAGGGCCTGCAAGATTTTCTGTTTGGAAATCACGCCGACCATGTCACTGCCGCGGATGACTGGGAAATCGTCCTGCAAGGAATGCACGGCTTTTTCCAGCGCATCTTCGAGAGTGTCGGCGGGCGAGAGGGTGGCGAAGTCGGTCAGCATCACGTCTTCGAGGCGTACGGTCTCGAGCACCGATTGAAACACCACAGAACGTTCTTCCAGCTGCGCGGCAATCAAGAGAAAGAAGCCGATCATGGAAAGCCAGGCGCCATCCGGGTTGTTCCATTGGATGTATTGCAACATCCCGACAAGAATCAGCACGGTGGCGAGGCTGTTGCCAATTGAAACGGCCCGCCGGGTGGCGCGTACGGGATCCATCTGGCGGCTGAACACAGCACGCAGCACGCGGCCGCCGTCCATGGGATAGGCGGGCAGCAGATTAAATGCAGCCAGCCAAATGTTTGCCCACACCAGGCTACGCGGCAGGTTGCCGGAGTAGACGTAAGGATGGGCCCAAAGCTGGACCTGGGGCGCAACTTGCAATATGACACCTGCCGCGACCAGCGCAATGAGCAGATTCATGGCTGGACCCGCCAGCGCGATGCGAATGTCCCTCTTCCAGGTTTGCGCGCCAGTTTCGATTGATTGCTGGGCTTCATCGAGCAACGTAATGCCGCCAATCGGCAAAAGTATGACAGCTTTTATGGGAAGTCCCCCCAGCCTGCCAACCAGTGCATGACCAAATTCGTGGAGCACCACGCAGCCGAAAATGATTCCTACCAAACCCAGACTTCTGGCGGGAGTGACGATGCTGTGCGAAGCGGATTCAGTAAGCACGACAAAAAAGAGCAGAAAAACAAATGTCAGGTGAATGCGGAGCTCGATGCCGAATATTCGTCCCGCCGGGATGGACCAGTTTCTCATCAGAAGGTGCCAACTCCATTCTATGATAGTTAGCGCGGGGGCGTTAGTTACGAGGGATAGCAGAGCTTGAACCACCCAGGGCACGAAGGTACCCCGAGGAAGAATTCAGAATTCAGAAGTAAAGGATTCCCCAACCGGCGTTTTTTACCTCTGCATTCTGACTTCTCACTTCTGACGTCTTTCCTTCGTGATGCTTCGTGTTCCTGCGGCTCAACCAGCGTCTTGATGAAGTGAACGCATGCGCGTGATTGCCGGAAAATATCGAAGCCGTGTTTTGCAGTCGCTGCCTGGGCTGGATCTGCGTCCAACGGCGGATCGACTACGCGAAACACTTTTCAATGTGCTTACGGCGGGCAATCCGGGAGCGCTGGAAGGAACGGTTTGGCTCGATCTGTTTGCGGGAACTGGCGCGGTAGGCATTGAAGCCCTGAGCCGGGGAGCCAGTATGGTGTACTTTGCTGAATCGTCGCCGCGGGCGGCAGAGTTGGTGCGGACGAATTTGCAAAAATTGGGAGCGGAAGCCGGCTTTCAAGTTTTGCAACAGGATGCAGTCCGCACGCTTCCTGGATTGGAAAAACAGAAAGTGCTGGCTGACTTTGTGTTCTTCGATCCGCCGTATCGCTTGTCGGCGGCCTACGAGACGACGTTGGGGGCGCTTGCGAGATCAGCTCTGTTGAAAGCGGAGAGCGTGGTGATTGCGGAACACGAAAAACGCTTTGATCCAGGAGAAGAGTTCGGGGCGTTACAGCGGTATCGGAAACTGGAGCAGGGAGACGCCGCGTTGAGCTTTTATCGAACTAAATAGTTTGTGTCCCTACATCAAGATCTCATTGGCGCGGCGCATGATGGGATGTTGCATTTCCTGCAAATCATTTTTCACCATGTTCAGGCCGTAGACGCACTGTTCGAAATTGTTTGACAGGCGGGCGAACAGCGGCGCGACTTTCGTGTATTCGAAATGTTCGAATTTCGAGACGATGTAGTAGCTCTCCTTGCCGGCCTTTACCCATTCCACAAAATTTTCCACGCGCTGCTTGCGCAGGCGGAAGTGGTTGATGCTCTCGGGAAACATTCCGGCAAAGAAGAGCGTGTAGTCGCCAATGTGCTTTGCTCACCTGGCGTTCGCGATCGAAAGAAGGCGCGGGACCGTAGACGGGGTCGGACTCAATCAGCATTTCACCGACGTCGGACAACGGCTTTCCGGTGGCGTTGCGAATTTTGTGCATCTGATCGACTTCAATGAAGTCGGCGAGTAGGTGTGCGACGTAGCCAACAATTTGAGGATCGCGAATGCCAATCTGCTCGGCGTAGTGCCGCGCGACCAGTTCTTTGAAAAGCTGTTGCAGCGGATGCGACTCCGGAATCATTTAGCACCTCCTGGAAACCCGCACCTGGAGCAGGATTCCACCCAGCCTTGCTGATTACATATCGCACCTTGTCCGGGAGCACAAGTAACTTCCGTGCCCCGGCATGGCACGATCGTGGCGGTTGCTTGGAGGACAGATCAGAAACAAAGGTTTTCTTTTGATTATGGGGGATTTTGATTGGCAGAGTGGGAAGCGGACTGCTAACGCAAAAATTTGATTACGCTAATCAGAGGTTAAAATGCTTCTTCGACGAAGGGGAAGAAATCGTATAGAGACCAGCTTGCGGAGAAAATTCATGGAACGAAAGAATATTTCCAGCGGCACGGCCTGGGAGCCGATTGTCGGCTACTCGCGCGCGGTGAAGATTGGCGACTACGTGCATGTGTCGGGGACAACGGCGACGGGGCCGGACGGCAAGATCGTCGGCATCGGCGATGTTTATGCACAAGCGGTGCAGACACTGAAGAACATTGAGTCCGCATTGCAAAAGGCCGGCGCAAGCATGAAAGATGTCGTACGTACCCGCATGTTCGTGACGAATATTGCGGAGTGGGAAAAGATTGGGAAGGCGCATGGGGAATTTTTTCGCGACATTCGTCCGGCCACCAGCATGATCGAGGTGAAGGCTTTGATTTCCCCGGAGATTCTGGTGGAAATTGAAGCCGATGCGGTGATTGCGGGCCAGCGGTAGTAGAATCTCTGGCACTCAGGAGAGTGTTGAAATGAGATTGCTGCAACGGATTGCAATTCTCCTTCTAGCGGTTAGCGCTACGGCGCAACAAACTCCAGCCCCCACGCCGGCCTTGACGGTAATTCGGGCCGGGACTTTGATTGACGGCACGTCTGACACCCTCGCCACAATGTGGTGATCGTTGTGCGCGGCAATCGGATTGAAAGTGTTGCGGACGCGGCCACAGCAAAAATTCCGGGCGATGCGGCGGTGATCGACCTTTCCAAAGCCACCGTGCTTCCTGGACTCATCGATTCCCACACTCACATTTTTTTGCAGGGCGAAGATCCGGCGCAGGGCGGATACGACGCCAATATCCTGAAATATCCTTTGGCGTTGCGCGCGGCGCGAGCGACCGTGGCGGTGCATCGCGCGCTGGAGCAGGGATTCACCACATTGCGTGATTTGGAAACCGAAGGCGCTGGCTATGGCGACGTCGGCATCAAGATGGCGATTGAAGGCGGATACATTCCGGGGCCGCGGCTGTTCGTAGTCACGCGCGCGATTTCGACGACTGGCGGTTACGCACTCGAAGGCTATGCACCGGAGCTCGATATGCCAAAGGGCGCGCAGCTTATCGATGGGCCGGTTGAAGCTCGCAAGGCGGCGCGTGAACAACTCAGCCACGGCGCTGATTGGATCAAGGTCTACATGACGGACCGCTCGTGGATTGGCAAGAACGGCGAACTGGTTTCGCAGCCCACACTTACGCTGGAAGAAATCAGCGCCATTGTGGATGAGGTCCACGGATGGGGAAGGAAAGTTGCGTGTCATGTCTATGGCGGGATCGGGTTGCGGCGTGCGCTGGATGGCCACTGCGATTCCATCGAACATGGACTTGATCTGCACGATGAAGACATCGCGCAGATGGTGAAGCAAGGCACGTGGTACATTCCGACGCTTGCGATTTATTACACAGATTGGAGTCCGGATGGCACGACTGAAGGCGAACGTGATCGCAAGCGGGCATCCTTACACGCGATTTCGTTTCAAAAAGCCCTGAAGGCAGGAGTGAAAATTGTTTTCGGCACCGACATGGGTGGCATGCCGTGGACAGAGCCGATCGCGCAGGAATTTCCGTTGATGGTGAAGCTGGGGATGCCGCCGATGGATGCGATCAAGAGCGCGACTTCGCGCGCCGCGACCATGCTCGATATGGATGGACAAATCGGAGTGGTGGCACCCGGGGCCTTTGCGGATATTGTTGCGGTCAACGGCGATCCGCTGAGCGACACCAAAATTCTTGAGAACGTGCAGTTCGTGATGAAGGACGGCAGGGTGTTTAAGAACGAAATTAAAGAAGCGGCGGCGCCTCAGCCGGAAGTTCGGAAGCGTAAGAAGTAATGGAAAGACATTCCAATCCAGAGGATCGAATGAAAAAGTTCGTCATGCAATTGTTGATTTGCGTTAGTGGGCTGCTGGTATTTTCAGCGGCAGCCCAGAATGCCGGACAGCGAACAATCGTGAAAGCCGGTCATTTGCTGGATGTGAAAAGCGGCAAGATGCTTTCCGGGCAGGCAATTGTGATTGAAGGCGGCAAGATCGTCAGCGTTGGTGCCGCAAGCGATGTGAAGTCTTCAACAACTGACCAGGTCATCGATCTTCCCAACGCCACGATTTTGCCGGGCTTGATCGACGCTCATACTCATTTGACTGCCGATCCCAAAGATCTTGGATATGAAAGCCTGGCGATCACGATTCCGCGCGAGGCATTGATCGGCGCCAAGAATGCGCGAATCACTTTGCAGGCGGGATTCACCACCGTGCGCAACGTGGGCGCGGACGGTTATAGCGACGTCGCCCTGCGCGACGCGATCAACGACGGCGATGTGCCGGGCCCACGCATGCTGGTCAGCGGCCCGCCGCTCGGCATCACCGGTGGTCATTGCGATAACGATTTGCTGGCCTACGAATATCATTCCAGCGCCGAAGGGGTCGCTGACGGTATTGCGGCGGTGCAGCACAAGGTGCGCGAGACCATTAAATATGGCGCCGATGTGATCAAGATTTGCGCCACAGGCGGCGTACTTTCGATGGGCGACAGTCCACAGGCTTCGCAATACACACTGGAGGAAATGAAAGCCATTGTGGCTGACGCGCATCGCCTGGGACGGAAAGTTGCCGCCCACGCGCATGGCGCGCAGGGAATTTTGTGGGCCTCCGAAGCCGGTGTGGACTCGATTGAGCACGGCTCGTACATTGACGATGCCGGCATTGCCGAGATGAAGAAGAATGGAACGTATCTGGTGCCGACGCTTTACCTCGGGGATTGGTTCCTGGCCAACGCGGATTCATTGCATGTTCCTCCTGGAATGCTGGCCAAGGCGAAAGACGTGATGCCGGCGGCCCGCAAAAATATCGCCCATGCTTTTGCGAGTGGAGTGAAAGTAGGATTCGGCACGGATGCTGCCGTTTATCCTCACGGCCTCAATGCTCACGAATTCGCGGTGATGGTGAAATTGGGATTGAGTCCGCTGCAATCCATTCAGGCGGCGACGATCAACGATGCTGATCTGCTGGGATGGTCCGGGAAAGTTGGGGTTTTGGAGGCCGGTGCCTGGGCTGACATGATTGCGGTGGACGGCGATCCCTTGCAGGATGTGACGACGCTGGAGCGGGTGAAATTTGTAATGAAGGGTGGGGCGGTGGTGAGGAATGAGTACGCGAAATAGTGTAGAGCGGGCACTCCTGCCCGCTTGACGGCTGAGAAATTTTCAGAAGTGAGAGTTTTCGAACGAGCTCGTAGCGGCTCAATTCAGAGTTTAAATTGAGAATCCTCATCCCGCGCCCGGCTGAAGTGCGCCGGATATTCGGGATGACTCGAATAAAATCTTAAAATCGAGTCACTGCTTAGGGCTGATTTGATTGACGCCGTCACACGAGCGAGGGCGCCCGGCGCCACATCCAGGATCAAAATAAAAAAGGCCAGCTATCTTGCCGGCCTTTTTCTCTGATTCAAAAACGACTACGGCTTCTTCGGAGCGATGGCATCCTTCGCAGCCTTGGCTACGCGGAATTTCACCACGGTCTTGGCCTTGATCTGAATGGGCTCACCGGTCTGCGGATTGCGTCCCACGCGGGCTTTGCGGTGCGCCTTCACCAGGCGGCCGATGCCGGGGACGACGAATACGCCGTTCTTCTTGGTTTCTTTGATGGCCGTGTCGGCCAGGTGCTCGAGAAATGCTGCGGCAGTCTTGTTATTCGATTCCAATTTCTCCGCCAGAAGACGGACGAGTTGAGTCTTGGTCAAACCTGATGCCATGAATCCTCCTCTTGAATGAACCGCTGAATTTTCCTGCGATGGGAGCTATCTTATACCTGTGTCCTGTGGAAAAGAAGTGTTTCAGCCACATTCCATGCGGTTTTTCTCGTTTTGGAACCAGAAAATACAGCAAAAACAGCTGTCTCCGCGTTGTAGGTCTCGGGAAACGGGCCAATCGTGCAGGTCTTGCGAGTGTATCGGGGCAGTCGAGCCTGCATGTCATAATGCTTATCGTTTCAAAATCTAGCTTCTAGCTACTAGCTTCCAGCCAAACCGGAGAGCCCACAAAATTGAGTTGTGCGATTTGCGAAAAACGAAAAGAGAAGCGCTTCTGCCCCGCGCTGCATGGACGCATTTGTCCGCAGTGTTGCGGCGAACAGCGCGAAGTCACGCTGGATTGTCCCAGCGACTGCGTGTATTTGCGGCAGGCGCGTGAGCATGACAAGCCGCGTCCGTTGCAGGATTTGGACCAGGCAGAATTGTTTCCGCAAGTCGAAATCGGAGAGCAGTTTCTTTATCAGCAGGAGCATCTTTTGTTGGGATTGAGTTTTGCTCTGGCGAAGAGTGCAAAGGCCGATCGAAATTTGAAAGATTCCGATCTCATCGCCGCTCTGACTTTAAGCGCAAAAACTTATGAGACGCTGGCGAATTCGGGATTGCATTATCAAGTCCCCAGCGCCAATGTGGGTCAGCTCGCAGTGTCCGAAGAACTGCAAAAAATGGTGCAGGAGTATCGCGAGGCGGAGCAGAAGCATACCGGCCAAAGCCGATTGCGGGATTCTGATGTATTGCGTGGACTTGTTTTTCTGGTGAGGATGGGGCACGCGCGAACCTCGGGCCGTCCCAAGGCAAAAGCGTTTGTCGATTTTCTATTTGCGCAATTTCCGGAAAATCCTTCGGCTGTTGCGGGGGAAGAAGCCAGTGGGATTATTGTGCCTTGAAGGAAGCTGCTAGCTCCTAGGTATTAGCTTCTAGCGAACCGATGTGACTTAGCTAGAAGCTAGGAGCTAGAAGCTTTCTGCACCGCTTGTCCCTTGGGCAATGCTTCCCGCAGTTCCAGAATAGTTTGCTTCAACACCGGATGCCGCAACTCCCCTGCAATCTCCGCCAGGGGTTCCAGCACAAATCGCCGCTCGTGCATTGCCGGATGCGGGACCGTCAACCCTTGCGAGTGAATGATCGAATTTCCGAACAAAAGAATATCGATGTCGATGATTCGCGGGCCTTTTTTCTGCGTTCGCTCCCGACCCATTTTTTGCTCGATAGCCAGGATTCCAGCGAGCAGTTGCCCGGGCGTGGTCTCAGTCTGCAACTTGATTACACAGTTGAGGAACCAGGGTTGGGCAACGACTTCAACCGGCTCAGTTTCGTAAAACGACGAGACCGCGACGACTTCGCCAAATTCGCGAAGGCGATCCATCGCCGATTTCAGATTCTCAGCACGGTCTCCAAGATTTGAGCCCAGCGAGAGATAAGCGAAGTTGTGCACGCAGTAGTGTCTGGCTTCCTGGCGCAAGTTTCCAGCGAAAAACACCTATCGCCGCTAACTGCTTTATAGGCAGTACCGTACGTCCATCCGTAACCAGCATGCGGGAGAGTTATCGGTACCTATGTGACCTTTCGGAGCGGCATGACCGGGGGTTACGATGCAGTTGCCATGACTCTGGAATCGTTACTCCTCTGCCGAGACAGCGAAGTTGTCGATATCCTGAAGCCGACTCTGGAACGGCTGTCGATTCATGTGGAGATTTGCGAAGGCTCGCGTGCGGCCACGGACATTCTGGCTTCGTCGAAATTTGACGCCGTCATTGTCGACTGTGACGATATTCCGGGCGGGATTGGCGTACTCGAAAGTGTACGCAAGGGCAAAAGCAATCAGAATTCAATTGCGTTTGCCTTATTGAACGGCGCCAGCACGACCACCCGGCAGGCATTCGATCTGGGCGCGAAGTTTGTCCTGCAAAAGCCCATTTCGCCCAAGAACGCATTGCGCTGTTTCGAGGCAGCGCTGGGATTTATGGAACGGGAGCGCCGCCGGTATTTTCGCCATCCCGTGGAAATGCCGGTCACCATTGTGTTTGAGCACGGTCAGGAGATCAAGGCTGCCACCACGAACGTGAGTGAAGGTGGGATGGCGCTCAGTATTGCCGGCAAGCTGCCGGATAGCAGGATTGCCAAAGTCGTTTTTACTCTGCCGGGATTGACTTTCCCCATGGATCCGAAATCGGAGACTGCGTGGGCGGATGGCACCGGACGGGTTGGCGTCCGCTTTCTGGATATGTCGAAAGGCTCAAAGGAACAATTGGAAAAGTGGATGTCCCAACAATTGGTCAGTGCGTAGGAACCCAGCTTGAGACTTGCCGTGAAACTGTCCTGACTGCACCCTTATAGAAAATCCATATTCCATAGGTGCAGGCCTGATGCTTCCTATCCACACCAAGATTGACCGCGTGCAACGGTTGGTTCGCATGCTCGAAGCGGATGCGCCGCTACTGGCGTTACGCGTTGCTCCCCTGGCGGCTGACCGCCAACAGTCGGCGAAGGATTATGCCGCCGAATTGCGGGCGCACGCCCGGGCTGAGTTGGAACGGCTGATCGCGCAGGGATCGTTTCTGGATGCGAATCCGGAAGATCAAATGCCGCAAGCAGCGGATTGATTTTCTGTGTTGGAATGCGGCTTTTCGAGATCAAAGAACAGTCAAAAAACGGCTGCCTATCCCCAAAACTGCGTTCAAAATCGCTGGTCATCCTGATTCCAGAAATCCGCTCAAACGCGAGCGGAATTCCTGCGCTCAGAATGACATGGAAAATTTTAGTTTCTGTTCTTTCTTGCTTCATGGTCCGTGGAAGAAAAAGCAGATTCCTCGTCGCTGCGCTTCTCGGAATGACAAATTTATGGAGTTGAGGGTACGAAGAGGCAACTAGAACGCCTGGGCGGCGGCTGCGTGTAAGGGTACCGGAGCTGACTGGGAATCTTCTTCTTCGAGTGTGGTTTCTTCCCAAAGGGAGCGGTCCCGCAGCAGGCGGGACACCAAAGCGGTATGCATGGCATGTCCAGCGCGGTCGGCGACCACGTTGCCCAGAATCTGCTTTCCTAACAGCGCCAAATCGCCAATAAGGTCGAGGACTTTGTGGCGGACGAATTCGTCGGCAAATCGCAACGGCGGATTCATGATTCCGTCTTTTGTGAGCACGATGGCATTTTCCGCCGAGGCGCCACGAATCAAACCCTGTTGCCGCATGGCCTCGGCTTCATGCAGAAAGCCGAAAGTGCGGGCGGGCGCGATTTCCGAAAGATAGTTTCCGTCCGAAAGATCCACTGAAAAAGTTTCTTTCCCAATCAACGGGTGGGGAAAATTGATGGTGTACGAGACCGAATAATTTTCCGCGGGATACACGGCAATGAATTTGTTGCCTTCGCGCAGTTCCAGTTCGCGGCGAATGCGGAGATAGACGCGGCCCCGGCGCTGCTTGCGGATTCCCACTTTGTGGATGAGGTCTAAAAACGGACGCGCGCTGCCGTCGAGGATGGGCAGTTCCAGGTTGTCGAGTTCGACGATGGCATTGTCGATGCCAGTTCCGATTAAGGCCGAAAGCAGGTGCTCGGTGGTCGAAATCAGCACGCCCCGCTTCATCAGGCTGGTGGCATAACTGACGCGGGCAACGTTGCGGCTAATGGCTTCGACCTCGAAACCTTCCAGATCGACGCGGCGGAAAACGATTCCTGAGCCGGCCGGCGCGGGCAGGATGCGTAGTTTGACGGGAGCGCCGCTGTGCAAGCCGATTCCGGAACACTCCACGGCGGATCGAATTGTTTGTTCGTGCTTCAATCGTTGGTTAGTACCCTCAGGTTACTAGGATGCCTGTAATTCCGGCTGTGGCTAATTAGCCACACTTAGTAGCGCGATCCTCCGCAAGCGAAGCTAAGATCTTGATCTGTATCAATGCTTTACAAGAATTTACAAAGAGGGGCGCATCTAGTAGTACATTCACTTTCGTGGTGCGGGCTGGCGGACGTCGGGATCAAAGAGGGAATCGTCGAGGCCTTTGTTATAGGTCACTGTGGTCAGAAACCGCTGGCTCGACATGTCGCCGTTGTAGTAGCGGGTGACGCTGAAAGGGGTCATCATGCCCTGCACCAACCGGTAATTATCCCAGACTTCGTCTTCGATATTGCGCTGCTTGTCGGTAGGGTCGCGCCAGGAAAAAGTCTTCTTGACCGGCAGATGGGTGAGCGAGTCGATGAATAGCGTGACTGCTTCGTTGTGTGCGTTCATGATGGTGACCTGCTCGACGGATTTCTGGTCGGCGACAGTTTGACCTTCATAGAAAAGCGCGATCCCCGGCTCGTTCAGCCACTTACGAACCACCCAATCGAGCGAGTAGTGGCGACGGCGAATGTAGTCCGCCAGATCTTTGTTTTCGGCGGCGCGAACGCCTTTGTAGGTGACCTCGGAAGCCTTGTTGCCGCTGTAGATTTCCACCACATCCCGTTGTTTGGTTAGTTCGACGCGGTCTTTGTCAGGAAATTTATAGAACCGCCAGAAGACCGTTCCCATGCTGTTAGGACGGCCGAGATGAAAGGTGTAGCCGCGGCCTTCCTGAGAAATATCCTGGATACTTAAATATGCCTGACCACCCAGGGCCTCAACCATCTGGTCAAGCAAGGCTTTGGCTTTGCGCTCACTTTCGTGGTCGGAGGGCACGGCTTGTGGTGAGGCTGCCGGAGTTTGTCCGGGCAGAACTGTCGTTAGTAACGCCGTCGTTAAGACGAAGAGTGCGAGATGTTTCATGTTTTCCGGTAGTTAGATGCGTCTGACCACCAATTGTATAGTTTGCGTAAGGAGATCGGCCTCAGCTGGGATCTTGGGAATAAAGACGCGAGCTAAAGCTCGCCAAACAACCAAGGCGGCTGTCCCTACGCGATTCTTTACCCGACCAGCACCGCGCCACCATTGACATTGAAAATTTCGCCGGTGATAAATCCAGCATGCGGGGTACAGAGAAACAAAATTGGGGCAGCCAGTTCTTCGGGTGTGCCCACGCGGCCGAGGGGAATTTTGGCGAGAACGACGTCCCGAGTTTTAGGATCACTCAAAGCGGGCGCGGACATATCCGTGGCTACCCATCCCGGGGCCACGCAATTGACATAGATGCCATGGCTCGCGAGTTCGGTGGATAGTCCCTTGACCATGCTGATGAGCGCGCCCTTGCTGGCCGCATAGTCGCAGTGAAAAGCTTCGCCACGCTGTCCGGCGGTGGAACTGACGAGGACGATGTGGCCGGCGGTGCCACCTGCCCGGCCCTGCTTTTTTATTTGAGCGACGGAATGTTTGACCAGCGCGAAGACGCTGTCCAGATTAATGGCCATGGTGCTATTCCATTGCGCATCGGACATCTGGTCCACGGGTGCATCGTGCGGCGGCCAGACCCCGTGGTTCACCACCAGGATGTCGAGACGTCCAAAGTGCTGGATGGTGGCCGCGACCAATTCTTTCGCCGTTTCCGTGCCGGAGAGACTGCAGGCGACGGCGGCGCAACGTCCGGCCCCGAGTTCCTTGACCAACCGTTCGGATGGAGCTTTGGATTTCTCGTAATTGAAAAGAACGTGTGCGCCCGCGTCGACGAACATGCGAACTGTGGCCGCGCCAATTCCGCGTGAGCCGCCCGTGATGAGCGCCACTTTACCGGAGAGGGAAAGATTCATGCTTCCAGTTTGGAGGGTTTGGATTCGGGATGCAAGCGGGGTAGAGCCGGGACGATGGTGGGCGGGTCATCAACCCTGCGCGTCCGGAGGGACGGCACGCTGTGCTTTGCTTTGCGCCGTGGGGCGCGTGGTCGTGGTTCACGCCTTCCCAGGACTTCATCCGGGGCTAAGCTGGGTCGCTGATTCGGAGATGGTTCTGCTGGCTGGCAATAGACGCGGCTTGGAATTCGCTCAATCCCCCAGGCTGGACGGCGCTTTCTCCGCTTTAATCTCGCGTTGCAGAATGCGCACCAGCATGCCGTCATAGCGGATGCCGCTTAGCTTGCCCAATTCCGCAAGGGCCTGATCGCTGTTCTTGGCGAAAGCGAAGGATCGCTCGGTGGTCATGTTTGCGTACGCGTCGGCGATCGAAAGGATGCGTGCCCATAGCGGGATTTCTTCGCCACGCAAGCCCGCAGGATATCCCGTACCATCAAAAGCTTCGTGGTGGCATTCGACCGCTTTTTGTAACTTCTCGCTGCCCGGAATCGTTCTCACAATCTCAGCGCCCACGTGCGCGTGCATTTTCACCAGCGAGAATTCATCTTCGGTCAGGGGTCCGGTCTTGCTCAGAATCCGCTCGGGAACAAAGATCTTTCCTACATCATGCACCCGGGCAGCGAAGATCAAACTGGACACGTCTTCAGCCGTGAATCCAAGCGCCCGCGCGATGACTTCACAATAGTGGGCCGCTTTTTCGCCGTGGCCGGGGCCATTCAACTCACGCAGTTCGGCGGTCTGAGTCAGCGATTCAATGGATTCTTTCAATACCGGAATATTGAAATCCCCATCGGCGCCGCAAAGTTTCTTGAGCGTGGTGACCAACTCTTCGAGATGTTCGGGGCCGGTGTGCTGGCGCTGCAGGAAGCCTTCGATGTACCCGGAGATCAGTTGCCGCTGTCCCGCGCCGGTTTCGTTGTGAGCAAATTCTTCGGCAATGGAGACTCTGTTGCCACCCGCGCGCTTGGACACGTACATGCCGGCATCGGCGATGCGAATGATGTCCTCCGCGGAGAATCCATGGATGGGGAAACTGGCTACGCCGAAGCTGCCGGTAATTTTGTGCTCGCTTAGCATCGAGTCGGTGGCCATCCAGTGGCGCAGACGCTCGGCGAGATTCAAGGCCTGCTCGACGCTGGTTTCGGGCATGAGAATGATGAATTCGTCGCCACCGTAACGCGCCACCACATTGGACTGGCGGCATTTCTGCTCCAGCAGGCGGCCCACGCGGGCCAGAACCAGATCGCCTTCCAGATGGCCGGGCCCGTCGTTCACCTGTTTGAATTTATCGAGGTCGATCATGACGATGGAGAATGGGCGACCCGAGCGCGCGGCCCGTCTCCACTCGGAAGAGACAGCTTCCCAGAAGAAACGCCGCGTCTTGATTCCGGTGAGGCCATCGGTAATGGATTGCTGCTGTAATTTCTGGAATACGAAAGAATTGTGCAGGGCGGTGGCCAGCAAGTCGGCCAGCGTGTTCATGATGAGAACGTCCTGCGGCGTGAATGCGTCTTCGTGCTGGCTCTCTACGTTGAGCACGCCTAGCGGATTGTCGCCATAGGTAATCGGAATGCACAGCACGGCACGGGACTCCGGCAGCAGGCCCTGAATTTGTCCTTCACTGCCTTGCACCAAAGCATTTTCCTGGGTTCGCGCCACCCGGCCCAGAATGCCGACCCCGAGCGGGATGCGTCTGCCAAGGGACTTGGCTGTGGTGCCGGCCTCGGCCTTGATCTCAATTTCCTTGGTGCCGTAGTCGAGGATGCCGATGCCGATGTGATCGAAGTGGAAGTTACGCTGAATGTGTCCAACAATTTCCGCCAGCATTTGTTCGCCATCTTCGCTGGAGATGGCAGTCTTCGAAATGCTGTTCAGGAAACCCAACTGGCGCGAGCGACGCTGTTCCTCCGCAAACAAGCGCGCATTTTCAACAGCTACGGAAACCTGGCCGGCTGCGGTCTGCAATACTTCCAAATCACGCTGCTCGAAAACGAACTCGCGCTCCATGCTCAAGACTGCGATCACGCCTGCCGGCTTTCCACCAAACAGGATGGGCACGGCACAAAAGCTTTTCGCCGGCCGCGCCGGCACATAGGTGACGCCAATGCGCTCGCGGACTTTTTCCAATTCGGAGCGAATCAACAATGGCTGCCCGGTACGGAGAACGTACTCGGTCAAGCCGTTCATGAACTTGCGGGAGCGCTTGGGGATGACCTGACCTCGCTCCACTTCCAGTTCGAAGTCGACATTGTCGCCGTTCTGAAAGGCGACATAAAACTCATCGGTGACGAAGATGCGTCCCAGCTCTTCCTGAATGGCGAGCAGGATTTCGTCCTGATCGAGCCGCGAACTGATTACCTGGCCGATCTGGGTGAGCAGTTCGTACTCCTTGGTACGCCGCTGGGCGTCGTGCATGATCACGTAGTTTTCCAGCGTGAGTCCGATTTGCAGGGCCAGTCCGATCAGCAAGCGCAGATTCGATGATCCGAAAATGCGGCGCTCGGCATGAGGAAACAACACCACCCCAAAATTGTGTTCCCGAGTCTGCAAGCTGACTGCCGTGACATTGCGGATGTTTTCTTCCGCCAGCAAATTGCGGAATTGTTCAAACTTCCCGCCCGGAAACGCCGGCAGCGGTTCGGCCATTTCCGGCACATTTTGAAAAGTAACAAAACCGCCACGCCGGTAAGCCAGTTCGCAGACATATTCACCAGCGCCACTCTTTTCCAGCTTCTCCACGAAGTCGACTGAGAACCCGCGCTGCACGGAAGGCAGAACTGCGCGCCAGCGTTCGGTCAGGCAAATCACCGCGCGATCGGTGGGCAGGGGCGCTACCAGACGGTCGAGAATGCTTTGCATGCTCGGCACCAGGTCGGAAGCCGCCAACAGCCGGCGAGGATCCACGCCCAGTGTAGAGAATGCCAATGCATTTTCCTGCACCGCATTGCGCTCGTTTTCAAACAGCACCATGACCATTGCAATGCCCAGCACCATCTGCGGGATGGGACCCAGCAGATCGCCGGTCACGCCAAACATTTCAATGAAGGTGGTGTGAAAGGGCCCCGACGCAATCAGGAAAGCCCAGAAGGCCAGAGACAAGGCGAGCAGACGAAGGGCCAACGAATTCTTGCGATGTCCGCGCAGATAGAAATATCCGGAACAGTACAACAGCACAACGGCGAGCCCAACCTCCATGCGGAGAGACTGGCTCGGCATGATTTCCGGGTGGAACACGCCGCCGGCCATATGGGCGTGCAGGTTCCAGTAGGCGAGTCCGGCGCCGGTCAGGCCAACCACAATTTCGTACCAGCGGAGATGAAATCTTTGGCGCGGTTCGGGCCCGGTTTTCCGGCGCATCAAGCGGGTGGAAATCAGAATCGAAAGCGCCATCACCACTAACAGCAAAGCGGCCGTGAGATAAATCGCCGGAGTGAATCCCCGCAGATCGCCCCAGGCGTCGGCGGCAAAATGCAGCGTGTAGGCGGCCCAGGCGATTTGCCAGGCGCGAAAGTATCCCTGGCGACTCTGCTCGTAAAGGTAGGTGAATACGAGGAAGAGCAGCAGCGCCACGACGCCCGGCACTATGACCATGTTGATGGCAACAGATTCCATGGGGGGCTGACGAAGGTCTCCGGCCTTACCTGGTTATTAGATGTCCAAAATGGGAATGTGACCTAATGCTTTCACACCCACCACTGCAAAAACAACAAGATAAAAGAGCTAACAGGAACGGTAGTTGATTTTAGCGATTCCGGCCCTTGGGGGCGAGGTTACTAGAGTGTCTAGCCGAGGCAAATGAAGGTAAAGTAAGCTGCACCAGGACCGTGTTCAGACATTGGTTTAGACATCTCCGGACCAGGCTTCTGGTTTCGATGCTGGCGGTGGTTTCCCTACTGACTGCCGCCGTGCTCGTATTGGTGCAGGCGCAGATGCGAAGTCATGTCCGGCAAGATCTCTTTTCCACCCTGCAGGCGCAATCCGCGGTGTACCGGGGAGTGGAAAAAGTCCGGCGGGAGCAGGCACAGCAAACCGCCCGGCTGATTGCCAACCAGCCCAGCTTAAAAGCCCTCATGTCGACCAACGACCGGGCGACAGTGCAGGACGCCTCCGAGTCGATCTTGCAGAGCACCCACGCCGATGTATTGATTCTGGAAAATGCCAGCAGCGAGGTGCTGGCGTTTCATTCCCGCCGCAATGATGTGCCGATCTCCGAGGCGGACCATCTTCTGGAGAATGCCACCGGCGACGAGGATTGGTGGCTGGCGGGCGGACGCCTCTACGATGTAAGTTTCGTGCCCATTGTGGCCGGCGCCGCGGATGACGAGCACGGATTGGGACGGCTGACGCTGGGTTATGAGGTATCGCCGGAATCAATGCTTGCCGCCAGCGCATTCGGGAAGTCATCTTTCACTTTTGAGCGTCAGGGATCGGTTATCCTGAGTTCACTTCCCGCCAGCGACTGGCACGAGTTCGAGGCATCGCTTGGGTCGTCAGCGGCGAGGGCACAGGTCATTCGGGAAATCAGTATCCACGGGGAGCGTTATCTCACCAATTTTATTGAGCTTCCCGGCGACCATCCAGTCAGGTTTTATTCTTTGCAATCCTATGATCAGGCAACCAGCTTTTTACGTTCACTGGATCGCATGCTGATTTCGCTGGGCGCTGCGGCAGTGCTGGTGGGATGGATCATCGCGTTCTTCGTTTCCCGGCAGATTACCCGGCCTCTGGAACGCCTGGCATTCAGCACCCATCAGTTGGAAATAGGTGACTTTGAAGTCCAAATCCCGGTGGCGGGCGACGATGAAGTGGCGCATCTTACGCGTTCCTTCGAAGAAATGAGGAAAGGTCTGCGGCAGTCGCGGGAAAGCCTGGTGCGCTCGGCGCGGCTGGAAGCTGTTGGACGGCTGGCCGGCGGCGTGGCCCACGACTTCAATAATCTGGTGATGATCATCAAAGGATACAGCGATCTATTACTCGATTCTGCCACCGATGAAGCCCGGCCCTATCTCGAGGAAATCAAACAGGCAGGCGACCGAGCCAGCGGCCTGACTCGCCAACTGTTGGCCTTCAGCCGCAAACAAGTACTGGAACCACAGGTTCTTGATCCGAACCAGAGCGTGCGCAACATGGCGAAGATGCTACGCGTGCTGATCGGAGAAGACGTCGAGCTGCTGACCAATTTTGCGGACAAGATTGGCAGAGTACAAGCCGATCCGGGTCAACTAGAACAAGTGGTGATGAATCTTGCAGTGAATGCGCGCGATGCCATGCCAAAAGGCGGCAAGCTGATTATCGAGACTCAGGCCTGCCAGCTTGATGCAGGCTACGCGGCCACCCATGCCGAAGTGGTCCCCGGTGATTATGTATTGATTGCGGTCACCGACACTGGGTCGGGGATGAGCAATGAAATCCTCGAACAAATTTTCGAACCGTTCTTTACGACGAAGGAGCCGGGTAAAGGAACCGGACTGGGCCTGGCGACGGTGTATGGAATCGTCAAGCAAAGCCGGGGACATATTTCCGTCTACAGCGAATTGGGGATCGGCACTACATTCAAGATCTATCTTCCGTCCGTGGAAAAATCCGTTACTACGGTGATGTCGCAGCAAAGCGGCGTGACCTCGAAAGGTCACGGGACAGTCCTGCTTGTCGAAGATGAACCGGCATTGCGCATGCTGGCGGGCGAATCGCTCAAACGGCTCGGCTATCACGTGTTGCAGGCGGGCAACGGTCTGGAAGCGTTAAAGCTTGCCGATCAACATGTAGGAACAATCGACATCGTGGTGACCGACATTGTAATGCCCCGCATGGGCGGCCCGGAGCTGGTTGAGAACCTGAAATTGAAGCGAGGGCGAATTGGTGTGATCTTCATGTCTGGCTATACCGAAACGGCCGTGCTGGAAAACGCAACCGTCGGAAATGATGCGATCCTGCTCAACAAACCATTCTCTACGGAATTGCTGGCCCGCAGAATCAGCGAACTTCAGGAACGCGCAGGCAGTCCCAAGGCCATGGCGGCCAGTACTTCGGGATAGACGCCAGCTCGTGAGGAACAGATGTAGGGCAGACACTCTTGTCCGCCAGGGTGGGTGTTGAGGTTGATTTTTCACGCGATTGCGAAGATCAAAGTCAAAGGCGGCGGACAGGAGTGTCCGCCCAACTGCTCTCATTTGAGCTGCGTAGCCTTGTTCATGGCTTCGTCCGCTTCTTTCGTCATTCCTTTAGCCCGGTAGGCATCGGCTAACGCGGCTTCGACCTTGGAATTGTCTTTGTTGTTCTGCTGGTCTTTTTGGAATGCCGCGATGGCGTCGTCATAGTTCTTCAACTTGAATTGCGCGACACCGAGGAGGTAATAAACGTCCGAGAAACTCGAATTCAATCCTGCAGCAGCCGTGTATTGCCGCACCGCGTCCTGATAGTTCTCCTCGGCGTCGTCTACCAACCCAAGCCCAAAGTGCGCATCGGAACTGAGGGGATTCCCGGTCAGCAGCTGTGTAAACATGGCTCTTGCCTGTTGAGGATGTTTCTCCTCTAAATACACAGCGCCCAATTGATAGGAAGTTTCTTCGTCGCCGGGGCTGAGTTCGAGTACTCGTTTCAGCTCGGGTTCAGCGTTCACCAAATCGAGCTTATGCAAGTAGGCCTGCGCCAGAACGAAATGTGCAGGCGCGAAATTGGGACGTTCCCGGATCACGCGTTGCAACTCAACGATGGCTTGATCAGTCTTATTTTCAGCCAAGAGTTCGCTAGCGCGCCGCGCATGAATTAGGTACCCATGCGCATGCTGAAGCGCCATGAACACACCGAAAACCCCCATAAATACGAGCAGGAGAAGGGCAATCCGGCGAAACGGTTGGCTGGCATCAGGGGCGCCTTTTGCGATAAGGGCGCCGAGACCCAGCCCAGTGACGAGTCCTCCAACGTGCGCCGCATTGTCGGTATGCCCCGACATCGATCCGAAAATCAGGCTGTACCCGACAAATACCACCACGCTTCGCAGCGTTCCGGTCACAGCGGAACGCGGCATCGAGAACTCACCCAGATAGTATGAGGCGATTAAGGCCCCAGCTAATCCGAAGATCGCTCCTGAAGCTCCGACACTCAATCCATTGGGGTGCCAGGCCAGGCTGGCGACACTAGCTCCCAATCCGGAGATAAGATAAACGGCGCCGAACGTCCAATGACCGTAAAGCGATTCGCAGAGCCGGCCTAAGTCCCACAGACACCACATATTGAATGCGATGTGAATGACTCCGCCATGAACGAACAGGCAAGTGATAAGCCGCCACCAATCGCCGCCGAATGTAAGCCAGCCTGCATTGCCGCCCCAATGCACCAGCGCCCCTGACGAAAAGTCATCCAATGAGCCTTGTGCCAACGCCATGGCAATAAAAACCGCCACGCAGATACCGAAAAATACCTGGGTGAGAATCATGGAATTACCGCTGCTACGCGTCCAGGGTGCCGTCATTACCGGCTGAATCGGGTTGGTGGGTTCTTCTCCGCGTTGAATGGCCTCGTGCTGTACGCACCATTGGCAAATCTTCCTGCCAAAAACGAAGGCAGGGAGTTTGCGGCCGCATTGCTCACAATTCGCCATTTTTCGAGACGCCCACCAGCAGTTTGCCACATCGAGCCACAAAATAACGACGCCTGGCCGCCGCCTTTGCTAGAATTCGCATTCTCCTGAGGGATCGCCGTGCTGTGTAGCCAGTGTGCCGAGTATTTGCCTGACGATGCCAAGTTCTGTCTGAAATGCGGCAAGGCAGTCGATCGGACGAAGACGGATGTCGTCGATGCGGCCCGCGATCGTCTCGGCTAAACAGAAACCGGAAAAACTGCACCCCGGCGACGCCAATCCGGCATGGCATTCCTGCTGTTGATGGTGCTTGTCCTGGTGCTGGCCGCCTGGTGGATGTCGACCAGCAGCAGCACCCTGGCCCAGCAAATCCGGGAAGCCGGCAGCGGAGCGCACACGGAAGGCATCACCGAGAAGACCCTGACGGTAGGAGCGCATAGTTATTCTTCCTTCAAATTCGCGGTTCCGCCGGGCGCGGTGAACATAACAGTCACTGGTCAATTCACCACCAAAGATGCGGCAGGAAATGAAATTCAGGTCTACGTGCTCAGCGACGAAGCTTTCGTCACCTGGCGCAATGGATATGCGATTAGCCCTTACTACGACAGCGGCAAAGTCCTTCAGGGCAGCATTCGCGCCGAGCTTCCGGTTGGTGAAGGCACTTATTACCTTGTCTTTAACAACAATTTTTCTCGTAAGGCCGCAAAAACAATCCAGACTGAAGTGACCTTGCGCTACAACACCTGGTGGCCGGATTGGATGTTCCACTGAAAGACAGACTCTGGGGCGGGTAGATAAACTGCTGTCAGCTATTGGCTTTCAGCTCTCAGCTAAGCCGCCTCAGCCTTGGCCAGTTGATCTTGCTGAAAGCCGAGAGCTGAGGGCTGACAGCCGCTTTTCAGCCTTCTTGCGATAAGATCAATTAGAGATGAATCCCACGAATCCTGACACGGAAGCTGACACAAAGCTGCCCACCGAGGCTGCCGTCAGTCCTTCCAACTTCATACGCGACATCATTCTCGACGACCTGAAAACCAATAAATATGGCGGGCGGGTGCAAACCCGTTTCCCGCCCGAGCCCAACGGGTATCTTCACCTTGGCCACGCTAAATCGATCTGTCTCAACTTTGGATTAGCAGCCGAATTTGGTGGCAAGACCAACTTGCGTTTCGACGATACGAATCCTTCCAAGGAAGAAACCGAGTATGTCGATTCGATTATGGAGGATGTCAAGTGGCTGGGATTTGCCTGGGACAGCCTTCACTATGCCTCCGATTATTTCGACAAGTTGTATGAGTGGGGGATCCAGCTCATTAAGGCCGACAAAGCTTATGTCGACGATTTGACTGCGGACGAAATCAGAAAGTCGCGCGGCACCCTGACCGAACCCGGCAAGGACAGTCCCTACAGAAATCGTCCGGTCGAAGAGAGCCTAAATCTGTTCGAACGCATGCGTGCGGGCGAATTCCCCGATGGTTCCAGAACTCTGCGCGCGAAGATCGACATGAGTTCGCCGAATTTGAATATGCGCGATCCCGTCATGTACCGAATCCTCCACGCCGAACACCACCGCACCGGGAACAAGTGGCCGATTTATCCCATGTATGACTTCGCGCATGGGGAATCCGACTCGATCGAGCACATCACCCATTCCGTGTGCACGCTTGAGTTCGAAGACCATAGGCCGCTGTACAACTGGTTCATCCAGCAACTAGGGATTTTCCCCTCGCAGCAAATCGAGTTCGATCCCTTGAACCTCACTTACACTATTCTGAGCAAGCGCAAGCTGTTGCAGTTGGTCGAAGAGGGCCATGTGACGGGCTGGAATGACCCCCGCATGCCGACAATTTCCGGGATTCGTCGTCGCGGTTTTACCCCGGAAGGGGTCCGTAATTTTTGCGGGGCCATTGGCGTTTCAAAAACCAAGGGCTCAATTGAGCTGGCCATGCTCGAACATTTTGTCCGCGAAGACCTGAACAAGCGTTCGCCCCGGGTGATGGCGGTGCTGCGGCCGTTGAAAGTGATGATCGATAACTACCCGGAAAATCAAGTTGAAGAAATGGACGCGGTCAATAATCCCGAAGATCCGAACGCGGGCACTCGCAAGGTACCATTCTCCCGCGTGCTCTACATCGAGCAGGACGATTTCCGGGAAGATCCGCCCAAGCAGTATTACCGGCTCTCACCTGGAAAAGAAGTTCGTTTGCGCTACGCCTACTTTGTGACATGCACCAGCCTCGTGAAAAACGACAAGGGCGAAGTCATCGAAGTTCACTGCACCTACGATCCACTGACCAGAGGCGGGAACAATCCTCCCGACGGGCGCAAGGTGAAGTCGACCATTCACTGGGTTTCGGCCGCGCACGCTCTCGATGCCGAAGTGCGAATGTATGAAAATCTGTTCACCAGGGAAGATCCTAACCAGGCGGAGGCTGGGCAGCCATTCACCGCCAATCTCAATCCGAATTCGCTGGAAGTATTGCGGCAAGCGAAGGTCGAGCCGGCATTGGCCAAGGCCTCGCCGGGAGACAGGTATCAATTCGAGCGCCTGGGATATTTCTGCGTCGACCTCGACTCGGCGCCGGGTAAGCTCGTATTCAATCGGACGGTGGCGTTGAAAGATACCTGGGCCCGGATTGAAAAGAAGAGTGAGAAGAAGTAAGAAATCAAGATGAACCACCAAGGGCACGAAGTATCACGAAGGAAACCCAACGAAGGACTTTCTTGGTGATACTTCGCGTGCTTGGTGGTTCAGAGCTTTCCAGTAGCACTGATGTTCCCGATAGATAATGTCGATTGGACAGACATAGATACCGAACCTAAAGTTGAAACCTAAGAGGGTGCGAACCAGATGGCGTTAGACAATCCCAAGGTTGAATCCCCGTACGAACGCGATGCCAGTTACGTTCTGACGCTGGAGGAAATCCGCAATCTTGCGCAAAGAGGGCGGCAAGCCGGCCGAGACTCTGATGAACGTCGTGGCCCTGATCGCCAAGCGCTTTCGGACCGACGTTTGTTCGGCATATCTGCTGGAGCCGGACCGCGCCAATCTGGTACTGGCGGCGACGCTCGGGCTGCGTCCTCAATGTGTTGGCACGCTTCGCATGGGGGTGCACGAAGGCCTTGCGGGATTGGTGGCCGAGCAGGTGCGTCCGGTGGCCGTGGAGCAGGTGAAAAATCATCCCCGCTTCAAATATTTCAGCGAAGCCGGCGAAGATGCGTACCAATCCTTCCTCGGCGTGCCACTGATCGATCGCGGCGTGCTGCAAGGCGTTCTAGTGGTGCAGACGATTGCGCCCCGAATCTTTCGTGAAGACGAAATTCAGCATGCTCGACCGAAGCTGCCGCTCAGGTCGCGCCGGTCGTCAGCGAAGCGCGCACGCTCGATCGTTTTATCGCGCCCGCGCAGGAGCGGCTGTGGGCGCTGGCCCGCAACGTGTGGTGGAGTTGGGACCACGACACCAGCAGCCTGTTCCGCGACCTCGATCCCATTCGCTGGCGGCAGCTCAATCACAATCCGGTTTCGCTGCTGACCGAGATTCCTCTGGCGCAGATGGAGCGGCGGGCCCGCGAACTGGTGCTGCACAGCCGCATCAATTACGCCTATCGCCGCCAGCGCGAATATCTCGAAGCAGACCGCACCTGGGGTGCGAGGCACGCAGGCATTCTGCGGCCGCGTCCCGTGGCATATTTTTCCGCGGAGTTTGGATTGCACGTTTCCATTCCGGAATATTCCGGCGGACTTGGCGTTCTCGCCGGGCGATCACATCAAGAGCGCTTCCGACCTGGGCATTCCGCTTGATCGGCATCGGCTTGTTTTACGGGCAGGGATATTTCCGGCAGCGCCTCGATCAAAATGGCTGGCAGCAGGAAGAATATATTCAGACGGATGTCAACCAACTGCCGATGGAACCCGCCATCGGGACCAACGGCGAGCCGGTCACGGTGCAAATCGAGACTCGCGGCGGACCCATTCGCGCAAAGGTCTGGCGGATGAAAGTCGGCCGCTGCGATTTGCTGCTGCTCGATTCCAACGTCGAAGGCAATGCTCCCGAGGATCGCGAACTCACTTCGCGTCTATATGGCGGCGATGGACGCATTCGAATTCGTCAGGAACTGCTGCTCGGCGTCGGCGGATTCCGCGCGCTGAAAGCCATGGGAATCACTCCTGGCGTTCTTCATCTGAACGAAGGGCACAGCGGATTTGCCGTGCTCGAAGCGATTCGCAGCCGCATGGAAGAAGAAGGCTTGGCCTTCGATCAAGCCGTGCCGCGCGTTTCCCGCGAAGTGTGTTTCACCACCCACACGCCGGTGCCCGCTGGCCACGATCGTTTTCATGCCGATCTGATCGAGGAACATCTCGGGCCTCTGCGCGACGCGCTGGGTCTTTCGCACGAAGGCCTGATGGCCCTGGGCCGCGAGAATCCCGGCAATCATCACGAAGATTTTTGCATGACCGTGCTGGGACTGAAGCTTTCGCGCCGCGCCAATGCGGTCTCGGCGCTGCATGGCGAAGTTTCGCGCGCCATGTGGACCGGGCTCTATCCCGGCAAAGCGGAAGACGCAGTTCCCATCGGACACATCACGAATGGCGTGCACGTTCCGTCATGGCTCGCGCCGCAAATGTTCCGCCTCTACGACCGTCACTTAGGAACGGGCTGGCACGAGCACAGCGGCGAGGCCAGGATCTGGGAAGGAATTGAAAATGTAGACGATGGCGAACTTTGGGAAACGCATCTCAGCTTGAAATCGCGGCTGCTGGAATTCGTGCGGCACCGCGCGGTGTCGAGCAGGCCAAGCGCCGCGGCGAATCGCCGGAGACTCTGCAGCGGCTCGGCCGCGTGCTCAGTCCCGATGCGCTCACGATCGGTTTTGCCCGCCGCTTCGCCACTTACAAACGGGCCGATCTGATTCTGGCCGATATCGAACAGATTGGCCTCGATGGTGAATGATCCCAAGCGGCCGGTGCAATTCGTTTTCGCCGGCAAGGCGCATCCGCGCGACGAGCCCGGCAAGCGCGTGCTGCAGGAAATCGCGCAGATGATGCGCGATCCGAAGTTCGCCGACAAATTCGTGTTCGTCGAAGACTACGACATCAACGTCGGCCGCCATTTCGTGCAGGGCGTGGACGTGTGGCTGAACAATCCGCGGCGGCCCCTGGAAGCGTCCGGCACCAGCGGCCAGAAAGTCGTGCTTGAACGGCGGACTGAATCTTTCGGTTCTCGACGGCTGGTGGGCCGAAGCCTATCGACGGATTGAACGGCTTCGCCATCGGCACCGGCCGCACGCACTCCAACATGAATATTCACGACTCGCGCGACGGCGAGGAGTTGTACCGCGTCCTGCGCGAAGAAGTGATTCCGCTCTACTATCAGCGCGACCGCGACGGCTTGCCGCGCGGCTGGATCAAGCGCATGAAGCGCACCATCCGCACCCTGGGCTGGCGCTTCAACGCCGATCGCATGGTGATGGACTACACGCTGAAGTGTTATGTGCCCGCCGCAGGCGGGACCTCAAGCGATATGAGCCCGACGCTATAGGGTGATCGAGGATTTAGCTGCCGGATTTTTCAGGTACCGCAGGCGCTAAAGCGTATGCAAGGCTGAGATTCTTATCGCAGCGCTGAAGCGACTGCGCCACCCAAAATCCAGACCCAGAATCAAGACCCAAACCCAAGCCGAGACCCTAAAGCCCAAAGATTTAAGTATGTACATGCGGACTTTGCCCAGGATTCTTCACATGCGCCGGGGGTGCCTTCACGACTTTGATTTCAAATGCTACCGGCAACTCTTTGGGCGGGTAGCAGGCGGCTTTGTCGCAAGCCTGATATTTCAACTTCCCGCGAAATTCGTACTTGCCCGGCAGCACGCTCGCCAACGGACGCACGATCACTCCAATGGTGAAGGCGCCGCTATAAACACTCAGTTTCTCATCGGGAGCAAAGGCGAATGCCATACCTTCGCCGGCTGGATAGGTGATCCTTCCGATGACGATGTCGGTCGGAGCATCCAGTTTGAGCGCGGTCGGAATTAAATATTCCTGCGTGGGCGTGTTGGAGTTAACGTGAAATCCGGAGCCAATGCGGAATTGCAAGTCGACCGAACTGCCTTTGCCGCGCGTCACGATGGCGATCGGCGGCTCGATCATGGTGATCGATGGCGCTTTCTTGCCTGGAATGTCGTCCTGGGAAAGCAATTGCGCGCAGAAGAACGATAGGAATAATAAAGACGCCAGGGCCGCGCTGGTTGCAACTCGGTTCCGCATTGTCAGTTCGTCGCCTTTCCCGAGATCGCTGAAGTTAGGGCGACTGAAGATGTAACGGGGATGGAGGCGTTGTTCAAAGCGAGGGCCTTCTTAATGTCTTCCTGAATCTCGTGTTTGCCTTTCAGGCCGAAAACTTTGTCAATCACTTTGCCGTCGCGGCCGATGTAAAAAGTTGCAGGAAGAAATTGCACTCCACCATAAGCGTCTCCCACCGATTCCTTGCCCACCGCGATGGGATAGTTCACACCCATATCTTTGGCGAATTTCGCGATCTCCTCTGGACTGTCTTCGTCCATGGCAACGCCGACGACCTGCAGTCCCTGTGCGCCGTACTGATTTTGCAGCTCAACGAACCAGGGCATCTCGATCTTGCAGGGCACGCACCAGGTGGCCCAGAAGTTCAGCAACACGGCTTTTCCCCGATAGTCGGAAAGACGGATGGTAGTTTTGCCATCCAGCGATGTCAGCGCAAAATCTGGCGCCATCTGGTTTTTGAGGGCTTTGCCTGCATCCGGAGGATCAGGACTGTGGCGGGCCTTGGCGGCCCCGAAGACCAATAGCAATGAAATCACCATGGCCACTACGACAATGATAACTGGACGTTTCACGAATAACTCCTGCTACAACACAAATCGGCTGAGGCCAGAAAAGTAATTTGCCAGCAAGGTAAACTTTCCCATCACCAACAAGATTCCCAAGGCAATCAACAAACCACCGCTAGCTATTTCGACAGCATGCATGTGGGCCCGGAAGCGACTGTAGAACTTGAGGAAGCGTTCAATCCCTAGAGCGGTCAGCAGAAAGGGTACGGCGAGTCCCAGCGAATAGATAGATAGTAAGAAGATTCCCTTCGTGACCGAATCCTGCGTAGCGGCGAAGCCCAGAATGACGCCGAGAATGGGGCCCACGCAGGGCGTCCAACCAAACGCAAAGGCGAAGCCGATGACGAATGCGCCCCAGGGAGTGCTGCCGCCCTTCACATTATGAAGACGTTTGTCGGCGTATAGCGCTTTGATACGAAGAATTCCCGTGAGATGCAATCCGAACAGAATGATGATGACACCGGCAACCCGCGCCAGCACCGACTTATAGCGCGCCAATAATTGTCCGAATTCAGTGGAGAGCGCGCCCAGCGAGATAAATACAACGCTGAATCCCAGAATAAATCCGATGGAATTCAACATCACTTTGCGCAGCAGTTGTCCGTCTTCCGACTTCAGTTCCTCGATCCCGGCGCCGGAAATTAACGACACATATCCCGGAACCAGGGGCAGCACGCATGGCGACAAAAACGAGACCAGGCCCGCCAGGAAGGCTGCAATCGGAAGAGGCAGATTCGACATACAGCCTTATTGTACCTTCCAGCAGCCAGGAGCACGGGAATAACTGTCGACTGCGAAAGAAGGCATAGTCCGTGTCATTGGCGTGAAGGCGGGGTTTTGCGGTCCGCTGGCGGCATGGGCGGGGTCACTTCATTGGGCGCTTCAGCGACGGCTTTTCGAACGAAGCCGGGTGGCACCGTCGCCGTCAACACGGCGCGGTCGCTGTGCTGCTCGACGTTCAGACTATTGAAAAACTGCTTAACGTCCGGGTCCGGCCCCTTGCCGGATAGTGAAATCTCCGCCGTGTTGAAAAGCGCGAGAAAAGTCTTGAGCTTTTCGGCGGCCTGCCGCGCGTCCTCTTCGCTCGCAGCGAACGCTTCTGCCCTAAGACGGATGGCCCCAAGATAGCGTACCGAGGCCACTACCACGGTGGGCTGCGAAAAAAGGAACGAAAGGCTGACCGGAGCGGCAGGAGCATGGCTGGTCCCATTCAAAGATGGGACTGCCCTGAAGATCAACCACCCCAGACTTGCCAGCGGCACGTGTTTGTAATATTGGCGCAGAAGAGCGGGCCCGCCGAATGGCGATGCCAGTTTGCGCGAGCGATCGATGATTCCGCGAATGATCAGCGGATCGGGGTGGTTCGAGGCGGCCACAGTGTTTACCCCAAGAATTGCCACGCGCACGGTACGGCCTTCGAGGGGGATGGTATAGATGTCTGTCGATCCGTAGGTTTCCACCGAACTCGAAAGCTTGCGAAGATATTCTCGCAGCCGGTCGCCGTCAAATTTCCCCACCAACACTTCGGAATAGCGGGACTCGTCCGAGCCCGGCGTCTTGGGATCTGGGTTACTGGGAAAATGAATGGCGAATGCGGCCTGGTCAAGATCGCGCTCAAATTGAAAGCCGGTGGCCTGGATAAATTGCTCGTACTCGGGATCGTGGGTGACTTCGGGAAGCTTCCCGGCAATGTCCGCGCGGCGGATCCATTGCAGGTTGACGTAAAAGAATCCGTCAGCACTGGGCAGGAGGCGGGCAGGTTCGGGCGGAGCGTGTTTGCGCAGAAAGACAACGAGCGCGACAGCCGCTATAACCAGCAAAACGCCGAAGATCAGGGGAAGGCGTCGTCGAGTGCGCATGGATAGCTGGCCAGGGTTGGAAAGTCAGAAGTAAGAAGTCAGAATGCAGAAGTAAAACCCTAAAACGGCTGTTTTTACTTCTGCATTCTTACTTCTTACTTCTGACTTCCAGCCGGTGGCCAGGAAGCCGTCATCATAACATTTAGGCTGGTTCTAGTTCTTTAGGGGCGGATTGGCGTAAAATCTTTTGGAGGATCGGGAGGAGTGAATAAAGGCGTCAATTGTTGGATTCTAGCCAACGACCAACGACGAACAGCCAACGACGCTTTTAGACTTCTTGCACGTTAGGTACCGTTATGGTACCTTTTAAAATTGTCCCGGACATCAGGAAGGGATCAGAGGGATAGTCTGTGCCCTTGAAGGCTAGATTGTCTCAACTGCTGGCGTAGCTCAGCTGGTAGAGCATCTGATTTGTAATCAGAGGGTCGGGGGTTCAAATCCCTCCGTCAGCTCCAGCATTTGATTGCAGAGATCGGTTCCGGACGCAGTAGGGCACGGCGGCGTGGCAGATATTTTCCAACGGCACTCCATAAGGAATTTTTCCAAGTGTAGTGTGTGCGCGATGCGGATTCTCGCGCGCATTTCTGCTTTTTAAATAATTTTTGCAAGCTCGCTGCCTGCACGATCCTACGCGTCCACGCGCAACACCGGCGAAAGCTGGAAGGTGATGTAAAAAGCCGGAATTCGGTTTACTGCACAGGTGGGTGAGTGGTTAAAGCCAGCAGACTGTAAATCTGCCCCTCTTATGAGGTACGAAGGTTCGAATCCTTCCCTGTGCACCAGAGTTTAGCGGGGCGGACGCGATCCTGAGCGGAGTCAAGTTCCAGTGCGTCTTTCGATAGCGATGATCGCGTTTGTGGTTTTAGGCGCGGCCGCGTGGATGACGTTGACCGACCAGCGATTGCGCTTAATGACGCTGGCGATGCTGGGAATGTTCGCGGTAAAGACGTGGCTGCGGCGCCGGGAAGCGACGCGGCTGAAAGCCGAGAGCGATGTTGAGCAAAGTAGTCAGCCGATGTAGCTCAGTTGGTAGAGCACTCCCTTGGTAAGGGAGAGGTCATCAGTTCAATCCTGATCATCGGCTCCATGAATTTGGTTGGCAGGGAATGGTGAGAAGAAGCCGGCAGGGTTTAGCTGACGGCTGAAAGCTGATAGCTGAAAGCTGGTTCAGGGCGGGAGTAACTCAGTGGTAGAGTCACAGCCTTCCAAGCTGTTGGTCGCGGGTTCGATTCCCGTCTCCCGCTCCAGAAATTTTTGAAACAGGTGTCTGGTGGATTTTGTAAAGGCAGAAATTAAGGTTGATAGCGAGAAGGAATTTGACGGGCTGAAAAGCTCGATCACTCGCATTTTCGAACCGAACAAGGTCGAGAATTTCCTGAAGCGCATGTCTGGTAAGAACATCCGCATTCGCGACTGGGATGGAGTGGTTGCGAACCGGTTGCTCGATCAGTCGGACGAGGTTTTGGCCAAGTCGGGAACGACATCGCAGAATTTGTATCAGGCGTTAACGCTGTCAGACCAGGCGCAGATGCGGGAATTTTATCTGTCGCGGATTGAAGATCTGGCGCCCGAGACGCGAACGAAGTTTAAGCAGCTTTATCAGTATTACTAAACCAGTATCGGGATTACAAAACGGAAGGCACGATTCAGTCATGGCGAAAGAAAAATTTGATCGCAATAAGCCGCACGTAAACGTAGGGACGATTGGTCACATCGATCATGGCAAGACCACGTTGACGGCGGCGATCACGAAGGTATTGTCGAAGCACAACCCGAAGATCCAGTTCCGGTCTTTCGATTCGATCGATAACGCGCCGGAAGAAAAGGCACGCGGCATCACCATTGCCACCGCGCACGTCGAGTACGAGACGGCGAACCGGCACTATGCGCACGTCGATTGCCCAGGGCCACGCCGACTACATCAAGAACATGATTACCGGTGCGGCGCAGATGGACGGCGGAATCTTGGTCGTCGCTGCGACCGACGGTCCGATGCCGCAAACCCGCGAGCACGTGTCTGCTTGCTCGTCAGGTCGGTGTGCCGTATCTGGTTGTGGCTTTGAACAAGTGCGATGCAGTGGATGATCCGGAATTGCTCGAACTGGTTGAACTGGAAGTGCGTGAGTTGCTGAAGAGCTATCAGTTTCCGGGAGACGATGTTCCGGTGGTGAAGCTCTCTGCGTTAGGCGCGCTGAACGGCGAAGCCAAGTGGGAAAAGCAAGTTGACGAGTTGATGGAAGCGGTCGACAAGTACATTCCGCAGCCGGTACGTGAACTCGACAAACCGTTCCTGATGCCGATCGAAGATATCTTCTCGATTCAAGGCCGCGGCACGGTTGTGACTGGCCGTATTGAGCGTGGCAAGGTGAAGGTTGGCGAAGAAGTAGAAATCGTCGGCTTCCGCGAAACCCGCAAGACGGTCGTCACGGGCGTCGAAATGTTCAAGAAGCAATTGGACGAAGGCCTGGCGGGCGACAACGCTGGACTGCTTCTTCGCGGTATTGCGAAAGAAGACGTCGAGCGCGGCATGGTTCTGGCCAAGGGCGGATCGATCACGCCACACACCAAGTTCAAGGCCGAGGTTTACATCCTGACGAAGGAAGAAGGCGGACGTCACACTCCGTTCTTCAAGGGATACCGTCCTCAGTTCTATCTGCGTACGACAGACGTAACGGGCGTAGCGGAGTTGCCAGAAGCCACCGAGATGGTGATGCCTGGCGACAACGTGAGCTTGATTATTGAACTGATCACACCGGTGGCGATGGAAAAGGGATTGCGATTCGCGATCCGCGAAGGTGGCCATACGGTGGGAGCGGGAACGATCAGCGAGATTATTAAGTAAGCAGCCGTTGGCCGTTCGTCGTTGGTCGTTGGCCAAGACAAAAGCCACGGGATTCGAGTTTTGTTTTAGCTAGCGGCTAGAAGCTAGCAGCTAGTAGCTGAATTAGGGAGTTTGAAATGCCCCGAGAAATTATTTCGATGCAGTGCGGTGATTGCAAAGAGCGCAATTACTCGAAGACCAAGAACCGTAAAACCATGACCGAGCGGTTGGAATTGAAGAAATTCTGCAACCGTTGCCGGAAGCATACGCCGCACAAGGAAGTGAAATAGTTCAGTTTCAAGTTTCGGGTTTCGAGTTTCAGAAACACTCGAAACACGAAACGTGAAACGTTACAGGGGCGTAAGCTCAACGGTTAAACTGTCGGTCTCCAAAACCGAACTTGGGGGTTCGAATCCCTCCGCCCCTGCCAGAATTTTGGACGAGCAGGTTCGGAAGTACGAACGGAAAGTGGAAAGTAGATGGCATCCGTGGCTGAACATGAATTGGTGACAACGGTGAAAGCCTGGCCCGAGCGGGTCAAGACTTTCTACAACGACATCCGCACTGAAATGAAGAAGGTGAACAACCCCTCCTTCAAGGAAGTGCAGGCCACGACCGCGGTCGTCATCATTACTGTGTTCCTGTTCGGGTTGTATTTCTTTCTGGTCGACAAAGCGATTGGGACCGGGATCGATACATTGTTCAAATATTTCGCGCACCACTAGATTCAGGAAAGAAACTGAGATTCACGAGTACCTTATGCCGGACGAAGAAAAAAACGGAACCGTTGAAGTGAGCGCCGAAACGCCGGCGGCCGATGCCGTTGCCGAAGCGCCCAAGAATCCGAACATGCGGTGGTACATCATTCACTCTTATTCGGGATTCGAGCGCAAGGTGAAAGAGTCGTTGGAATCGCGCGTCCAGGCTTTTGGCTTGCAGGAACGAATTGGGAAAGTATTGATTCCCACCGAAGCAGTCACGGAAGTTCGCAACGGCAAGAAATATACCGTGGAGCGCATGTTCTATCCCGGCTACGTGCTGGTGGAAATGAACATGGACGACCATGTCTGGCATGTGGTGAAGTCCACGCCGCGGGTCACGGGATTTGTGGGCACTGGCCAGCAGCCGACGCCGCTCTCGGAAGAAGAAGTGCAGCATATCGTCTTCCGCGTAGGCGAAGCCAAAGACAAGCCCAAGCTCAAGGTCAAGTTCGAGAAGAACGAGACCGTCAAAATTACCGAAGGGCCGTTCGCAACGTTTACCGGCATTGTGGACGAAGTCAACGAAGACCGCCAGACGCTCAAAGTGATGGTCACAATTTTCGGCCGCTCGACACCGGTGGAGTTGGAGTTCAACCAGGTGGAGAAGTCGGCGTAAAAGTTTTTCAGTTAGGACAGGGATTCATTCATGGCTAAGAAGGCAACAGGTTCAGTTAAGTTACAGATCGCGGCAGGTAAGGCCACACCGGCGCCTCCAGTAGGTCCGGCGCTTGGTCAGGCGCAGATCAACATCATGGAGTTCTGCAAACAGTTCAACGCGCGCACCGGCGCCAAAGAACTGGAAGGCCTGATCATTCCCGTGGTCATCACGGTTTACAGCGATCGCACATTCACCTTCATCACCAAGACTCCGCCGGCTTCGATTCTATTGAAGCGCGCTGCTGGGATTGCCAAGGGTTCTGGCGCGCCGAACAAAGACAAAGTCGGCAAGGTGACATTGAAGCAGGTGGAAGACATCGCGAAACAGAAAATGCCGGATTTGAATGCGGCGTCGGTGGACTCGGCGATTCGCAGCATTCGCGGCACCGCGCGGTCGATGGGCATTGAAGTCGTTGGGTAGTTGTCGAAAATTACTACGGTCCGCCAAGAACAACGACGGACGGTGGGAGACAGAGGAAGAGCATGAAAAAAGAAGGTAAGAACATAGTCAAGGCGCGGAAGGCTGTTGAGGCCCGTCCGTACACGTTGCAGGATGCGGTTCCGCTACTGCAGAAAATCAAGTACAGCAAGTTCGATGAGACTGTGGAAGTAACGCTGCGATTGGGCGTCGATCCGAAGCATGCTGACCAGATGGTGCGCGGCACAGTCGTTCTGCCGCATGGTCTGGGCAAATCGAAAAAAGTTCTGGTGATTGCCAGCGGCGAGAAGTTGAAGGAAGCCGAAAACGCGGGCGCGGACTTTTACGGCGGCGAAGAGATGGTCGAGAAGATCAGCAAAGAAAACTGGACTGACTTCGACGCGCTCATCGCTACGCCGGATGTCATGAAATCTGTGGGACGTCTCGGTAAGGTCCTTGGACCAAAAGGCCTGATGCCGAATCCGAAGACGGGCACCGTGACTTTCGATGTGGCCAAGGCGATCCAGGAAATCAAGGCCGGCAAAGTGGAATTCCGCACCGACAAGACGGCGCTAGTGCATGTTCCAGTCGGAAAGATTTCTTTCTCGGCCGACAAGTTGATCGACAATGCCACCACCGTGATCACCAGCGTCATCAAGGCCAAGCCTGCCGTGGCGAAAGGCAAATACATCAAGGCCTGCTATCTGAGTTCGACCATGGGGCCTGGCATTTCGCTGGATACGGCTGTGCAGGAATTGGCGGCGAAAGCTAAAGACGCTTAAGGCGTCGGACAGCCCAGGCTGTCCCTACATAAAAACATCTAAGGGGCTGAATTATGGCGGTAAGTCGAGCACGAAAAACTGAGCAAGTCGAGGTTCTTAGCAAAGAGCTGAAGAATATCTCCAGCCTGATCGTGACCACCTACAGCAAGCTGACGGTGGACAAGGACTTCGAACTAAGAAAGACGCTACGCAGTTCGGGCGCGAAATATCTGGTCGTCAAGAACACGCTGGCGGAACTGGCGGCGAAGGGCACCAAGGTCGAAGCGGCTCTGACGAATCTGTCGGGCGTGACTTCGATCGCATATACCGAAGGCGATCCGGTCGCATTAGCGAAGGCGCTTTCGAAGTATGCCAAGGACAATCCGGAATTCACTTTCAAGGCGGGTGTTGTCGAAGGCCGTGTTGTTACGCTGAAAGAGATCTCGGCGCTGGCGACCATGCCGTCGAAGGAAGAGTTGTACTCCAAGCTGCTGTTCCTGATCAATGCACCGGCGCAGCGACTCGTGACTGTCATGAACGCTGTCGGAAAAGATCTGGCAGTGGTCATCGGTCAGGGCGTGGAGAAAAACAAGTTCAAGAGCGACGCACCGGCGGAAGCCCAAGCGTAGTTCTGCAAGGTTTCGGGAGGGCGCGAGCCGTCCGAAAAAGATTTAGCTTTTTTCAGTCAAGGGTTGCGCGGTCTCAATTCACGGCGTTGTCTGGCGTAGTGAACGGAAGGCCTGGTCGCACTGGAAACTTTGACCGCGGAGAGCAAATCAACAATAGATAGACAGATCGAAAATAATTAAAGATCGACATTTCAATCAAAGGCGGAAATAACATGGCGGATTTACAGCAGTTGGAAGATTCAATCGTCGGGCTGTCCTTGCTCGATGCGGCAGCGCTGGTAAAGCGTCTTGAAGAGAAACTCGGCGTATCGGCGGCAGCAGCGGCCCCGGTGATGGTTGCCGGCGGTGGAGCGGCAGCAGGCGCGGCCCCGGCGGAAGAGAAGACCGAGTTCAGCGTCGTGCTGAAAGAAGTCGGCGCGAACAAGATCAACGTGATCAAAGCGGTCCGCGAAGTCACCAGCCTGGGCTTGAAAGAAGCCAAGGACCTGGTCGATGGCGCGCCCAAGGCGATCAAAGAAGGCGTTTCCAAGGACGAAGCCGAGACCATCAAGAAGAAGTTCACAGAAGCCGGCGCCGTAGTCGAAGTCAAGTAACGGCGTTTGCGGGGCTGGGCGCCCCGCCCGGAATCTTTATTTTTGCCAGCGTAAGTTGGTGAAAACAAAGATCCGGTGGTACGGCCGCAAGTTCGGCCGGATCGAGCGATCTATTGGTGAAGCGTTTGGGGCGGTGTTATCATCTATACTAATAACGCCGCTTCCTGCTTCATTCAAGGTGACAGCGACTATCCACTCCAACGAACCCAGGGAAGCGGAGCGAAGTCGCTGGCACGGGTTGGCAGACTGTTCCGCCCAGCGGAACGGGAACAGGCCGAGATACTGGCGCGTAAAAGAAAAATTTTGATCAAGCTTCAGTGCCGCAATTGGCGCTCGAGGGGACTCATGTCCCCGCGAGCGTTTACGTATTTTTAATAGTTTACAAGCTTCGTAGTTCCCGGCCGCGCGCAAGCGCGCCTCAACATTCCGCGTTTGGCGCAGCAGTCGCTGCGCAGGAAAGTTTGGAGTCTCTGAATGTCAAAGAACAACGGATTCCGTACCCGCTTCGATTTTTCCAAAATTCCAGCCACCATCCAGATCCCGAATCTGATTGAGGTGCAGAAGCGCTCGTATGAGCGTTTCCTGCAGATGGACCGCCTGCCCAGCGAGCGCGATGACGCCGGGTTGCAGTCCGTTTTTCAATCGGTATTCCCGATCACCGATTTCCGAAACGTATCACAACTTGAGTTTGTGGATTTCGCCATTGGTAACTGGGAGTGCAAGTGTGGTCACCTCAAAGGGCTGCATCACCTGCGCACTACTTGTAAAAATTGCGGCTCGACGGTCATCACCGACCCGTTTCATCCTGGCGAAGTGCTTTGCACCAAGTGCGGCACCTACAACGCCAACACGCCGGATTTCTGCAACAAGTGCGGCGACCCGGTTGGCCTGCAACTGAAGTATGACGTGAGTGAATGCGAGGAGCGTGGCATGACGTATTCCGCGCCGCTCAAAGTCACCATGCGTCTTACCATCTTCGAAAAAGACGCTGAGACTGGAACGCGCTCCATCCGCGACATTAAAGAGCAGGAAGTATTCTTCGGCGATGTGCCCTTGATGACCGACAACGGTACGTTCATTGTGAACGGCACCGAACGCGTGATCGTCAGCCAGTTGCACCGTTCGCCGGGCGTGTTCTTCGAAACCGCCAACAACCGCACTTACTTCCTCGGCAAGATCATTCCTTACCGCGGATCGTGGGTTGAATTCGAATACGACCAGAAGAACGTGTTGTATGTCCGCATCGATCGCAAACGCAAGTTCCTGGGAACGATCTTCCTGCGCGCATTGGGCCTGCGTTCGGGTGAAGACATTCTGCGCACGTTCTACACGGTGGATCGTCTGGCTGTCCGCGACAAGAAATTGTTCTGGACGCTCGATCCCACTAGCGACAAAGCTACCAACCTGCTGGGCATGAAGCTGGCGCACAGCGTGAAGTCGAAGTCGGGCGAGGAAATCGCGCACTCCGGCCGCAAGATCAACGCAGCCACACTGAAGGAAATCCAGAAAGCGAAGATTTCGGAAATCGAAGTCGACGTGACTGACCTCGAAGGTGCGTGGGTGGCCGGCGATGTTGTCGATACCACGACCGGCGAAGTCCTGCTCGAAGCGAATTCCGAGCTGACGGCGGACAAAGTTTCGAAGATCCTCGAATCCGGCGTAGTCGAAATCAACCTGTTCTTCCCGGAACGCGACGATGTGGGTACGGTCATTGCTCAGACCCTGAAGCGCGATTCCGTCAAGACGCCGCAGGAAGCGTTGATCGAAATTTACCGCAAACTGCGCCCCGGCGATCCGCCGACGCTGGACACTGCCACGGCGCTGTTTCACGGAATGTTCTTCGATCCGCGCAAGTACGATTTCTCGCGCGTGGGCCGCTTGAAGTTCAACATCAAGCTGTTCGAGAACCCGGAAGCCAGCAGCCTCGATCACCGTACGCTCGAACCGGACGATTTCTACGGGACCATTCGTTACCTGCTCAAGCTGCGCAAGAACATTGGCGCCGTGGATGACATCGATCATCTCGGCAACCGCCGGGTTCGCGCAGTCGGCGAATTGCTGGAAAACCAGTTCCGCATCGGACTGGTCCGTATGGAACGGGCGATCAAAGAAAAAATGTCCGTGTATCAGGAAATGTCGACAGCGATGCCGCATGACCTGGTCAATGCGAAACCGGTGATGGCCGCGATCCGCGAGTTCTTCGGATCGTCGCAGCTCTCGCAGTTCATGGATCAAACCAACCCGTTGTCGGAGATCACGCACAAGCGCCGTCTCTCCGCTCTGGGGCCGGGTGGTCTGTCACGGGAACGCGCGGGATTCGAAGTCCGCGACGTTCACCCGACGCACTACGGACGCATTTGCCCGATTGAAACGCCGGAAGGTCCGAACATCGGATTGATCTCTTCGTTGAGCTGCTATGCGCGGATCAACGAATACGGATTCATTGAGTCGCCTTATCGCCGGGTCAAGGGCGGCAAGGTGCTCGACTTCGTCAGCGTGGTCAATGGCGGCGATAGCGATCTGAAGGTCGGCACGCATCTCGAGAAACACGAGATGGAGAAGATCAACGCCGAGCTGAAAGAGAAGAAGAAACGCGAAGCGCAGATTGAGCCGTTCTCGTTCTATCAATCGGCGTGGGAAGAAGATCGCCACATCATCGCGCAGGCGAACGTGGAACTCGACGACAAGGGACGCATTGTCGGCGATCTGATCAATGCCCGTAAGGCCGGCAACTTTGTGCTGGTCACTCGCGACGATGTCGATTACATCGACGTCAGCCCGAAGCAACTGGTTTCCGTCGCCGCATCGCTCGTACCGTTCCTCGAGCATGACGACGCCAACCGCGCGCTGATGGGTGCGAACATGCAACGCCAGTCGGTTCCTTTGCTCCGCGCGGAAGCGCCGATCGTGGGTACTGGAATGGAAGGCGTGACCGCACGCGATTCCGGCGCGGTCATTCTGGCCAAGCGCAACGGCATCATCGATTCGGTCGATTCCGAGCGCATCATCGTACGCGTCGAGGGCGAGCATCACCCTGGACAGCTCTCGCGTGAAGTTGGCAGCGATATTTACCAGCTCACCAAGTTCAAGCGTTCGAACCAGAACACCTGCATCAACCAGAAGCCGGTCGTTGTCCGCGGACAACGCGTGGTCAAGGGCCAGGTCATTGCTGACGGACCTTGCACCGATCACGGCGAGTTGGCGCTGGGACGCAACGTGCTCGTGGCCTTCATGCCATGGCGCGGTTACAACTTTGAAGACGCGATCCTGGTCTCCGAAAAACTGGTCAAGGAGGATTACTACACCTCCGTCCACATCGAGGAGTACGAGATCGAGTCACGCGACACCAAGCTGGGGCCGGAAGAAGTCACACGCGATATTCCGAACGTCAGCGAATCGATGTTGCGCAATCTGGACGAAGCCGGCGTCATTCGTATCGGCGCTTCGATCAAGCAGGGCGACATTCTGGTCGGGAAGGTCACGCCGAAGG
The DNA here is from genome assembly GCA_963794195.1 of uncultured Acidobacteriaceae bacterium. Lineage (GTDB taxonomy): Bacteria > Acidobacteriota > Terriglobia > Terriglobales > Acidobacteriaceae > DATBAX01. The sequence continues at coordinate 105,416 of CAWCCU010000016.1, forward strand.
GCGAGACCCAACTCACGCCGGAAGAGAAGTTGCTGCGCGCCATCTTCGGTGAAAAAGCCGGAGACGTTCGCGACGCTTCGCTCTACTGTCCTCCGGGCATCGAGGGTGTGATCGTCGACGTCAAGATCTTCTCCCGCAAGGGTCAGGAGAAGGACGAACGCGCCAAGGCCATCGAAGCCACGCAGATTAACAAGTTGGAAAAGAACCTTTCGGACGAAATCCGAATTCTGACCGACGAGCGCCTCAAACGTCTCGACAACATTCTGGGACGCAAGGAAGTGCTGGCTGATCTGCACGACGAGCGCACCAACAAGCGCTTGCTGACCAAGGACACCATTCTCGATCGCGAAACGATTGAGCGCATTTCCACCCGCAACCTGAAACGCATTAAGTACGCGGACAAGGACCCACGGGTGAATGAGCAGATCGACGAGATCGAAGAGATGACTTCGCGTCAGATCGACGTGCTGAAGAAGATCGTCAACGAGAAGAAAGACAAACTGACCAAGGGCGACGAGTTGCCGCCGGGCGTGATCAAGCTGGTCAAGGTCTACATCGCCATGAAGCGCAAGCTGAGTGTCGGTGACAAAATGGCCGGCCGTCACGGAAACAAGGGCGTCATCGCGCGCATTCTGCCGGAAGAGGACATGCCTTACCTCGAAGACGGCACGCCGATGGAGATCGTGCTCAATCCTCTGGGCGTTCCTTCCCGTATGAACGTGGGACAGATTCTTGAAACCCACCTCGGATGGGCAGGACACGAGCTTGGCAAAAAGATCACCGCCATGCTCGAAGAAAACACGACGGAAGGCTGCGATCCGCAAGGAACTCAAGCACCTGTTCAAGGACACCGTGCTCGCCGACACCGTTGCTGCTTACAGTGACGAAGAATTGTTGGCGGTCGCTCCCACTCTCAAGCGTGGCGTGTTCACGGGTTCGCCTGTGTTCGACGGCTCGCGCGAGAGCGAAATCAAAGCGCTGCTGAAGAGCGCGGGGCTGCCGGAATCTGGCAAGACGTGGCTGTACGACGGCATGACCGGCGACAAGTTCGAACAGCCGGTTACGGTCGGCTACATCTACATGCTGAAACTGTCGCACTTGGTGGACGACAAGATCCACGCTCGTTCCATCGGGCCGTACTCGCTGATTACCCAGCAACCTCTGGGCGGAAAAGCGCAGTTCGGTGGCCAGCGCTTCGGAGAAATGGAAGTCTGGGCACTGGAAGCATACGGCGCGGCATTCATTCTGCAGGAGCTGCTCACGGCGAAGTCCGACGACGTATACGGCCGTACCAAGATTTACGAGGCCATCGTCAAGGGCGAAGCTGCCATGGAGCCCGGCGTTCCGGAATCGTTCAACGTGCTGATCCGCGAGCTTCAGTCGCTCTGCCTGGATGTGGAATTGATCAAGGCAGGCGAGAAGAAGCCGGTGGTTGGGGCGGCGGCAGCGGACTAAGAAAAGCGTCGTTGGTCGTTGGCCGTTCGTCGTTGGCCAACGACCCGCGCACTCGGCACCTGTTTGGAATTTTAGATTTTCGGTGGTTTAGGCCAACGACCAATGGCTAGCGACCAACGACAAGATTTTTGAATATATGCGGGTCTGCTTCCTTGCTCTTGGAGAGTAGATCCGAAGATTTGCGGCGAGGGTTTCAGGCCAACGACCAACGGCCAACGACCAACGACGAGAATTCAAGAGCCGTGAAGCGGACGACGATACCGACCGCAGGAAGCGGAGGACCACCTTGTTTCGTTCGAGCCCATTTGACCTGGCAAACCCCGTAGCCGATTTCGATGCAATCCGCATCAGCCTGGCATCCCCGGAAAAGATCCGCAGCTGGTCTCACGGTGAAGTCACCAAGCCCGAGACCATTAACTACCGTACTTTTAAACCGGAGCGCGATGGTCTGTTCTGCGCCCGTATTTTTGGCCCGGTCACCGACTGGGAATGTCTTTGCGGCAAATACAAGCGGATGAAGCACCGCGGCGTGATCTGCGACAAGTGCGGCGTGGAAGTCACGCTGTCCAAAGTTCGCCGTGAACGCCTCGGCCACATCGAACTGGCGTCGCCCTGCTCGCATGTGTGGTTCTTCAAGGGACTGCCGAGCCGCATTGGCCACCTGCTCGACATCTCGCTGCGTGATTTGGAATCCGTGCTGTACTTCGAGGCCTACGTGGTCGTCGAACCTGGTGACGCGCCGGTAAAAGAGCGCGAAGTCATCAAGGACGAAGCCAAGTACCGCGAACTCGATCAGCAGTACCGTCCCGCCGGCTTCAAGGCGATGATGGGCGCGGAAGCCATCAAGGAACTTCTCAAGCGCGTGGACATCGAAGGCTTGTCCGTGGAATTGCGCGAGAAGATGAAGCATGAAACTTCGCTTCAGAAGCGTCTCAAGTACACCAAGCGGTTGAAAGTTGTCGAAGCATTCCGCCGCAGCGGCAACAAGCCGAACTGGATGATTCTGGATGTTATTCCGGTCATTCCACCTGAGCTTCGCCCGCTGGTTCCACTGGATGGCGGCCGTTTCGCTACCTCAGATTTGAACGACTTGTATCGCCGCGTCATCAACCGCAATAACCGGTTGAAGAAGCTGATGGACCTGCACGCTCCTGAAGTCATCGTGCGCAACGAAAAGCGCATGTTGCAGGAAGCTGTCGATGCATTGTTCGACAACGGCCGTCGTGGCCGCGTGCTGCGTGGCGCGAACAATCGTCCGCTGAAGTCTTTGTCTGACACGCTGAAGGGCAAGCAGGGACGCTTCCGTCAGAATCTGCTCGGCAAGCGCGTCGATTACTCAGGACGTTCGGTCATCGTTGTCGGTCCCGAACTCAAATTGCACCAATGCGGTCTTCCCAAGAAGATGGCGCTGGAATTGTTCAAGCCGTTTATTTATCACCGCCTCGAACAGACCGGCCATTGCACGACCATCAAGCAAGCCAAAGAAATGGTCGAGCAGCAGGACCCGATCGTTTGGGACATTCTGGAAGAGGTCATCAAAGACCATCCGGTGATGTTGAACCGCGCTCCTACGCTTCACCGCCTCGGCATTCAGGCTTTCGAGCCGGTGCTGGTGGAAGGTAAAGCGATCAAGATCCATCCGCTGGTTTGCACGGCGTTCAACGCCGACTTCGACGGCGACCAGATGGCGGTACACATTCCGCTGTCTCCAGAAGCGCAGGTTGAAGCCAGCGTCCTGATGTTGTCATCGCACAACATTCTGTCGCCGGCATCCGGTCATCCCATCACCGTTCCTACCCAGGACATGGTGCTTGGTCTTTACTACCTGACAAAGTCGAAGCCCGGCGCGAAAGGTGAAGGCCGCGCATTTGCCAACACCGAAGAAGTGCTGCTGGCGCTCGATGCGGGACAAGTCGAAACTCTCACTCCGATCCGTTTGCGTTACACGGGTGAAGTGATCGACCTGACCAGTGCATACGACGATCAGGACATCACGCACACTGAGCCGGTGCAGTTCGAACGCACCTTCCTGAACACGACGGTAGGACGCGCCATCCTGAACGATCACCTTCCCAAAGGCATGCCGTACATCAACGGCCTGCTCAAGAAGAAGGGAATCGGACAGTTGGTGAGCTACTGCTACCTGCGGTTCGCGCTGGAAGTCACGGTCAAGATGCTCGACGAAGTCAAAGACCTTGGGTTCCGGTATGCGACCAAAGCCGGCCTGTCGATCGGCATCGACGACATGGTCATTCCAGACAACAAGAAGAGTCTGGTGAAGGACGGCGAAAAGCAGGCGGTGAACGTTCAGCAGCAATACCTGGACGGCGCCATCACCAACGGCGAACGCTACAACAAGGTCATCGAAATTTGGTCGGGAATTACCGAAAAGGTCGCCGACGAAATGTTCGGTCAGATGCAGCAGCGGGACAAGGAAGGTTTCATCAATCCGATTTACGTCATGGCGGATTCCGGCGCTCGAGGATCGAAACAGCAGATCCGTCAGCTCTCCGGCATGCGTGGATTGATGGCCAAGCCGTCCGGCGAAATCATCGAGAGCCCGATCACGGCAAACTTCCGTGAAGGGTTGACCGTTCTCGAATACTTCATCTCGACCCACGGCGCGCGTAAAGGATTGGCCGATACCGCGCTCAAGACCGCTGACTCAGGCTATCTGACGCGGCGTCTGGTCGATGTGGCGCAGGACGTAATCATCAGCGAATACGACTGCGGAACGGTCGACGGCATCTACGTGGCGGGAATCGTGGAAGCCGGCGAAGTGATCGAGCCATTGCGCGATCGCATCGTAGGCCGCGTGTCGCTCGAAAAATTGAAAGACTACGACGGCAGCGTGGTGGTCGATATCAACCAGGAAATCACGGAAGAACTTGCCGTGACCGTGCAGGCAGCCGGGATCGAACGGGTGAAAATCCGCTCGGTGCTGACCTGCGAATCGAAGCGCGGAGTCTGCGTGATGTGCTACGGCCGTAACCTGGCCTCGGGACGTCTCGTGGAACTGGGCGAAGCTACCGGCGTGATCGCGGCACAGTCGATCGGCGAACCTGGGACCCAGCTCACCATGCGTACCTTCCATATCGGTGGTACGGCATCGCGAGTTTCGGAACAGTCGCGGCTCGACGCCAAGACTACGGGAACGGTGCGCTTCATCGGCATCCAGACCGTCAAGGCGAAGTCGGGAGATCTGGTGGTCATGAACCGCCAGGGTTCGATTGCCGTCATTGACGACAAGGGCCGTGAGCGTGAACGTTACGCAGTGGTCTACGGCGCCAAGGTCAAGGTACAGGAAGGCGATCCGGTCCAGCTCGGCACGGTCATGGTCGAGTGGGATCCTTACACCTTCTCGATCCTTACCGAAATCGGCGGAACGGTCCAGTTCAAGGACTTGCAGGAAGGCGTCACGCTGCACGAGGAAGTGGACGAAGTGACTGGATTGTCGCGACACGTTGTGGCGGATTCGCCCGACGAGAAGCGCCAGCCGGCCATCGTGATCAAGGGCAAGACCAGCAAGCGATACCTCATGCCCTCACGCGCTCACCTCATGGTGCTCGACGGCGACACTACTTTCCCCGGCGACGTGCTGGCGAAGATCCCGCGCGAGACCACCAAGACCAAGGACATCACGGGTGGTTTGCCACGCGTCGTGGAATTGTTCGAAGCCCGCAAGCCGCATGAAACCGCGGTCATCAGCGAAATCGATGGCACGGTCAAGTTCGGTGAAGTAGCCAAGGGACAACGCAAGATGTATGTGATCGCCGACAACGGCACCGAAAAGGAATACTCGGTACCGCGCGGCGTGCACATCAACGTGCAGGAAGGCGAGCGCATCAAGGCGGGCGAACCGCTGATGGATGGCCCGCTCAACCCGCACGACATTCTTGCCGTCCTGGGAGAAAAGGAACTGCAGTCCTACCTGGTGAACGAAATCCAGGAAGTCTACCGGTTGCAGGGCGTGAACATCAGCGACAAGCACATCGAAGTCATCGTTCGCCAGATGATGCGGTGGCGCAAGATCGAGGATGTGGGAGACACCACGTTCCTGCTCGAACAGACCATGGACAAGTTCCGCTTCGCGGAAGAGAACGAGCGGGTGATCAAGGAAGGTGGACGTCCGGCAACTGGACGGCCGCTGCTTCTGGGTATCACCAAGGCTTCGCTCTCGACCGACTCGTTTATTTCGGCGGCGTCGTTCCAGGAGACCACGCGCGTGCTCACCGAAGCTTCCATTCAGGGAGCGGTGGACCACCTGCGCGGCCTGAAAGAGAACGTCATCGTCGGACGCCTCATCCCTGCCGGGACCGGCATGGAGTACTATCGCAACGTGCGTCTCTCGCCAGAAATGGAAGAGGCCGCGGCGAAGGTACAAGAGGAAGTTTCGCAAGCCTACGAGGAAGCCGAGCGAGCGCTCGAGCTGATGCGTACAGAAGGCGAAACCGAGGAAATGACAGCGGAGTAAGAAACGAAAAAGAGCCTGGGGGACGGAGAAATCCGTCCCCTTGGTCCTTCTAGTTTGCATCTCATACCCCCATGAGCGCGAACCCACAACGGTTGCAAAACCCGGCACCGGCCAGCATTTCGCAGTTGCGCCCCGTGCCCAAGCGCAATACTCTGGGGCCGTTCATGTTGCGCTTTCTACGTTTGTTTTCGATGTCGTTCTGGCGGGCGTTCGAGCATGACGCATTCGCCACCGCCAAAGCTGCCGCTTATTCTTCCATCCTGACCTTCTTTCCGTCGCTGCTGGTGGTTGGCGCGGTTCTTGCAACCTCGCATCAGACCGAAGCCTATCTGAGGGAAATTTCCTATGCGCTGGGTCGAATTCTTCCCGCCGGAAGCGCTTCGGCGTTGTCTTATCTGAAAGGCACTGGAATTCAGCGGCCGGTAGGATTGCTGGTGACGACTTCTTTGATCACGGTATGGACGGCGTCCGGCGTAATGATTTCCTGGATGGACGGCTTCCGCCGCTGCTACGAGCTCCCCAAAATTTGGGGGATGGTCAAAGAGCGTTGTATTGCATTTTCATTGGTCATTCTGGCCGGCATTCCTCTGGCTTGCGCCACAATCTTTGTGGCCTTCGGTAATCGTATCGAGACCCGGATTTTGTTTCATATTGGTCGCGATTTTGGCCCGCTGATTCTTCTGCTGTGGATGGTGATTCGCTGGTCGATTGCTATTCTCACCAGCATCGCTGTGATCGCGCTCATCTACCACAATGCGGTTCCGCGCACCCAACCCTGGCACAGCGTGATGCCCGGCGCTTGTCTCGCCACTGGGATGTGGTTTGGGGCCACACTCCTCTTTGGCTGGTACCTCCAGCACTATGCCGATTACAGCGTGATCTACGGGTCGCTGGGGGCCGGTATCGCGCTCCTGGTGTGGATGTACATGATTTCCCTGGTCATCCTCATTGGCGCGGAATTCAACGCCATGCTGTTCCCGCGCGCGATGTTAGGGAAAGAGTTGAGGGCGATGTGCGCGCCGAAAAGTTTGACGCGATAGCCCTTCTTCGCCTTCTGCGTAAATCAAAAGTTTTCATGTCATCCTGAGCGCAGGAAGTCCGCTCGCTTTTGAGCGGATTTCCGGAGTCGAAGGACCCCTACCTCAAGCAGACTGCCTATTGCAGGGGAATTTCGACTGCGTGGATGCTTCGCTGCGCGAAACACCCACTCCGCTCAAGATGACAGAACCTATGGAGTGGGGAAATCATCTGTTACATCCTCACCGCCCCTCTCCATATACAATACCGACATCAATCCAATCGCATTGAGGATGAACTTTTGAAACAGCGCAAGCGGGAGCTGCCTGCGGCGGATCCTTACCCTTTTGGACGCCGCGCCAAAATCATCTGCACCATTGGTCCCGCATGTAATTCCGAAGAGGCTATGCGCGATCTCATGCGCATGGGCATGGATGTCGCCCGTCTGAATTTTTCTCACGGCACCCATGACGACCACGCGGCCAATATCGAACGTCTGCGCCGTGTTGCGACTGAAGAAAATCGCACCATCTGTATTCTTCAGGATTTGCAAGGTCCCAAGATCCGCACTGGGCGCCTGATTGGCCATACGCCCGTTGCCATCAAGACGGGCTCGCACGTCACCATCACGCCACGAGAAGTCGATGGCACGCCTACTCTGATTTCGACTACGTTCAAGACCCTGGCCAGTGAGATGAAGCCGGGCGCACGCATCCTGCTATCCGATGGATTGATCGAGCTCCGCCTTATCAGCCGGCGCGGCACCGACGTCATTTGTGAAGTCATCAACGGAGGGTTTCTCGGCGAGCATCAGGGCATCAATCTTCCCGGGGCCGCGCTTTCGATTCCCGCGCTCACCCCGAAAGATCGCAAAGATCTTGACTTCGGCTTGAAACATGCCGTGGACATGGTTGCACTTTCGTTCGTACGCTCTGCTGCGGATGTTCAGACAGTCAAGAGGATCATCACCAAGCAGGGCTATACAACGCCGGTAATCGCCAAACTGGAAAAGCCACAAGCCCTGGAACATCTCGAGGAAATCTTCGAAGCTTCCGACGGCGTCATGGTAGCGCGCGGCGATTTGGGTGTGGAAATGGCGCCCGAGAAAGTTCCAGTCATCCAAAAACATATTATTCGGCGCTCGGCGGCGTGGCGCAAACCGGTGATCACCGCTACCCAAATGCTGGAATCGATGATCGAAAATCCGCGTCCGACCCGCGCCGAAGCCAGCGATGTAGCGAACGCCGTCTTTGATGGCACTGACGCCGTCATGCTCTCGGCGGAAACTGCCAGCGGTTCTTATCCGCGCGAGGCCGTCGCCATGATGGCGAAAATCGTAGTCGAAGCCGAAAGCAATCTCGCCGAGTTCACCACGCCCAAACGCCGCACCCATCGAGGTCTTTCGATCGCGGAAACAATTTGCGAATCGGTCGCGCACGCCGCGGAAGATTTGCAGATGGGCGCGATTGCCGTCTTCACCGACACCGGGACCACGGCGCGCCTGATTTCGAAATACCGGCCAAACCCCCCGATCCATGCCTTCAGCCATGTGCCGGCGGTGGTGAATCGCATGAATCTTCTTTGGGGAGTTCATCCGGTGCTGCATGAGCACACCCAAACTGTCGAAGGCATGGTAAATGCTTCCGAAAAGCAACTGTTGCAGCAGGGAAGCGTCAAACTAGGAGACGTGCTGGGTGTGGTCGGGGGTACGCGAATGTCCACCGGCTCCACGAACTTCATGCGGCTGCATGTGGTCACAGCGGAGGAAGTACAGAAGGAGAAACGCACGCGGAAATCTGCCAAACGGCGGCCATAGTCGCCGAGGTCGAAAAGATGGGCGCGGAAATTCTTTCGGTTGCGATTTTCGAATCTTTGCCAGGCAAAGACAAAGAAGCGGTCGCCACGCTGCGGGAACTTTTCGCCGTACTGTCGGCAGGCGGCTACAGCAGGGATGTGCTCTATCGCGACGCCAAAATGCATTTTGTCCTGACTCGTTACTGGAAGTCGGAAGGCGCGCGCCGGGCAGCCCAGGAAGATCCCGAAGTGCAGCGCTGCTGGGCGAAAATCAGTAATGAAGTAAAGATCGTGGCGATATATGAAACGCTGAAAGAGATGACGCTGTTCTAAATTTGTTTGGGTGCCCGAGGCGCTGAGTACGTGCATAAAAGAGAAAAATTTATCGCAGCCGTGAAGCGACTACGCCGCCCGAAAGCACAAGAATCTATCATGATGAGTGAGTCAACATTTCGACCTCTTACCGATGTATCGCTTGAGCCGTTTGTGCGCGGATTTCTACATCCACCCACGAAAGCGAATGGGGACGGTCTCGTGCTCACCCATGGTGCGGGATCGAATTGCAAGACTTCGCTTCTGATAGCTCTGGCGGAAGCCTTTACGGGCGCGGGATTCACAGTGTTACGGTGCGATTTGCCATATCGTCAGGATCGCCCTTTTGGGCCGCCAATGCCCGGCGGTGCGAATCGTGACCGCGAAGGTCTCAAGCGCGCCGTCGACGTCCTTCGCAAACTAGTCTCGGGACGCGTATATCTTGGCGGACATTCCTATGGCGGCCGGCAAGCGACCATGCTGTGCGCCGAGGAACCGGAGTTGGTGTCGGGGTTGCTGCTGCTCTCATATCCCTTGCATCCGCCGCGCAAGCCCGGGCAACTTCGTACTCAGCATTTTCCCAAGCTGCAAACGCCGTGTCTGTTTGTGCAGGGAGTCCGCGATCCGTTCGGCTCGATTGACGAAATGGAATCGGCGTTGAAATTGATTCCTGCGAGACATGAATTGTTAGCGGTCGAAGGCGCAGGTCACGATTTGGGATTCAAGGGGAAATCGAGGAACGAGGAATTGCCAGCGATCATACTGGGGAAATTCCAGAGCTATTTCATTCCTTCGTCGTCCTAAGGCAGCGGAGTTACTGGCGAAGCCAGGGAATCCAACTAAGGACCTGTGCATTCGGGAGCGCCGAGAACGCGCAGAAAATGCGTAGGTCCTTCGCTCGCGAAAAACCGCTCTCTCAGGATGACATCAATAAACGTTCTGAATCCCAGGAAAAAAACTAATTCACCCAGCCCGATTTATCGCCACCATTTTTCTTGTCGTCATCCGGCGGGATGTAATTGCCATTTTCGTCGAAGGTCACTTTGCGGTCGTGCTTGCTCATGTAGACTTCGAATTTGCGGGCGGCCCGCTTTCGCTTCCAGCGATAATAATTATTCTTAATTCCGAAATAACGTTCCGAAAGTCCAAGCGAAACCTTGCGTCCGGCAAACGCCAGATACCAGATGTATCCTGCGCCCATTCCAAGCAGCATGACGAAATAGAACAGCGCGAAATGATTGAGCAGCAGATAAGCCGTTTCAACTGCCGCAGTGAAGAAAACGATCCACTTCACCGGGATCTGGATCGGGATTGGAAACAGCATAATCGGCGCCTCCCGATTGAACAGATAGAACACCATCAGGATGGCATTGGCGGCGGCGCCCGAACCATAGGCCGGTCCTTGCGCAATTATGTGAGTCAGCGAGAGAGCGAATCCGGCGACGGCGGAAAGAATGATGCTGAAGAAGAAGAGGCTATAAAGCTTTGCGGAACCTACACGCTCCTCAACCGCCGACCCCAGGAAATAAACGCCCAGCAGGGACAATACAAAATCCAAGGGATCCACGTACATGAAGGCATAGGTAACGAATTGCCATAGCAAGCCATGGCGGATGGCTTCCGGATCAAGCTCGCCGAGTTTCAGAACCAGTTGCCCGGTCGGTGTCGCGAACGACATCAGCAATAGGATGACTACATAAATAGCAAGGCTGGCAAGGACAAGCTGGCGGACAGCGCCTCGGAACGGCGGCAGTCCCATCGATGAAGAGACGTTTCTGGGCATAGCTCACAGGCCGGGTGGCCACTGACTTATCCTACCAGTTACCGTTCCGGCAGCGGCACAACCGGCAAGCTGCGGTGACCCTGATTATCCAACGCCCGCACCGCGAAGATGACGTTGTCCTTGGATTGCTGCAATGTAATCCTGGTCACATTGCCCACCGCCTGTACATGCTCCCACTCCGGACTGGTAGTCGCCCGCCAAAGCACTTCGTAGCCAGTCGCAAGGGGCGAAGCTTCCCACGTCAATGTCGTATCATTTTGCAGCTCTTTGGTTTGCAATCGCGCTTTGCCCGGCGACAATGGGGCAGCCGCCAACGAGCCCAGGGTAGCGGCATTCAGGCGGGCCACAGCGGCGACATAATCGAAGTTCACGAACTTTGACAGATCGCCGTATTCGACGCCATTTTCCGTGCGAACGTTCTGATGCTCATGGTTGAAGTCTTCGCGGAATTCCGTGAAACGCACTGCCGCGAAGCCCTCTTTGTTGAAGGAATAATGATCGCTACCACGCAAATAGCGATCGAGACGGAATATCAGCAGGGGCTTGACCCCTACGTCGTAAGAGCGGCCCACTTCAGAGATATAGCGAGCGACCTGGCGGGAAATCGAATCGCTTTCGCCGCCCAGATTGCGGATCAAGCGTAAATCTGCTTCCGTAGCAGCCACTGGCACACCTTCCGAGAAAACACGCACCACGCTCGGATCCTGACCCTGGCCTCGATTTCCGCCCACGATATCGTTATTCAAGGCCGCCGCAATATTCCAACCTTCTGACTTCGCCATTTTTGCGAAGTGAGCACTGCCGTTCAATCCCTGCTCTTCGCCCGCTACCGTCAGAAAAATAATGGTGCCTGGAAACTTCAGCTTGCTCAGAACACGGGCGCATTCAAGGCTCACTGCGGTGCCGCTGCCGTCATCATTGGCTCCGGGAGCGATGCCGGTAGGGTCCTGATCGTTGGAATTGCGTGAATCGTAGTGCCCGGTCACCAGCACAATTCCTTTCGCTCTCTCCGGATCGGTACCCTTCAAGACCGCATAAACATTGGTGATTACCGTGGGCTGTGGAATTCGATCCATGGGATTTTCGGTAAAGCTGTCGGTTTTTACTTCGAGACAGCCGCCGCAATCTTTCGAATAGCGCTCGAATTCGGCTTTAATCCATTCCCGCGCCGCGCCGATTCCGTGTCCGGCTGCGATCGAGGCGGGATCTTGTGCCGAGATCGTGAGCCTGGTTTGGAAGCTCACGAGTCTTTCGATGTTGCTCTGAATTCGTTCCGCGGAAATTTGTTGGAGCGCGGCCGCGATCTGCGGATCCGCCGGCATCCTGGTTTCCTGCCCCGCTGCGATCCCGGTAAAAAACATGCCGACCAGGAGAATGGAAAAGAACCGCACGGGTGTGGAACTTAACGCGTCTACGAGAGTATGATTTTTGTGGTGCATGGTGGATTTTTCTCCAAGGCACAGAGTTCTGATGGTTTTAGCGTTTTGCGGGGCTAGACCTTTAGGCGACACTTTTGATTCGAAACACTTGACCTCCGCCCCAAGAGAAACTAAATATTAACAGGGGCGTTTTATAAAACAGGGGCCATTATGATTTATTGCGCGGAATGCGACACCAAGCTGGACATCGACGAAGACGAGATTGACGAGGGCGAGGTTGTGACCTGCCCCGAGTGCGGCACGGGTTTTGAAATCGTGACCGTGAATCCCATTGAACTCAAGCCGGTGGAGGCTGAGGGATACGAAGAGGAAGAAGAAGAGGAAGCTGAAGACAGTGACTACTCCTAGGACCTGCCGGCCTCTGCACGTTTCTTCAATGCTCGCTTTCCTCCGTGTTTCCCGAATCATCCTGTTGGGCCTGGTATTCTCGTTACTCTGCTTACCTTTGGCTTCGCAGACGACCGGCACGATCGAGGAAAAATCTTCCAACGAGAAGAAGACTGATCATCCTTATGCGCTGATTTTTGGCACGGTTTGGGGGCCAAACGGAACTCCGCGTTACGGAGTGACCATTAAAATCCGCAGGGACGACGATAAAAATCCCCGCAAGGCGCGCTGGCAAGTCTCTTCCGATCACCAGGGAGAATTCGCTCAGAGAATTCCGGCCGGGCCTGCCGATTACGTCATATGGGCCGATTTAAAAGGCTACAACGGCCCCGATCGCAAGAAGTTACAGCCTGGCGATGAAGTGAAGGTGCATATCCAAAATGATGAGCGAATCGATACCGGACTGCATCTAAAATAGTAGCCCGCGACAGGCAAGGGAGCGACTCATGAGAAAGCATCGAATCGTAGTGATTTTTCTGCTTCTGGCTGGTTTGTCTTTAGTTGCGGACCGCGCCTACGCCGGCGATAAAAAAGATTTGGGACGGGTGTTGTCCGGCAAGGTGATCGACAAGCAGGACAATCCGCTGCCCGATTCCGTCGTATATCTCTCCAACACACGCACTCAGGCGGTGAAGAGTTACATTGTCGGACCCGATGGGGCCTATCATTTCCCCGAGCTTTCTCCCAATATCGACTACGAAGTTTATGCTCAGTTCAACGGCAAGAAGAGCGAAACCAAGACCATCAGTCACTTCGACGACCGCCATCAACTGAATATGAATCTGCGGATTGATGCGAAGTAGAGGTTCGATCTTGCTGCGTATCAAAGCACGGCATTGATGGAAACGGTTTCTATCGCGCTGGAGGCAACTCCGACACTCGATACAACATGCTGGCATGGGGCCGAAGCTTCACTCGAACGCCGGATTTCAAACCGATCTCTTTCTTAAGCCACAGGTCGCGCACTTCCGCGCGGTTTCCCGCGATTCCTAAGTCACTCAATTTGATGTCTACCATTTCGTTTCTTTCCCCAAGATTAAAGACAGCGACGTACCGATGGGGGCTTTTCGGAACCTCCGCCAGCCATGCACGAATGTTCCCCCGTTCCAGCGATTGATGATTTCCCAAACTGTGCTGGTCTACGGCGAGCACTTCTTCATTGCTGATCAACGCCATGGTTGCCGCATCACTGCTGGGTAAATCTCCTCCGAAGATAAGCGGCGAACGAAACATACACCACAGAGTCATCATGGTTTGCTGTTCGTCCGCAGTAAATTTCGACGGCGAGCCGTTACCTTCCTTGGCGGTGACTCTGAGCTTTCCGAGGGGCAGCATATCGGCATCGGGCCAGGTGCCGTCCTCGCCGATGTAGGGGGCCCAGTCGCGGGTGAAATTGAATTGCTGCTTGAGCAATTTCCAGTCGTCCCAAAAGTCATCGGAGATGCGCCACATCTGAGCGTTCTTTCGTAGATCGGCAGCCTGCGCAATTGGAGCAGGGCCTGGCGACAGGCTTAGAAGCATCGGCCTTCCAGTTTTGCGGATGGCGGCGCTGAGAGCGGCTACCTCCGGTTGACGCTGTTCATAAGGACGGCTCATGTCGTCGGCTTTGATGAAGTCGACGCCCCAGGAAGCGTAAAGCGCGGCAATCGAATCGTAATATTCCTGCGCCCCGGGTTTCGACACGTCGATCCCATACATGTCGGGATTCCATTCGCAAATGTTCGTCTTGTCCGCGATTTCGGCTGCGTGATGCGAGCTGTTCAGGATGGGAGTGTTCTTCTCGACCGCCTGGCGCGGAATTCCCCGCATGATGTGAATCCCGAACTTCAAGCCTTGGCGGTGAATGTAATCCGCCAGAGCTTTGAATCCGGCGCCATTGGAGGCGGAAGGAAACCGATTGACCGCCGGCGTCAACCGCCCGTAGTCGTCCATCACCAACGGCGCGCCGGGTTTGTAGTCGTGTCCTTGCGCGTTCGGCTCATACCACTGGATATCGACCACCACATATTGCCAGCCATACCTTGCCAGGTCCCGCGCCATGACATCGGCATTGGCTTTGACCTGAGCTTCGCGTACCGTGGTGCCGTAGGAATCCCAACTGTTCCAGCCCATGGGCGGCGTGAGCGCGAGAGTTTGGCCGGCGACGGATACGCTGAGGCAGCAGACGAGAAGTGCCACCGCGTGTTTAATCCAGGTGCGAGTTGTCTTTTGACGGGGCATGCCCAGTTCTTTTATCACAATCGCCCCTTCCTACCTTGTCATTCCGAACCGTAGCCGGGTGTAGGGTGGAATCTGCAGTTCATAGGAATCGCGATTAGAAGCCCTACATGAAAAGTTTTGGAAAAAGGTAGGGGTCCTTCGACTCCGTGGATTCTTGGCTGCGCGAAACATCCACCGCGCTCAGGATGACAGAGGTCGGGGGCCGGTGGTGATTGGGCGGGGCTAAAATCTGCAATCTAAAATCTGCAATCTAATATTCCTGCGACGGTCGGGGTCTGCTGCAAAAATTAAGGCCGCCATCTCTGGCGGCCTTTTTCTTCGCCCAAACTGCGGACGCTAATTGTTCTCACTTCCGGCGCGTTTCCAGGTTATTAAATCGCCAATGGTCGAACCGCCGGTGCTGGAGACCGGATGCTTGTACGCCTCCACTTCGTTGCGCGAAGCTTCTTCGCCCACGGCCTGATGCTGAGCCCGACTTTTTTCTCTTCCGGATTCATCTTGATGATCTTGAAGTCGTGCTCTTGCCCGGGTTCGAGCGTCAACGGCTGGCCATTGGCGTCCACCGCTTCGGAGTTGTGGCAAAGACCCTCAACCCCTTCAGCGATCTCGACGAATGCGCCGAAACTGGCTACACGCAACACTTTGCCGTGCAGAACGTCGCCGACGTGATGCTGCTAGCGAAGAAGCTCTCCCAGACATCGGGCTGAAGCTGCTTCACGCCCAGCGACAGCCGCCGCTTGTCGGGCTCAATCGCCAGAATAATTGCTTTCACGCGATCGCCCTTCTTCAGGACTTCCGAAGGATGTTTCACCCGCTTGGTCCAGCTCAAATTGCTGACGTGGACCAGTCCGTCAATGCCGTCTTCAATCTCGATAAATGCGCCGAAGTCGGTCAGGTTGCGCACCCGGCCTTCGACCGTCGCGCCCACCGGATATTTGTCATGCAAAGCGTCCCACGGATTCGTGGCCAGTTGCCGCATGCCCAGCGAAATCCGCCGCTCCTCGGATTCACATTCAGTACCACGCAATCGACTTGATCGCCGACGTTGACCAGCTTCGAGGGATGCTTCATCCGCTTCGACCAGGTCATCTCGCTGACGTGCACCAAACCTTCAATGCCCTGTTCGAATTCAATAAACGCACCGTAATCCGTAACGCTGATCACGCGCCCGTGCACATGCGCTCCCACCGGATAACGATGCTCCGCATCCAGCCACGGATCAGGGGTTAGTTGCTTGAATCCCAGCGAAACCCGCTGCTTATCTTTGTCGAACTTGAGAACCTTTACCTGAATCTGATCGCCGACATTGACCAGATCACGCGGATGCGTGAGTCGTCCCCACGACATATCGGTAATGTGCAGCAGACCATCAATACCCCCCAAATCCACGAATGCTCCGTATTCGGTCAGGTTCTTGACCACACCGGTCAGAATGGTGCCTTCGTCCAGATGCTCGAGAGTCTTGGCCTTTTTCTCGTTCTGTTCTTCCTCGAGCATCTGCTTGCGCGAGACTACAATATTTCCGCGCTTCTTGTTCAGCTTGATGATGGCAACTTCGAGGACCTGGCCTTTGGACGGCGTCCAGATTACGTACCGGACGCAGATCGGCTTGGGAGCCCGGCAGAAAAGCGCGCGCGCCGTTAATATCGACCGTCAGTCCGCCCTTGATTCGCTCAATGACGACGGCCTGAATGGGCCGCTTTTCGTTATAGGCTTTCTCAATCTCATCCCATGCCCGCAGCCGCTGGGCTTTCTGGTGCGAGAGGTTGATGTAGCCTTCCTCGGTCGGGCCTTTGTCGCGCATGACGTCAATTTCGTCGCCAGGCTTAAACCGGGGGTTGCCCTCATGATCCAGCACTTCCGATAGCGGCAGCATGCCCTCGGACTTGGCGCCGATATCGACCACCACATGGGTGGCGCGTGAGCTTCAGCACCGTGCCCTTGAGGACGTTGTCATCGCTGACGGCTTCCTCGCTCTCGGTGGTGAAGCTCTCGAGAGCGGAAGCGAAGTCCTCGGTGGCGGGTTGTTTGTCGTCCTGGGCGTCTGTGCTGTGGACCGTCGGCTCAGGGGCGGAGGTTTCGTGGATTGAGCCCTCAGTGGGCTCCGCGTGTTCAATTAACGTGGTCGCGGAATCCGAATTGTGGGCGTTGTTGTCGTCAAACAAGATTATGGCCTCTCCGGTGTACTTGACGGATGCGGGATGGTCTCGTGGGCTGCCGGCGTGAGTCGTGGGTTGTGATGAGCCCATCCTGGCGGATGAACTAGGACAATTCCAGCGGTCGGACGTTCCAGACAGATGACCCGCGTCCAAAGGAACACTTCGATCATAGCAACGGCTTCCAAACAGTGTCAAACGCCAAACGCGAGTTATTTTGAACTCGCGAAAACCGCGCCAAAACAGGGCTTTTGAGCGGTCTTGGGGCGTCGGTTCTAAGCGCGGGCATGAGATTAATGGATACCGGTTTATCTGGTTCGCTTCTAAGCCAAGATCAGAAAACAAATCCCTACTGAAATACCCGAATCGGCGTTTGCAAAAATGCTAAAAGGACAGCCCGGAGCCCCCCGAAGCTGTCCTCTATTTGGCCCTCCCCGTTTCTTCAGGCCACGAACAGCATACGGGTTGAATATTTCCGCCGGATTGCGAGTTCATGAATTTCCCATGAAACCCTTCCGGCGAACCTCGCGAAACCACTTTGCAATATGGCGTTGACAGTCTTCCGCACCGCCATTAAAATTTGCCGCAAGACCAATCCTCCCCTGTCTTGCGGTCCTGAGCTCAACCTTAGTTTTCCGGAAGAGTCGTTTGATGGACTGCCTGTGGCGTGCAACTTTTTGGTTTACCGTGTGTTAGTTCTGCAGGAGTAATTCCGGGGCCGGGCAATGGTGATGTGGAACTGCACCTCGGCTGCCTGTCCGCCACCGGAAACAGTGGAGTGATCGATTCATTCTCGGCGGCGACGCGACTTAGCATTACTCTCAAGATTTGATTACACAAGATCTGCACTTTTAGGAGGCTGCGATGAACATCACGAAACAGAATGGAAAGATCCAGTGGAAGCCGATTGTGCTTCTGCTTTCGACGCTGGCATGGGCAAGCCTTGCCGCAGCCGACCAACATAAACCGAGCGCGCCCGCCAGTCATCCGGCGCCGCAAGCCCACGCGCCTGCGCCTCACGCCGCGCCGCAGCATTCCAGCGCTCCTCAGCAACATGGCGGCTCTAGCGCGCGACCAGGCGGCGGAGCGGGAGCCAATAACCGTCCCGGCGGCAATTCAAGGCCTGCTGCGAACGGGGGACGACCGGCGGGCAACACCAATGCGAGGACCGGCGGCACCACTAATAACCGTCCCGGCGGCGCGAGCAATAGCCGTCCCGGCGGAGCCAGCAATGCGAGAACCGGTGGCAACACCAACAATCGCGCCGGTGGCAACACCAATGCTAGGACCGGAGGCACGAACAATCGCGCGGGCGGCAACAACGCAAGAGGTGGCAATAACGCAAGAGGCGGCAACGAACGAGCTGGAAACGCTCGTGGCGGAAATCGCCCGGCGCCCGGCAGAAACGTCTCCTTGAAGGGCGGCGGACACGCCAGCATTCGGCCTAATGGTCACATCCGTTCCGTCGATCGCGGTGGCATGCACATAGAGCGCGGAAATCGCGGCGGACGCCGCGTAGTCAGCGAACACAACGGCGCTCGCGTCGTCAGCTACGGACGCCATGGCGGCTACGTGCAGCGCGCCTACATCAATCGCGGCGGTCACTCTTACTATGCCCGCTCTTACTATGATCACGGACACTACCGCAGCGTGGTTTATCGCGGCTACTACTACGGCGGACGCAACTACTACGGCTACTATCCCGGCTACTATTACCATCCCGGATTCTATGGATGGGCCTACAATCCCTGGGCCTCGCCGGTTGCTTGGGGCATCGGAGTTGGCGGCTGGGGCTGGGGCGGATCGCCCTGGTACGGCTACTACGGCGGATATTTCAATCCTTATCCGGTATATCCATCGGCAGCTTTCTGGCTCACGGATTATCTGATCTCGGCGAATCTCCAGGCTGCCTATGCGGCCCGGCAAGAGGCCCAGGCAGATGCCGCAGCCGGCGACGGTGGTGGTGGTGATGGCGGAGGCGGTGGAGATAACGGTGGTGGCGGTGACGCTGCTCCGGCTGCCAGCAACTCCGGCCCCGTGGCCCTTACTCCGGAAGTGAAACAAGCGATTGCCGAAGAAGTTAAAGCTCAGCTCGCTGCCGAGCAGTCAGCAGCGGCCCAGCCGGCAGCTCCGGCATCCAGTGGCGGCGCTCCACCGGCCGCAGCCAGCGGCGAAGTACCGGCAGCTTTGGATCCCGCACGCCGGACTTTCGTGGTTGACTCCGATCTTTCGGTCGTCGCCAACGGTCAGGATTGCTCGTTGAGCGCGGGGGACGTCATCACCCGCCTCACCGACACTCCGGACGATAACCAACAAGTCAACGTCAGCATCGCGGCCAGCAAGAAGGGCGATTGCGGATCCGGTCAGATGGCGGCCGTCAATGTCGACGACATCCAGGAGATGCATAACCACTTCCAGGAACAGCTGGATAGCGGCATGAAGACCCTGGCGTCCAAACAAGGGACCGGCGGCATACCGAAGGCTCCCGACACAGCTACTACCAGCACCGGCATCGATGCTCCACCGCCGGACCAGTCCGCAGCCAAGACCCTCGATGATCAGCAAAAAGCCGCCGATCAAACTGAAGCGGATGTCACCAAGGAAGCCGCGGCAGGCGGAGGCCAGTAAGCTAACTCCGCTTCCAGTATCTGTACGAGTCACGAATCGCTAGAGGCGGGAGCTACCACCAAGCAACGTGGAAGCTCCCGTTTTTAGTAGCAATAATTTTAGAGATTTTATTCTCCCGATTTTGTAAGATCGTCCACTCGGTACGAGCCGGTTCCAAAAGGCTTAAGGAGAAATGCATCCATGCGGTCCAAGTCGGTCACGCCCATAGTCCTCGCAATCGCCGTCGTCCTAGGCGTCCTAATTGTTCCCAACCCGGCCGCTGCCCAGGCGGTTTCGTTGCTCGAGCAACTGCAAGCGCAATATAAATTGGTCAAGATGGGATCCGACACGAGCGGGTATTCCGTGACTGAAAAAGGCACCCTGTTGGCCATCCAAAAGGGCGGTGTTCTCGGTGTGCCCTATTCCGATAAATCTGTTCTGGCGACCAAGTATGAAGGCGGGGTCGTGCACTCACCCAACGCCGCGCTGGTGGAGGGAAAAAAGCGCCTGCTGGGACATTTTTCGCAGACCGCTTCCCAGGGCCAAACCACAAAACTGCTAGCTGTGGGAGATAAAGTCTATCCCACCAAAATTGACGTCGCTTTGGACAAAGACACAGTGACGGTGGGAATCGTCGCCTGCGACACTTGCAACAAAACCGATCCCCCGACTTACAACAAAGCCAACGTGGTCTTCCAATTTCCCAAAGGCTCACTGGCAGCGGCTTCCGCAGGATCGGTCGAAGATACCATCGGACAACTTCTCTCCATCAGCACCGATGACGGCGGCGGACAAGACCAAGGCGGCAATCAACAGGGTGGAGATCAACAACAAGGCGGCGCTCAGCAGGGTGGAGGTCAACAACAAGGCGGTGGCCAGCAGCAGGCGGCGGCGCCGGCCGAACCTCAGACCATTCAGCTAGGGCAATCGATCGATGACGTGGTTGGCGCGCTGGGCCAACCCGATAAAATCGTCAATCTGGGTGCGAAACAGATTTACGTTTACAAAGACCTTAAAGTGACGTTCTTGAAAGGCAAAGTTTCGGACGTGCAGTAGGTAAACCTGGTCGTTAGCCGTTGGCCGTTAGCCAAAATCGGCGCTGACCGGGCCACATCACCATCGACGAAATCATCAGCGGGTGCCTCGTCCTTCTTTCGCGGTTTCTGCGAAAGAGGGCGGGGCTTTTGACTTTCCCGCACGAATCCCAATCCACTCAACTTCCTCTCAATACTTGTCATTCCGAGCGAAGCGAGGAATCTGCTGCACGAGCTCTTTGCCTTGGGGTGAGGTCGCTCAGAACTCCAAATGAAACCGCACCCCCGGCACCCACACCGGCCCACGGTCGCGGTTGTACCCCGGATTATTTATATGCTGCACATCGGGCCCAATAAAAAACCCGCGCCACACATGCGCGTTGTAATAACTTTCGACAATATTTTCGCGGCCATAATTCAATCCACCGTCGCCTAACAGAAATCCTTTGCCACCCAGTTCCAGATAATGCTGGTGATCGGCGGAAATTCCGTTCGAGACAAATGCGATGCCAGCTTTGTCCGCTTTTCTGTGCCATGAATCCCCGGCCAGAGTCGCCGCCCAATAAAATCGTCGCGTCCACTTCGGTATAGGCATAGGACTCGTGCTGGCCTTCATTCCATCCCCAGCGCGCGAATCCGCGAAAGTGGTGCGCGAACTCCTGTTCCAGATTCACCCCAAATCCATACTTCACGGTCGTCTGCAAAGGATGCGCCGTGATGTCCGGCGCGGAAGTCTTTCCTTGCAGAAAATCATCCACCGCTGCACGATACACGCCCATGTTGGCATGGTTCACATACGAAAGCAGCCGCACCGTAGTTTCGTGATCGGCCAGGAGCTTCGGATGCAATCCCAATTCAAAATTCTCCGCACGCGCCCGGCGAAGATTCCATACCAGGTCGGGGCCGTTCGCAACCGTAGGCATCAACGCTTCCGCGAAACGAAACTCCCAATTCCGATCGTAATATTCGGCCATCACGCCATAGGTGTATCCGCGTGTGTTGGCGGCATAGTCATAGGCGCCGTTATTGTCGATAGTCCAATTCAAAAACTGAGAATGACTGTCGGTGCCGATTTTGTTGAAATCGAAAAAATCCGCGATCCCGAATTTTCCCGCTCGGAGTTCCAAACGCCGCACCGGTAACTCCGTCGCCAGCGCAAACGGACCTCGTTCCGCTTCCGCAGTCTGATGGTTCAGCGGAATAATTTCACGCACCATTACCCGCGCCATGTAAGGCCACTTCGAAAGCGTCGGATTCCGCACCGCGTCCAGGTCCGTCTCTCCCGCCAGGCCCAGCGCATCGCTCAACCCGCCGCCACTGGCTTCTTCCACATCGAAAAACACTTCCGTGTTTTTCGTTAATTCGTATCCCAGAAATAAAGTCGACACATTGGAAGTCGCATAGTCAGCATGTGGCTGCAAACTGTTGGGCCCACTGTAAAGCGCATGAAACGCCGGATGGTACTGGAAAATAATATTGTCCTGTCCGGAAATCCAATAACGCGACGTATCCGAATGCGCAAACATAGTGACCACGGGATCATCGGGCGGAGGCGAGTCCGTCTGTCCGAACACCGGCAAGGCGAACAACAGCCAAATCCACATCCAGCGAATATACTCGCGGAGCCAGCCTCGGGTTTCGGCCTGGACATTCATTAGCAACAATATACTATAATTCATTAACCATAGTTAACTTAAGATCGGGAGAGAGCAATAGAAACACGTAGGGACAGCCGCCCTCGGCTGTCCGGCATACTTCATCAAACTTTTCTGGAGAATCGAGACTACCTCAAGTACCAACATCCCACAAAAAAATAAGGGCAGCCCGGAGCCCCCCGAAGCCGTCCCTTATAAACCCTCCCGGTTAGAAGGGCGTGTTACTGAACTGAGAGTAGCTGCACGCTTGTTGCCGCAATGTTGCAGCCATTGTAAATTTCCGGTAAACTAGGACGCATGGTATTCGTGCAAGAACGAATGCTCTGGAAGTCAGAAGGTAGAATTCAGAAGCATAAACCCTTTCGAAACCGTTGTTACTTCTGCATTCTGACTTCTGCCTTTTGACTTCCAGCTACGGCCCTCCGCTATCCCCAACCCTCTCCCGCTGCTATATTTAGATGGCTTTATGCCCCGCAAAGTCGAAATCTCGCGCCAGCTGCAAAAGCGCGCCGAGCAAATGATGCCCGGAGGCGTGAATTCTCCCGCCCGCGCTTTCGGCAGTGGGCGGCGACCCGCCATTCATCGTGCGCGGCGCTGGCTCGCACATGTTCGACGCCGACGGCAACGACTACATCGACTACGTCGGCTCCTGGGGCCCGTTAATTCTCGGCCACGCGCCATCCAAAGTAGTCGAAGCCATCATGGACGCAGCCTGCAACGGCACCAGCTTCGGCGCGTCCACGCCCTCCGAAGCCGATCTCGCCGAAATCGTGATCTCCGCATTTCCGCACATGCAAAAAGTTCGCTTCGTCAGCTCCGGCACCGAAGCGACCATGTCTGCCATTCGCCTCGCCCGTGCTTTCACAAAACGCAAATACATCGTGAAGTTCGAAGGCTGCTATCACGGACACGCCGACGCCCTGCTGGTCAAAGCCGGCTCCGGAATCGCCACCCTCGGAATCCCCGGCTCCGCAGGCGTTCCCGAGGAATTCACCCAATTCACTCTCGCTCTTCCGTTCAACGACACCGAAGCTCTCGAACAGGCATTCAAGAAATTCCAGCATCAGATCGCCTGTGTGATCGTCGAGCCGGTAGTCGGCAACATGGGCTGCGTCCCTGCTTCCGGCGGATTTCTCGCGGCACTGCGCCTGATCACGCAACGAGAAAAAGCCGTCCTGATTTTTGACGAAGTCATGACCGGCTTCCGCTCGCTTTCGGTGGTGCGCAAGAGATCTACAACATTCAACCGGACCTAACGACGCTGGGAAAAATTATCGGTGGAGGCCTGCCGGTCGGCGCCTACGGCGGTCCTTCAGACATCATGAATCTAGTCGCGCCACTAGGCCCCATGTATCAGGCCGGAACGTTATCCGGAAATCCACTGGCCATGGCCGCAGGCCTGGCGACGCTGCGACACCTTCGCGACAACAAAACCGAAATCTATCCGGCTCTGGAAAAACGAAGCGCCCAGTTAGTAGAAGGCATCACCGCCGCCGCGAAAAGATGCCGGCGTGCCGTCTGATCCACAACCGCGTCGGCTCCATGTTCACCTGGTTCTTCCAACCCGGCCCGGTCACCGACTGGAACTCAGCTTCGAAATCCAACACAGAAGCCTTCGGCCGCTTCTTCCGCGCCATGCTCGACAACGGAGTCTATCTGCCACCATCGCAATACGAAGCCGCCTTCCTAAGCACCGCCCACACAGAAGAAGACATCCAGAAAACAATCGAGGCAGCGCAAACAATCCTTCGCCGAAGTCAAAAAGTAGTCGGATCTTGTCATTCCGAGCCGACTTCAGTCGGCGAGGAATCTCACTGCGGAGGGACTGAAGGCTCCTAGCTGATAGCTGAAACCTGAGAGCTGACAGCTTTCCCCATCATCTCCGGCACCGTCACAAACTCATACCCTTCCGCCTTATACCGCGCAATCAACCGGTCCGTCACCATCACCGATCGCGAGCGATCGATATCCAAACGCCCGATGCGATCCATCATGCAGCAAAATCACATTACCGCCGTGAACGTTCGGTATAACTTTTTTCTCGATGTATTCCACTGACGGCGCGTTCCAGTCATATCCCGTAACATTCCACATCACCGGAACCAGATCCAACTCGCGCACCACTCGCAACGTCACCGGCCTTCGACTTCCAAACGGAGGACGAAATAAATTCGAATGTTCGCCCACCGCATCGAAGATCGCCTGCCTGCATGACAAAAGCTCTTCCCTAACTTGACGACCAGATTTGTAAGCCAAATGCGGATGAGTAAATGTATGGTTCCCGATCACATGTCCCGCCTTCACCACATCGCGAACAATATCCGGACGCTGCTTTACATAACGCCCCATCAAAAAAAATGTCGCTTTGACTTCATGCTTCGAGCCAAAACATCCAGCAACTGCTGCGTGTATGGATCATTGGGTCCGTCGTCATAAGTCAACGCCAGTTTTTTGGATTCGCGCGAAAGCCCGGTAAACGTTCGCCCATACCACTGCCCGGTCGGCGCCATCGACTGATAACCTGCCGTGAGCGCCGCAGTGATGCCTGCCGCAGTGATAATTGGGACGAGCATGGAGCCGATTGTAATTCACCACAGAGACACAGAGTCACCGAGAAAATCCGCACATAAGAAAAATTTTTCTCCGTGTCTCCGTGCCTCCGTGGTAAAAGCTCGAAAGTTTACTCATCCCGCAATTGCACACTCCGCTCCGCCGCGTTATCCTCCCCTATTGAACTGAACTCTACGATCCCATGGCCAATCTTTTTGAACTGCCCCGCTACATCGCAATCGAAGGCCCCATCCGCGTGGGCAAAAGCACGCTGGCCCGCATTCTCGCCGAGCGCCTGAATGCCCAGCGCGTCATCGAGGCCGAGGACAATCCCTTTCTCCGCCCGTTTTACGAAGGCGAACGCGGCGCAGCTTTTCAGGCGCAATTCGCTTTCTTGATTCGCCGCTTCGAACAACTTCGCGCCTTGGATCTCGGCCCCAGCTCACAAAAAACCGTCATCACCGATTTCATCTTCGAAAAAGACAAGCTCTTTGCCTATCTGAATCTCAACGATCAGGAACTCGACACCTACAACCGCTATTACAATTATTTCCGCGAGCAACTCCCTACACCCGATCTGGTGATTTATTTACAGGCCACGCCGGAAGTCCTGAAAAAGCGCCTCAAGAAAAAGAACGCTCCGGGAGAAAAAGCCATCAACGACGATTATCTGGAAGAAGTGATCAAGGCCTACGAACACTTTTTCTTTCATTACACCAGTTCGGATCTGCTGATCGTCAACACATCGGAAATCGACTTCGTCGAACGCAACGAAGATTTGCAGGAACTGCTGAGAAAAGTCTCCGCCCCCATCAAAGGCACCCAATATTTCCTGCCGCTAGGGAGCGAAGAAGCGGCCAGCGCCTAGAGCCTAGAGCCTATTTCCAAACCATCAGCATCACGCCAACGACAACGCCAGTCACCGACACATAAAGCCACAGTGGAAAAGTCCAGCGCGCCACCCTGCGATGCTGCGGAAAGCGCCCGCTCAGCGAGAAGAAGAACGTGACCAGCACCAGGGGCAGCGCAACCACCGTAAGCAAAATGTGACTCCCAAGAATCGACAGATAGACGACGCGAATCGCGCCACGCCCGGCAAATAATTGATCGCCATGCAGCGCATGGTTGGCAATGTAAGAGGCGAGAAACAAAGTCGAAAATCCGAACGCCGCCAGCATCGAGTTGCGATGCGCAGTAATGCGACGGCCACGAATGAAAAAATATCCGGTGACGAGCGCAATGGCGCTCATCCCATTGAACCCTGCATTCAATGCAGGCAAAAAGCCCAACCGATGCGCAAAACTAGCTGGCGCCCGATGAAAATAAACCAGCCAAAACAAAAACACCCAAGCCGCCGCGCTGATCGCAACAATAGTCGCGATCATGGACCGCCCATTTCCGGCAGGAGCGGTGAAATTTACGGATCGAGTCTCTCGGGCAAGTTCCATAGCAGTTTAGCCAAGTCTATCGTAGCCGAAACCGCTGGCGTGGGGACAGACGCCCGTCTGTCCAGGCCGATGCGAAGCGAGGTCGCCATCCACCCAAACACCAAAGTTTTCTGTCATGCTGAGCGGAGGGTGAGCGGTCAAAGACCGCTCTCCCGGAGTCGAAGCACCCCTACTCCCGGCACAAACTCCTGATTTAGACAGAATTTGGCACCGTCGAATGTCACTACCCCTAAGGCTGGGTTCCTCTATGGGTCTAACCTACTGCAACATAAGACCACAACCAGCCAACGGCCAATGGCTATCGACCAACGGCTTTTTTGGGTCTACAATCCCCTAGGCGTCATCAAAAACGCATACAGGCTCTATCCGCGCACGCGGAGGGGCACTGGAGGAACAATGAGTCTCACTCCGATCAGTGGGCTGCCCGAGGGCGACCCGCGCCGCAAGATCACTGTCGCTTCTCTTCGCGATAAAAAACTCCATCACGAACCCATCACCTGTCTAACTGCGTACGACTACGCCAGCGCGCGCCTGGTCGACGAAGCTGGCATTGACATCGTCCTGGTCGGCGATTCTTTGGCTATGACCATGCTGGGTTACGAGAACACGCTATCGATCACGGTCGACGAAATGCTGCACCACACCAAGGCCGTCCGCCGCGCTGTGAAACATGCGCTGTTGGTGGCCGACATGCCGTACGGGTCTTATCACGTCGATGCCGCCGACGCGGTTCGCAACGCCGCGCGTTTTATGAAAGAGGGCGGCGCAGAGGTGGTGAAGATCGAAGGTGGAGAAAAGCGTGCAGATTTAATTCGTCGCGTCATCGACGCCGAGATTCCCGTCGCCGGACACATCGGCCTCACTCCGCAGTCAGTCAATCGCATGGGCGGCTACAAAGTGCAGGGAAAGTCTCTGACCGAAATCGAAGATCTCATGCGCGATGCGGTCGCCTTGGACCGCGCCGGCGTGGCTTTCCTCGTTCTCGAAGGCATTCCGCGGGAAGTCGCTGCGATGATTACGACTGAAGTCGCAACTCCAACCATCGGCATTGGCGCCGGCCCGGATTGCGATGGCCAGGTGCTGGTTTTCCACGACATCCTGAACCTGACTTTCGCGCCACCGGCGAAATTCGTTCATCGCTACGGAGACGCCGCCGCCGCGATCACTCATGCGGTCCAGGCATTTCGCGCCGACGTGCTTTCCCACCAATATCCATCGGACACCGAGTCTTATCATCTCCCAAAAGAAACCCGCTCCGCTCTGGAAACCGTATTGGAGCGCAAACGATCCATGCGCCGGTAGGAAAAATCATTCACCACGGAGACACTGAGGCGCAGAGAAAAAATCTTAAATCTAAAATCCCAAATCAAAAATTGGTCTTAATGTTTTTTCTTCTCCGTGTCTCTGTGCCTACGTGGTGAAAATCCTTTATGAACATCCTCACCACTATCGATGCCATGCGTGCCACCCGCCAGAAAACCCAACGCCTGGGATTCGTCCCCACCATGGGCGCGCTGCACGAAGGCCATCTCGCATTGGTGCGAGTGGCAAAGGCACAATCGGATGTCGTGGCCGCATCGATTTTTGTTAATCCATTGCAGTTTGGACCCAAAGAAGATCTCAGCAAATATCCGCGAAGATTTGAACGAGATCGCGAGATGCTTGAAAAAGAAGGCGTCGAGATTCTCTTTGCTCCGTCCGTCGAAGAAATGTATCCCGAGAAAGCAATCACTTACGTAGACGTGGAAGGTCTCAGCGAAAAGCTCGACGGCAAATCCCGTCCCGGACACTTTCGCGGCGTAAGTACTGTAGTTTCAAAGCTTTTTCATATCGTCCAGCCGAATCTCGCTTTCTTCGGACAAAAAGATGCAGCACAAGTGGCAATCATCCGCCGCATGGTGCGTGATTTGAATATTCCGGTTGAGATTGTCGTCTGCCCGATTGTCCGCGACCCGGATGGTTTGGCGATGAGTTCCAGAAACGCCTATCTCGATGCGGAACAAAGAAAGTCTGCCTTGGTGCTCTATCGGTCGTTGCTGTACGTACAAAATTTATTTCAGCAGGGAGAACGCAACGCCGCAACATTGATAGCAGCAGGAATAAAAATCTTCAGCGAAGAGCCGTCAGTACGTTTGGATTATTTCGAGATGGTGAATCCGGAAACGCTTGAGCCGATTGAAGAAATTACTCGAGGAACGCTCGTCGCCGTGGCCGCTTATGTGGGAACAACGCGCTTGATCGATAATATTCTACTGCCCTGAATTTCTGGCTGTGGTTGCGTCCGACGGCAAATGCTGCCGAATCAGCGTTTCAACCTGCGACCACAATCGAGGATCGCATTCGCTTTCCATGTGTGTCTTCGATACCAGGCGGACATACCAGATGGTTTGCTTACAAACCGCAGGCTCTTTGTGATAGTCGAAAAGATAATTCCCCAGGATTTGCGTTTGCGTGGGATCGGCGGCAGTGATCTTGGCTCGTCCGTGGATCAATCCGTAAGGCTGATAAAAATTCACCGCCTCGGCAACATTGTTGGGGATGACGGCGTCGTTCTGGCCTTTTTTCTGGACGCTATCCACTTGCACCGTCAGCATGACCGGAATGTGAAGCCGTTGCAGGGCGCGCGCCATCGTCACCGCGGTTGAAGCGCCCCAACTGTGTCCGAACAGGATGATGCGGGCGCTTTTCTTTTCATCGTCGGAGAGAATTCCGTCGTGATTGGTGTCAAGCCGTGCCAATACTGCGCGGTAGGCGTCATGGAAGCGATGGTTTTCAAACGTCTTAATCCAAACTCCGCTGGGATATTCCTCTTGCAGGCGCTGGGTCAACTGCACCGGGACGTGGCGGAAATCGTTGTCGTGGACAAATCCCCCGACAAAGCCGACCACGATACTGGCGGGAGCGTTCGCCGAGATTGTGGCCTGAATGGGGCTGGCGGGTCCGGCGGCTTTGGCTGCGAAGAGTGGGACCAGGCAGCAGAGTATTGCGCAAAAGAAGAAAAACAGTTTCGTCGTTCGAGCCATGAAAACCAATCAGTCTTCTGTTATCAGATGTTTGGCACGACGGTCTGGATGCACGAACCCTGCACTTCCGAGTCCGATGTTCAAAAGTAGCAAGCCGTGTGCCAGAATCAGCCCGCCGGTCATCCTCAAAATGCTCACTTTAAAGCTAAGTCGTTGAATCTTCGTTAAAGGCTTTTTATGGCCGGAATTCTTCGTTGCCATCCGTCCGCAGAATGCCTTGTCTTGGCGTTTGCAGGCCCCTGGTGACGATTCGGCGAAGTTGCTCCGGGAAGAGGCCACCCAGCTTTATCGCTTCGCTTAAATCGACTGCACGCAAAAAGTTCGCTTAAAGCTATACTACTAGCACTCATTCGCGAATCTTTGGTCCAGAAACGAATGCATTCCCCGCAAGCACATAACGCAAAGGAAGTTCGGCAGCTTTAGTGATCCCGATGCGCACGGTAGTCAAAACGCGACGGGCGCGATCATAGTCCTTCGACGGGTCTTCAGCAATGGGTTCGGCAATAAAAAGATCGGATTTTTTACTGCTCAGGTCTTTGCCGTTATCGCGCAGGCGGGTTATGTCAAAAGCCTCAGCGAGGCGTCCCGGACCGCTGGTTAGATTTTTCAGGTCTTTCAGATATTTCGGGTCTTGGGGCCCGGCGATGGAGATTCCCCGGGCCATTGCCATTTCCTCGATGCCCTCCAGCGGTTCCAACGCGCGAAACAAAATCCCGCCCGCAATTCCCTTGGGAAGGCAAGATACGTTCATGCAGTAGTGATTGCCATAAATGAAATAGACATACACGAAGCCGGGCAGACCGAACATCACGGCATTGCGGGGAGTCTCGCCACGCGCCGAATGCGAAGCGGCATCGTTCTCTCCAAGATAGGCTTCGACTTCCACGATGCGGCCGGCGAGAATTTTCTTGCCGTCGCGACGCACCAGAATCTTTCCCAACAACTCGGGCGCGACCAGGCGGGGATCACGGTTGTAAAATGCGCGGGGGACAAGGCGACCGAACTTTTTCATGGCGTTCAGAATTATCGCCCAAAAGCTCGGCAGGGACAGCGATAGGGAACATTCTTGGGTCAGGTGGCCCCATTCAATTTCACAACAATCACGTAAAGCGTAAGGGTGTAATTGAAATTTTTCGTTTATTGGCTTTGCTTGCTACCATTCAGAGTGAGGTGAAGTATGGGTGTCGCGACCGTTACCAGTATGAATGTTAAGCAGGCTGTCCCATTTTTCGGCGTCACCAACATGGAGGCTTCTTTACGTTTCTATGTGGATGGGCTTGGATTCGGAATGAAGAACCACTGGATTCCCGACCGCGCCGAAGACCATCCCGACGGCAGAATTCGCTGGTGCCGGCTTGGGCTTGGCGAAGCGGCCATCATGCTGCAGGAGCTTTCGCTCTCTGAACGCCGTCCAAAGGAATCGTTTGGGACGGGGGTAAGTATCTGTTTCCAGTGCGAAGATGCGCTGGCTCTTTACCACGAATTCAAATCTCGCGGGATTGAGACGCGGACGCGTCCTTTCGTAGGAAACCGATTGTGGGTTGTTCCGGTTGTCGATCCCGACGGTTATCGCATGGAGTTTTCGAGCCCCACCGATGCGCCGGAAGAAAGCGAGTTCGAAGAATAGCGCTGGTTGTCAGCGGAGGAGAGCATCTTGGCCGCAAGAATTCTCATGGTTCTTAGCGCGAGCATTGTCTTTACGCTCGGAGTCATCCACCTCAGCTATACGTTCTGGGGGACAAACCTCACGCCGCGCGACCCCGCGCTACAAACCAGCATGAGCCAGACTTCACCTATCATTACGAAAGAGACAACCATGTGGAAGTGTTGGATGGGCTTTAATGCCAGCCATAGCATGGGACTAATTTTGTTCGGCTTAATTTTCGGTTATCTCGCATTGGCCCACAGTCGCGTCCTCTTTCAATCACCGTTCCTGCTCGTTGTCGGGCTGGCCATGCTCTGCGGGTTTGTTGTGCTCAGCAAGGTTTATTTTTTCAGGGCGCCGCTCGCTGGTATCAGCATTTCTTTGGCGTGTTATGTCGGCAGCATCGTGTTGTCGCGGGTTTGGCCAACTTGAATCTTAGATCGCGTTCCCTCTGGGGCCCTGCGGGAGCCTGGTCTTACGGCATCCTGACCCAGGACTTTTCGTCCTGGGCTAAGCTCGGTCGCTCCTCCGGAGCTGGGTTGGACAGAGATTCTTTAGTTTCGACAAGCACTCTCGATCGGTGCCGTTACCGTGTTACAACACCAATCTTCACCGGAAAACGAACCTACTCGGGCAATACTTTCCCTTACCCGACTTTGCCGCCAGGATTTGAAACTCTTGATTTTTGCGATTGTTGCCAAATCCAACGAGAACCTCGCGCAACGTCGGCATATCCAACACGTCCATATATTGCTCTAACTCGATGTTTTGAGCGGCCACATGGATAAACTGTTCGAGTGCCGGAGCGAGCCGAATCGCGCTCACATCCGTTAGCCCCTTCATGTTTTCCAGGTAAAGCCTACGCAGTTTTGTTAGACGCGAGAGATCAGGAACACTGCTGATGTTGCGCAATTCCTGCAGGAAAAGATATTGCAAACCAATGAGTGAAGAAATGACGCCGATATCAGACAGCCCTCGGATACGCCAAAGTTCAAGACGCTTTATTTTCTCATTGCCCGCGATCGCCGATAAGCTCTCGATGCCACCAAGCTTGATATCCAGCGACCATAGTTGCGGCAGTTTCGAAACATACTCAACGTTGGCTGTGCTGATTCTGCAAAGGCTGACCTCTTCAAGCGTTTGAAGTTCTCCAACTACCCCAATTCCGTTTTGTTGCCCTGCTACACACAGCTTGCGCAAAGATTGGAATCGATCCAGACCATCCAGTCTGGGTTTCTTTGACTTTGTCGGTCCCAAGGTTAAGGATTTGATTTTCCGGGGCAGGCTCGACAGGAAATCGAAGTTTTCGAGACTGTGAATACCGAGAGAAAGTTCTTCGAGTTGTTCAAACGAAGAGAGGTGTTCCAGACCGACAGCATTCATCAGACAATCAGCAGTAAATCTACGAACATTGTTTAGATGGTCCGCAAAGGATAAGTCGCAGGTATGCGAATAGAACCCGTATATTCTCAGTTCGATGTCAGGTCGAAGCGAGAACAAATTCTGATTCAGAAGCTTCCATGTGCGGGATTGAACCGGCGAAGCGCATTGGAGGAGACGAATTTCCCGATTTGAGGCGAGTTCCTCAATCTCCTTTGGGGTCAGGCTTTGACGGAATTCGACCCTGTGATCATCCAATGGTTTGTCCGTCACTAACAATGTTTTTCCCCCACCGGGAGACTACGGTCATCGCAGCACCTTGTAAACAGCGATTACCTCAGCAACGTTCTGATGAGATCCTTAAGGCTTAGGGTTCCCTGCGGGAGCGTGGTCTTACGGCAGACCTACCCAGGACTTTTCGTCCTGGGCTAGCTTGGCCGCTCCTCCGGAGCTGGGTTGGGAAAGGTCGGGCCTCGCTGCGCTCGGTGGGACAGACGGGGCGTCCGTCCCTACGCGAGTTGTGGCGACTGCTTCTACGCAGCGCCTTTGGCCGCTTCTTTCAAATACGCCAGCACTTCCTCGGCGTGGCCTTCGGGCTTTACTTTTTCGAAGATGTGTTTGATTTTGCCGTCGGGGCCGATGATGAAGGTGGTCCGGGCTACGCCCATAACTTTTTTCCCGTACATGTTCTTTTCCTGCATCACACCATAGAGGTTGCAGACGGTTTTATCGGCGTCGGCGAGGAGGGTGAAGGGCAGGCTGAACTTTTCCTCGAACTTCTTTTGGTCTTTTGAAGTGTCCGGCGAAATACCCAGGACGACTGCGTTCACTTTTTCAATCTTCTTGTGGGAGTCGCGGAATTCGCAGGATTCGATGGTGCAGCCCGGTGTGTCGGCGCGGGGATAAAAGTACAAAACGACGTACTGGCCGCGGTAGTCTTTCAACTTTATTACTTTGCCGTCCTGATCGGGCAAAGTGAACTCGGGGGCTTTATCATTGTCTTTTAGAGTAAGGGAACCCATGGATGCTTCTCCTTCTAATTTGAGCGCTCGTTCTCCGTTATATCGTATTGCGCGGCGTGGCGTCATCTGCGCGGGCCTGGCTTTGATTGTGGCGCAGCTTTTGTTTGGGCAAAGCTCGTCGCGGGCAAAAAAACTTACTGGCCCGCGCGCTCTGGGATTGATCGAAGTCACGCCCAGCGGGAAGATGACGCTCTTGCCGGTCACGATCATGATCGATGGTGAGTTTTACGACGCCAGCGCGTACAAGGCCGCGCCGGTGCCACTTGCGCTTTATACGGATACCGTCTATGAAGGGCTAAAGACTGGGGTTTCGCAAGGACTGTTTACAGTGACTACAGCGCAGCATGGCGAGAGCGTCTGGCGCGGGCAGGGAAAGTGGCAATCGGCGGATTCGATTGCAGCGGCAGAGGCAAAAAAGAAAGCGTCGGCCGCGGCGGCGGAAAGAGCGAAAAAGATTCAGGACAATGCGGATGGCCCGCCGGTGCTGAAACGGCCGGGGGCACCCGAGCCATCGTCGTCGCCTGCAGCATCGACGCCCATGCCCGCGACAACATCGGACAGCAACCCGGATGATCCCAGCGCGCCGCCGGTTTTGAAGCGGCCGAAGAGCGATCAAACGAAGGCGGATCAGGCTCCGTCGTCGACCACGGGGCCGACGGCGACACCAGCGGCCAGCACTCCAACTCCGGCAACCTCCATTCCCACCATTCCGGCGCCAGCCACGGTCACGCAGGCAGGGACGCCGGCTACGGCCAATCCGGCGCCGGCGCCGCAAACGGCGCCGCCCGCGAACGATCCCAACCTTCCCACTCTGCGGCGCGGGAAAGCGGCGGCGGCGAAAGAGGAAGCCAAAGTAGACGCTGCGGTCCCGCCTGAACCTACGACAACGAAAGCGCAGGCAACGGCAAAAGCGGGAAAAGTCACCATGACAGCGACGGCAACATCGAATGGCATTCAATATATTCCTGCAATTTCGGATGCGGCTGGGCCCGATCCGCGGCCTTACGCCTACAGCATGAAGCCGGAGGAAGAGGCGAAGTTTCGCGACAAAATGCTCGCGCTCGCGGCTATTGAGGTTCGGGCGCGCGCGAAAGATTTGGGGTTGGGGAGTGTAACGGCAACATCGGCTTCATCGGGCAAGACTGCTGCGCATACGAGCCGGGTGGCGAAACTTGTTGGGCCGACTTTCGATAGTGTCCTGCTTAGTGTGTTTGATCTCTCGAATAATAACGAGCCGATACTGGTGATGACCGCCAACGCCCACCTGCCTCAAGCCAAAGGCCCGGGCACAGCCCCGGACATGCAATACCTGGTGACACTGGTGGCTCGCGAAGATATTTATGGCGATCTGCACAAAGCGTTTTCGAACGTGACGGACAATCAGCACCTCGACGTTTTGCCGCGAATGGAATTCATTGACGCCGTCGACGCCGATGGGGATGGGCGCGGGGAGTTGTTGTTTCGCCAGGTTTCGGATTCGGGAAAGGCGTTTGTTTTGTATCGGGTGATTGGTGACCAGTTGTGGCCGCTGTTTCAGGGGAAGATCGGGTAACGATTTTAACAGGCTGGACTGTTCTCTATTTGAAACAGCTTCCTGAGAGGCCGGAGGAGGAGCAGAACGACCGCAAGCGTTGACCATATGTCAAAAAGCCATTGATCAGGCTTGATGATTTGGAGTAGTGCACAAATTCCTGCCGCGAGGCCGTTCAAGACTAGAGCCAACCACCATGCCCATGAGAGTCGAAGCCATAGTCCAATCGCCCCCAAGAACCAAATGAGAGCGACGCATGCCGTGAGCGCGGCAAAGGCTTTCATGCGCAATGCGATCGACGCCGGGTTCGGCAGGCTTCTCACATAGTCACCCATTGACGCTTGGGCAATCTGGATGGTTGTCGCTGTGGCTTTCGATGCCCCGCTAAGTTGCAAGATGCATAGGACGGTGAGCAGTGGTCTCTCAGCCAAGACCAGGTAAAGTATTGCGATCGGACTCGGCCCTTTGTGATCTGACGTCGTCTGAGTTTGCATACGTGGTCTAACGACCAGGAACATTAGATTTAGGAAGGCGATTATGGGTACCGCAACGTAGACCTTCATATCGCTCGACAACTTGACCCCAGAGCTAACGAAGCCGACATAAATGCCTATCGCGCCGACCACGTTCGTGAACAACACCCACTGCTTCCAGGTCCACTGATTTATGGGCTTCATAACAATCCGTTTATTACCTCATCTTCCTGCTGGAGGTAAGGTATTGTGCCTGACCGATGAGCGATCCGCAAAGCCTAGGGTGTCCTTGCGCGCAGCTATAATTCTTGTCGACGGCTATGGCTACAAAAGATATCCAAAAGAAAATCGATGCTTTGCGGGAGAAGATCCGGTATCACGAGCATCGTTACTACGTTCTTGACGATCCCGAGATCACCGACTTTGCCTACGACAAGCTCGTGGAAGAGCTGAAGGCGCTTGAAATCAAACATTCGGAATTGGTCACGCCGGATTCTCCTACGCAGCGAGTGGGCGGCAAGCCGAGTGAGCGGTTCGTCAAAGCGCCTCATTCTTCCCCGATGCTTTCGCTGGACAACACTTACAGCGTCGACGATCTGCGCAACTGGGAACGGCGAGTACACGAACTGAGCGGGCGCACCGAAATTGAATACGTCTGCGAGTTGAAGTTGGACGGGATGTCGCTGGCGTTGCACTACGAAGATGGAAAATTGGTACGGGGCATCACGCGCGGCGATGGATCGATTGGCGAAGACGTGACGCTGAATGTGCGGACAGTACGATCGATTCCACTGTCGATTTCCAAAGAAAAATTGAAGAAGATTGGCATCCCGCCTGATTTCGAAGTGCGCGGCGAGATGCTGATACCTTTGGCGTCATTCAAGAAGATGAACGAAGAGCAGGAGCGGAAGGGCGAGAGAGTTTTTGTGAATCCGCGCAATGCTACGGCGGGCACGGTGCGGAATCTCGAGCCCAGCATTACAGCGCAGAGGCGTCTCGATTACTTCGGATATGCGCTGCTGCGGAACGGTAAAACTTATTTTCCACGACATTGGGAAACGCTGAATGCGCTCGAAGCTGCCGGATTTAAAGTGAATCCCAGCCGGAAATTGGCGAAGAATTTTGATGAGATTTGGAGCTTCATCGAGAAAGAGGAGACCAAGCGCGAGAAGTTGCCGTACGAAATTGACGGCATTGTGATCAAAGTCGATCGCACCGCCTGGCAGGACGAATTGGGATATACCGGCAAGGCGCCGCGCTGGGCGATTGCCTATAAATACGCGGCGCGCGGGGGTATTACGCAGATCGAAGACATTGTTCCGCAGGTCGGACGGACCGGGAAACTCACGCCGGTGGCCCACTTGAAGCCTGTGTTCATTGGCGGCACGACCGTGAGCCGGGCCACGCTGCATAACATGGACGAGATCGAACGGCTGGGTGTGAAGATCGGCGATTGGGTGGAAGTCGAGCGCGGCGGCGATGTGATTCCGAAAGTGACGCGGGTGATTGAGGACAAGGAGCATCCCCGGGGAAAGAAATCTTTTCATATGCCGGAGCGCTGTCCGGTATGCGGCGGCCATGTGGTGCGCGATGAAGGCGAGGCGGACCATCGCTGCGTCAATGCCGATTGTCCGGCCAAGTTGCGGGAGACGATTCTGCATTTTGCGTCGCGCGGCGTGATGAATATCGAAGGCATGGGCGATGCGCTGGTGAATCAGTTGACCGACCGCGGCCTGGTAAAACATGTTGCGGATATCTACAAACTGACGAAAGCGGATTTGCTCTCGCTGGAGCGGATGGGGGACAAATCCGCGCAGAACATTCTCGATGAGATCGAGGCATCGAAGAAGCTGCCGCTGGAGCGCGTGATCTTTGGCTTGGGAATCCGCATGGTGGGCGAACGGACGGCACAATTTCTGGCCGAACATTTCGGATCCATGGACGCATTGATGAATGCCAGCGAAGAAGAACTGCAACAGGTGAATGAAGTGGGACCACGGATTGCACAGAGTCTGGTGGAGTTCTTTCATGAGGCGAAAAATCGGGCGCTGCTGAAGGAATTGCAGGAGCACGGGTTGAGGTTGACTGGTACGAGGAAGGAGCGGGGAACGAAACTTGCCGGGAAGACATTCGTTATCACCGGGACATTACCGCACTACAGCCGCGATGAAGCTAAGAAAATGCTTGAAGATGCCGGCGGGAAAGTGACTGGATCGGTTAGCAAGAAGACGGATTATTTGTTGGCGGGGGATGAGGCTGGATCGAAATTGGATAAGGCGAAAGAATTGGGTGTCAGCGTGATTGATGAGAAGGGAATGGAGAAGTTGCTGGCATGATTAAAAGAAACTGCGGAGCTGCGCTCGGGACAGCCGAGGGCGGCTGTCCCTAAGCTCCGGGGAATGTAAAGACGGGATGACAATTTGTTGACATATTTATGACAACTGTACGTCCGGCTTTGAGTTACTTTCTCCAAAACCCGACACGGCCTGATAGGCCGATGTTTTGCAAGTAACTTTTTCTCCTAGCCGCGTCATCCTGAGCAAAGGTTGTGCCCTTCCAAGTACTTCGCTCAGGGTGACTTTTTTTCTTCCAGGGCCGCCTTGATTCGCGCGTAAGTCATTTCCAGGCTTTCGGGCAGGATTCTGGTTTCACCTACAACCGATAAAAAATTCGCGTCGGCGACCCAGCGGGGCAGCGCGTGCATGTGGATGTGACCGGCGACCCCGGCCCCGGCGGCTTTGCCGATGTTCATGCCCAGGTTGAGTCCGTTAGGGTTGTAAAGGCTCCGCAACACGCTTTCCATTTTCTGCGACAGATCCATCATTTCATGCGCGGCTTCGAGCGGGAGCTTCCGCAGTTCGTCGAGGTGCGCGAAGGGGACGATCATCACGTGGCCGGGGGTATAGGGAAAGGCGTTCAGGATGACGAAGCAATATTGCCCGCGATGGACGATAAGAGCTTTGGCATCGTCTCCGAGTTTGGGGAGATCGCAGAAGATGCAACCCGAGGTTTTCTCGGCGGTCGAAACGTAGGCGTAACGCCACGGGGTCCAGAGATAGTCCATGGCAAATCAGGCTAGCAGATGGCGGGGGGAATCTAAAATCGGTTGGTGAGATCGGTTGCAGGCTTTCAGCTTTCAGCTCTCAGCTGAGACCGGTCCTTCGGGGGTGCGAAGAATCCTTAGTCGAGACAAAAGGCGTGAGAGGGGTGTGCGTTCTCGCGAGTGCGCCACCCAGAATCAGGGGCATTGAAGCTGCAATCCCGCCGATCATGCAATCTTTAGGCCAGCTCCCGGATGTCCCATGGCGCGTTTGATTTTGTCCTTACGGACACGTCCGATTACGCCAGATTCATTTTGGTAACTGTCCCAAACTAGAACCTTCGATTGGACTCCTGCGATCTATTGGCAACCTGCCGCATTGCACTACTCTGCGTTTGCACGATCACTCATGCCAAACGATTCAGTGAGGGATGCGATGATGCGAACAATCAACAAGCGAGTTTCAAGAAAATCTTTTCAGACTTCCATAAGCTGTTTCGCACTTCTGTTCGCAGTGTCGTTTCTAGCGGGCTGTAGTCTGAGTTCTGATCCTGGAATCAAGATCACTCCTTCGAGCGCCAACGTGCGGGCTGGGGCCACGCAACAGTTCTCGGCGGCAGTGCCGGTGAAGTCACAAGCTTCGGCGGCGGCCGGATCGGGCAGCGGAGGTTTCAGTGAACATGCTGTGTTGATGCCGGTATCGCAGACAGCCATGAGCAGCGGCATGCCCAGCAACAGCATGGCGAGCGGCAGCACCGCGACCACCACCAGTTCCAGCGTCATCTGGTCGGTGAACGGCGTTGCCGGAGGAAACTCCACCGTTGGCACGATTGACGCGACCGGCTTGTATACCGCTCCCACAGCCCTCCCCGTTTCCGACACGTTACAGATCACCGCCGTCAGCAGTAGCGACTCGACGCTTACCGGCAAAGCTGCAGTCGATCTGGAAAACCCGATTCCTCTCCTGACCTCGGTTTCTCCGACTGCGATCCCCATCGGAACATTCACCATCACGGCGAATGGCAGGCTGTTTGTAAAGAACGCGCAAATCATGTTTGCCGGGAAGGCGTTGACCACCACATTTGTTTCCGCAACCAAACTGACGGCTACGGGAACTGCCACCTCGGCGGAACTGGGCACCGTGCAGGTGTCAGTAATGAATCCGGCGCCGGGCTCGGCTGGGTCTACACCAAGCCTTAGTGTGGACGTGCAGACGCCGGACACGGTGCAGATCAAAGTGAGTCCGACCACGGCGGCATTGCGTCCGTCGGTCACCCAACAATTTTCCACCACGATCACAGGAAGTTCGAACGCGACAGTCAACTGGTCGGTCAACAGCATCGCGGGCGGCAACGCCACGCTCGGTACGGTGAGCGCCAGCGGCTTGTACACGGCGCCAGCAGCGCCACCGACGCCCAATCCCGTGAGTGTGACGGCAACCAGCGTGGCTGATTCGCGAAGCACAGCGACCGCCGCGGTAACGTTGCAAAACCCCATACCAGTTTTGACTTCGGTTTCTCCGAATCCCATCACGGTCGGCAACTTCACGCTGACTGTGATGGGTAGCAATTTTGTCAACGGCGCGACGGTGGTGTTTGGCGGCGATTTTCTGACCACTACGTTTGTGTCGTCCACCCAACTGACTGCGACCGGTACGGCTCTCACCCAACAGATTGGAACGGTCGCGGTGACAGTGGAAAATCCGGACCCAGGTTCGGCCAACTCCACAGCTACCAACATGCAGGTGAACGCAGGGACGTCGGTGGTCAGCACCACGGCAGCGGCGCGGTTCCTGGAGCAGTCGACCTGGGGCCCGACGCAGGCATCGATCGCTCACGTACAGGCAATCGGCTTTCAGGCATTCCTGAATGAGCAGTTCAGCGCGGCGGTTTCCACGTATCCCGCCCCGGCTTCGACGGACTCGCTTTCGGTGGTGCAGCAACGCTTTTTTGCCAATTCGGTGAATGGTCAAGATCAGTTGCGACAGAGAGTGTCGGCGGCGCTGTCGGAAATGTTCGTGATCTCGGGAGTTTCGATTTCCGATCCCACGGCATTCGTATTGTGGAACAACATGATGCAGAACGACGCGTTCGGCAATCATGCCACCCTGATTAAGGACGTCACCCTCAGCCCCGCCATGGGAAGTTATCTCAACATGGCCAACAATGATGGTTGCAGCAGTTGCCGGCCTAACGAAAATTACGGCCGAGAAGTGTTGCAACTCTTTACGCTTGGCTTGGAGGAGTTGAATCCCGACGGCACCCAGCAGTTGGACGGCTCGGGAAATCCAATTCCAAGTTATACGCAGGCAAATGTTACGGCCTTCGCGGCAGCGTTTACCGGCTGGACGTATCCGCCGCAGCCGGGCCAAACGGCGGGATTCTATAGCCCATCGTTTTACAGCGGCCCTATGATTTCCTTCGATGCGCATCACAACACGGCGACAAAAACGCTACTCAACGGCACTGTATTGCCGGCGGGAAACAACGCCGAGACGGATTTGGATGCCGCTTTGCAGAACATCTTTAACCATCCCAACATAGGACCGTTCCTGGCGAGAGCACTCATTGAAAAACTGGTGACCAGCAATCCGACTACGGATTATGTGGGGCGAGTCGTCGCCGTGTTCAATGACAACGGAAGCGGAGTGCGCGGCGATCTCAAAGCCGTGGTCACGGCGGTCCTGATGGATATGGAAGCGCGCCGCGGCGACGATCCCACGCAAGTGCAGGCCAGCGACGGTCATCTCAAAGAGCCGGTCTTGCACATCATGAATATGCTGCGGGCCACGAACGCAACCACCGACGGCGGCAACAACCTTCAATATTATTCGTCGAACATGGGGCAATACCCATTCTTCCCCGGTTCGGTTTTCAATTTCTATCCTCCGGATTATCAGATTCCCGACACTCAGTTGCTGGGACCTGAATTCAAACTCATGAACACGAGCACCGCCATCGCCCGGATCAATTTTGTGAATGATTTGATCTACGGCAGCGTGGGATCGACCACCACCATCGACCTATCGCAATATGTGGCGCTGGCGGGTGATGTGAACAACCTGCTGGACGCGGCTTCGGCTGTGATGATGCACGGGCAGATGTCCACCGACATGCGCAGCACACTGGTGAGCACGCTTACTGGGATCACCGATCCCACCCAACGCACCAAGGCGGCTTTCTATTTGATCGGCAGCTCATCGCAATATCAGGTCCAACACTAAAGGGAGAACAGCCATGAGAAAGATGACGAGACGAGATTTTGTCAGGAAGAGCTGCTGCTCCGCTGCGGCGGGCATGGCAGCCGCCAGCTTCGGGCGATTGGGGCTGATGAATGCGATGGCGCAGTCGTCAACGGATTACAAGGCGATGGTCTGCATCTTCATGTTCGGCGGCAACGACGCCAACAACATGGTGGTACCGAACGACAGCTCCGGATACACGAACTATGCCAACATTCGGGCCGGCCTGGCGCTGCCACAGAACCAGTTGCTTTCGGTTACGCCGCCAAGCATTGGCACTCCCTTTGGATTTCATCCCAGCTTTGTCGAGATACAGAATTTGTTTAACACCAAGAAACTGGCACTGCTGACTAACGTGGGCACGTTGGTACAACCGACGACCCGCACCCAGTTCATGCAATCGCAGGCAACACTTCCGGAGAATTTGTTTTCGCACGCCGACCAGCAAACTCAAATGCAGACTGCCGCTCCAGCGACGCTGGCG
The DNA here is from genome assembly GCA_963794195.1 of uncultured Acidobacteriaceae bacterium. Lineage (GTDB taxonomy): Bacteria > Acidobacteriota > Terriglobia > Terriglobales > Acidobacteriaceae > DATBAX01. Next base: position 147,586 of record CAWCCU010000016.1, read on the forward strand.
AATGCCGGATGGGGCGGCCTTTTAGCGGACAAGATCCAGGCAATTTACGGCGGGAATTTTCCCATCTCGATTTCCCTCGCAGGCACGAACATCTTCGTTGAAGGACTGGCGATGCGCTCCATGGAATCGAGCGGTAATCCGACTGCGCCACTCAGTGGCTTCTCGGGAAGCAGTCAGGACACCTCTCGCCTCACCGCGTTGCAGAATCTGCTGACTTTCGACACTGGACTCTCTTTGATTCAGTCCGCGAGCAAAGTAACTTCCAATGCGCTGAATGACAGCAAGGCCCTCGCCGTTGCGTTGGCCTCCAACAAAGCACTGATGACAGCCTTCCCCACTTCAAGCCTCGGCGGACAACTCAAGCAGGTGGCGCAGATTATTCAGGCGCGCTCCGCGCTTGGATTGGCGCGACAAATCTTCTTCGTTTCCATTGGCGGCTTTGATACTCACAGCGCGCAACTTCCCACTCAGCTCTCCCTCTTTAAAGATCTCAGCCAATCGATGAACGCTTTCTACAATGCAACAGTGGAGATCGGCGTGGATTCACAGGTAACTTCGTTCACCCTATCGGATTTTGCCCGCACCCTCCAACCTGACAGCACGGCCGGAACCGATCATGCCTGGGGCAGCCACCATATGATCATGGGCGGCGCGGCCAAAGGCGGCGACTTCTACGGCACCTTCCCAACGCTCGCGCTCGGTGGCCCGGACGACGCCACCAATCAGGGACGCTGGATTCCGACCACTTCCCTGGATCAATATGGCGCGACCCTGGCCCAGTGGTTCGGAGTGCCGGCGACAGATTTGCCGTCTATTTTTCCGAATCTGGCGAATTTCACGAACCCGATTTTGAAGTTTATTTAAGGTCGGGCCTGGCAGTGGGAAAAATCAATACTTCGGCATCTTCGGATCCACTCGTTCTGCCCAGGCGGTAATGCCGCCAGCCAGATTGTGGACTTTCTTGAATCCTGCCTGACGAAGGAAAGTCACGGCTTTTGCGCTGCGGCCGCCCATTTTGCAGTGGGCCACGATCTCACGGCTGCTGTCGAGTTCGTTCACGCGGTTGGGTAGATCTCCAAGCGGGATCAGATGCCCGCCGATGTTTGCGATCTGGTATTCGTGCGGCTCGCGGACATCGAGCACATAGATATCATCGCCGGCGTCGAGACGCCGCTTGAGTTCTTCGACCTGCATTTCTCCGCTAACCGTTTCCACTGGGGCCTCCTCGCCACGAATGCCGCAAAATTGTTCGTAGTCTATCAGCTCGGTGATGGTGGGATTTTTGCCGCAAACCGGGCATTCGGGATTCTTGCGCAGCTTGAGCTGACGGAAACTCATGCCAAGTGCGTCAATCAGAAGCAATCGGCCGATGAGTGGATCGCCGATGCCGAGAATCAGCTTGATGACTTCGGTGGCCTGGATCACGCCCACTAAGCCGGGAAGGATCCCTAGCACTCCACCTTCGGCGCAGGAGGGAACGAGTCCCGGCGGTGGTGGTTCGGGATACAGGCAGCGATAGCACGGGCCGCCTTCGGTGGCGAAAATACTGGCCTGGCCTTCGAAACGGAAAATCGAGCCGTAAACATTCGGCTTGCCGGTGATTACGCAGGCGTCGTTGACCAGATAGCGGGTGGGGAAATTATCGGTGCCGTCGGCAATGATGTCGAACTCTTTGAAAAGTTCGATGGCGTTGTCGCTGGATAAGCGCGTGTCGAACTTGCGAATGTTGATAAATGGATTGATGGCTTTTAACTTATCGGCGGCGGAGTCGAGTTTCTTGCGACCCACGTCGGCAGTGGAGTGAATGATCTGGCGTTGCAGGTTGGTGTAGTCGACGACGTCGAAGTCCACGATACCGAGCGTGCCCACGCCGGCTGCGCCCAGATACAAAGCCAGCGGCGACCCCAGGCCTCCCGCGCCAATGCAAAGTACCTTCGCGGCCTTGATCTTCAACTGACCTTCCATGCCGACCTCGGGCATGATCAGATGGCGCGAGTAGCGCAGGATTTCGTCGTTGCTCAGGGTAACGGGTGCTACGTCAGTAGTAGTTGCCATAAGAACCTCAAAGAAAATTTCAGATTTTTGATTTTAGATTGAAGATTTGTCCGGACGATGCGCGGACTACGGACAAGAAGGGCTACAACAACGTCCAGAGCGCGATGTGACGGCGATTTTCATTCTGCAATCCAAAATCTGCAATCTAAAATTACCCGCCTCCGGCGATCGAAGGCACTATGGAAATGGTATCACTGTCCTTAACCGGGGTCGCTTCTTTCTGCATGTAGCGGACATCTTCATCGTTCAGATAAACGTTGACGAACGCGCGCAACTTGCCTTCGTCGGTATAGAGGTGTCGGCGCAGGTCGGGATGCTGGGCGACCAGATCGTTGAGCGAGTCAGCAATGGTTCCAGCCTTCACGTCAACGGCAGCCTGCTTGCCGGTATATTGCCGTAACGGCGTTGGGATGTGGATCTTGGGCATAGGCTATACATGATGCCATAGGTGAGGCGGAGGATGCAGGAGTGTAGGGCGGACACTCTTGTCCGCCGCTTTTGAAGTTGTTTGGGTTTGTGGTTTTTCTGGAAATCAGGCGGATGATTAAATCTTGCCGTCCAGAGTTCAACGTCAAAGGCAGCGGACAGGAGTATCCGCTCTACATGCTCCAGAATGGTTCTTTCGCTGGAACAAATTCTATCGGAACCTCGGAGACGAAAGTTTTCAGCCAGCGGGTGCACTCTTCCATCCCTGCCTGTTCGGAGGGGATGTGGCCGAGGATAATGAGAGATTTTTGTTTGCCTTCGGTGATGGCGTCCGCAACGTATTCGACAGTCTCCCATTCCTGAGTTTCGCCGATGACCAGGGCTTGTACTCCAGGCATTTCGAGCGCGTGGGCGTGAGGGGTGAATCCAGAAGCGCCGGGAGCCATGGCGAGTTTGGTGATGTGCAGATTGGGATCTCCGACTATTCGCATGACATGAATCCCTAGTTTGCTTTTAATCTCGGTAACCAATTTTTCCAGCGTGATGTCTGGAAGGTTGAACAGATATTGATTGGCGGGATCTTCAAATTTCTGCCATCCCAGCGCGTTGACCATGCCGGCTTCTATGCCGTCGGGATTGCGAGCATGCCAGTGGTCGTGAAATCGCCAGATCACCAGATGGTGTTTTTCGATGAACTCGCGCTTGGCCGTTAGCACCGCGTCGTTTTCTTTTTCCGGCAACTGCGTCGAAACGTCGCGATGATCGAAGAAAGTTGGCTCGTGGGTGATGATCAAGTTGTTGCCGGAGGCTGCGGCGCGCTGTAGGACGTCGAGCGTGGCCATCATGGTGACGGCGATGCCGGTTACCTGGGTGTCCGGATTGCCGGCTTTGAAAGTGTCAACCGTGTCGCTTTGCCAGGGAACGCCTACGTGCTGCTGGATGCGAGTGATGACTTCGCGGGCGGTGAGCTTTTGGGCTTCGGCGGCGCAGCAGAACGCAAGAAATATGACGATTACTGTACTGAGTTTTCTTCTGTCGGACATACTGCATTAAAACATACCCAGCATTTTTAGCTTGATGCCTTTCGCGGACAGGAGTGTCCGCGCTACAGTCATTTCAGCTCCTGGGCGAACTCCAGATTTGCCTGCTGGATCGGAATCGCCTTGAACGATTTGCCGGCCAGGAGTTGTTGCTGGTCGTCCACGCTTTTTTCCCAGGTGGCGAAACTTACGTTGAGCGAAGCCATCGCGGAGTGGATGGTGCGCGTGATGGAGATTGCGTCCTGCACGCTGGAGATTGCGCCGATGGCGGTGAAGCCGCCCATAGCCATATCCAGGCTGGCGCTGGCGAGGTTGGCGCCCATCTTGAATTTCTCGCCGCCAGTCATGCCTTCGTTGCCCAGTTTCGAATCTTCCAGACCTGGATAGCGCACGAACAGCCGGGTGTAGTTGTTGGCGAAGCGGCGTGCCGGTGGGCCCTCAATCGGAGTAAATGCCGGCAGATAGATCGGGGCCAGCGTGACTTCCTGTTTTGCAAGTTTGAGCTTGAGCAGCCCTTTGTCGGTTTCCACTTTCTTTATTTCGCTCAACGTGATGTCGAGCGAATCGAAACCTTCCTGCCGCGGCGTCGACGGGTCCATGACCATATCGCCGAGGCCGTCTTCTCCAGCGGGCTTGCTGGGAGGCGCCGGATTTCCTCGTTTGTCGTAGGAGGAAAGATAAATTAAACGAATTCGGTCGCGGCTCAGCTCAACCTTCACGGCTTGATCTTGTTTGTGGCCGCGCAGTTCGGCATAGAAGGGAACCGGGAGACCCTGGCTTGCGACCACGTCGAAATTTCTGGTGGCGGAGCGGCCGTCGTTGGCTTGCAAGAAAACCAGGCCCATCAGTTCGTTGGCTTCGGCGCCGAGAGGGAAGAGCGCGAGAGCGACTTGAAGATGTTCGCTGGCCTGGCCCAATTGCTGTTGCGCGTAGGCGTAAGGAACGGCGAAGCCGCCGATGCGATTGCGGGCTTTATTTTGTTCCTTCTTTTTCACGCGCGCGCGTTTTGCCCGAATGGCGCTGCGTTTTTCGGAACCGTTGAAAGTCAGGTTCATCGATCGATTGAATAGGTCGGCGACGATGTCTTCAGCTTCGTCCATTTCATCGTCGTACTTGGTGCGCTTGGCTTCGAGAGTGCTGAGGTGAAGGTTGGCTTCGTCTTTCGCGCTTTGGTCGGAAATCAATTGTTCATAGCGATTGAAATTCTTTCGCGCTTCGTCGATATCGCCCATGGCTTCATAGAAGAGTCCCAGCTTCCATTTCGTGAGCGCGAATTCAGGAGCGAGTTCTCCGGCTTTGATGAAGTCCGCGAGTGCGCGGTCGTACTCACGCTCGGCCAGCGAACCGTAGGCCAAGGCATACAGATGGCGGACTTCGATTCCGTTTTGACCGGGCAAAGTGAGCAGCGCTTTCAGGTCTGCGATGCGATTGTGCACTTCCTCGGCATCGAGGGCTTTGGGTGACATCTCCAGATATTTTTCCAGCAGGTGCAAGGCTTCGGCGGGACGTCCATTGCTCTCCGCACAATTTGCCAGATCGAAAGTCGCCGCTGGACTCGTCACCAACGTGCCTTTGAGTTCGCCCAGCGCATTGCACAAACTTGACCGGTGACGGGCACTTGTACTGCTGTGTGGGCCGGAGGGAGCATTTAACTTGGGAGACTCCTGCGCTACCGGCTGCGGCAGTGGCGTGTCATCGTCGGCCAATGCCGTTTCTTCTCCACCTTCGTCTTCGAGCGATGCTTCGAGTCCAATGCTGTCAGTGAGGCGGTTCACCTTGGTGACTCGATTCCGGTCGCTATCGTTTAGCGTGGGTCCATTCTCTCCCGTGGTGTAGAACGTGGCCAGTTGAGCGAGTTTCTGCTTTTGCTTCGGATCTGGAGTGCCCGCTTTGGCTTTATCCAGATACTCGAGGGCCTTGGCGCGTTCCCCGAGATGGTGATAGCAAAGCGCAAGATTGTAAGCCAGCACGGGCTGTAGTGCTTGCAGCTTCAGGGCCTCCTCGAGAGAGTCGGCGGACTCTTTGTATTTTTGCTTCTCGTAAAGTTTGCGAGAGTCGTTCAATGAGGTCTTCACGCGCTTTTGAATGTCTTCGTCCAGGTGTTTGATGGCGTCGGTGACGTCTTTCATTTCGATCAGCGCCTGCGACTCCGCATACTTGGCCCGTGCTTCGGCAAACTGCCCAGTTCTCTCCAGGCTTTGCGCTTCCGCAATCATGACTTTGACTTCTGCTTCCAATTCTTTTTTCTGGTTCTTTTCCAGATTTTCCGCGGGAAGGATGGAGCACAGGACAAGGACCAGGAAGACCGCTTGAATTTTCATACGCCCCTTTTGAAAAGCTTCAGTCGCAGAAAAGCACAGGGTGCGATGAAGCGAGTTGACCTATTTCACACCGGTTGGCCTGCTTTGGAAAGAACTATATTTCGCAGGCTTACTAGTAGAAACGGAATCGAGGCAGGTTTTGGCTCATGTAGGAGAGGAGTGTCCACCCTACTGAACGGCGATGTTCTCTAGAACCAGCTTCTTGTCGCTTTCGTCACTGCCGGTCAATTCAAAGGAATTGGTCAGGATGGCTTTACCTTTTTCGACGCTGGTGATGACGTAGGAACAGCCGAACCAGTGGGCTTCGGCGAGGTCGGTAGACGACCATTGCGCGGGGTGGTCCGGATGGGAGTGGTAGAAGCCGATAATGTCTTCGCCGCGCTCCCGGCCTTCCCGCTGGATGCGAATCAAATCCTTGGGATCGATGTTGTAGCGGTTATGCGCCGAATCGGTGCGTGTGTTGCCGGCGCGGGCGACGGAAGTGACGGTGCGAGTCCCGTCGTCCTCGATCTGGCCGAGCAGAACGCCGCAGCATTCGTGAGGATAGGTTTCTTCGCCGTGCTTTCTTAGCGATTCGTATTCGTTGGATTTGATTTTTAGCATTGTTGTAGGAAGTCAGAAGTAGGAATTCAGAATGCAGAAGTAAACCTATTCAGGAGCAGCGCTTACTTCTACATTCCGAATTCTAACTTCTGACTTGCCTTTCACCCTTCTTCCCAAAATCTCTCACTCAAATACTTGTCGCCGGAATCGCATAGCATGGTTACGAAAACGGCGGGCTCGTCTGACTTGAGCTTGCGGGCTAGTTGCAGGCATCCTACGACGGCTGCTGCCGCGGAAATCCCCACCAGCAGGCCTTCTTCGCGGGCCAACTTTATGGCCATTGCGTACGACTCTTCGGTTGAAATCTCAAGATCTTCATCGGCGACTTTGGAATCATAAATCTTGGGGACGATCGAGCTGGCCATGTGCTTCGCGCCTTCGATGCCATGAAAAGGCGAATCGGGCTGAAGCGAGATGCAGCGGATCTTCGGATTGAGTTCTTTCAGGCGACGAGTGGTGCCCACGAACGTTCCGCTGGTGCCCATCATCGAAACGAAATGAGTGATACGTCCTTTTGTTTGTTGCCAGATTTCATTGGCCGTGCCATGGTAGTGTGCCTGCCAGTTGGCATCGTTGGAATACTGGTCGGCGTAAAAATATTTGTTGGGATGCTGGGCGAAAAGTTCGCGGGCAATGCGAATCGCTCCGTCGGAGCCATCGTTGGGATCGGTATAAATGATCTCCGCGCCGTAAGCGTGCAGGATGCGTTTGCGCTCGATGGAAACATTTTCCGGCATGCAAAGCGTGACCGGAAAACCTTCGGCGGCGCCGATCATGGCATAGGCGATGCCGGTATTGCCGCTGGTGGAGTCGAGCAGAATTTTGCCGGGCGCGAATTTGCCGCTGGCGCGTCGCCTGGGCGACAATGTTGGAAGCGGCGCGGTCTTTGACCGAGCCTCCGGGATTGAGCCATTCGGCTTTGCCGAGAATTTGAACGCCAGGCAAATCGCGGGTAATGCGTTCGAGGCGCAGCAGCGGAGTGTTGCCGATGCGTTCGAGACTACGCGTCCCCAACAAGTTCTTCTTCCGCGCTATGTGCAGGGCGAAGAATGCACTTCCGCGTTTTTGTGAGAATCGGTGCATTGATCATGAACTCGTAGTGACTATCGTAATGTTCTTTGCAGGCGAATTAACCGCGTGTTGCGCCTGGTTATTCGATTATAAAAGAGGCTGACTGGATTTCGAGAGTTTGGCGAAAGTGCATCTTTTTCGCGGATTCGCATCTAAATAACTAAGAAAGACGAAGGGAACCGGAACACGAAATGGCAACCAAGGTGGAACAACGGAGTTATCGAAGAAGCGTTGAGCTGGCTGCGCGATCACGGATTCGATCTGCTCGAAGCTCCGGGCACCCAGGGCCGCGTGTTCCTGAAGAAATATAGCTCTCGGCCGCCATCCAGAAAGATGGCGAGATGGCGTGAAGATTTTTGCATATCCCGGCTATTTGATCGGCAGCGAGATTTCGAAGCTGGTCAATCGTGGATATCAGCAGTTTCTGAAGACGGCAAAGAACGAAATTCCGGCCACCGCCGATCATCTGAAAGCTCTGCAGCAATTTACCGAAGAATTAAAAGAAGGCCTGGGACTGCCCACCCTGTACAACGAATCGCTGGGAACGGTGAGCGAGTCGTACCAGTACGATCGCGTTAAGGATCGCGATAAAGCGCAGGCGGAGCAGCCGAAGCGTCCGTGGGAGAAGGCTGGGAAGCTGGCTGCGGCTGTGAAGAAGGGCCGAGCGTAGTTTCGTCCGATAAAACTCTCCATCTTGTCATTCCGAGCGGACCTCGGTCCGCGAGGAATCTCCTGGTATTGGGTTCCTCTCGCTCCATTCAATTATTTGTGTTCCCGCGCCGGGAGATTCCTCGGCGCTGAGCTTCTCGGAATGACAAGATTGAGACTTCACCTAGCCTAACGTGCGAAACTGTTGCGCTTGGAGGGTTCCTCATGCGCATCGCACTAATCATTCTGCTTCTTCCCATCCTCGCTTTCGCTCAGAAATCCGACGGTGACATTAAGGCTGCGGTCGAGCATGTTCTGCATCAGCAGCAGGACGCCTGGAACCATCACGATCTGGAAGGCTTCATGTCTGGCTATTGGAATTCGCCGGAGCTGACGTTTTTCTCCGATGCGAAAGTCAGTTCAGGATGGCAGTCGGCGCTGGACCATTATCGGAAGAAGTATCAAGGGGAAGGCAAGGAAATGGGGCGGCTGGAGTTTTCGGATTTGAATGTTCAGGCGATTGGTGCGGGTGCTGCGTTTGTGCGGGGTGCTTGGAAGTTGGCGTTGACGGATGGCAAGACACCACATGGGGTCTTTACGCTGGTGTTTCGTAAATTTCCTGAGGGGTGGAAGATTGTTCATGATCATACTTCGGCGGAATAGCGAACCCGTGATGCCAGCAGCTTCATTTCGATCTGATTCAATCCCAACAGTTTTGTCATCCTGAGCGCAGCGGACGTTCACAAAGTGAACGGCTGCGGAGTCGAAGGACCTCTACATTCTGCTCGGTTGCGTTGGTAGTTGCGCCTTTGGCGCGTGGTCATTGTCCATGCCTACCCAGGATTTCGTCCTGGGCTAAGCTGGGGCGCTCCTCCGGAGCTTGAGTCTGGCGCACTTCTCCTGTTCATACTGGAGTGACTCTGCTGTTTCGGACTGGCTCGCATCGCATCTCTCACCGACGAAGGTGTCCGCGCCATGAAAAGCTAACAACGAAAAAGCCCCTTGCTTGCGCAAGGGGCTTTTTCTGGGGGAGGGCTCCGGGGTGTCCCGTAGTCCTAACTTATTTCGCCGGCGCGGCTTGATCGGCGCTCACGGGAGCGGTCGAAGAAGAGGCCAGCGTTTCGAGGTCGTTCTTCAGCAGGCTGATTTCGACACGTCCACCGCTGGTGCGCTTGGCTTCGGCTGTCGCGGTCGGCGGAGCGTTGCCCATGCCGACCACATAGATGCGGTAGACGGGAATTTCATGGTTCAGCACCAGGTAGCGGACAACCGAGTCCGCCATCTTCTGCGAAGTAGCGATCGCGGCCTGGCCGTGTCCGGCGGAGAAGCCCTGGACTTCGACGATGTAGCCGCGCTGATCTTTCAGCGGAGTGGCCATTTCGTCAAGCGCGTCCTTGGCTTTCTTGCTGAGCATGCTCTGTCCGGGGCGGAAACGGATTTCGGTCTGGGTCGTAGCCTTGTATTGATCGATGTTGCCGACAACCTGCTCCACGCGTGGTCAGGCGGGTGTTGGCCTGGTCGGCGGTCTGCTGCGCGGTTTGCGCCTTGTTGCCGGCGTCGATGGCGTGCTGGTCGGCTTGGTCGGCTTTGGCGGAAGCCAGCTGAATGCCTTGCTGGGCGCGGGAATCAACGTCCTTGATCTGCTTGGCGTTGGAGGCGGTCAGCTCATCGAGCTCGTTGACGCGGTCCTGCATCGGCTGCACCTGGCGCTGTACATACTTTTTGCGGGCAAACGGGTTCACCTTGCCCCAGAATCCCTCGTGGGTCTCGAAGCGAGCGGCTGTTTGCCGCTGGCGCCGGCGGTTGAAGTGGCGGCAGCCGGAGCCGCTGGCTGATCGGCGGTTTGAGCGAATGCCGGGGCTGCAATGACGAGTGCCGCGAGTGACGTTACTAGTAAACGATTCTTCATTTCGACTTCCTCCGAGTGGGGGAGCGTTTCGGCTCCGCTCCATGCACGCCTTGCGTGGCGTGATGCGTGATTTTTACCGCGTCCCCTTTCCAGGGATAAATCAGAGCAAGTCGTTTTCGACATGCCGGCCAACGCTGACGCGACGCTGGCCAAAAATCCTCAAAACCTTAGATGCCGTTACGCTGGCCTCTGTACTCATGTATTACAGGTGCAATGCCAAACCTGCCAGCAGGCTAACTCGTTAGTTTCCAATGACATTCTAGACCTTCAGGCGCGGGAATGGGGTCTCAACTTGGCCTTGGAGGGTAATTTTGGGGATTCCGGTATAAAAACTGCGTAGATGACAGGAATTGCACTAATAGGCGATTTTTGGGAGTTTTATGGCGAAAAAGGCCTTCGCCGAATGGATCGGGTACTGCGTCCCAAAATATTAAATCTTGTCATTCTTCGACTCCGTGGAAAGTGCGCTGCGCTCAATTTCCACTACGCTCAGGATGGCAGGAAAAGTCGAAACGCCCGGGGACAAATCACTTGGCGCAATATTTCTCGTACTGTTCGTAAATGTAGTTGTCCGTCATCCCCGCGATGTAGTCACATACCACTCGGGGCAGCGGATCCTGTTTGGATTTCTCGCGATAACTCGATGGCAGGTTTTCTGGCTTGACCATCCAGAATTCAAACAGTTCACGGATCACACGCTCGGCGGCAATCTTTTCAGGGGCCAGTGTCGCGCTGTTGTACATGGTGCTGTAGAGAAATTCTTTGGCCTGAGCTCGTTCTTTCTCCACTACATCGCTCAACGTCACCAAACGATCGGGATATGCGCGGACGTCTTCGATTGTCTTGATTCCTGCCTGTTTGATTTGCGCTTCGGTATTGCGAATCAAATCGCCGACGAGGCGGTTCAGCATCTTCTTCAGAGCTTCGTTGAATTGTAGTTTTTCAATCGCATCGGGATAAATCAATTCGACTTCGCGATAGAACTTTTCGAAGATGGGCACGCCTTCCCGAATTTCTTTTAGCGAGAGCAGATGCGCTTCGTATCCGTCGTCGAGATCGGCAGTGTTGTAGGCGATTTCGTCGGCTGCATCGATGAGTTGGGCTTCGAGCGGCGGACGCTGGTCAAGCAGATATTCGGCGAGTTCGGGAACCTTGTCAGAAGAATAATCGTGCGAGTGCTTGATAATGCCTTCGCGGACTTCAAAAGTCAGATTGAGTCCACGAAACGCCGCATAGCGCATTTCGAAATCTTCAACGATTCGCAGTGCATGCAGATTGTGATCAAAGAAAAACCCGTGCTGACGCATGGCGATGTCGAGCGCTTTTTCGCCGGCGTGTCCGAACGGCGGATGGCCAACGTCGTGGACCAGGGCCAAGGCTTCGACCAAATCGACATTCAATCCCAGTTGGGCGGCGATGGTGCGGGCAATCTGCGCGACTTCAATAGTGTGGGTGAGGCGATTGCGGAAATGGTCCGAATAACGGCGGGTGAAGACCTGGGTCTTGGCTTCAAGGCGTCGAAAGGCCCGGGCGTGGATGACACGGTCACGGTCGCGCTGGAAATCGTTGCGGTAGGGATGTGAAGGTTCTGGATAACGGCGTCCGCGGGATTGTTCGACGCGCACGGCGTAGTCGGCGAGCATGAGGGAAGAATACAGCTTCTAGCTGCTAGCTTCTAGCTAGCCCGGTTTCGCCATCGATCCAGACATCTTGTCATTCCGAGCGGAGCTAGGAATCTTGCCGACAGCGAGGGAATGCAGATTCCCCCCTTCGCTACGCTACGGTTCGGAATGACAAGTATGGATTATGAGTATTGGCTAGAAGCTAGCAGCTGCTCTATTTATTTCCCGAATCTTCTTTCGCCAACTTCACTTTCGCGGATTCCAGTTTCTTTTGCACTTTGGCAACGTCGTCGCTATCGACTTCCGCGGCGACAGTCTTGTTCCATTCTTGCAAGGCGCGTTCCCAATGGGCGGCCGCTAGTTTCAGGTGTCCGGTTTTCTGATAGAGATCGCCGAGATGGTCTTGCACCGTGGGATCGGCTCCCATGCGTTGCGACGCCGCTTTGGTCAGATTGTCTTCCGCTTGTTCATACTTTCCCAGCTTGAAGTATGCCCATCCCAATGAGTCCAAATATGCGCCGTTGGCGGGATCGATCTCCACCGCTTTCTGGATCATGGCCAGCGACTCTTCCAACTTCACTCCGCGGTCGGCCATCATGTAACCAAGGTAATTCAAAGTCATCGCATTTTGGGGGTCCTCGGCCAGGATTTTGCGGAACATGTCTTCAGCCGCATCGTATTTTTTCTGGCGCTCCAGAGTTGAGCCACGCTGGAACTCGATAAACTGTTTATCTTCCGGCTTTATAGAAAGCTTGTCGGCCTGGTCAAGAGCCTCTTCGGATTCGGGCCAACGCTTCAGGCGCGCATACATCTGGCTCAGCGAGATGTAGACTTCGCGATCGTCCGGCGTGCCCTTCAACATCGACCGCACCTGCTTCAGCGCGGCATCGGGCTGACCACTGTCGGCGAGTTGCGACGCATAGACCATCTGCAGGCCGCGATCATTGGGCAACTTCTGCACCGCTTCCTTGGCGACGTCCGTGGCCTGCTGCCACTGCTTGGCTTCACGATAGGTATCGATAATCTGTTGATACCCGCGCTCGGCATTGTCGTCGCCGAGAGTCAGCATCTTGCGGAAAGTTTCAATCGCCTGAGGATCGTTGTTGTTGTCGCGATAGACCGTGCCCAATCGCTCCAGAAACACGGTGCGATTATTTTTCTCGCTCTGACTGTAAGCCGTGTCCGCCTTCGCTGTTTTCTTAAGCAGGTCCTGAAGCACCTGGATGGCATCGTCGTAGCGGCCCTGCGCCTGATAAACGGCGGCAATGTTGTAGGGCACTTCCATCGAGTCCGACACCATGGTCTCGGCTTTTTTCAGGGCGTCGAGCGCCTGGTCGAATTTGCCACTCTTGCGATAAATTTCCGCCATGCGGATGTAAGTTTCCGCGTCTTCAGGATTGGCGTCCGCAATGATTTTGTATTGTTCCAGGGCGGCATCAGTCTGGCCATCGTTCATCAGGTTTTGCGCCAGGCCGCGAATGGCGTCGAGATTGTCACGATCGAGAAGGATCGCGCGCCGATAAGAGTCGATAGCTTTCTTGTATTGCTTCTGCTGCTCGTAGGTGTAGCCGAGAGCGGAATAAAGTTTCGCGGAACGGGCTGCGTCCGGGACCGCACTGAGAGTCTCAACTGCGCGAGTAGTGTCGCCTTCTTCGCTGTAGAGAATGGCTAGAGTCGTGACTGCTTCCTCTGAACTGGGATCAAGCTTGACTGCAATCTTGAATTCGCCTTCCGCTTTCTGAAGATCGTTGTTCAGGCGATACAGGCGGCCGAGCAAAAGGTGATCATCGACGTTGTCGGGCTCCAGCTTGATGATTTGCTCGTATTGCTCGGTGGCCAGTTTGAGGATGTTGTCGGAACCGTGTCCGGATTGCACGTCGCCGAGTGAGCGCAAATAAATGCTTCCCAGCAATTTGCGGGCGGCAAGATTCGTGGGATCGCGCTTGATAATGTCCTGAGCTTCGACCACTGCGTCACGAATACGGCCAGTCTTGGCATAAAGTTCGGCCAGGCCGGCGGTGAGATATTCGGAGGTTGGATCGGCATCAATGGCAAGGCGATATTCTTCGATCGCCTTGGTGGCCAAATCGCTGCGCCCATAAACCGCCACCTGCTCCTCATACACATGCGCCAGGGAGTAGTGGTAGTAGGCGGCGGCCCGGTCTGCCTTGTGGGGCGCGGGCTTGGCGTCAGGCGCGGGAGTCTGGGCGAATGCGGTTGCCGCTGCCAGAAAAACAAAAAGATGGCTATAAAGACTTTTCATCAGGACCTTCGAGCTCCAAAACCATAGCGATTGGATGCCGCACCTCTGCCGGTGGGTGCTCTGGATATTGTAAACCTTTGTAGTGGAGGGGCGGGTAGGCGGAGCGGGAAATCAGAGTAACTAAAGACAGGGCTTCGGGCACTTGGCATTTAGCCCTCTTAACAGTTGGGAATAATCCCCGGTACGGTTTTGGGGGAGCATAGTGAATGGCCAGGGGCCAAATGCTAAGTGCCAATTGCTAAGTGCTGTTTCTAGTGCCTGAAGTGCCTGACGCCGGTAAAAATCATCGCTAGCCCCAGGCGGTCAGCCGCTTCTATCACTTCCTGATCACGGACCGATCCTCCCGGCTGGATGATGGCCGTCGCGCCTACTTTGGCGATTTCTTCCACCCCATCGGGGAAGGGAAAGAACGCATCAGAGGCCGCGACTGTGCCTTTCAGCGGCAGGACGGCTTTCATGGCGCCAATTTTGCAGGCATCCACGCGGCTCATCTGGCCGGCGCCGACCCCTACTGTTTGTCCATCGCGAGCGTAGAGGATCGCGTTGGACTTGACGTGTTTGCAGATTTTCCACGCAAACAACAACGCCCGCTTTTCTTCTGGTGTGGGTGCGCGTTTGGTCACCACTTTCAAATCGCTTTCGGTTAGCGGGCGGATGTCGGCATCCTGCGCCAAAATTCCTCCAGAAACGTTTTTGAATACCCACTTTGGCGGCGCGTCGGTGATCGCCACCAGCCGCAAATTTTTCTTGGCGGCGAATTTGGCTTTCGCTGCTTCGTCGAACGATGGCGCCGCGATGACTTCCAAAAAAAGCTTGGCCATCTCTTCCGCTGCATCGCCATCGATCGGGCGATTCACTCCAATGACGCCACCGAAGGCCGATACCGGATCGGCTTCCAGAGCTTTTTTGTAGGCTTCGACCAGCGTTTTAGCGGTTGCCGTTCCCGAAGGATTGGTGTGCTTGATAATGGCGCATACGGGTTCGTCAAATTCCTGGGCCAAGTCCCATGCAGCCTGCAAATCCACGATGTTGTTATAGGAAAGCTCTTTACCCTGTAACTGGCGAGCGTTGGCGACGCCGGTACCCGAGCCGTCCGAATACATCGCAGCCTTCTGGTGAGGGTTTTCGCCGTACCTCAAATCCATGATCTTGTTGAAGGAGAATCGCAGCGTCGCTGGAAATTCCACCGACTTTGAAAATTCAAAGTGGGGCGTGATGCGTTCGAGCGTCGATGCGATCGCGGAATCGTAAGCTGCAGTAGTTGCGAAAGCTTTTTGGGCCAGCCGCCATTTTGTGGCTAGCGACACGCCTCCGTCCTTTGCGATTTCTTCGGCAACACCGTCGTAGTCGGCGGGCGAAGTGACCACGGCCACATCCTGAAAATTCTTCGCTGCCGAGCGGATCATCGACGGGCCGCCGATATCGATGTTCTCGATCAGTTCCTCGAAAGGCACGCCCGGCTTGGCCGCCGTCTTTTCGAATGCATAGAGATTTACCACGACCATGTCGATAGGCTGAATGCCGTGTTCAGCAATCGCGGCGCGGTGGCCGGCATTTTCGCGGCGGTGCAGAATGCCTCCATGCACTTTGGGATGCAGCGTCTTTACGCGGCCATCCAGCATTTCAGGAAAGCCGGTGAGTTCGGAAATGTCTTTCACCGCGATGCCGGAATCGCGCAACAGTTTGGCGGTGCCTCCCGTCGAGATGAGTTCCACTCCGAGGCCGGATAGCTTTTTGGCGAAGTCGACCAATCCGGTTTTGTCGGTAACGCTGAGAAGGGCACGCTGAATCTTGGACATTTATAGGAGGCCTCGATAGGAATGAAAAATCCGCCTGAATAGGCAGCGATAAATTCTATCAGCCGCGCGCGGTTCGTTGTTAGTAGAGGACTGTCGAGCAAGAACAGCGTAGGTGAGGCAATGAAGCCGGAAACCATCGACGAACTGCGAACGACCAATGACGAACCACCAACGACGGTTTTCTAAACTTTCGCCTTGGCCTTCAACCGCACCTGCCCGCCTTCCATCTCCACGGAATATTCCACGGCCTGGCAGCCGTACTGTTTGCGGATCTGGTCGGTTTTTTTCTGTACGAAGGAACTGAAACTCTCCATGTTTCCAGAGACAGCTTCGCCGGCGTTTTTCTTGGCCTCGGTAAGCGCTTTATAGAGCACGGCAACTTTATCTTGTTCGGCGCGCGCGTCCGAGCACTCGATTCGTAGCGGTTCTTTTGCCGCCGCGCTCACAACCAAGGCGGGTGCCGTTGCTGTTGCCGCTGCTGCAACTCCCTGACCCACTCCATAAACCTTGTGTTCAGGTTCGTGCTCCACTGGGCGCACACCCGAGACGGATAGCAGGGCATCCTGGGGACGACGGTAGCCTTCTTCGCGAATTCGGCCCTTCTTGCGCCAGAGGTCGCTGTAAACCGCATAGCGTTGCGCCATTTCGTTGTAGCGAAAGCGCTGGGAAAAGCTCATGCGACCGCCATCGCTGAATTTGCGAAGCAAACTCAACACTTTCCACTCGATGTCGGTAGGAGGCCGCTTGGTCGGATTGCTGAAATAAACTTCATACTCAATTTTCAGCCGCCGCAACTGCGACTCCAGCACGGTCAATTCTTCGTCGATGGTCACCGGAGAGTTCTCCCAGTGTCAGTTTAAGAGGTCTCGGGTAATCAGGCGAGGTGACGAGTGGGCACGGAAGGGATGGGACGAAAGTACCTAGGGGCAGCTGTTAGTTATCAGCTGTCAGCTTTCAGCAAAACCACGATTTCGCGGCGGCCAAGCTTTGGGCCGGCACGGATGGCCTTGAATCTTAAACGATTAGATGGAAGAGGTGTGACTGAGAGCTGACGGCTGATAGCTGAAAGCGGGTTTGAAGAGATTTAGCTGAAAGCTGACAGCTAAAAGCTGCTATTTCGCATTCGACGACATCTTCTTCACCATCGCCAGCACCAGCTTCCGATCACTGTCATTCAAACTGACGGAGTAGCGTCGAATTTGGCTCAAGAAGCGGACTTCGTCGTCGGATAATTGCGGCAAACCTTTTGTCCCATTGGTGTGACCTGGCTCGGAGAAAAATTGCGAAAGCGGAAGTTCCATAGCGCCGGCGATTTTCGACAGCGTATCCAGAGATGGAATCGTGTGGCCATTTTCCACGCGCGAAAGATAACAGCGCAACAGGCCGGTGCGCTTCTCAATGTCCCCTTGGGACATGCCTCGCTGCAATCTGTAGTCGCGAATCGTCTGACCGATGTTTTGTGAAAAAGCTACCAATGAAATCTCCCGAGGATGGACTGCATAGTAACCAGATTGGTACCGTCTGGCAAGAGAAAATTCATCGCATCAAAAATCTGCGCAGAGTAATTACCAGTAACTTGCTTTATCGGATTTCAGAACCAACGAGTTACGCTGACATTACCGACTCTCGATATTCGAACCAATCTGAAAAAATTGTCATCCTGAGCCAACGTTCTCCGCGTCGCGAAGGACCTGTGCATTATTTTTTCAGTCAAAACTTCAGCTCCATGTATACGGCGCCCTCAATCGGATTCAAACAGTACGGAGCGATCTCAAGAAAACCAAATCTCCGATACATCGCCACCGCAGATTTCATGACTGTCTCGACGGTATCCAGGCGCATGGTCGCGTAGCCGATCTGGCGCGCTTCTGCGATTACGGATTCGACGAGGGTCTTTCCCACGGCCTTCCCGCGAAATTGCGGCCGCACGTACAACCGCTTCATTTCGCAGATTCTCACGCCGTGCACTCCGGAATCCAGCGCATGCAACGCCACACACCCGGCGAGCTTGCCTTCGTAATACGCCAGCAGGAGGCGGCCCTCGGGCGGCTCATAGCCTCCTGGAAGTTCGGCAAGCTCTTTATCGAAATTCTGAAAGCAAAGACTGAAGCCGAGAGATTCGGCGTACTCAAGAAAAAGCTCACGAGCCTGCGCGATCTGTTCGGAAGACTGCGCCCGCGAAATCGTCAGCCCCGGGATGGCATGAGCTACCCCATGAGCATGCCTCCGTTCACGTTCAGCACGTGACCGGTAATATATGAAGCTTCTTCGGATGCAAGAAACGCGACCGCATTCGCAACATCTTCCGATTTGCCCAGGCGCGCCAGAGGAATCATCTTCAACGCATTCTGTTTGAAGTCGTCGCTGAGTCCGGAGGTCATAGCCGTCTCAATAAATCCCGGAGCGACTGCATTACAAGTGATGCTGCGAGAACCCACTTCGCGCGCGATCGCCATGGTCAAGCCAATCAGTCCGGCTTTCGAAGCTGCATAGTTTGCCTGCCCCGCCTGCCCCATCTGCCCAAAAATCGAAGTGATGTTGATGATGCGTCCCCACCGCTGTTTGAGCATGGAACTCATGACCTGTTGGATGCAGAGGTATGCGGATGTGAGATTGGTGTTGAGGACGGAATCCCAGTCGGCTCGTTTCATACGCATTACCAGTTGATCGCGGGTGATGCCGGCATTGTTCACCAGAATATCGATCTTGCCGAACTGCCCGAGCGCCGTCTTGAATGCCGCCTTCACCTGTTCCTCGTCAGCCACGTCCAGCACGAACGCTACAGCCTTACCGCCGTTCGCAGTGATCTCCTGCACCAGTTCATCCAATTTTTCCTGATTCCGTGCGGCCACCGCCACGGTCGCGCCATCGCCCGCGAGTTTGAGTGCGCAAGTGCGGCCTATCCCCTGCGACGCTCCCGTCACCAGCGCCACCCGATCCGTGAGCGTCATGCTTTTCTCCTTGCCATGGAAGCGGAATTATAACCGGGTTGGGCCCAGGCAGCGCTATGCCGAGCATCCACTCACGGGGCGGCGGGTGCCTCACCCTGCCCCACGCGGGGTTCCACACATAGGTATCGTGGTGGACCGCAAATCATCGCAAGACCGATTCATGATGGTGCACAACATTAGCGAAGGACCCAGGATGGAAGATGTTCTCTTCGATTGGAAAATCACCGGCCACTAAGTTTATTTCGGGCCCGCCGGCCTCGGCTCTGCGAACTAAATCAAGCTGCTGGTATGCTGGATGTCACTCCCACCGCCTCCAGTTGAATTTCAATTCCTCCCATCCATTTCGCGGCCAGGTTGTAGATCACCGTAATACATAAAAAAAACTGGCGCCAGAATTGCGAGCGCCAGAAAGCCGATTCCGCCGATTGCGCCAGCGCCGCGGGCAAAACTGGCGAGTCCCCCGATCAAGGCAAAAGGAATAAACACCAGCCCAAGACAGCCGTAGATAACGCAAGACATTTTGGCGCTGGAAAGAACCCCCACGGACTTATTTTCTGCACAGTCCCTCCGAAATCTTTCAACGATTTTCACTTGCCCGCACTGTCAAGCTCTACAACGGCTTCGAAAGTGTACGACAGCATCTTTGACATCGCCCGGAATCGAATCCCTCACAATGCAGAATTGTGTTGACATAGCGAACAATAGAACGCAATATCTTGTGGTGGTAACGTTGCTTCCACTAGAAATGGGCAACGGTTTTGAATTCAGGCCTGTAAGACGAACTACAAGGGAAAAAATAGTCCAGGAGGAATTTCATGCCAGCAAAGAAAAAGGCAGCGAAAAAGAAAAAGAAACATTAATCGCAAGCGAGGAAGTTTTCTCGCCAACAGAAGTTCTGTGGCCTCTCGAGAGAAGCACCTCTCGAGGGGTTTTTTGTTGTCCACTCGAATCCTATGGCTGCGCCACAGAAACATTCAGGAAAATTTGGGTTGTTCCTGAGGCTGGGTGGTGGTAAAAACTCGAGTGTGGAGTTTACGTCTCCCGCGACAGGCGCCGTTTCTAAATGCTGATGAGTCCCCGCAACAAAGCCACGGCCAGGATGAAGACCAGCGACGTACTGGTTCCCGATAAACTTTATTTCCGCATCGGCGAAGTGTCCCGCCTCTGTCACTTGCCAGCGTACGTCCTGCGTTTCTGGGAAACCGAATTCCCCCAGCTCAAACCCGTAAAGAGCAGCACCGGACAACGCATGTACCGCCGCAAAGACGTCGAGAACGTTCTACATATCAAACAACTGCTATACGAGGAAGGCTTCACGATTGCCGGAGCGCGCCAGCATTTGCGGGCGGAAGTGAAAGCCGATAAATCGCAAGCGCCTCTTCCTTTTCCTGCGCCCGCCGCCGCTAATATCAAACATATTCGCCAGGGCCTGAATGAAATTCTGACCCTGCTCTCGGCCAGACGCTGACTCAGCCCTTGGGCTTGAGGCGCTTGGCTCTAGGGATTTAAGACTGCTCCACATTCGCCTAAAGAGCCAAGGCCAGAGCCGAAAGCCCAGAGCCTAAAGCCCAGAGCCTAAAGCCCAAAACCAAAAACCATGAAAAGATTTGAATTCAAAGTGAAGATCGCGGGAAAAGAAGCGGGCGTAGTTGCCGCAATCACTCCGCCTTTCGATGTCGTCGAAGCCTTTGGAACCCGCGGTCGGGTGCCGATCCGCGGCACCATCAACGGGTTCCCGTTCCGCTCCTCGCTGATGCCGATGGGCGGATTTCACCTGATGCCCGTTCGCAAATCCCTGCGCGACGATGCGGGCGTAAACCCGGGTGACACGGTCAGCGTCGTCATGGAACGAGACGATGCCGAACGGACCGTCGAAGTTCCCGCCCTCCTGAAAAAAGAGCTCGCGAAAAGTAAGACTGCCCAAGCCAACTGGGAGAAGCTGGCTTTCACCGCCAGGAAAGAAATCGCTTTATCAATTACCGGAGCGAAGCAGGAAGAAACGCGCACACGTCGTCTGGCCAAAGCCCTGGACATCCTGAAGACCGGCAAAAAGTGGACCGGCTAAGGGCGCAACCGCCGAACAACTTCTGCGATCTCATTTTCCTGAAATAAGCGGATGCCGGCGATCCCCGCCGCTCCAGCATCCACGCAGGCACGAGCATTTTCCAGAGTCACGCCGCCCAACGCGAGCACAGGAATTCCGATCGCGCAGGCTTGACGCAAAAGATCCAGCCCAACCGGTTGTGAATCCCCATTCTTCTTGCCGAATACCGGACCAAAAACCGCGAAGTCCGCGCCTTCAGTTTTTGCACGCTCAACGTCCACCAGAGAATGACACGAAGCTCCAATCACTGGAGTCTCGCAGGTGCTGTGCCAAAGTGAGCGCACTTCCAGTGGTGAGACGTCCTCGGAACGGAGATGCACGCCGTCCGCAGCCGAGGCCATGGCCACGTCGGAACGGGAGTTGACGAGTAGACGGGTCTTCTTGCAGGCAAGCTGGAACGCTTCGCCAGCCAGTATTTCCAGTTCTCGAACCGGAAGGTCTTTCTCCCTCAACTGAATAAAATCCACACCACACTCGGCGGCCTCGCCAATCTTGTCGAGTAGAAAACGCCGGCGAGAGGTTTCATCGCCGGGGAATTGGGTGCGATCGGTGATGTAGTAAAAAATCAAACGGTTCGGAATCTCTTACGGGTTCGTCTTTGCGATCTCGGGCACCACAATATTTCCCGGACGCTTCGGCTCCGCGCCCAAATGATATTTGGTGAGTCCGTCGCGCAGATATTCGAAACCCTCTTCCGGTGAATCCACCATCTTGAAAAGCTCAACGTCCTGGGCGGAAATGGTCCCTGCATCGATCATGGTTTGGAAGTTGATCAGTTTGTTCCAATAATCGCTGCCATAGATGACTACCAGAATTTTCTTCGCCAGTTTCTGTGTTTGCGCCAATGTCAGGATCTCAAAAAATTCATCGAGTGTGCCAAAGCCACCGGGAAAAATCACCAGCGCCTTGGAGAGATACGCAAACCAGAACTTACGCATGAAGAAGTAATGAAACTCGAAATTCAATGCCGGAGTGATATAGGGATTCGGGTTCTGCTCGAAAGGCAGATGAATATTCAGTCCAATCGTCTTGGCTCCTGCTTCCTTCGCGCCCAGGTTTGCAGCTTCCATGATCCCGGGTCCGCCGCCGGTGGTCACAACAAAGCGCCGCCGCCGCGCAGGAATTTTTACCGACCACTCGCTGAGCAGGAATGCCAGCCGCCGCGCGTCTTCGTAGTAGCGGGACATCTCGACATCCGACAGTGCCCGCTTCTTGTTTTTCTCCTTCTCCAAGGCTGACAAATCCGCGCGATTTTCCTGCAAGTCCGCCAGGCGCTTTTCCGCGTCAAAACGGCTTTGGGTGCGCGCCGAGCCAAAAAACACCACTGTGTCCTGAATTTGCTCGCGGCGAAACCGCGCCAGCGGTTCGCTGTACTCCGAGAGCACGCGCAGAATGCGTCCGTCCGGACTATTCAGGAATGTTTCGTTCTCGTACGCCAGCGGCGCGCGGGTACTTTCTTTTTCACTCATCGTTCAAGTCTTTCGGCGGGCGCTGTCATCTGCCCACAAGAAAATTACTTCAGGCCGGCTTTTCTTCGTGATAGTTGATGGCTTCCGAAAAGCCAATCCAGACGTCCAGAATTCCCAGCCCGGTACACAAGCCGCGAACAAAACCCAGGCCCAGGATGTCTCGCAGTTGAGGATAACCCAGCAGTAAATGGTTGTCGGTCCACTCCGGTCGCCAGGGCAAGATTACTAAGAGCATCCCCACAACCGCGCATAAAAATACAAACAGCAGCACTGAGATTCGATGCAGCCAGCGCTCGGCAGGAGTGTAACCGTGAGTTTGAGGATTCGCCGCTGCCTCAGGATCTTTGAGCGCAGTTCCTCTGGCCAGTTCCGGAATTCCTGGTTGGGGGAGATTCGGCTCCGGCATCACACCCCGCCCCAGCGGTAGCAGGATTGCAAAAATCGGCCGGCCGCCAAAAATCGTTCAATTCCCATCCAAGCATTCTACGACTTCAGCGACTTAATTCGCTCGGCGACATCGCGATAATCGATGTTGCTGCCATAAACTTCCATGAAATTATTCAAGGCCATCTGCTTGTTGCCGGAAATTTCGTACGATGATGCCAGTTCGTAATGCAAGGCGGTACGTGTTTCTTGATCGATTTGCGGCAGCTTGAGCGCCCTTTCATACCACTTGATTGCGGCTTCGGGAACGCCCTTGTCCAGGAAGCACTGCGCCAGCCAGGTATAAGTCTGCATCACTTGCGGGAATGAATGTCCATGGTCGATGGCCTGGCAGACTTTTTGCAGTTCGCCAATGGCTTCGTCGAGCAATCCCATCTCGCGGAAGGCGACGCCCAGGTTGTAATGTGTTTCCGGATCTTCATCGGCGGACGCGACGTCTTCCTCGAGTTCGTGTTTCAACTCGCCAAACATGTCCGCCAAATCCACTCCCGCGCCGGCATCGAACTTCGGCGCATCGGCAGCTTTCGCCGCTTCCGGAACCAATGGACGAATCGGTGTAGGCTGATAAGTGAAGGCAGCCGGAGCTGCGGATGACGGTGCAGCGGCGGCCATCGCAGCTGGAGCAGGAGTCGCCGCGACTGCCGGAGCTTCAACGTGTATTGGCGCCTTTGCGGCAATTTTAACTTCGGATTGCGCTGCCACCGGCTCTTGATGGACCGGAGTTTCTAGCGGAGCTGGCGCTTCCGGCAGGAACCCATCTCCCAGAGAAGCTTCGAGATCGGCGACGAAATCGCCCAATGCTCCGGCATTCTCGGTGGAAGCGTGAGCTTCCGCATAGTGCACGGTCTCCGGCTCGGGTTGAATTTGCGGCTCGAATTCTGGCTCGGGTGCAACCACCTCAGCAGTGGCGGCCGGCAAGAATTCATCGCCCAATGACGACTCCAGGTCGGCAACGAATTCATCCAACACCGCAGGCTTCGGTGCCGGAACGGCTTCGGCTTCGGCCGCAATTTCCGGTTCAACAACTTCTGCTTCGACGACTTCCGGCTCAACCACCTCAGACTCGGCAATCTCCGTAACTTCGGGCTTGGCCTCGACTGGAGCACGGATGGTGACGGCCTCCACTGCCGGGAGCTCTTCAGCAACCGCCGCTACTTCTGCTGGAGCAACTGGAGCGGTAGCCGCTTCGATCTCTTGATGCAATTCGGCGAGTACGTTTGAATCCGCGTTCAGCAGGGAGAGCTTGGCAAGGGCGGCACGCGCTTCGTCGGGCATTCCCTGGGCCAGATAAAAACGAACTTCTTCCACTGTCTCCGCAATGACCTGCGGATCAATTGCGGGCTTCGCAAGACGAGTTTTTATGGGCGCGGCAACCGGCGCAGGAGCGGCAGCGATGGGAGCAGGGGCCGCCGCGGAGTCATCGGAAAATTCGGCTTCCCAATCTCCTGACAGATCAATGGCCTCTTCAGAAACTACTGGCGCAGCATGCACTTCGAATTCAGAAGATTCTGGGGATAGGGTTGCTGGCGCGGCTGAAGCCTGAGCATGAAAGAACAATCCGGATGCCGCAGCGGCTGGTTTCGCTGCCGCAGGCGGAATTGGCGGTGCAACCACCGGCGGTTTAGCGGGAATGGCAGGCGTGATTCTGGACGGAGCGGTAGTTTGCTCTTCCACAGCGTCGTGGTCGGTGTGAAACGCGGCTGCCTGGTGTGCGGGTGCGTCGACCGCCGGCAATTCGCCGGCTTCCCCGCCCACCGCGGCGCGCTCTTCATATTTAACCGCGAGCTCGGCATACCGCGAAGCTTCGTCGGGATGTCCCGCATCGTGATAAATGCTTTCCAGAGTGCGGCAGCAAACGCCGGCTTCCGCGAAACGCGCCGCCCGCGTATGCAAAGCGACCAGCCGCTGATTCAAACGCAAATCTCGAGAAGCTTTCGGCAGCGCCGAGAGCAATGGTCCCAGCGCTTTCGCTGGCATGTTGTAGGAAATGAACAGTTCGGCGTCGGTGAGGGCGGCGCGAACCGCTAAGGCAGTCTCGTCGTCATAGCGCTGGTCGATAAACGGTGCGGTGGCTTCGAGTTCTTCCACCAGCACTGCACCCTCTTCCGCTGTAATGAGGCGCGAGGCCGACACTCCACCCAGCTTGCCCAAAACCTGTTGATAGTTTTGCGCATGCAGATGGTTCTGCGGTTCCAGTTGGGTAAGTTTTAGGTAATAGTCACGCGATTTTTCAAACTCTCCCGATTGCACGTAGGCATGCGCAAGCAATTCATAGATCTCGGTGAGGTGGGTATTCTCTCCGGCTTTCTGGAACAGGGCCAGCAAAGTTTCAAGCGCAGCGGGATTTTCCCGCACGTGTCCAATGATCGTATGCAGGCTCTCCAACACTCTGGCTTCGTCGGCCGACAACAGACGGTCCGAATTGTCGTTGTAAATCTTGAGCGCTTCCTCGAATTGCCCGGCGGAAACCAGCGCATCGGCATAGGCATGAATCGGGGCCGCGTCATTGTGAACGGAAAGCAGCTTCGCCGCCAGAGTTCCGGCTTCGGGCAGCCGGCCGGCCTGTAAATAGGCTTGAAACAATCCGCGCAAACCTTCCGGATTGCTATCCAGGTCGGCAACTTTCTCGAGAAATTTAATCGCGCCTTCGGCATCGCCTGCATCGATGGCAGTCTTGCCGCGCATCAGCAGAGCATGGCTATTGCCAGGGTCGAGCGTAAGCATGCGCTCCAGGACGTTCTCGGCCGCTTCAATCTGTCCTTTGTTCCGCAGACTCTCCGCCGCAGCCGCAAAAATTTGCCAGGCCTCGGTTTTCTTTCCCAGCCGGACATAAACTTCCGCCAGCCGCGTGCGCATGGGCACGTTCTCGGGATCCATTTCCAGGGTTTTCTGGAAAATGCGTACCGCCTGCTCCAACTCTCCGGCCTTTAGAAATTCTTCCGCAACTTGCAAATATTGAGCGCGGGCATCGTTGAACAGCCCCTGTTGCGTGTAGAGTTCAGCCAGACGCAAAACGCATTCGAGTGAAGGCTTGATCTTGCTCAACTTCTTGTACATCGCGATCGCCTTGACCGTAAAACCCTGGCTGGCATAGGCGTCGCCGACACTTTTGAAGCAGTCCACGGCCTTGTCATTTTCACCAAGACGCGCGTGGAGGTCGCCAACTGTGTTGGCTACCGTGAGGTCCTTGGGGTCCGCTTTGAGGATCTTCTCGTACTCAGCGATGGCATTGGGGAGTTTGCCCTGCTGGACAAACTTCTCCGCGGCGCTGAGAACCTTCTGTTTATTGAAACCAAAACCGAATGCCATAAGAGTGCGGACTCCAACTCCGGAAATTCACGTCCCACTGGGGAAGTTCACGGACGAGTTGACCATCCAGTCGGCCATGTCTGTTGACGCTTTCAGAAATGGTCCTTTGGACAAGGCTCATTGTAAGGCTCAGTCCCGAGAATCGTATGGTTACTAAGGGTTACTGCAGGATGGTGTACAACCGGGTTACCACAGGCATCTCCGGCCAAGAGAATGCCAGCAAGCCAAGCCAACAATAAAAGCGGCCCAAAAACCCGAAGAATCCCTCAATGAAGGCAGAACGAACGGACAAAAAGGCGCTACGAATCCAACCATCAACCCAATGTCATCCTGAGCGCAGTGGAAAATTGCGCGAAGCGCACCTTCCACGAAGTCGAAGGACCCCTACCCCCTCAATGAACCCGCCGTTACTATTACGCCGACTCTTTTCACCTCATCCAAAGATGCAAACACACACGCACTCCCCATCTCATTCACCGCCCGATTGATCTTTTCCAACGATAATTTCCCGCACGACTCCAAAAACTCTCCCCACTCGCCCGCCAAAACCTTTCGCTGCTCCGCATCCGCATCCTCGACAAACTGCCGCGCCGCCCCCTCCAACGATCCATACTCCTCAATGCAATCCTCATGGAAATATCCGCGTAAAAAATTCCGCAACGCCGGAAACTCGTTTCTTGATTTCATCAACGGCACTCCGGATACGAAGTCAGAACATAAAAATCATTCGGCCCCGCCCACTTCAAAACCACCAGTGCATGCGAACATGGTTCGCTCTCGCTTTGGCCGTGGCGCATACTTCGTCCAATGGGATGTTGCGGATCTCCCTCATAATCCAGCACTAGATTCGGATGCCCGCCTTCACGTCCCAACCATCGCTGGACTTTCTCATGCTGTTGTTGCAAGGCGGTTCCCACTGCGAGCTCGGCCGCATCGCGATCGGTATAAGTAGAAGCCGCCGAAATGTGGCGTTCATGTTCCAGGCGCTCGCGCAGCTGTGCATCGCTGCGGCCCACATGCTTCCGCAAGATATGTCCTCCCGCGGCTTCATCTTGCGAAAGATCCCGCCGCGAACCAGCTGTCGCCTGTGAGGCTGCGGCCGGCCCTTGACCTTGTGAGACGCTCTGAGGAGGCGGTTGGCAGCCGGCGAGCAGAAGCAGAAAAAGTCCGGCGACAACGTAAGTCTTTTGTAATCGATGCTTCAAGAAATCCAATCGTCCCGGAACAGGAACCTTGCCCAAAGTATTTTTTCTACCTGGCCCAATCCACAGATGTTCCCCGTGGAACACATCGCACTTATGTTCCCCGTGGAACATTTCGCCAAAAAAGTATCGCACATAGCCGATGGGCCGGTTCGGCGCTACCATCTTTCTAACCAACATGACTCGCCGTTCGGTAGCTGGATATCTCGATAACTTTTTGGAGCGAGGCGCGGAGTGTGCCTACGTGCAGCGCCAGGGCTATCGCAGCGTGCGCTGGACTTACCGGCGGGTGGCTGAGACGTCGTTTCAATTTGCCCGCGAGTTGCGGGCGCGTGAGATTTGCAAAGGCGATCGGGTGATGCTGTGGGGAAGCAATTCGGCGGAGTGGGTGTCCGCTTTCTTTGGCTGCGCGCTGGCCGGCGTAATCGTGGTCCCGATGGACGATGTGGCTGCTTCCGATTTCGCTCTCCGGGTTTACCAGCAAGTTGGCGCGAAATTGCTGGTGGCTTCGAGTGAACATCTTCAGCCTTTGATCCCAACATTGCTGCTCGACGATTTCGAGGCGACGCTGTCGAAGCATTCTTCGTCTCCTTATTTTGAAGAGGCCCAGCCAGAAGATGCACTGCAAATTGTTTTTACCTCCGGAACGACGGCGGATCCCAAGGGTGTAGTGATCACGCACGGAAATGTTTTGGCCAACGTCACGCCGCTCGAAGCGGAGATAGGGAAGTATCTGAAGTATGAGCGGTGGGTGCATCCCATTCGATTTCTAAATCTGTTGCCGCTGAGCCATGTGTTCGGACAATTTCTGGGAATGTTCCTGCCTCAACTAATGGGCGGCACAGTAATTTTTCAGCACGCGTTGAAGCCCGCCGAGGTGATAGGAACGATCAAACGGGAGCGGGTGTCGGTGCTGGTGGCGGTGCCGCGCATGCTGCAATCGCTGAAGGAAAAAATCGAGCGCGATCTCGAAGATCAAAGTCAGATCGAAAAATTCCGGCGGAAGTTCTCGGCGGCGGAAGGAAAGCATTTTCTAAAACGCTGGTGGATTTTCCGGCGGGTGCATCGGCAGTTCGGATTGAAGTTTTGGGCGTTCATTTCTGGAGGCGCCGCGCTCGACAGTGAGACGGAAGAGTTTTGGGGACGCCTCGGTTTCGCGGTGATTCAAGGCTACGGGCTTACGGAGACGACTTCGCTCATCAGCGTGAATCATCCTTTCCGGCGAGGCAAGGGTTCGATTGGAAAAGTGCTGGCGGGCCGCGAGGTCAAGCTGAACGCCGATGGTGAAATTCTGGTTCGTGGTGGCGGCGTGGCGTCCGGATATTGGGGCGGCGAAGAATTGCGTCCGGTTGGCGGAGAAGAAGGCTGGTACAACACCGGGGACATCGGCGAGCTGGATGCAGAAGGCAATCTGTATTTCAAAGGTCGCAAAAAAGAAGTGATCGTCACGCCCGCGGGGATGAACGTTTATCCCGACGATTTGGAAACGGCCTTGCGCCGTCAACCGCAAGTGAAAGATTGTGTAGTGGTCGGTTTGCCACGCAATGGAAACGCCGACCCTTGCGCAGTGCTGATCTTGCGAGAAGGCAGTGATGCCGAAGCTATTATTAAGGCCGCCAATGAATCATTGGCCGAGTACCAGCAGATGCGCGCATGGTCAGTTTGGCCGGAAGAAGATTTTCCCCGCACCTCAACGCAGAAGCCGCGACGCAACCTTGTGCTGCAGATGGTGCAAGCGCAA
Organism: uncultured Acidobacteriaceae bacterium; assembly: GCA_963794195.1. Taxonomy (GTDB): domain Bacteria; phylum Acidobacteriota; class Terriglobia; order Terriglobales; family Acidobacteriaceae; genus DATBAX01. Next base: position 176,563 of record CAWCCU010000016.1, read on the forward strand.
TTGGCAAATCAATCCGCTCCAGTGGCTTCCAGTCCGCTCACTGAATTGATCCGCCGGATCACGGGAAGCGCGTCGGAAGTTTCAGCCGACGCCAATCTGGAGTCTGATCTCAATCTCAGTTCGCTCGATCGAGTGGAACTATTGAGCGCGCTCGAAGATCGTTACCAACTCGATCTCACCGAGACGCGGTTTGCCGCGGTAAATACTGTGGGCGATCTGGAGAAGATGCTGCAAGGCAAACGTCCTCCGCGGGTTCAATATCATTACCCGCGCTGGGCCCAGCGGTGGCCGGTGAGATGGGTGCGGAACGCCATTCATTATGTGCTGCTGCGTCCCTCGGTATTTTTTCTGGGATGGCCGCGAGTTGAGGGACGGGAAAATTTGCGCGAAATCTACGGGCCAGTGTTGGTCGTCTGTAATCACATCGACGAGGTGGATGTCGGTTTCATCCTCACCGCATTGCCGGCACGCTTTCGGCATCATTTGGCGACCGCCGCAGGCGGCGAAGCGCTCGAAGCGTTGCGAACTCCGCCAGTCTCGAAAAATTTTGTGTTGCGAATTTTTGATCGTGCGGAATGGGCAATGGGGGTAGCTTTGCTGAATGTGTTTCCGCTGCCGCGTGCCGCAGGTTTCCGCGAAAGCTTTGCTTTCGCCGGCGAATCTGTCGATCGCGGCTACAGCATTCTGGTTTTTCCGGAAGGGCATCACACCACCGACGGCAAGCTGCGTCCTTTTCGCGCGGGCGTGGGATTGCTGGCGAATAATCTTGCGATTCCCGTGGTGCCAATGCGTATCGATGGCTTGTTCGAATTGAAAAAAGCTCGAAAGAAGTTTGCCTGGCCGGGACAGGTGCGGGTGAAGATTGGCGTGCCAGTGCGCTTCCCGCCGGAGAGCGATCCGGAGTGGATTGCAGCGGAGATGCAGAAGAAGGTGGAGGAGCTCTAGGCCGGGGCCACGGCGTGCGGAGCTGCACTCCGGAACAGCCGAGGGCGGCTGTCCCCGAGGGACTGATTCAGATTTCAGGACCGTAACTACCGTTTGCATTACCAAGAGTGCCGTCCGTGGATTACGGGTGAGGGAGTCGGTAACCAAGCGAAAAATGTGGTTCTTCCACTATCCTGGAATCCGCGCCGGAGGCCGCTTTTGGGTTGACGCAGCGAGCGTGTGAGTGCCATACTTTGCCTGGTATTTTCACGGGTTAGAACCCCCCAACCGAATCCGTGATCCCAGATTTCAAAGTCTTTTCCAGCCATAACGATTTGGGGACGAGTGTGTTTACTGCCAAGGTGATCCCGGGAGCGACCCATTATGCAGGCGTTTCGATCTAAAGGTTTTAGGGTGAGGCACCATGCAACAGCTCTATCGATGAAGCGGTCTCGGAATATCACCATCCCCAGCTTGTTTGCGGTTTGGATGACCACGCTGGTCTTGCTGGCTGTCCCCAGCGCTCATAGCCAAGTGAGCGTGCTGACCCAGCATAACGACGTCGCCAGGACCGGCCAGAATCTCAGTGAAACCATTCTTACTCCGGCGAATGTGAATGCCGCGCAGTTCGGCAAACTATATCTCGAAAAAGTGGATGGTGCGATTGCCGGGCAGCCTCTGTATGTACCGGACGTTCAGTTGACGAACGGCACGATGCACAACGTGGTGTACGTAGTCACCCAGCACGACAGCGTTTACGCCTTCGATGCCGACAACGACCAGGGTAGCAACGCAACTCCGTTGTGGACGGTGAGCCTGGGCAAGTCGGTGCTGAACAATACTGCCAACTACGGTTGCGGCGGGATCGCCTACACAGAACTCGGCATCATGGGAACGCCGGTGATCGATCACTCCACGAATACGCTCTATGCCGTCGCAAAATCGCTGACCCTGGGCGTTTACTCTTTCAGCCTGCATGCATTGGACATCACCAGTGGTGTGGAGAAATTTGGCGGCCCCACCCCGATCGCAGCCACGGTGCAAACCACCAAGGGGCCGATTACATTCACACCCTCAATACAAATGCAGCGGCCGGCATTGCTGTTGCTGAACGGCACGGTATACATCGGGTTCGGTTCCAATGGGTGCGATTCGTTCAGCTATCACGGCTGGCTAATGGCCTATAGCGCTTCTACTTTACAACCCCAGGGAAGTTTTATCAGTACGCCCCAGGGCGAAGGTGGAGCGATCTGGGAAGCTGGTGGCGGTCCCGCGGCGGACAGTGAAGGCTTTATTTACTTTGCGACCGGGAACGGAACGTTCGATTTCAGCAGCGGGGGAACAGATTTCGGCGACAGCATTCTTAAGTTGAATACAGTGCAGAACGGGCTTGGGGTGAAGGACTACTTCACACCATTCGATCAAGCCATGCTCGATACCAGCGATCTAGATCTGGGCTCCGGGGGAATTCTGATACTTCCCGACCAGGGGGGCCTGCATAAACACGAACTGATCGGGGGCGGGAAAGAAGGTACGCTTTACCTGGTGGATCGCGACGATTTGGGGCAATACAACACTGGTACGAACAATGCGGTGCAAACCTTTCCGGGGATCACGACTTCTATCAAGACTACCGCCGCTTATTGGAATGGCAGCGTTTATCTTTCGGGGCAGAAAGACAATGTAAAGATGTTTGCTTTGAATGGCGGCCTGCTCACTGGACCGACCAGCTCGTCGACCGCGTTCTTCATGGATCGCGGCCCTTCGCTTTCAGTTTCGGCGAATGGCAATAGCAATGGGATCGTGTGGGCCCTGGACCACGACTTTATGATCCTCTATGCGCTTGATGCCACCAATCTGATCCATGAATTATATGACTCGACCCAGGCCCTGAAACTGAGGGACAAGTTGGCGCCGACCTCGAGGTTCACAACTCCAACGGTGGCCAACGGCAAAGTTTATATTGGCAGCATCTCGGGGCTTTCCGTTTATGGTCTTCTGCCGACGCTGACGGCAACGGCCGGCGCCGGTCAGACCGCAGTGGCGAGAACCGTTCTGCCGATTCCTTTGAGCGTGCAAGCGGCGGATCCGTACAGCGACGCGCCGCTCGCCGGCGTAACTGTGACTTGCAAGGACGGAGGAGCCGGTGGGATTTTCAGCAGTGCGGTGAATGTTACGCCCGCGTCCGGCTTGATCACGATGAATTACACGTTGCCGGTCAAGGTCAAGAATTTGACGATTACCTGCACTTCGCCCGGCTCAACGTCGGCGCTGTTCCAAGAAACCGCAGTGGCGGGGCCGCCGCATATCGTCAGAGTATTCACCGGAAGCAAGCAGACGGCGCCTATCAAGACCCAGTTGCCACTGCCGCTGGCAGTCACCGTACTGGACGCTTCTTCGAATCCGCTGCCTGGGGTTACTGTAACCTTCAGCGATGCCGGCAAGGGGGGCAGCTTCTCGAGCGTTTCGGCCACCACTGACAGTTCCGGCCATGCCAGCACCGTCTATACGACGGGCAGTGTGACCGGCATCGTCCACGTAAGCGCTGCGGTCACGGGACTGGCGCCTGCGGTGTTCACGGTTACGGTAACGGCGCAGTAGCGGCCAGCGATCGAGCCTTAGATAACCTTCAGCAGAGCGTGGTGCGCGGATTCGCGCCGCCTTGCAATGTACGGGCATGGACTCTCGTGTGGTTGTTGCGACCTGCGCCTGGTGGCATAATCGCGATCAGGTTCCACTCCAAGGAGTCTTTCCCATCATGAAACGCTCACTACTGTTTTTCGGCCTGTCTCTATTGCTGTTCAACATTTCTGCTAACGCTCAAGACGCCCAGGCGGCAAAACCTGCAGACGGTGATGCGACCGCAATTCACGCTACGGTGCAGAATTATATTGAGGCTTATTACACGGGGGATGCCCACCGAATGGAGCAAACCCTGCATCCTCTGTACCTGAAGCATATGATTCACGGGGATATTCCGATGCGAGAAAGGACTGCGGCGCAGATGGTGAGTGATGTCCGCGCTCGCGGTTCGGCCGATCACACGGAGCACGCGGAACAAATCAGCGTGCTGGATATTACGGGAAATATTGCTTCCGCCAAACTTGTGGTTGAAGGCTGGGTGGATTACATAACGCTTTCGAAATCAGAGGGTGGGTGGAAAATTCTTTCGGTGGTACAGCAGATCGAGAACTAGGGCACCGGTAGTCCGCGCCAGATCCTTGCCCGGCTGAAGTGCGCCGGGTCTTCGGGACCACCCGATGAATATTTGAAAATGAGCTTCACTGTTTAGCGAAAACGAGGATGACAAAGGTGCCGGGTTTCATGGCCGGGCGTTCTTGACCCCGAACCGGCGGATCGAAGTCAGCCGCGGCTAAAAAGATATTGTGGGTCTTTGGATCAAGCGCCATGGTACGGGCGCTTTTTTTCGTCGCCACATTTTCCACCACGCTGTATTTGTCGGGAGAATCTTCGTGAACGACGGTCAAAGTCCCGTCGCCGTTCGAGGCGAACGCGAGTTGCGTGGCGGGATCGAAGCTGTTTGCATCCACTCCTTCACCGATGGGAACGGTGGCGACTACTTTGCCGGTGTCGGCGTCCATGATGGCCATGAGTTTGTTGTGGCATCCGACGAACAAGCGGCGGTGTTGGGTGTCGATCGCCAAGCCGGAGGGGCTTTCGCAGGGTTCGAGTGGCCATTGGTTCAGAATTGTCCGGGTGCGCGAGTCGATCTGAAGCACGAGACTTTTGTCTTCAATATTGTTGTAGATGTGGCCCTGGCCGTCGGCCACAGCAAATTCCGGTTTGCCGCCGAGGGCGATCGTCAGACCGGGAATTCCACGCGTGCCGGCTTTGGCGGCATCGATCGCGGTGGCAGTTCCGGCGCGGCCGTTGAAAGTAAAAACTCGTTTTGAGGCTGGATCATAAAGGATCGCGTCGGGGCCATCGCCGGTCATGGCCGTGGCGGATGTTGCCAGCGTTTTCAGATCGAAAACCGTGACCGTATTATTTCGGCCGTTGCTGGTGAATCCGCGGCCGAGATCGGGGGCGAGTGCGATTCCATGCACGCCTTGGGTATCGGGAATATCCCCTACGACGGCATAGGTGTCGGCGTCCAGTACCGCGACGTGAGTGCCGCGCGAAATGTAGAGGCGGCGGGCCTCGCTATCAAGATTGAGATAGTCCCAGCCGCCCTCGCCGCTCACGGGGATGGTTTTTATCAGGTGATATCCGGAGGGGCCGGCTGCGGAAACTTCTTTTGAAAACAGTGCCGCGAGAAGAAATATAGATGCCGCGAGGGTGATGGAAAAGGCAATTGGTTTGCGCATAAGATGAACTCAGCTTTGCAAAGTGGCCTGCGGATTGACGGAGCAGTTCTTCGAGGCTTAGTTTACTTGAAATCCCATGAAGCTTGATAAAACGCTGTTGAAGAGGTTGCCGAAGGTGCTTTTGCATGAGCATCTGGACGGCGTATTGCGGCCGCAGACCGTGATCGATCTGGCGCGGGAAGCGAAATATCTGGAGCTTCCAACCGAAGACGCAGAGGCATTGGCAAAATGGTTCCATCAAGGAGCCAACAAGGGGAGTCTCGCGAAGTATCTGGAAGGATTCGCGCACACCATTGCCGTCATGCAGACCGAGGATGCGTTGGAACGCGTCGCCTATGAACAAGCCGAAGACTTGAGCAAGGATGGCATGATTTATTTTGAAACCCGCTTTGCGCCAGTGTTTCATACTCGAAAAGGATTGAGCCATCAGCAGGTGTTGTCATCGGTGTTGAAAGGCCTGGAGCGGGGGCGGAAAGATTTTGGAGTGCTCTCCGGAGTGATTGTTTGCGCCATGCGCAACATGGATGTGTCGCTCGAAATGGCGGAGTTGGCAGTCGATTTTCGTGATCGCGGCGTGGTGGGGTTCGATCTTGCCGGGGAAGAAGGCGGGCACCCGCCGAAGAAGCATGTGGATGCTTTCCATTACATCCAACGGCAGAATTTTAATATCACCATTCATGCCGGAGAAGGTTATGGGAAGGAATCGATTTGGCAGGCCATTCAATATTGCGGTGCGCACCGCATTGGACACGGAACGCGACTGATTGACGACATCGCAGTAGTCGACGGCAAAGCTGTGAAGCTCGGCGATCTGGCACAGTATGTACTGGATAAAAGAATCCCGCTGGAAATTTGTTTGATCAGCAACGTGCATACGGGCGCGACGCCGAGCGTGGCCGAGCATCCCTTCAAGATTTTTTTCCAGGAAAAATTTCGAGTCACGCTCAATACCGATAACCGGTTGATGAGTGATACGACAATGACGCGTGAATTTGAAGTCGCCGCGGAGACGTTTGGCTTGACGCTGGATGATTTTGAGAAGCTCACGATCAATGCGATGAAGAGCGCGTTTATTCCGTATAACGAGCGCAGGGACATTATTTATAACGTGATCAAGCCGGGGTATGCGAGGATCGCGGCGAACCGATAGTTTTCGGGTTCGCCCATCCCTCAGCACCCTTGTCATCCTGAGCGGAGTCGAAGGACCCCCACAGCATAATTGAGCCCAGGTACTAGAGCTCTTCGGTCGCGATCCGGTTTCGCGCCAACTACTCATCCAATGGTGTCTGGCTTGTCGACGCGGCCTTTAACGCCATCTCATGTTGCAAGAGCAAGGTTGAATTGATTGCCAGTGGCCCCAAGAGGAATATTCCAAGAAGAACTAACTTCGGTGTTTCAGGGAGACTTCCACGATCTAGAACAAAGCTAACGCTAGCACATAGCAACGCGAACCCGAGGAATAGAGGTAACGCGCGCTTCCATCTCATCGTTAAGAAAAAACTCAGCCCATTTAAGAAAATGCTTGCCAGCAAAGTGATGGACGCATTCCAGGGTTTTCCATGGGTCCCTCCACAACAGGGACAACGAAACAGAAAACCGTTCCAATCGTCCCAGCGACTAATCCTCAAAGCTTTTCCGCAATGAAAGCAGGCGCGACGAACACCGCGGAGGCTTGAGGGTTCGTCGAATCGCCCGGCTACGGGATATGCACTGGTCTTAAATATTCCCGGCAGTCGCAGGTGTGCAGGGTCTCTTTCATCCGCAAGCTTCACTCCGGATTGCCGAAATGCATCTGCGGCTTGAGTTAAAAAGTGATCGATGGCGTTTCTTGAGACTCGATCCACTAGTAGTGGAGGCTTCCAAAGAAAATCTTTCATCACCATCTGAATCGAGAGTCCATATCTGCGCCTTGCGATGAATGGAATCACCAGGCCTACAAGAGCAACTGCCGGTGGATACCCGCTGATGTCGGCTGCTTCACCCCTGAGAACAGGAAGGAACATCAAGGCAGTCGTTATTGTGCCTCCGACAACCATGAGTAGCGTAAGTGCCCATAGGAAGTATGGATTCAGTCTCTTAACTTTCACTTCAACGACTTGACTCAGAGGTACCCGCTCGGAATAAGTTGGATCGCTTACTGCAAAAAACTTCTTGCGGGACAAGAAAATCGCGCGGTCGGTAATCGCGATCCGGAAAGCTTCAGCATTCCGTGATGCAACGAACGCGAGGTTCGCAATCAATCTCTCGCCTTCTTCGACATTTACGTCAAAAGGCACCGAACCTCCAAAAAAGGCGCGTTTCCCTAACTTATGAAATCAGCATTCCCGCGATCGATGCTGACATCAAATTCGCCATGGTCCCCGCCAGCATGGCACGAAAGCCCAATCGGGCGAGGTCGCCGCGTCGATTGGGGGCGAGAGCGCCGATGCCGCCGATTTGAATTCCAATCGAACTGAAGTTGGCGAAGCCGCAGAGAGCGAAAGTGGCGATGGTGAAGGTGCGGGGATCGAGAGCGCTTTTCATGGTGCCAAGTTGGGCGAAAGCCACGAACTCGTTGATGGTCATGCGGGTGCCCAGAAGGCCTCCAATTTTGGCAGCATCATGCCAGGGGACGCCGATGAGCCATGCTACGGGAGAAAAAATCCAGCCCAGTACTTCTTGCAGGTTGTAGGGAAACCAGCCAACGTGGATGTGAATCCATCCCATGATCCCGTTGACGAGGGCGAGTAAAGCGAGAAAAGTAATGAGCATCGCGCCCACGTTGAGAGCTAGATGAAGGCCATCGAGAGTGCCGCGCGCGATGGCGCCGAGAATGTTTGACTCTTTTTCCATCGCCGGCATTTCTACGCGGCCTGCCGTGAGCGGATGACCCGTCTCGGGGACGAGCATCTTGGCCATCAGCAATGTGCCTGGGGCAGTCATGATCACCGCCGTCAAAAGTTGTTTGGCGTCCGCACCGCCTACGAGAATGTAGGCCGCCATCATGCCGCCGGAAATGTGGGCCATGCCGCTGGTCATCACGCACATTAGTTCGGATTGTGTCAGGTCAGGCAGGAATGGCCGGATGGTGAGTGGGGCTTCGGTCTGTCCCATGAAAATGCTGGCCGCAAGGTTGAGCGACTCCGCGCCGCTAGCGCCCATGACCTTCGTCATAACAACGGCACCCGCGCGAATGATGAGTTGCATCACGCCGAGGTGGTACAGGACGGCGAAGAATGCCGCGATAAAGATGATGGTCGGCAATACCTGAAAGGCGAAAATCAGGCCCAGAGAAGATTGCTGCTTGCCGAGTTCGCCGAAAACGAAAGTAGAGCCGGCATAAGAAAAATCAAGCAATTTTTTTGCGCCATTGCCTGCCCACTGAAACAGCCACGCGCCGAATCTGACGCGGAGCACGAAAATTGCGAGAGCGAATTGCAGGCCAAGTCCCCAGGCGACGGTTTTCCCGCGGATAGCCCGGCGATCGGTGGAGAAGATGTAAGCCAGGCCCAACATGGTGAGCAGACCGAGGATGCCGGTGTATCTTCCCATAGGGTTATTTCGTTCCTTGTCTGCGAGAAAGAATTGCGAGTGATTCTAAACCTTGATTTCGGTTTTGCCGGGAATTTTTCGACCTTCCTGGTTTTTACCTCGCCGCGCTGCCCTCGACGGGGCAGCCGAGTCCGCCCCCACGTGATTTGAATAGAATATGAGAATTATGCACAACCCTTTCATGGCTCGCGCCATTCAGCTTTCCATCGAGAATGTTCGTTCCGGCCGCGGCGGGCCGTTCGGTGCGGTCATCGTTAGTGACAATCGCATTGTTGCGGAAGCGGTCAATCAGGTGACTCTCACGAATGATCCTACGGCCCATGCGGAAGTGCTTGCCATCCGCGGGGCTTGTCAGAAACTCGGAGTCTTCGAATTGAAAGATTGTGAACTTTACACCTCCTGCGAACCTTGTCCTATGTGCCTGGGCGCGATTTACTGGGCCCGGCTGGCACGCGTTTACTATGGCAATCTCGCGGATGATGCCGCCCAGGCCGGATTTGATGATTCACTCATCTATCGTGAAATAGGCCGGCCGCATTTGGAACGTACCATTCCGATGATCCAGATGATGCGTGAAGAGGCACTGGCCGCGTTTCGTGCCTGGAAAGATATGCCAGGAAAAGCGGCCTATTAAATCGTTATTCCCGTCCCCGGCAAGAACGAAATCGAGTAACATTGAATCCGCTTGGCACTCTGAAAGCCACAAAGGAAAATCATGGATTTACTCGCGCGCGCGCGTCGAACCAGCCTGGTGACAATCGCAATCGCCGTCCTAGCGGTTGCTCTGATTCCCGCTTCCGGGCAGGTCGCGCTTAAGAACAAAGCCTGGATGGATTCCACGCTTTCTCCCGATGAGCGCGCGTCCCTGGTGGTAAAAGAGATGACGCTCGACGAGAAAATCACGCTCCTTCACGGCACCGGCATGAGTGGACTGGGGCCGATGAGTCCGCTGTCCGTGGGATCGAATGGTGGTGCGGGATACACGGTGGGCATTCCGCGCCTGGGGATTCCAGCGATCCAAATGTCGGATGCGGCTTACGGAGTAAGAAGCAGTGGAGAGAATGGCCGTTATTCCACGGCATTGCCCGACAATTTAGCCAGCGCTGCGAGCTGGGACCTGGATGCAGCCTACGAATACGGAGCGCTGATCGGGCGCGAGTTGAGAGCGCAAGGTTACAACATGTCGTTGGGTGGAGGCGTGGATCTGGCGCGTGAACCGCGCAATGGACGGACTTTCGAATATTTGGGGGAAGATCCCATTTTAGCTGGAAAGATGGTTGGGCGAGTGATGACTGGATTGCAGGCGCAACATGTGATTGGCGACATCAAGCACTACGCGCTTAACGATCAGGAAAGCGGGAGGACATCGGTCAACGTGAATATTGACCAGCGATCGATGCGGGAAAGCGATCTGCTGGCATTCGAAATCGGACTGCGGGGATCGAATGCTGCCGCCGTGATGTGTTCGTACAACCGGGTGAATGGCGACTACGCCTGCGAAAATAAATACCTGCTTACGGATGTGCTGAAGAAAGACTGGAATTTCAAAGGGTTTGTAATTTCGGACTGGGGAGGTACGCACAGCACGGCAAAGGCATCAGCCGCGGGTTTGGATCATGAAGAGCCGACCGATTATTTCTTTGGACCTCTGCTCAAGAAAGCGGTTGAAGCGGGCACGGTGCCGATGGCTGAGGTGGATGATCACGTGCATCGAATCCTGCGCTCAATGTTCATGACCGGCGTGATCGATGATCCTCCCCAGAAGAGCGTGGTGGATGTAGTGGGCGGATTTGAAGTTGCGCAGAAGATTGCGGAAAGTAGCATTGTGCTGCTAAAGAACGAACAGGCACAACTGCCGCTGGATGCGTCGAAGATCCATAGCATCGCCGTGATCGGCGCACATTCTGACGTGGGCATGATTTCTGGAGGCGGTTCGGCGCAGGTGGACCCTCCTGGGGGAAACGCGATCATGCCGCCGGGCAAGGGCAGGACCACGTGGCAGGCGAAGATCTGGTTTCCCACTTCGCCCTTGAAAGCCATTCGCGCCAAGGCTCCGGGAGTCAGTGTTCAGTTCGATGCGGGGACGGATCTTTCCTCCGCAGCAGCGTTGGCAAAAGCTTCAGACGTCGCCATCGTGTTCGCGTATCAGTGGGAAAGTGAAGGTATGGACCTCGACAACCTTTCACTTCCTGGACATCAGGATGATTTGATCGCGAAAGTTGCGGCATCCAACGCGCATACCATCGTGGTGCTTGAAACCGGCAGTCCAGTAGTCATGCCCTGGGAAAATCAAGTCAGCGGCATTTTTGAAGCATGGTACGCCGGTAGTCGAGGGGCGGAAGCGTTGGCGAACTTGATTTTTGGTGAAGTGAATCCAAGTGCGAAGCTGCCGATTACGTTTCCTAAGAGTGAAGCGGATTTGCCACATGCCAGCATCGCGAAGCCTACGGAAATTAAACACTTCAAGTCCTGGGAAGAGGAAGCCGGAGGCTTGCCGGTATTTCAAACCACCTACGATGAGGGCTTAAAGGTGGGCTACAAGTGGTACGACGCGGAAAAGAAGCAGGTATTATTTCCTTTCGGATTCGGCCTGTCCTATAGCACCTACAGCTATTCCAATTTAAAGGTGACGCAAGGGAAGAACGTTCACGTGGTCTTCACGGTGACCAACACCGGCAACCGAGCGGGGGCTGAGATCGCGGAAGTTTATGCAGCTTTGCCGGCAAATGCAGGCGAGCCACCGAAACGGCTGGTGGGTTGGAACAAAGTGAAGCTGGGTGCGGGAGAGAGTAAGGAAGTGTCGGTCGAAGTTGATGCCGAATATCTTTCGATATTCGACGTTGCGCGGAATGCCTGGTTATTGCCTCGGGGAGACTACACGCTCCTTGTGGGCGGATCTTCGCAGAATCTGCCGCTGAAAGGTTCGTTGAAGTTTTAAAAGCCAATCATTCTCATGGGTCATCCGAATCTTGATCTCACAAATAAGACTGCTGTCGTAATCGGCGGCACCAGCGGAATTGGACTGGCCATTACCAGGGCGCTGGCGCAGGCGGGCGCAGACGTTGTCCCGACCGGCAGGCGCGGGGCACAGGTAGAGGCGGCCGCTGCCGAGGTGAAGGCACTCGGACGCAAATCGCTGGTGCAGACTTGCGATGTGATCGACACTGCCAGCCTGGCGCAGCTCCTGAAAAGCGTGAATGCGGAGTTTGGAAGCACGCAAATACTGGTGAACTGTGCCGGCCGTACAAAGCGGACACCGACGCTTGAAGTTCCGGAAGCAGAATGGAACGGAATTCTGGAAACCAACCTGACCGGAACTCTGCGCGCCTGCCAGGTATTTGGCCGGCAGATGGTCGAGCAGAAATACGGTCGCATCATTAATATCGCGTCCTTGTCTTCGTTCGTGGCGCTCTACGAAGTAGCCGCCTATAGCGCCAGCAAGGCGGCGGTGGTTTCGCTGACCAAATCTCTTGCTATCGAATGGGCGGCTTCAGGTGTGTGCGTAAATGCGATTGCTCCGGGCGTTTTCCGCACCGACTTGAACGCCGCCCTGCTCGACGGAACCGACCGCGGCCGCGAATTCCTGATGCGTACGCCGATGCGGCGCTTTGGAAAGCTCGATGAGCTCGGCGGCGCCGCAGTGTTTCTCGCGTCTGATGCCGCGAGTTTTGTTACTGGGCATCTCCTCTCGGTGGACGGCGGGTTCCTTGCCAGTGGCGTCAATCAATAAACTTAAATTCAGTGGCCTGTGGATGGCAGCCGATTCACTGTGCGGAGGCGTCCGCCATTCCTGCCTGTTTGTGATGGGCTTTCGAGTATGAGCGTGGCAACCTTTGACGTAGTCATTGTGGGCGCCGGCATTGTGGGTGCCGCTTGCGCCGATGAGTGCGTCCGGCAGGGCTTGCGAGTTGCCGTCGTGGACCGTGACCTGGCTGGCGGGGGCGCCACGGCGGCTGGAATGGGACACATCGTTGTGATGGATGATTCGGAGGCGCAGTTCGCTCTGACGCGATACTCGCAGAAACTCTGGCAGGAGCTGCGTCCGGATTTACCCGCCGATGTGGAATACGAACAGTGTGGAACCATTTGGGTCGCGGCCGATGAAGACGAGATGGCCGAGGTCCGGCGTAAGCAGATTTACTATTCGCAGCGAGCGGTTCCAGTCACCGTTCTTGACCCAGAAACATTGGAGCGGCTGGAACCAAATCTGCGCCAGGGCATGGCAGGCGGATTGTTGGTGTCAGAGGACACGGTGCTCTATCCGCCCTGCGCAGCAATGTTTCTCCTGGAACGTGCGCAAGCCGAGGGCGCGAAAATTACGCTTGGAGTATCCGTGTCGCAAATCGGGAAAGGACTGGTTCGCCTGAGCGATGGGACGGAGCTTTCTGCGGCGACACTCGTAAATGCGGCGGGAGCCTGGGCTCCAGCACTCACTCCCGGACTCGACGTCAAAAAACGGAAAGGCCATCTGGTGATTACCGATCGATATCCGGGATTCGTGCGTCACCAACTGGTGGAACTGGGATATTTGAAGAGTGCTCACTCCAGTATTGGCGATTCCGTAGCGTTCAATGTTCAGCCGAGAAAGACCGGACAAATTCTTATTGGCTCGTCGCGGCAGTACGACGTGGAACACAAAGAAGTCGACACCGATATTCTCATTCGCATGATGCAGCGCGCGCAGGAATACATGCCAGGCCTGACGCAAACTTCGGCAATCCGCGTCTGGACAGGGTTTCGGGCTGCAACGCCGGACAAGCTTCCGCTGATCGGTCCGTCGCTCGAAGATCCGACGGTGTATCTGGCGACGGGGCATGAAGGATTGGGAATCACAACTTCTTTGGCAACCGCCCGGCTGCTGGTCGATCAGATTGTGGGACGGGAGCCGGCAATTCCGTTCGAGCCGTATCTGCCGTCGCGAACCGCCAACCCGGAGCATTCACATGCCTGAACAAATCACGCTGACCGTGAATGGCAAGCCGGTCGATGTGCCCTCGGGCGCGACGGTGGCTGTCGCCATGGCCCTGGCGGGAGCGGCATGCCGCAAATCCGTGACCGGGGAACTTCGTGGACCTCTGTGTGGAATGGGTATCTGCTTTGAGTGCCGCGCCGTCATTGATGGAAAGCCGCATTGCCGAACCTGTCAGATCGTTTGCGAAGCTGGAATGAAAGTTAGTACTGACGCCAATGAGTAAGCCAGTCAGAAAGCGATTCGATGTTCTGGTAGTGGGCGGCGGACCGGCTGGCCTGGCTGCGGCGGTGTGCGCGTCGGAATGCGGACGCCAGGCCGGAATTGTCGACGACAACCCCGGCCTCGGAGGCCAGATCTGGCGTGGGCAGCTAAGTAAAACCAGCGGGGCAGCGGCCAACTGGGTTGATCGGCTGCGGGTTTCCGGAGTCGAGGCGCTTTCGAGCACGAGAGTTTTTCATCAGGCCGAGCCTGGAATTTTGCAGGCTGAATCGGCGGGAAAGTTGTATGAGTTGAGTTATGAAAAATTGGTGTTGGCCACCGGAGCGCGTGAACGATTCCTGCCATTTCCGGGATGGACGGTTCCCAATGTGATGGGCGCCGGCGGCCTTCAGGCGCTGGTGAAATCAGGCCTTCCGATTGCCGGCAAGCGAGTGGTGGTGGCCGGAAGCGGGCCCCTGCTCCTGGCCGCGGCTGCGTATCTGCGCGAACACGGCGCCGAAATTCCCATTATCTGCGAACAAGCTTCGTGGACTTCTTTAGTACATTTCGGTATCGCCCTTTTAAGGCAGCCGCAAAAAATCCGGCAGGGATTTTCTTTGAGGAAACAGCTTTCCGGAGTTCCATTCGCCGTAAGTAGTTGGCCAACCTGTGCGGAGGGGAAGGAAAAACTCGAGGCAATCGTCATCCAGCGAAATCACAAGAGCGAAAGAATCGCTTGCGATTATCTGGCGTGCGGTTTTCATCTGCTGCCAAACATCGAACTTCCCGCGCTGTTGGGATGCCGCATCGCCGACGGGTGCGTAAAAGTCGATGACATCCAACAAACTTCGGTGCCTGGAATTTTCTGTGCAGGCGAGCCAACTGGCATAGGAGGTTTGGAGTTGGCGCTCGTCGAAGGACAGATTGCAGGCTTGGCCGCCGCAGGACAAATCGATCGTGCGAAAGGATTGTCTACGGAGCGCAACAAGTTGAACAAATTCGCGCAGATTCTTGAACATACATTCAGGCTCCGTTCCGAATTAAAGAGCCTGCCGCGACCGGAGACCATTGTTTGCCGCTGTGAAGATATAACTTATAGCCGGCTTCAGCAGCATACTTCCTGGCGAGCGGCAAAATTGCAGACGCGATGTGGAATGGGGCCCTGTCAGGGCCGGGTGTGTGGACCGGCAACAGAATTGTTATTTGACTGGCATCCAGATTCGGTGCGGCCGCCCATTTTTCCCACGCCTTTTGAGAATCTTGCGGCGATGGCAGGGCAACCAGCCGAAGGCTTCCCGGAATCGGCCAAAGGGTGACTCCGGGGGGCTTTGGATATAGGGGTTACGTTTGGGGCTACGCTCTTGGTTTCATGCAAGTTGGCGTTATATACTGCGGGGATTGAAGTCATGCCCCGCGCCGGTATCGGGCTCCCCATCCTTCAACCGGCCCGGATTCCGAGGGTGAGCCTCGGGTCGCCTCAAACCGGGTAATCGCCATGGAAGATAATCGTTCGAATCGGTCAGAAGATGACCAGCCCACGCTGATCGGCGATCCGACAAGCGGAAGCAGTTCGACGGGCATTACTCCGCCCAAAAAACCTGCACCCTCCGATGCCCCTACGATGATTGATGTCGGTCCCGACGCACCTACCATGGTCGGGGGCGTGTCAAGAATTTCTCGACCTTCCGCGTATTACGCAGCTCCGGAAGGCGATGGCCTGTTGGAGGCCGGCACGGTGCTGGCGCAGCGGTACGAAGTGCTAAAGACTCTCGGCGTGGGCGGCATGGGCGCGGTCTACAAAGCCAAAGACCTTGAAATGGACCGGATGGTGGCGCTGAAAGTCATTCGTCCGGATCTGGCGCGGAATTCTTCGATTGTCGATCGCTTCAAACAGGAGTTGCGTCTTTCGCATCAGGTCACGCACAAGAATGTCATTCGCATTTATGACCTGGGAGAGAGCGACGGCGTCAAGTTCATCACCATGGAATTTATCGAGGGCCAGGACCTTCGATCTTTGATTCAGGAAAAACAGAAGTTTACGCCCGAAGCCTCAGTCGAAATCATGGTGCAGGTTTGCCAGGCGCTGGAAGCCGCGCACAGCGTGGGCGTCATTCATCGCGATCTGAAACCGCAGAACATTATGCGAGATGCGTCGGGGCGCATTCTGGTCATGGATTTCGGCCTGGCGCGCACCATTGAAGGCGATGGCATGACCCAGACCGGTGCTCTGGTGGGGACGATGGATTACATGTCCCCGGAGCAGGCGCTGGGGAAAGATCTCGATCAGCGTTCCGATATTTTTGCGCTTGGTCTGATTTTCTACGAATTGTTGACCGGCAAAATGCCGTTCAAAGCGGACAGCGCACTGGCCAGTCTGATCAAACGCACCCAGGAACGGGCGGTGCCGGTCTCCAGTCACGATGCCGAAATTCCGGCGCAACTCAGTGGCATTGTCAGCAAATGCCTGGAGAACGATGCGACGCTGCGTTACCAAAAAACCAACGAGATCATAAGCGATCTGGAGGTCTGGCAAGGCAAGCGTGCCGGGGCCACACTGGGCTTTCAGCTGTCGGCCAAGCCCTGGGGTCAAACTGTGCCGTGGCCGCTGCTGGGCGGCATCGTAGCCGCCATAGCCTTGGCTATTGTTGGCTATGCCTATCGTGGCCAGCTCATGACTCCGGCCGCAAAGAAGGTTGCGCCGCCAGCCGTATCTTTGGCTGTGATTCCGTTTCACAATGCCTCCGGCGACCAGAGTTGGGATTGGCTGGGGCCGAGTTTGGCCGACATGTTGAGCACCGACGTCGGGCAGTCGTCCCATTTGCGCGCCGTTTCCCCCGACCGCGTTCAGCAGGTTTTCCATGATTTGCGGATTGCTCCCAACTCCGTCGTTGATTCGTCGACACTTGGCCGGATCGCCGAATTCGCCAACGCCGATACTTTAGTTTGGGGACAATACACCAAGCTTGGCGATCAGATTCGCATTGACGCGACTCTTCAGGATCGCAAGCACGATCGCACCACGCAGGTAAAAGTAGAAGCGGCCAGTCAGCAGGATCTCTCAGCGGCGGTGGATCGGTTGGCTACCTCGATTCGCAACAGTCTGGCGTTTTCCCCGGACGTAATCAAGGAGCTGAAGGCGAGTTCGTTTCAGCCGAATTCAAGTTCGGTGGAGGCCCTGCGCGATTATAACCAGGGCATCAGCTTTGAGCGCGATGGCAAGAGTCTGGAAGCGCAAAAACAGTTTGAGGCTGCGACCAGGGCAGATGCCAACTTCGCACTGGCCTTTTCCAAGCTGGCGCAGAGCTACAGCGATTTGGGTTATGACAGCGAAGCCGAACAGGCAGCTCAAAAAGCCGTGGGGCTGAGCCAAAATCTGCCGGAGTCAGAGAAATATTTGATTTCCGCCATCCACGCGCAAGTAATGAAGAATTATCCGGAGGCGATCAAAGCCTATGAAAACCTTGCCCAGGTTTCTCCGGGCAACTCCGATGTGCAATCGGCGCTGGCAAGCCTCTATAAGGATTCCGGAAACCTCACGAAAGCTCGCGAATACTATCAGAGGCTCTTAACCACGAACCCGAAGGACGTGGCCGCCACCCTCGAACTAGGGCGCATCGCCATTCGCAGCGGCGACGCCCAGAGCAGCCTTGACCCCTTGAATCGCGCCTATACCCTGGCGACCGAGATGGACAACGAGGAGCAAAAGGCTTCCAGCCTGCACTTCACAGCCGTTGCCTACGATATGTTGAGCAAGCCTGAGGAAAGCCTGCGCAACGAACAACAGGCGCTGGTCATCTGGAGAAGCATCGGTCAGAAGCGTGGACTCGCCCTTAGCCTGAACGAGATGGCGTCTGCGCAAGCTTCGCTGGGCAAACCCAAGGACGCGTTGGCTAATTATCAGGAATCGCTGAGCCTCCGGCGCGAAATCGGCGACAAGCGTGGGCTGGGCGACACCTTGATCGACCTGGGCGGTTTCTACGATGATCACGGCGACCATGATCAGGCGCTAAAAATGTACAAGGAAGCGCTGCAATTGGAGCGTGATCTCGGCAATGAAAGTTTGCAGGCCATTTGCCTGAACAATATTGGAAGCGCGTACGCCGACAAGGGCCAATATGAAGATGCCCTCACCTATTTCCAGCAGGCGTTGCAACTGCGCGAGAAGTCGAAAGTGCCGCAGGACATCGTTGAGGCGGTACACAATCTTGGTTATACGACGGCGGACATGGGCCAATACGATCGCGCCATTACGTATTACCTGCGGGCCTTGGATTTGCGCCGGGGCATGAATGACAGCCGAGGCGCGGCCATCGAGTCATACGGTTTGGGCACGCTTTTCGATTATCAAGGACGCCTCGGGGCAGCTATCAACTCCAAACAGGAAGCTCTTAAGACCTTCAACGACATCAAAGACGGAACCTCGTGGATGGCGAAGATGCAAGGCAGTTTCGCGGAAGCACTTATTCTGGCAGGCCGGGGAGATGAGGCCAGGAGTTATCTGGATCAGGCAATCAGCCTTTCACGCGAACTGAAGAGTGATGATGTGTTGGCGGAGACGTTGGGATTCCAGGGTGACATGTTTTTTTACGCTGGAGATTTCAAGTCTGCGCATTCTTCGTATTCACAGGCGCTGGAAGCTGCTACTCGAAGCAAGGAACCCGCCATTATTCTGGTGGCGAAAGCCAGTCTTGCCAAGTTGCTGGTGCAGGAAAAACATTCGCGGGAAGCCATTTCCGGTCTCCGTCCGCTGATCCAGCAGGCTGACGAGCTGGGATTGAAGTACACGTCCGTCGAGTGTTCGTTCTACATGGCGGAAGCGATGATGCAAAATCATGATCTTCCCCAGGCACGGCAGGAACTGGAACGCGACTTGCTGCTTTCCGACAAGCTCGGAATGCAGCCGCTTAGCGCTCGGGCACATTATCTGTTGGGCACAATCGCGCGAGATTCAGGCAACCAGAGCGATGCCCAGGACCACTATCGCGAGGCGCTCCGCCTGCTGGATGCGATGAAGAAAGATCCGGGAGCAGAGAAGCTGCTACAACGTTCGGATTTCAAGATCATCTACGACGACTCCACCCGGGGAACCCAGGCTGCAAAGAACTAAAGAGTTGACAACTTAGACTTCCCACTCCAAAAGCTCCCTGTCATCCCGAGCGAGGTGGATGTTTCGCGGCAGCGAAGCATCCACGCAGTCAAAGGTCCCCCTGTGATCGGCAGTGTGCTCGAGATAGGGATCCCCCTGGGCTGCGCTCAGGATGACATGACGAAACAAAAAATAAGGGGTGCCGCTTTTGCGGCACCCCTTGGTTATTGACTCGCGCAGTCGCCTGCGCCAGTCCGTTTATTTCTTTTTAACGTTGTAGATGACGGCTTGAACATTGGCGTTTCCACCGCTGTCAACAGACGTCACGATGAATGAGTGCAACCCGACGGTGGACGTATCCACGGGGCCGGTGCACGATTGCGAGCCGGGAAGCACGGTACAAGAGTTGGTATTGTAGCCGGGCCGGATCAGCTCGCTTTGGGTGCAGGTTGCCTCCGTCAGGTACGGACCGGTCAGGCTGCTGGCCGGTTTCGAAGTAGACGGATCGCTGCAAGTGTACGACGCGGTGACCACCTGGCTTTGGGTGTAGGTGGTAGACGTTGGCTGGTTAATCTTAATACCCGGCAATGCCTCGCCTGGCGTGTCATAAGTTGCAACCCAGCAGGAAGCCCCGCCGCCGCTTCTTCCTTTGGTGGTACCACCATCGATAAAGAAGAGGTCAACCTGGTTGCTCTGGAATAGAGCGCCAGTCGTGGGAGGCGTACACGGGTGTAGCGGATCAGGGCCACCATCGCCCTTGAGCCAGCCCGGGAACGGATTTAACGGTCCGAGAATTCCTGGATAAACAAACAACGGATTCTCAGATTGCAGGAATTGGAAGTCAGTACCAAGCTCCTGGAAGGAGGTGGTGCTGCAAGTTCCGGTCGAGGTTTGAGGGCAGGTAACTTCAAACATCACGGCCGAATCCAGCCCTGTATTTTCAGCATTCTGGTAGACAAAGCAATGCGCCGGCCAGAAGTTCTTCTGAACGATGGCGTTGCAAGCTGATTGGGTCATCAATATCGGCTTGACCTGTACGGTTTGGGCTCCGCTGGTTAGCTGCGCGGTGTAATCGTAGGCATTGACATTCGCGGCATTTTGGAAGGGAAGCGTGGCCTGCGCAGCAGACGTAACTACGGCGCTTTGCGTCTGCGGGGTGAAGGTCCAGCTCAAAATGTCCTGATTGTCGTCTCCGCCGCCAGTCGCTGCGGTGAATCCGACCCAGGCGTTGCCGTTGGCCAAGCCGATGGTCGTCATGTCGAACGGAATTCCACCGGGAAACAAGTCGTTGTTATCGAGGCTAACATCAAGGCTGCCGGGGCCCGATCCCGTAGGAGGCGGCGTATAGGTAATCGTCGCTGAATGGACCGTTCCGTCCGCGAGAGTAATTGGCAAAGTGGAGTTGATCGCCAGGCGGCAAACGCCCGCATCGATACTGTTCGGGGAAGTCTGGCAGCTTTGGATCGTGACGTCGTTGGAGTTCGGATCCCCGGGATTCTGGAAGGTGTTGAACTCTACTGCAACGCTGTTGGGAATGCCACCGGTAGGGGGCACGCAATCCGAGGAGCTGTCACCGAATCCGAGCCCGCAACCGGCAGGCCCTATAGCAGTCAGTGCCGAATTCTGAATTACGAACGCAAAACCATCTGCGTTGTACGTGGTGGTCGCGCTCAACTGAAAAGTGAATGTAGTGGAAAAAGCACCGCTAACTGGTTGGGCCGTGTTGAACCAGGCAGAGCCCACCTGATAGGTCACACTTGGAGTCAGTCGCAGCACCGTGGTGCTCTGTGCCGCGTTCCCGTTGAGCGTGAGATTTGCCACGGAACTAAAGTTGGGAAAATTCGGGGACTGGGCCAGAACCGGCATCACCCCACCAATCACCACCAGAGCCGCGATTGCGACCCGCGTGATGAATTTCGTAATTCCTGCTTGCATAGATCCTCCTGTTGAATCGTTAGCTGGTTGTGTCCAGCCGTATCATCGCTTAGCCAGAAAGCCCTGGGAAAGAGAGCCTTATAAACTGAAGTTGGATTAGCACACGGGGGAGGAAGCCGTTCTCGTGCGAGAGAGCTTCGTAAAGTGCAGGGCGATTATACCCCGACTCGGTTCGTCGCTTTACAAATTAATTGACTGTTTGTTATAGATTTTTTCAAGTGCAAACTAATTCATTCCGGGCGGGCATTCTTCCACTAAAGCGCAAAGTTTGTGCCTGTGTGGACGTCTTTTCCCTGTCCATTAGAGGTCAGAATACGCCGAATATTGCGAGATTATGCAGGCCGGTGGAGTTGCGAGTAACATCGGAATACTAATCACAGGAATGGATAGAAATGGTTCTCGGCAAGAGCGTCGACGGCACACTTTCTCGCGATGACGTCCATCAAATCGTCGCGCGAGCCGTCGCTGAGCTTAAGGTAAGTGGTAAGCGGGTGTTGACCATCATTCCCGATGGCACCCGCTCCATGCCCATGCCGCTGATGTTTCAGCTTCTTCAAGAAGAAGTTGGGAGACGGGCAGATGCCTGTGATTATCTGGTCGCGCTTGGAACTCACCCGCTTATGAGTGATGCTCAGCTCACTCGTTTGTTGGGCAGTCCAGTGGTCAACGGGCGCTGCGGCCCGGCCCGGGTTTTCAATCATCGCTGGGACCTGCCTGAGACCTTTGTGGAGATAGGTGTGGTCCCTGCAAGTCGAGTCGCCGAAATCTCTGGAGGGCTTTTATCCGGATCGATTCCGATCAAAATCAACCGGTTGCTCTTCGATTACGATCAGGTCCTGATCTGCGGGCCGGTTTTTCCTCACGAAGTCGTCGGATTTTCAGGCGGGAATAAATATTTGTTCCCCGGCGTGAGTACGGGAGAAATGATTAACCACACTCACTGGCTGGGAGCCTTGCTGGGAAGTTACGCCATCATCGGAACAGGGAGCACGCCGGTCCGGGAACTGATTGATTGGGCCGCGGAACAAGTAAAGGTCCCGATTTCCTGTTTTGCTCTGGTGTTGAGGGAAAAGGAAATTACCGGTCTGTATTTCGGCGCCGCGCGCGACGCCTGGAAGGCTGCCGCCGAACTCTCCGCGCAAAGGCATATTGCATGGATCGACCGCCCATTTCGCCGAGTGCTATCCATATTGCCCGAGCTGTATGACGACATTTGGACGGGCGCCAAGGGAATGTACAAAGCCGAGCCTGCCATCGCAGACGGCGGAGAGGTTGTTATCTATGCTCCGCATATTTCCGAAATCAGTTATACGCACGGGGCGTTCATTGACATGGTCGGCTACCACTGCCGCGATTATTTTCTCAAACAATGGGACCGCTTTGCCGATATCCCTCGTGGCGTGCTGGCTCATTCCACCCACTTGCGGGGGCAAGGGACCTATGACGCAATCACCGGCGTAGAAAATCCGCGGATCAAAGTCACGCTGGCCACGAGCATCCCCGAAGAACGCTGCACAAGATTGAATCTAGGGTATCTAGATCCCGCCGCAATCAACATTGACGATTGGAAAAGGCGAGAGAGTGAAGGGGTGAAGGTTATCCCCAGAGCCGGGGAAATTCTTTATCGCTTGCAGCCCGAAGCTGCCTTATAGATTGCTTCCACAAGAGCTATACTGCGCCGGCCATCGCGGCCATCGCATACGGGCTTGGAGTTCTGCCGGATCGCTTGCAGAAAATCTTCGAACAAAGCCTGATGCCCACGAAAATCGCTGACTGCTGCCGAGGACGCACTCTGGTCTTCATCGGGTGCGATATTCCGGCTGAGTCCTGGCGGAGGATTGCGCAGATTGACGGCCACGATTCGATCCTGTTCCAGAATGACGGTACCCTCAGTCCCGGTAATTTCAACCCGCCGTGGATATCCGGGATAAGCTGCCGTAGTCGCTTGAAATACTCCAAGAACGCCGCAGGCGAATTCCAGAATGGCTACCGCCGTGTCTTCGGCTTCAATGGCATGAAGAGCAGTTTTCGTCGTTGACTGCACGGCAGCCACATCGCCGAAGAGCCAAAGTAGAAGATCGACAGTGTGAATGGCTTGATTGATTAATGCGCCGCCGCCGTCGAGTGCGAACGTTCCCCGCCATCGCGAACCGCTGTAGTATTCCGGAGGCCGATACCATTTCACGCGAGCGTCGATCAATAGGGGTTTACCGATCGTGCCACCTTCCAAAGATTCTTTAAGCTGGCGAATGCCAGGTTTCACCCGATCTTGAAACATCACGCCGAGTTTCACGCCTGCACGCTCTGCCGCCTCAATCAATGCGTCCGCGCGCCCGGTATTAATCTCGAGCGGCTTTTCAGTCAGCACATGAAGGCCGCGCTGCGTTGCGGCTATGCCATGCGTAGCGTGCAAACCGGATGGGCTTCCGATGGCCACCATTTCCATCGGACCATGGGCGAGGAAGGCATCGAGGTCATGGAATGCGGTGCCGCCGTACTGGCGGCAGAGTGCAGTGACTTTGTCCACGTTCGTGCCGTAGATGGCGGCGATTTCGACTCCGGGAATTGCGCGAGCGGCGCGAGCATGCGTGTCCGTGATATTTCCGCCGCCGATCAAGCCGATGTGAGTCGTCATTCTAGAGTTACGCGGTCGGCATCATAGCAGACGACGCCAGCCGAATCGCTTTTCGAATTATGAAGGCTGGATTGATAAAAACGAAATGGATCGGTCACCCGACGATCTTTCAGCGAGCGCCAATTTGGTATAGGCTGTTTTTTCCATTGTGCCGCCGGGACAACGGGTCGTATACATAATCATGGCGGCGACCGCTTTCGCTGCATCCCGGGAGGCCCATGAGGCATTGTGTACTGTTTTTGTTTCTTGTTCTGTCAGGTGCAGTATTTGCTCAACAGTCACCCGTTCCCGAAATTTCATTTCGTTCGGTCCCCGATTTCCTGAAGCTGCCGTCCAACTTGTATTTAGGAGAAGCTGCGGGCGTTGCGGTGAATTCCAAAGGCGATGTCTTCGTTTTCTCACGAGGTAACACTACTGGTCCAGCTTACGGAGCAGGCGCCGCACAACTTCTAAAGTTCAATTCCCACGGAGATTACGTGGGCGAGATTGGCCACAATCTTTACGCCTGGTCGTTCGCGCACTCGGTGAAGGTGGATAAGGATGACAACATCTGGGTCGCCGACAAAGGCTCGGACATGGTGATCAAATTCAATCCAGAGGGCCGCGTGGCCATGGTTTTTGGCCGCAAGCTGGAAGCCTCGGACGAAGGCACCGAGCCGCTGAAACATCCAAAACCGCCGCTGCCCCCAGTAGACGGGTTGTTTCGGCAGGTGACCGATATGGCGTGGGACGCGGCTGGGAACACCTACATCAGCGATGGCTACGTCAATTCACGCGTAGCCAAGGTGGACAAAGATGGCAATTGGTTGAAGTCGTGGGGAGAACCCGGCGACAAGCCCGGCGAGTTCAATACGCCACATAGCATTGCGGTGGATGCGAGCGGAAATGTCTACGTGGCCGACCGCGGGAATCGCCGCATTCAAGTATTTGATGGCGAGGGAAAATTTCTGCGCCAGATGGTCATTGATGTCCCGGTCAGCCCGAACGCCCGCATGGCGATCGGGAAGAAACCGGAATTTCCCATTACCGGCAATCAGGCAATGGCGCCCGGCGCGCCGTGGGCCATCTGCATCACGCCGCCGCCGAACCAGGTGCTGTACAGCTCCGACGGCTTTCCCGGCAGGATTTACAAACTTAGCCTCGACGGAAAGGTTGTCGGGATGCTGGGGGAATCCGGCAAGCAACTGAAACAGTTCGGATGGATCCACGAGATTGCGTGTCCTTCAGAAAATATGCTTTTTGTAAGCGAGCTGTTGAACTGGCGCATTCAGAAATTAATTCTGGAACCGATGCACTAGCGCGGGTTGAAATACGGGTATCGAGGTGATCGAATGAACAATACAAGACGCGATTTCATCAAGAAGGCTGCGGTTGGAACAGCGGCTTTTCTTGCCTATCCAACCGCGCGAGTACTTGGCGCGAATGACCGGGTCCGGGTAGCGATCATTGGGCCGGGCCAACGCGGGCAGGAATTGCTGAGGCAGACCCTCGGAATTCCGAGCATGCAGGTCGTGGCGGCTGCGGATGTCTATAACCGGCGCTTTGATGAAGCCCGGCAGAAAATTCCCAACATCCAGACCTTCGGTGACTATCGCCGGGTGTTGGATATGAAGGACATCGATGGCGTGATCATTGCCAGTCCTCTGCACATTCATGCGCGCCATTTTCTGGACTCACTCGCGGCCGGTAAAGACGTCTATTCGGAAAAGACTTTTACCTGGTCGATCCCCGAAGCGGAGCAATGTCTGGAAGCCTCCAAGAAATCCGACCGAGTGGTGCAGGTTGGGTTGCAGCACGAAAGCGACGGCTCCCTAGCAGACGCCAAAAAATGGATTGGCGACGGACTGGTGGGCAAAGTCACCCAGGTGGAGTCTTGGATGAGCCGTAACACTCCCCATGGAAAGGGACAGTGGGTTCGTCCCGTCCCCGCGGATTGCACCGCGCAGAATGTGAATTGGAAGGCCTTCCTGAATGGCAGGCCGGACATGGAATTCGACGCCTACAAGTTTCTCAACTGGCGCTTGTTTTGGATGTTCTCCGGCGGAAATGTAACCGAAAACATGGTGCATCAAATTGCCTGGATCATCACTGCGCTTGATCTGCCTGTTCCCACTGCGGCCTACATGTCGGGCGGAGTGTTCTCCGAGAAGGACGGACGCCAAGTTCCAGATACCATTGCTGTGACCCTCGATTATCCCGATGACCTGGTGGTGACCTGGCAATCCACCTTCAGCAATAGCCGCTACGGTCTGGGACAGCGAATTCTTGGCAGCGATGGCACTGTCGAATATGTCGCAGGATCGAATGAGATGGTGAGCGGTAAATCAGAAGAAGAAATTCATTATTATCCGGAGACAACCAATCGAGCCAAAGGCTCCGCAATCACGGGAGAGAGCAAGGGCCAGAATCACATCGAGAACTGGATCGATTGCATACGATCCCGTAAGGCTCCCAATGCAACTGCCGAAATAGGATATCGCTCGGCGGTCGCGGCCCACATGGCCAACCTGTCTTATCGTAAAAAACGTCGAATCACATTTGAGGAAGCCAAAGCCATGCAACCGGAATATTAGTCTTGGCATTATCGTCGAAGATCGATGTAAAGATGCCGCCGAAAAACAGCCAACGCCATGCTCCCAAGGTTAAGGGAGGCGCGATCCTGGGCGTATGGCAAGAGTATCTCCGGAATCCTCCTGCATTTTTGGAGAAGGCTGCGCGCCAGTGCGGCGATGTTGCCCGGTTTCGCCTGGTCCATCACAACGCGTACCTGTTGAATCATCCCGACTCGATCAAGGAAGTTCTGGTTACCAATCAGGCGAACTTCACCAAGAGCCGAATGCTGGAGCGCGCGCGTTTGCTGCTCGGCGATGGCTTGCTGACTAGCGAAGGCGATTTCCATCGCCGCCAACGGCGTTTAGTACAGCCTGCGTTTCATCGCGATCGGCTTGCGGGATACGCAGCGTCGATGGTCGATTGCGCGGTGCGCTGCCGGGAGGAGTGGAAGGCCGGCGCCGAGTTCGACGTGCCGCCGGTGATGATGCGGCTCAGCATGGCGATTGTCACTCGTGCGCTCTTCAGCACTGATATCGATTCCGAGGCTGATGAAATCAGCGGAGCCTTGGGCCAGGTGTTCGAGCTGTTTGAAATATTGCTCATGCCATTTTCCCAGTGGCTGGAGAAACTGCCGCTGCCTTCGGTGCGGCGGTTTGAACGCGCCCGGGACCGCCTGAATCAAACTATCTATCGGATGATAGCGGAACGACGCGCCAGCGGTATGGATAATGGCGACTTGCTGTCCATGCTTCTGTTGACCCAAGATGAAGACGACGACCGCGGTTCCGGTAAGGCGGGCCTGACCGACAAGCAGGTACGTGATGAAGCGCTGACCATCCTGCTGGCCGGGCATGAAACTACGGCCAACGCTCTCACCTGGACGTGGTACCTGCTCTCTCAGAATCCGCAGGCTGAGGCTAAGCTTCACGCCGAGCTCGACCAGGTGCTGGGCGGACGATTGCCTTCACTCGATGATCTGGCCGAGCTCCATTACACCGAAGGCGTCTTTGCCGAGGCGCTCCGTTTGTATCCGCCGGCATGGGCAATCGGCCGCCGGGCGAGACAAGATTTTTCCGTCGGCGAATACAAGATTCCCGCGGAATCCATCGTGCTGATGAGTCCCTGGGTGGTGCAGCGCGATGCACGTTGGTTCCCCGATCCGCTGAAATTCGCGCCAGAACGTTGGCAAACTTCGGAGAATGAAGCACGGCCGAAGTTTTCCTATTTCCCTTTCGGCGGTGGTGCACGCACCTGTATAGGAGAGAGATTTGCCTGGATGGAAGGAGTTTTACTAATTGCCGCGCTGGCTTCCCGTTGGCGTCTGAGAATGGTGCCCGGTCAGCAAGTCGATACGCGAGCCCGAATCACGCTGCGGCCGAAATATCCCATGAGAATGATTGCGGAACCGCGAACTGAGATTTCACATGCATTCGAACTAACAATTTAATCTTCAAACAGTCTCACGCTCGCTTTATTTCTCGGCTGCCTCACCGAAGCGCCGGTTCGCACGGAGTTGTGGCATGGGTTTCAATTCGCCAGCTACCCCGATCGAGAAGGTGTGCTGGTAGGGCGTATCGTCGGGACCGTCCACGGTGAGGCGAATTGTGAAATCGGCGGCTCTGGTGTAGCAATGGGGAACTTTGGCGCCTTCCGAGACCGTGCCGTCGCCGAAGTCCCAGTGATAGCGGAGTGCAGGTACGCCGTCAGGGTCGGCGTGAGCGGAAAAGACTATCGTTTCCCCGGTTTTCGACTGCGTGGGGACTAAGGTCGTGATCCCAGGAGCGGTGGAAGCGACAGCGGTGTCTACCAACTTGATGACTAGCGCTGATTGTGGCGGCTGATTTTGAATCCGGAGCGCGCCACTTTCGAGTGCAAGGCTGGCGCCTGAGTCTATGATCGCGCTTGCGGTCATCGTGGAGCTGACGCGGACTCCGAGATCGGCGAGGCCCAATGAGCGCGAGCGTGGCTTGCTGGTCCAGTTGAAAACCGTCAGCATGCTCTGCCGCGGACTTTGCCGGAGCAGGAAAACACTGGGTTGTTCATCCTCGGGCTCATAGGTCATCAGGTCCACGGGCGTAGAAGCTCGGCCACCTTTGGCCATGTTGATTAAGTCCTGGTTTTCGACCAACACGAGCCGATCTTTTTCGCTGCCCAGCACCAGCAGGTCGTCGCCGATTTCGTACATGCCGCCGGCGATCGCGGAGAGCGCAATCGAAGCTTGTGCGGTCGCCAGCGTATGAGAGGAATGCTCGCGCGAATGTTCCACCAGGTATGTATCGGTGATGTTGAAAGCGTCCGGGTCATCAATGAAGAAGTTGCCGTTCATGTAAAAGCGCGCGGCGATACCGGGAGCGGCGTTTTTTGACCGGGCAAAACTGTGTCCGGTGTCGGCCGAGATGCGGCCGGTATCGACAATCCCAACCGGATTGAGCATGGGACTTCCGTCTTTGTCCAGAATCACCTGCTCGCCGACGGTGTCGCGGATGATTTGCAAACCGATCCGCTGGGCTTCGAGTGCCGTCGTGTTTGGGCGGTGGAAGTAACCTTCAATGGCCGTCGTATCCATGAAGTCCAGTTTGATGAAGCGCACACCCCACTCCTGGACCAGTTTCCTGTAGGTTTGCCGCAAATATTCCTGCGCTCCGGGATGGGTTGTATCAAGCGCGTAAAGCGTATCGACGTTCTGCCGCCACACGTCCTCTAACGGAATCGGCTCGCCCTTGGCATTGTGGACCAGCCAATCTTTGTGATGTTCGTAGACCCACGCCCGGCTGCTTACTTCGAAGGGCGCTGTCCACAGGCCAACGGTGAGGCCGTCTCGCAAAATATGATGGGCCACAAACCCCATGCCGTCCGGGAATTGCGTTGCATTCGCGGTGACAAATTCTCCGCGAGCGTATTGATAGCCTTCGTCGATCTGAAAAAAATTGTATCCAAGCGAATTCAGATGCTGCGACAGGAAATCGGCATTCGCCAGTGTCTCGCCCTCATTGATCGCTGCATAGTAAGCGGTCCAGCTCCACCATCCCATTGGAATCTGACTCGACACGCGGGCGTGATGTAAATTGCGAATTGCGGAACCATAAGCGCGAAGCTGTCCCAGGTAGTCCGGCCCGATGGCGAACATCACGCGTTCCGAACTCATTTCTTCGCCCGGATTCAGTGGCAGACTTAATTCAATCCGGTCGCTGATGAGCGACTTTGGTTTTAGAGTCTCGGCTTCACTTAAGTCCTTCTGAATTTCAGTGGTGCCCGTAGACTCGACGGTGTATGAAGCGATCTTGGCATCGCTGCCTTTGCCCTCGGCCTTCAGCCGCAAGATTGTCAGAAAGCGATCCGAGGTGAGCGCACCCAGAAACAGGCTCTGCCTGGTTTGCCGGTTATAGATCAGCTGGCTTCCTACTCCACGATGCAATCCGTCAGGAGCGCCACCGAGATCGTAGATCACCAGGTCGGGCCAATCTTCACTGAAACTATCGGACAGGATCCGTTCGTCCGATGGCCGTCCACCCAAATTAGCGATCGAATCTCCGGTTGCGTCGACACTGCGGATTGCCTGCACCGAGGTGGCTTTGCCAGTTCCGTTTTTGACCTGCACTTGGATGGCGCCGTAGGGATTTTGGGAGTAAAGCTGGAGCACGTAAATAAGATCGGGACTGCCGCGTAGTCCGCTGCACGTAACCGTCAACTGTTTCCCGGAGCCAAGCGCATCGCTGAATGGCGACTCCGAGACTGTATGCGAGGGATAGCTTGCGGCACGCAACCATGTGTGATCAACCATCGCGCCGATATTTGACTGCAGCGCAGCTTGGCCTCCGTTCAGTCCAAATTGATAGGAACCATCCTTAGGATTGACCGTCACTGATAGAGTGCCATTCGTCAACTGCTGGGCCGAACATCGCACCGCGCCCAGCCCAAATAGGGCAACCAGTGCGCCCATCATGCTGCCTATAACCACCTTTCGTATCCGATTCTGTGCGTCGCTCATAAATGAACTCCGTCTTCAAAAGTATTGGCAGGGGGCCCCGCCCTGTTCGCGTTTCTTGCGAGAGTCCGGGACTTTTCCGTCCCCCCGATTCCTTATTTTCTTTGGTAACAGCCGATGTCGATACTTCCGGATTTGACGCGCGGCGAGCCATCGAGATCCCGTTCTCCGACCGGCGCTCCGTCTACCGTGCCTGCGGCAAGCGCAGGAGAGTCGGATTGCAGATGAAAGTCCTTGGTGACGTCTACAAAATGCGGATCCTGAAATTTGGAGTTACGGTCACTGCCCGTGGACTCAACATACTTGTCGAATCCAGTAACGGTGCCGGAAGCTTCCACCCAGGTGCTCCCCTTTGATCCCGAGGCACAGTAATAAAGGTTGTGATCGATCTCGACGGCAGGGTGATTTTTGTCGACAGGAGATTTGTTTATTGCGATAAGGCAGCGCTCTCCTGCATAGACAATGTTGTTGGCAAAAATATTGTCCGCCATGTTCCATTGCATCTGGAACTCGCCCGAACCTGTTCCGGACGTATCGTTTTCGTAGAGCGTGTTGTTGACCACGGTGCTGTGGTCGGTGTGTCCCCGCTCCGGCGC
The DNA here is from genome assembly GCA_963794195.1 of uncultured Acidobacteriaceae bacterium. Lineage (GTDB taxonomy): Bacteria > Acidobacteriota > Terriglobia > Terriglobales > Acidobacteriaceae > DATBAX01. The sequence continues at coordinate 207,306 of CAWCCU010000016.1, forward strand.
ATACCCTCCGATGGACACCCCCGCGGTATGGCAGTGATAGATCAGATTATTTCGTGCCGTGATGTAACTGGTTGCACGGTCTTTATGCTCACTAGCCAGTTCAATTCCAAAGTCATCATCGTGCATGATGTTTTGTTCGATCATGATTCTCGTTCCGCCGTCCACGTAAATACCATCGGAATTTTCCTCGTTCTGGTACGCCGGATTACCGCGGGAGTGGATGTTGTAAACCAGATTGCCGCTGACTACTCCGTCACGCGCCTGGTCCACAGCAGGGTCGGGCGCGGTATGTTCAAACCCGATGACGTCGATACCGATGTTGTTGTTGTCGTGGACAATGTTGTGCGTGATGCGGAAGTTGGTTACGTTCCCGTTCACCACCAGCGACTCGCTCGAACCGGTTTTTAGGTGGTGCACCTCGTTGCCGTCAATAATCAGGTCCGTGATAGGCGTCTTGGCGTCAGTGCCGTATACCGCAATGCCAAAGCCGTTGCCACCTCGTCCGGGAGCATCGCGACCGTCGAAAGTCTGCTCGATATGATGGACGTCGTTTTTCAGCAGCTCTATATGGGACCCATACCCAATGACGCTTATCCCCAGTGGACTAAGTCGATGCTCGGCGGTGCGGAAGTTGCGAATTTCTAGGCCCTCAATCCTTACGTAGCTCTGGTTGTGAATCGTCACTACAGCCTGCCTGCCGGAGGGGGTGAAATGCGATGCATCCAGGACTGCGGTTTCGCCCGGATAGCTTCTGATCGTAATGAATCCATCAGTCGCGTTCCCGGAGGCATTGATGCTCACCAGTTCTTCGTAGACTCCGCTCCGCACGTTAACAGTGTTGCCAGCGCCCGCGGTGTCGGCGGCGTGTTGAACGGTGCGCCAAGGCGCCATTTGAGTGCCGGGATTCGAATCACTTCCGCCAGGGGAGACGTAGAAGGAGGTATTGGGTTTGCCGAATGCCACAGAGGCGCAGGCAAATAATATGGAGACTAGAAATCTCACTTTCGTCAGTTCCAAGAAAAGCACCTCGCTAATTTTGTAAACGTTGATTTCGCACTTGCTGCGGGGAAGGCTCACCGCTTTAAGCTCACGTTAGCAGCCCATAAATAGGCGTCTGGTTAAGGTGGAGGACCAGGACCTGATATCGCTGGGAGCCGAACTGTAAAGCTGAAAAGCTGATTCTCGGCTATCGAACCGTTTCTTTTTATATCGTTTTGTTTCGTTTGTCCAGTTTAATAAGAGCTGGGAATGCAGGAAACGAAGCGTTGCCGCCGATTTGAGTTCGGCCTTTTTCCTTCCGGTCGTATTGCAGAATACTTACGTGGAGCCATATTAGTCAGGGATCACGGAAGTGGTGCGTGGTCCCAAACTTGAGAGTTTGCTGCCGTGCGCACTCCAAATCTATAAAACCTTGTCATGCCGGAGCCGAAGCACGCCGCTCCCTAACTTAAAGTTGAGTTCGCAACTTGAATGCGCGAAATGAAGTCGTCATTCAAGAATCTAAATTCTGCCTGATAGGTAACGATTGAGAGTCGAGCGACTACCTTCGTTGCCGCAAAGTCAAGTGGCTTTCGCTACATCATCGATTAGTGGTCGCGTTTTATTCGCCTTCTCGAATCATCGAAAACGGACTGCGTTCTTGCCCGTTTGGAGAAAGACACCAAAGCGTGGCGCTGGGATTCGGTAGGATACTTTCTCCACTCCGGATTGAGGGGAAGAGTCGCTGCAATTACCGGCATTTCTCGCAATCCTTGGAGGATTGCGCCCAGTTTCTCTGCAACCCAGACTAAATGGCGGAGGGAGAGGGATTCGAACCCCCGGTACCCGTTAAGGTACAGCGGTTTTCAAGACCGCCTGATTAAACCACTCTCACATCCCTCCGCAGGGAGTGCAGACTAATTTCGATTAGTTTATATCACCGGGTGCGGGCTTCCGAAGTTTGCCGGTCTCAGCTGGGGGATTGATTCCTGGATGCTTCGGCGCTTGGCGTACAGCTTTCGCGGCGGAAGTATTTCTTGCCTGATATTTGATCTCCCTTGGCCGCCAAATAAAGTTTAAATTGCTGATATCGTGGGTGTTAGGCTTTGCATCAAACGGCCATGCGTTTGCTCCTGGTGACGATGTGCGTCTACTAAGTGTGCGGCTAATCGTGTCTCTCATGCTGGGGATCACCCTGGTGTCTTTGCTTTCCTCCTACTATGAAGTGCGATCGGAGAAGCAGAACCTCCGGCGTGATCTTGAACATCGAGGCGAAGTATTGGCTGAAAGCCTTACCGGCAATGTTGAGCCTGCACTGGAAAAGGGCAATCGCAAAGAGCTACAACGGATCGTAGGGCGTTTTGGAAACCGGGAGCATTTGGAAGGGATCGGTATTTACGACCAACAAGGTCAGCCCATTGCCATCACGCCGGGGCTGACCGAACGTCTGGCCGGTAACACTGCGGCTGTAGGGAGAGCAGAAGTCGATAACCATGGTTATGGTGAGTTTATCCACGACAGCAATATTTCGATTCACGTTTATGCCGTACCCCTGCATGTGAAAGATCAAGTGGTAGGCAGCCTCGCCATCGTTCAGAATTCCAGCTACATCAATGCCCAAAGTGCGAGTGTTTGGCGCGGGACTTTTTTGCGGGTCCTGGTACAAGGGATCATTATTGTGTTCGTCACGCTGCTGATCGTGCGTTTGAGCATTGTGGGTCCGATTGCTCGCGCGGCGCAGTGGATGAAAGCTTTGAGGACCGGCAAGGGGTCGGCGCGTCCGCCAGACCTGGATTTGTTGTATCCGCTCGCCCGGGAGATGACGACGTTCGCGGCCAGCCTTACCGCAGCCCGTTTCGCAGCCGAGAAAGAAGCCCAGCTTCGCGAAGCCGGTGATTCGGTTTGGACCGGGGACCGGCTCGGTGTCCACGTCCGCGCCAAGCTTGAAAGCAGCCGGCTTTTTGTGGTTTCCAACCGCGAACCTTATCTGCATATTCATGAGGGAAAGGCTGTGCAGGTCATGGTTCCAGCGAGTGGTTTGGTGACCGCGCTTGAGCCCATTTTGCGTGCTTGCGACGGAACCTGGGTTGCCCATGGCAGTGGTGACGCCGACCGCGAGACGGTCGACAAACGTGACTGCCTGCGTGTCCCGCCAGAAGAGCCGCGCTATACCTTGCGTCGCGTCTGGCTCAGCAAAGAAGAGGAAGAAGGCTACTACTACGGATTTGCCAATGAGGGACTTTGGCCGTTGTGCCACATCGCCCACACTCGGCCGTTGTTCCGTGCTTCGGATTGGGAACACTACAAACAAGTCAATCAGTTGTTTGCCGACGCAGTGCTGGAAGAAATGGCGGACGTTGAGAATCCCGTTCTGTTGGCCCAGGATTATCATTTTGCACTGTTGCCCAGGATGGTAAAGAAAGCGCGTCCGGACGCGCGGGTGGCGATTTTCTGGCATATTCCCTGGCCGAATCCGGAGGCGTTTGGGATTTGTCCCTGGCAGAAGGAATTGCTGGATGGGTTATTGGGAGCTGATTTGATTGGCTTCCATATTCAATCGCACTGCAACAATTTTTTGCAAACGGTGGATCGAGCGCTTGAATCCCGTATCGACTGGGAACATTTTTCGGTGAATCGCGAGGAACATCGCACCGTTGTGAAACCGTTCCCGATCAGCGTGGATTTCACGGAAGCGCCGATGCAAACTGAAACGGAGGATACCGCTTACGAAGAGCGGGTGACTCTGTTGCGCGAACTTGGTGTCGAAGCGTCTCTGCTGGGAGTTGGCGTGGACCGGGTGGATTACACCAAAGGCATTCTCGAACGCTTTCTGGCGATCGAATTTTTGCTGGAAAAATATCCTGAGTATCGGGAAAATTTCACCTTCATACAAATTGGCGCGCCCAGTCGAACCCACATCAAGCGCTATCATGATCTGCTGGGAGAAGTTGAAGCCGAAGCTGACCGTATCAACTGGCGGTGGCAAACCAGCAAATGGAAGCCAATCGTTTTCCTGAAACGGCAGCATAGTCATCGTGAGATCGATCGCTATTACCGGACTGCGGATTTGTGCCTGGTGAGTTCGCTGCACGACGGAATGAACCTGGTGGCGAAAGAGTTCCTGGCAGCGCGCCATGATGAACAGGGAGTCTTGGTGTTGAGCTGTTTCACCGGCGCGGCGCGGGAGTTGGCCGACGCTTTGATCGTGAATCCCTACAACGTTGAACAAACGGCGGAGGCCGTCAGATTCGGGCTAGAGATGGACCTGGATGAACGGCGGGTTCGCATGCAACGGATGCGCAAAGTTGTGAAGGAACACAACATTTATCGCTGGGCCGGCAATTTAATTTCAGATCTTTCCGAAGTCCGTCTGGATACGCCTGGGGATGCGAAGCTGCGCGGGGTCGAAGCCAAGGCTGGGGCCTAGTTGCCCAGGACAGGCTCGGATCAGGGACGGTCGCTCTTTTAGGATCTGATCGATGATTTCTACCACGCCGGAACCATCTTCGCCGCTGGTGACCTGATCAACCCGCGCTTTGAGTGAAGGAATGGCGTTGGCGACGGCGACGGAGAGTCCGCAGCGACTGAGGAATTCGTGGTCGTTTTCCGCGTCACCAATTCCGACAACAGCGGATTCAGGCAGAGAAAGTTCCGCAAGTGCCGCCGCCAGACCGGTAGCTTTGCTCACGCCAACCGGCAGTACCATGACTGCTTCCTTGTTATAGATTATTTGCAGCGGGAAGCTGAATTCCTGGATGACCTTCAAGACCACTTCATCATATGGGCGCACCGTGGCCACGACGCTGCGTCCGACCGACACCGGAACTCCGTGATGCGCCATATGGCGGACGAACGACTTGTCGGCTTTTGCACCCAGCAGTCGATTTTCGCCGGTAGCAGGGAAGTGCAGTAATGCCCCATTCTCCACTACCACCAAATCGAACGAATCCAAAGATGAAAACAGATCGCGCAGCTCGGGAAGTTCGCGGCCGGTGACCAGGATCAATTTCCGTCCCGAGTCGCGGACCCGGTGTAGAGCGGCAATCGTACCCGCAGCCACTATTCCTTCGCACGCCAGAGTCCCATCGTAGTCTGTAGCCAAAACCCGAAATCGCAACCTTGGTTTCCTTTCAGCCCTTAGATGCATCCTAAGGAGTCGGCAAGAAGTACTTGCGACCCCTTTATGAATAATCTCACAGCGGTACCGCTGCACCCGCACCAGACGGTTCACTCGCCTTTCTATTTCAATTCAGCGGCCTATTTGCTGGAAATTGATCGCGAGAAAGCGGCCAATGTCGGCGAGTTGCTGGAAGCTTTGCGGAATTGTTCCGAGGATTCAATCTTCCAGCATACCTTCCGGACCCTCCAACAGCACCATTTCATCACGGATGGATACTCGAATGACTTCGCTCATTGGGCCCATCTGGCGCGGGACGAAGAGGATCTGGCAAAAAAACTGGCTGACGTGGACATTCAATCCGTCACTTCGATTCAAGACTTGCGGGCGGAGATTGTCCAAATCGTCGAAGGGTATCTGCGTCGCGAACCGGCGTCACGAAACCGTCCGGCGCTGAAACCATTTTGTTTCTGTTCCTCGAAAACCGTTGTGCTGCCGACGACCTATATGGCGAACAGTTTAAACGAGTTTGCGGATGCATTGGAGAAAGTGAGCGTGCATTCCATTCACTATCACTTCATCGAGGCGCGACTGCGATTGAAGCTGAAGACAAATGATTTTTCCCAATGGCTGGATCGGGAGCTGGGGAGAAAACAAGAGGCAGTTCGACTCGACGGCCTCGATATTTATACTTCCTCGCTGGAGGAAATTCGAAATCAGATGATAGCAATTGTGCGGGACGCGGTGAACTGACGATATGAAAAAGGACAAGGCCAAAGTAGCGACTGCTCCTCGTAAGCGAACATCCGCAATCCCGACCACTGCGTCAGTCTCGAAGCAACTATTGGAACGCCGCAAGAACCCCAGAATTTCCAAAGTGGCCCCTCCTCCGGTGCCGCCGGCAAAGTTAAAGGACTACGAACCGATTGTCGGGCGACCCGAGTTGGACGAACTCTACTTTCTCGCGCAAAAACTTCAGGGAAAAACAGTCAAGATGGTCAACTCCACGGCGCTCGGTGGGGGTGTTGCCGAGCTGCTCAACAGCCTGGTTCCGATACTTAACGAATTGGGAATTAGGGCCAAGTGGGAAGTGATCAGTGGCAAGAGTGATTTTTTCGACGTGACCAAAGCGATTCACAATGCACTCCAGGGCGCTGCGCGAGGATTGACTGAGAAAGACAAGCAAGTGTTCTCGGCGAATAACGAAGAAAATCGCCGGGGCTTGAAGTTTGACGAGGATTTCGTAGTCATTCACGATCCTCAACCAGTTGAGTTAGTGGCGTCAAAACCGGAAAGTCACGGAAAATGGATCTGGCGCTGCCATATCGATCTTTCGAATCCAAATCCTGAAGTGTGGAACTTCATGAGGCCTTGGGTGGAAAAATATGATGCGACGATTTTTTCATCGCCTGCATTCGCCCGTCAGCTGCCGGTACCCCAGTATCTTTTTTATCCCTGCATTGATCCGCTCTCGGAAAAGAACAAGGAATTGGATGAAAGTTATGTGCAGCAAGTTTGTGACGATTTCGGAATCGACCGATCGCGTCCCATCGTGACTCAGGTTTCGAGGTTTGACCGCCTTAAGGATCCGGTTGGCGTGGTGAGGGCCTACAAAATTGCACGGAAATCGGTGGATTGTCAGTTGGTATTGGCAGGCGGCAGTGCCAGCGATGATCCCGAAGGCGCCGCCGTCCTGAAAGAAGTGAAGGAAGCGGCCGGCGAAGATCCCGACATTATTATTTTGAATCTGCCTCCGTGGTCGGCGCTGGAGATCAATGCTCTGCAACGTGCCTCCACCCTAATTTTGCAGAAGTCATTGCGGGAAGGCTTTGGGCTTACTGTGACCGAGGCTCTCTGGAAATCGAAACCGGTGATTGCCGGCGATGTGGGCGGCATTCCTTCGCAGGTGATTAGCAAACTCACGGGCATGCTGGTGCGGTCGGTTGACGAATGCGCCGAGCAGATCCAATATCTTTTGACCCATCCAGAATTCGCTGCGGAATTGGGGAAAAATGGCCGAGAGCATGTGAAAGAAAACTTCCTGATGAGCAGCAATGCCAAACGCTGGATGTTGCTTTTTCACGTGTTGATGGGCCTCACGTAAAGTTCTACGGTTTTTTGTCGGGGAGCGGCGGCGTTGGAGGCTTGGCAAATTTGGCGTCGTCGATCGGGACGTTTTGCTTTAATTGTTCAAGCTGAATGGTGAAGCTTCCACTCGGCCGCGCGATCGTCCAGCGGAATGGAGTCTTGACTCCGTCGACCTCGCGATAATCGGCATAATCGATCTGCGTGGGATTTAGTCCGAGCGGCGATTCCGCATAACGCAGTTCACGCACGAGCAGCCCCGAGTGCTGGTCGAAGTAGAGTTGCACCGGCGGCAAGCCCTGGCGGAGAGCGAAAATAACGTAGGTTGATTGCTGTCCAATCTTTTCCTCGTGCTCGACGTGTAGTTCCCCGAAAATCTGCTTGATGTCGGTCGGGAAATGCAGGTCGGCATCGAGTTTGGCGGCTTCGATATCCGAAGTGTTCATTTCGCGTAAAGGACGCCCCGGCGCAGCGAGCCAGCCTTCATGTCCGTTGTAAGCGGTCACGCTGTCGCCACTTTCGATGTGCAAGAGTGAAATACGTTTGTCCGGATTCTTTTCGAAAATATCGATGGGCGTCTGGTGGCCGGCTACATTCGCGGTCCCTTGGGCTACCCGGCTGGTGACTTTCTGGATTGCACTGGCTCCCCCGAGCGCCTGTACGTACTTGTCGATAAGCTGATCGGAACTCGGCAGCTTGGCTGCATTCTGTGCGGCGTTGTTGGCAACCGCGGGGGTCGGCGGTTTCGGTTCTTCCTCGCTGATCAGCGGAATCGCTACGGGCTTGGCATTTCCTCGATGACAGGAATAACAAGTGACTTCGCGATGGCTGTCAAAATTCTCCTGATTGATGACCATCATCATCTGCATCATTTTGCGGGCAATTTGTTTGGGTTTCTTGTCGTCTTTGTCGAACGCGCCCTGTACGTGGCAGTAATCGCATTCCACCCCTAACGAGGCGGTGATGAACTGCATAGCGGGAATCAGTTGATCGGCAGGTTTTCCCTTAAGCACCTGAATATTCTTGAAGGCTTGGTCGGCAGTCTTAGGGCCGGGAGCGGATTGCGCGTCCACAGCGGCGATTGCCAGCACAAAAAGGACGATGAACGTTGCCCCAAGGAACACGCATCGCAAAAATGTCCGATTCATTCTCACTCCTCAAAGCAATCAGCAGATTCCATCCTGGCGATATTCCAGGCATTGACACGCCGGACGAGCCATTATTGTACACAGACAGCATCGGTCAAAGATTTCGATCCGCCGCAGTTTATACTGCACGCGATTCGTTTTTTAGCTTTCATCAACCCTTAAGCTCTGGTCACGGAGTCAGTCATGAAGCATCTGTTCGTCTGTCTATGCTTGCTCGGGGGATTTGCCCTTGCCCAGCCACCTGCCTCAAATCTCATCGCTAATATTCCCGGGCGGACGACCATTAGTCTGGATGGGACCTGGAACACGATTGTGGACCCGTACGAAACAGGTGTAGGGGCAAAGTACTACGAGAACACAAGGCCTAAAGACAAGAACCAGTTGATCGAGTACGACTTTGATGCGTCGGAAAAGTTGCACGTGCCGGGGGATTGGAATACTCAGCGGGACTCTCTGATTTTCTACGAGGGACCGCTGTGGTATCAGCGATATTTTTCGTACCGCAAGCGCTCCGGAACTCGCGTATTCATTTATTTTGGAGCCGCAAACTATCAGGCACGGGTTTGGCTGAATGGCAAGAAAATCGGTGAGCACGTTGGCGGCTTCACGGCTTTTGACTTTGATGTGTCGGGAGATATCGCTGAAGGGGAGAACAGCGTGGTGGTTGAGGTGAACAACACGCGCAGCAAAGATGGCGTCCCCGAACTCAAAACTGACTGGTGGAACTATGGAGGGCTGACGCGCGGAGTGGAACTGGTTGAAGTCCCGAATAATTTTATTCAGGATTATTCTGTGCAACTCGCAAAAGGCACAGCGGACGAGATTGCCGGATGGGTGCAGTTCAACGGCGGTGCGGCGAATCGTGGCGTCACTATCGAGATTCCAGAGGCTCACTTAAAGCAAAACGTTTCGCTCAGCGCCACCGGCTACGCAGCTTTTGAATTTCCCGCAAAATTGACTTTGTGGTCGCCGGAGAATCCCAAACTCTATCGAGTAATCATTTCGGGTGAAGGCGATTCCATTACCGATGAAATCGGATTTCGAACCATCGAGACCCATGGCACCCAAATTCTGTTGAATGGCAAGCCCATCTTCCTGCGTGGAATTTCCATGCACGATGAAGCCCCGTTTCGAGGTGGCCGTGCGTTCTCGGAAGAAGACGACCGCACCTTGCTGGAATGGGCGCGGGAGCTGGGTTGCAACTTCATCCGCCTGGCCCACTATCCGCACAACGAAGCGACGATCCGGATGGCGGACCGCATGGGTATTCTGATTTGGTCGGAAATACCCGTCTATTGGACTATTGCCTGGGACAATCCCGCCACGCTCGAAAATGCCGAGAATCAGATGCGCGACATGATTGCCCGCGATCATAATCGCGCAGCAGTCATTTTTTGGTCGCTCTCCAATGAAACGCCGATCGAATCGAGCCGGACGGAATTTCTGAAATCGCTCGCGGCTTATACTCGCGGGCTGGACTCAACCCGTCTTATCACTTCGGCGCTAAATCGTACGGATTCAACGGTTCCAGGAACTCGATTACTTAGCGATCCGGTAGGCCAATATCTCGATGTGCTCGGGCTGAATGAATATGTGGGATGGTACGAAGGGCGCACCGAAGATGCCGATCACCTCCAGTGGAAAACGGCGTATGACAAGCCGCTGATCATTAGCGAGTTTGGCGCCGACGCTCTCTATAACAACCATGGTGATGTTGAAGCCAAGTACACAGAGGAATATCAGGCCAACCTGTTTGAGCATCAGATCAACATGCTCAAGCGCATTCCTTCTCTTGCAGGAATGTCACCCTGGGTGCTGATGGATTTCCGGTCGCCGCGCCGGCCACTTCCCGGAATACAGGATTTCCACAATCGCAAAGGCTTGATTTCCGACCGCGGCCAGCGCAAGCAGGCGTTTTACGTTTTGCAGAAGTACTATCGAGAGTTAGCGGAGAGCGCAAAATAGCCGCTCGGTGCGCTGCATGCTGGAGTGAACCGATTACAATCAAAGCAGTTGAATCTTTCCAGGGAGAGCCATGAAATACCGCAAGCTTGGCCGGACTAATTTCGAAGTGAGTGACATTGCCCACGGACTGTGGGGCATGAGTGGCTGGAGCGGATCGGAAGATCGCGAGTCACTGCAGGCTTTACAGTTGGCGGTGGATCTCGGCTGCAATTTTTTCGACACCGCCTGGGCCTATGGCGACGGAAAGAGCGACGGACTGCTTGGCAAGATCATGGCCCAGAATAAGGGCAAACGCCTTTACGCGGCATCCAAAATTCCGCCAAAGAACTTGCAATGGCCGGCTTCGCCAAAAGATAAATACACGGATGTCTTTCCGGCGGACCACGTATTCAAATACACCGATATGATTCGAGAGAAGCTTGGGGTCCAAGTGATCGATCTTTTGCAGCTTCATGTCTGGGACGATAGCTGGACGGATGATCCGGAATTTCGCAAAACAGTCGAAAAACTGAAGAGCGATGGCTCCATTCGATCTTTTGGATTGAGCCTCAATCGCTGGCAGCCGGAAAATGGACTCAAAGCGCTGCAAACTGGACTGGTGGATGTGGTGCAGGTTATCTACAGCATCTTCGATCAGTCCCCGGAAGATCGGCTTTTTCCCGTCTGCAAGGAGCTGAATATTGGAGTGATCGCCCGAGTCGCTCTCGACGAAGGAAGCCTCGGAGGCAAGATGACTCTGGAAACTAGATTTCCGGAGAGTGATTGGCGTTCCAAATACTTCGGTTCGGAGAATCTCGCGAAGACGATTCCGCGAGTGGAAAAATTAAAAGCTGTGCTGCCAGGTTCGATGAGTCTTCCGGAAATGGCGCTGCGCTTCGTCATCTCCGATCCCGTGGTCAGCACTACGATTATAGGAATGCGAAAGTTGGACCACGTCCGGCAAAACATCGCGCTCAGCGATGCCGGCCCTCTGGACTCAAGCCTGCTACAGGCCCTGAAACCGCATCGTTGGGACAGAACTCCGCAACGGTGGTCGGACTAACGCCGCCCTTTCAGGGCGGCATCAAAGAACGAAAGTGTGCGGCCACTATGCCAAAAATCCGAAAAACGATTGTGCCTAGAATCAAGAAGGCCCTCAGAGAAAGAGGGGTGTTGGGAACGATGTGGGCCTGTTTGCGCGGGCCATATTCGCTAATCGTGCAATATCGAAAAGCCAAACACAACTATGATCGTCCCGTGGTGCAGGATGAGTTCGATCTTCGCTACGGCGTTGAGACCAGCACTCGAGTACATCTGACTGACCTCAAGATCGAGAGTCCAAACTGGATTTATGCAGGTGGCTATTGGCCCACGTCGACCGAGATCATTTCTGAAGCTTTATCGGAGCTGCCGATCCGATTCGAGGATTTTGAGTTTATCGATTTTGGATCTGGAAAAGGCAGAGTCCTTTTGCAGGCTTCCGACCGGCCGTTCCGCAAAATTGTTGGCGTGGAATTTTCCTCGGAACTCAATGACATCGCCGTCAGTAATATTAAGCGTTACAAAAGCGATGCACAAAAATGCCGCGATATCGCGGCGGTCTGCATGGATTTCACGCAATTCGAAATCCCTTCGGGGCCACTGGTTACCTTTCTCTATAATCCCTCTTCCGAGGCGATTACGGCAGCATTGGCCGGCAATATTGCACGGTCCCTGGCTGAGAATCCGCGTGAGCTGTGGGTCATTTACGTCACTCCCACCTATCATGTTTTCGAAGGCGGGCAGCCCCTGGGTCTACGCAAGGTGAAGGCTACCGAAAAGTATGCGATTTTCACGAACTCTTAAGACATTTGGCAGGAGGCTCCTCGGCCTGCCCATAGAATTCACTGACAATTAATCTGCCTGCAACAATCCTGCAACACCAACTGCCGACACTGGATGTGAGGACTGCCTTAGGATCTGTGTCTTTGCCGGCCCACACTCACGTAAGGATCAACCTCCAACAACCCGCGGGAGAGCCTTGGGTGAAAAAGCCCCTGGTTTTTGTTGTGGAGGACGAAGCTGATATCGCTCGCCTGATTTGCTTTCATCTGGATAGCTCTGGCTATGCCACGCGTTGGTTTCCTGGCTCCTCGTCGGTGATCGAGGAAGCCGTAAAAGAGACGCCATCATTGTTTCTGTTGGACATCATGATTCCCGGTAGCGACGGCCTCGAGTTATGCGGACAGATTCGTCGCACTAAGGCTCTCTCTGAGGCACAGATCATTTTCCTGACTGCTCGGGCGGGAGAAGCCGATCGGGTCAAGGGACTGGAGCTGGGCGGCGATGATTACATATCCAAGCCGTTTAGTCCTCGTGAACTGGTTGCCCGGGTGCGGGCGGTCCTGCGCCGAACCCGAGAGTCGGCCCAACCTGAGGTGCTAACGCTGGGTGGCATTGAAATTGACGGATCATCGATGATTCTGAAAGTTGACGGACGCACCGTGCCAACTACCACCCGCGAATTCCGCTTGCTTGACTATATGGCGCGCCACTCCGCGAGGGTTTTCACCCGCGACCAACTGCTCGATGCGGTCTGGTCGGAAGGATCGTTTGTGACGCCGCGCTCAGTGGATGTCTACATGCGTCGTCTGCGCGAGAAGATAGAACCTGATCCCGACAATCCCATTTATTTGAAGACCGTCCGCGGAATCGGCTATCGGTTTGATGTTCCGAGATGATGAAGAGCTGATCGCTTGCCGGTCGGCATTCCTGCGGAAGTTGCGAAAATCCTAAGCGCACTTGCCGTTGGCGGGGCCGTCTTTTGTGTTACTCGCGGGATTTAGAATACCTTCGGTCGTGATCCGGCTAGCCTTGCAGATTTCCTTTGCAATTTTTTCCATGGCTTCATTCCCCCGTACCGGTTCGTCCGCCGCAATGGCCGAACTTGCCGCGAGGGTAAACAGCAGGGCATCCTCCTGCCTGTCGAAATAGAGGACGACTTGAGTTGCGCCCATAATAAAAAACCTCCCTGCGGGTATAAAGGAAATCATAGGCCGAAGTTGGCGAACAGCAAGGGTACTCTTTTGGTGCCTCAAGACGCAGAAGGGCAGCCTGGAGCTTGGGAACCGGAATCTCGGGGCCGGAATGCCCGAGATCGCGCTCAAAATAACACCGGGGCCTCGGAGGCCCCGGCTTTTCTGGGAGAAGCTGTTATTGAGCGAGCGCGGAGTGAAGATTAGTTAGTTCGTCAGCGGGCGTCGGAACTTACCGAAAAGCGACACGCCGATGGCGATAAATGCCATCCCGCACAAGAGCAGCGAATCCGGCTCGGCAGCGGAGTAGTTGGGGTTGTATCCAATGTATTCCTGCGGTTCCTGGTTGCCGCTCCAGGTTATCGGTGTGTACAAGACCAGTCCATTGAATGCGCTGTCGGGGTCAGTCGAAGCCGCGGCTAAATACTGACTTTCCAGCGCGCCTGCGCCGCTGGTTGCGAAGAAGGAGTTGTTCTGTGCATTCTGCGAGAACAATCCCCAGATGGCCCAGTTCCCAGTGGTGGGGTCAATGTTGCCGGACAGGATGCCTTCGAAAATAAGTCCTGCTTCTTTATAGTTGGTGAGTTGATTTCCCCAGAGTCCATTCCCGCCCAAGAGGCTGGATTCGTTGGCGGTCCAGGTTTCGCCGGAGTAGACCTCATTATCGAAAGCGTCGCAAATAAGAGAAGTGGAGGCGCCGCCATTGATCGAAAAGTTATAGGGATAGGTGTAGACTCCGCCGCCGTTGTTTCCACCCGGTCCGATGAAAGCCATGGACACAGTCGAATCGGCGAATGCCGCGCCTGAAAGCAAAAGGGTTGAGATGACCAGAGTAATTAAGCGTGTGCGTCCAAGTAACATGTGTTCCTCCCAGTTGTGTGGTGCTCTTCAGCTTTTGGCGGTTGAGCACTACTACCACTCGATTTGATTAGTGCAGCCAGATGGCCAATGAGGATTTCACGCAAATGCAGGACTTCCGCATGATGGTGGGGACGGAAGTGAAATGATTTTCACACACCTCAAGGAAAGCATTGGAACTGTATGGCGCCTACGTTATGGCCCGTCGGTAATCATCTGGTAACTGCGCTGGGGTGGTTACTACGACGGCTGTGAGATTGGGAACCGTGACGCCACGGCTGGCCCTTCCGACTCTGCATGAGTGACCAAGGGTGCTACATTTAAAAGAGCCCATGTCTGCCCCGGAATCCCGTTTCGTGAAGGCCTGCCGATCGCAGCCCGTGGACCGCACTCCAGTCTGGTTCATGCGTCAGGCCGGCCGCTATATGCCGGAATATCGCGCCGTTCGCCAGCAATATTCCCTGATCGAGATTTGCAAGAAGCCGAAGATCGCGGCTGAAGTTACCATCACCGCAGCCGAGGCACTGGGTGTAGACGCGGCTATCATTTTTGCCGATCTGCTACTTCCGTTAGAGGTCATGGGCCTGCCTTTTCATTTTTCGCCGGGAGAAGGTCCGGTCATTGAGAAGCCGCTACGTACGAAGGAAGACGTTGCGCGCCTGCGTACCGACAGCGCCGCTGATCTGGGATATGTTTCAGAGTCCATTCGCCTGGTCTGCAAACATTTTGGTGCGCGACTTCCGGTGATCGGGTTTTGTGGCGCACCGTTCACCCTGGCGAGCTACATGATCGAAGGCGGCAGTTCTCGAAACTATGTTCACACTAAGAAGATGATGTATTCCTCGCCCGCCGAGTGGGACGAATTACTCGGCAAACTGGTTGCTGTCGTTTCCGAATACGCCGCCGAGCAAGTTCGCGCAGGAGCGGACGTACTACAGATCTTCGATAGTTGGGTTGGGTGTCTCAGTGTTGAGGACTATCGCCGCTACGTCTTGCCGCGGACAACCGAGTTGGTGAAGTTGCTGCAAAAAACGGGCGTGCCCATCATTTATTTCGGAACGGACAGCGCAACGCTTCTTCCTTCGATGCGGGAGACGAACGCTGAAGTCATTGGGCTCGACTGGCGTATTCCGCTGGATGAAGGTTGGCACAGCCTCGGTTACGATCGCGCGGTGCAGGGAAATCTGGATCCGGTTCTGCTTTTCGCGGAGTGGAAAGAATTGAAATTGCGCGCAGAAAACATTTTGCGGTTAGCAGGAGGACGGCCCGGACATATCTTCAATTTGGGTCATGGCATCCTGCCGGAAACGCCGGTGGAGAACGTGAAAGCCCTGGCAAAATTTGTTCAGGAATACTCGGCGAAGAACGCGGCCGAATAGGAATTCGCATTGACGGCTTCAGAAAAATTCGCAGTACTGTTGCTGGCGCATGGCAGCCCGGTTTCGGTGAACGATATTCCCGAATTTCTGCTGCACGTTACCGGCGGGCGGCAGCTTCCCCCCGAAGTGATTGAAGAAGTGAAACATCGCTACGGGCTGATTGGTGCGTCTCCTCTTACGTGTTGGACTTTCGAGCAACGCGACCTTCTTGCTCGTCAATTGCGATTGCCGGTTTATGTGGGCATGCGGAATTGGAAGCCTTTTATCGATGAGGCCGTGAAAGAAATGATTTCAGACGGCATCCAGCACGTGGTTGCGATTTGCCTGGCGCCGCAGAATTCGCGCACCAGCGTGGGACTCTATCGCGCAGCGCTTAATAAAAACAATGTGCCTTTTACGGTTGATTTCATCGAATCCTGGCACGATCATCCACTGCTCATCAAGGCGTTTGCGGAAAAGCTGCGAAGTGGTTGGGACAATGCTTGTCAGGAAGCCGGCGCGAGACTTCCGGTGATCTTCACCGCGCACAGCGTCCCTCAGCGCACTATCACGTGAAGGCGATCCCTACGAAAGACAGGCCAAGGAAACTGCGGCACTGGTGGCAGCGCGAAGTATCCGCTTGCGATCGGAAGACTGGACGTTTGCATTTCAGAGCCAGGGCATGTCGGGTGGCGCATGGCTCGGGCCCACAGTGGAGGCGACGATTCTCGAGTCTTAAGCGAAAAAGGACATCGCGGCGTGTTCATTCAGCCCGTGGGTTTCGTCTGCGACCATGTGGAAGTGCTGTATGACATTGATATTGCCTTCAAGGAATTCGCAGTCAAGCATGGAATGCGCTTGTGGCGGGCCGAGTCGCTGAACGGTTCTCCCGTGTTAACTTCGGCGCTCACTGACTTGGTGCGATCAAGATTGACACCCCAGCCAGCGAATCCATGAAACGAATTGCCATCATCGGCGGCGGGATTTCCGGACTCTCCGCGGCCTTTGCCCTGGAGCAACAACGCCGCGCCAGGCAGCATCTCGAATATGTTGTGTTCGAATCCGGCCCGCGTTTTGGTGGCGTAATTGCCACAGAACATGTGGATGGCTGCGTGGTTGAAGCCGGCCCTGACTCGTTTCTTACGGAGAAGCCTTGGGCAAGCGAACTCTGTCGTCAAATAGGGCTCGGTGATCAGCTTATCGGATCTAATGATACCGATCGAAAAACCTATATTCTTGTGGACGGACACCTGGTCACTCTGCCCGATGGCCTGATGTTTATGGTGCCCACGAAAATCGTGCCGGTGTTGGCGTCGCCACTATTTTCGATTGCTACGAAACTTAAGATCGCACGCGAGTGGTTCCACGCACCGAACGACATGAATGCCGATGAATCGGTTGCATCGCTGATCGAGCGGCACTACGGTACTGAAATGGTGGAGCGTCTTGCCGAGCCGCTTCTCTCCGGAGTGTATGGTGGGGAAGCAAGCCGGTTGAGTGTCCGGGCCGTGTTGCCGCGATTTGCTCAGATGGAAGAAGTCCATGGCAGCTTGGGGCGCGGAATGTTGGCCGCGCGCAATCACTCGACTTCCAGCGCTGCTTTAGGCAAGCCGATCTTCACTTCTTTGAAGAACGGAATGCAGCAAATGGTGGATGCATTGCTCGCGTATCTGCCTGGAACATCCCTTCGTTCCGGTACGCAAATCATAGCGGTTGAACCGCAAGCTGGAGGATGGCTGCTGTCCGCGGGTTACGATTCCGATCAGTTCGATGCCGTGATCATTGCGACTACCGCGTTCGCTGCCGCGACTCTGTTGAGAACGACAGACGCGGATCTCGCCCGCGAACTGCGTGGTATTGAGTACAGTTCCTCGATCACAGTCTCGCTCGGGTATGACCAGCAAGTCCGTTCCTCATTGCCTGCCGGATTTGGATTTCTGGTGCCGCGCAGCGAGGGCAAGCGCCTCATGGCGGCCACTTTCGTGCACAATAAATTTCCGCATCGTGCTCCGGACAACCGTGCGCTGATCCGCTGCTTTTTGGGCGGGACTGGTGACGAATCGGTGCTTCAGCTTTCCGACGAAGAAATCCTCCGCATTGTGCGGGAAGAACTTCGCCAGATACTTGGGATCACTGCCGAGCCGCTCTTCACGCGAGTGTACAAATGGAAGTCCGCGATGGCGCAATACAATGTTGGCCATCTCGAACACCTGGATCGTATCGAATCTTTGCGCAAACAATATTCCGGATTGGCATTGGCCGGCAATGGATATCGCGGAATCGGCGTCCCCGATTGTGTCCGTTCCGGCAAGGAAGCGGCGGACCAGGCTTTGGCCGCGGTTGGATTGGATAAAGAAAGCGGTTCCTGACAGTTGGGTTACCAGCGTAACGCATGTGCTTTCTCGGATAATTGCAGAAACAAGGTTTCTCATGCAGGGTTAGTACAGGGCAGACTCCAGGGAGAATACTTTATGAGCGTCTTAACGAAACGAATTTTGACCACTGCTTTTAGTGCCGGCCTATTGCTGTCGTCGATGTTGTGGGCACAGGACCAGAAACCAGCGAGCGGCTCGGCGATGCCGGGGCACGATATGTCCAAAATGAGCGGCTCCGACATGCGGGGCATGCCGGGCATGGACAACGATGGAACTGCACCCGCCATGCAATCCATGGAAGGCCATCACATGGACATGGGGCCGCACATGAAGATGACGGCGCTGCGTCCGATGAAGCCGGGCGACCAGGAGAAAGCGAATCAGGTATTGGAATCCGCGCGCAAGGCGGCGGAACAATATACTGATTACAAAGTGGCTCTCGCCGACGGGTTCAAGATTTTCATGCCAGACCGGCCGCAAAAACAGTATCACTTTACGAATTACCGTTATGCCTTTGAAGCCAGGCGGCACTTTAATCCCGATCATCCTACGTCACTGCTCTATGAAAAACAGGGCGACGGTTACAAGCTGGTTGGCATCATGTACACGGCAATCAAGGATGCGCCAGAGAGTGAACTCGACGCCAGAGTCCCGCTCAGTATTGCTCAATGGCATGCACACGTGAATTTGTGTCTGCCCCCGGCGGACAAGAAAAGCGAACTTGAGGTGCCGCATCCGCAGTTCGGACTGCATGGCTCGATTGTGACCCAGGAAGGTTGTGATGCAGTCGGCGGAAAATTCCTGCCACAGATCTTCGGTTGGATGGTGCATGTTTATCCGTTCGAGCAGAAACCGGAAGACGTGTGGTCGGTCGAGCGTCAGGCGCCCGGACATATGGATTAGTCAAAGGCGCGAACCATAAACCACCAAGGCCACGAAGTAACACGAAGGAAAGTTTAGTGGGCTTTCCTTGGTGATACTTCGCGTCCTTAGTGGTTCAAGCTTTTGGTGTCCGGAAAACGAAATGTTCGCTCATCGCGAAATTGAAGAGGGAGCAAACCGCAATCGCGATTCCGTTTGCGAAAATAAACGGCATCGCCATAATCCCGGCCAACAACTTCATGAGCAGAACGTTTCCGCCGATTGAGCAAAGGCCGGTCGTCACATTGAATTTCACGAATCGTTCAAACCCACTGTCTGTGGCCCGGTCCGCCCATGTGAATCGCTCATGCCATAGAAAGTTGTGAACCACTGCAGCTTCTACTGCCAGAGCTGTCGCCAACAGATAATCGAGGTGCAATCCAGATTTCAACACAGTCAAGACCAGCAACTGCACCCCAATTCCAATCCCGCCGACGGCGTTAAATTTCAACCACCGCAATCCTGTTGTCCGCCAGTTTTCGCTCGTCATGGAAGACGCTCTTCCATGTACAGGCGATAGGTATTGCGCGCGGTGAAATAGATCAGCATCAAGGTCATGCTCGCGAGTCCGACGATTCCACCAATGTCGAACAAGCGGTAGTGTACTTTCAAAACGAAGGGCCAGCGCAGCAAAGCTAGATTTCCCGCCGCCAGCAGAATGCGCAATTCCGTCGGTCCGAAATTCCAAAACGAGAGTTCAAACTGACCGAGCGTGTAGGTTGTCAGGTAAGTTTGGATCGACAACAACAGAAATGCGACCAACAGACCGATCGTCACGTAGGGATGCATATATCCCGACATCGCCAGGCCGCCCATCAGAGCAAGCGATCCAATGCTGTCCAACATGTGATCAACGTAAAACCCATATCGAGGCCGCTGCCGCTGCCGTATTCGGGCCAGTGTTCCGTCGAGGCTGTCGCCCAACCAGTTCAGCGCCAGGAATCCGATGACTGCCAATAGCCAGTACCGGCCGCTTCGCGCCAGTGCGTAACTGACTCCGGCCATGATCTGTGCGACGAATCCCAGGATGGTCAGGTGGTCGGAATTAATCCATGGCGAGGTACGTTCCGCCATCCAGAGTAAAGCTCGCTTTTCGACCGCCGTTACAAAACTCTGCTGCACCCGGGTTGCGTTCCGAAACTCGGAGCGGCGGATTTCGTTCAGGACTTTGGGGTTTGTCTGCTCGCAGAATTCAATCAGTGGACTTGCCATTTTGGCCTCCTCGGCGACTTCGAGAGCTAATCTGCTTCGGAAGGCGGAAAAGGGCAATGCACGGCGGGTAAAGCGAAGATCAATTTCTAAACGGTTACAAACATTGGGGATAGACGTCGAAGTAATTTAGTTTTGGCCGGCGACCTCGTCAATCGCATCTCTCAACTCGGCCACAGCCCATTCGATCTGGTCCTTGGTGATAATGGCAGGAGGTGCGATCAGAAGGTGATCGCCGGAAGTTCCATCGACCGACCCTTGCATGGGATAGACCAGCAGTCCCCGCCTGGCCGCCGCCTGCCCGACCTTTCCTGCGAAATTCAATTCCGGAGCAAAAGGCATTTTGGTTTTTTTATCGGCGACAAACTCGACTGCCCAAAGAAGTCCGATTCCCCGGACATCCCCTACGGCTTCCAGATTGAACAAATTCCCCAGCGCACGTCCGACTTCCGAAGCCGCACTTTCATTCCGTTTCGAGTCCGCAGCCTGCACCAGCTTTCGCTCCTGTAGATAGCGCAACACAGCCCGTCCCGCCGCCAGCGACACCGGATGCGCGTTGTAGGTAAAGCCATGCAAAAACGATCCCGATCCGTCAGCGATGGCATCCACAACTTTTTTTGTTGCGATGACCGCACCCAACGGCGCATAACCGCTCGACAATCCTTTCGCAGTGACTAAAATATCGGGCGCAACGTTGTAATGATCGACGGCGAAGTTGCGTCCTGTGCGGCCCATGCCGGTCATCACTTCATCGGCAACCAGCAAGACACCGCTTTTCCGGCAAACTTCTGTGACGCTTTGTAAATATCCCGGGGGGGGTACGACCGCGCCGAGCGTCGCTCCACTGACCGGTTCGAAGATAAACGCCGCGGCTTCGCCCGGTGAACCTTTAATCGCACGTTCCAACTCTGCAGCATATTCTTGTCCGCAATTGCGGCAACCATCCGTGCAGTCATAATTACAGCGATAACAATAAGGAATGCCGACATGGGCGAATTCCCGCACCATCGGCAAATACATTTCCCGGCGTCGTTTATTGCCAGAGACCCCCAGAGCACCCAAGGTTGACCCGTGATAACTCTGGCTTCGGCTTAATATCTGAAACCGCTTCGGTTGTCCGATTTCCACTTGATATTGGCGAGCCAACTTCAATGCAGTCTCGATTGACTCCGAGCCGCCAGAGGTGAAATACACGGCTCCATCGCGAAAATTCTCTCCGGCAAAATCGAGTAGTTTCTGCGCATATGCCTCGGCCACCGGCGTCGTGAACTGGCTGGTATGGGCAAACTCCAAGTGCGTCGCCTGCTCCGCCATCGCCGCGGAAATCTCGGGCACGCCATGTCCGATAAAATTCACCGCCGCCGATCCCGAAAAATCGAGATAGCGCTTGCCCTCAGAATCCCACACGTACACGCCTTCGCCGCGAACCGCAGAGGAGAAATGTTTTCGGAAGGACCGCCGTAGAACGGGCGAACGCAGGGAACGATCGACGAAATTGGAATCAGTCACGTTCCGGATTATCGGGTGCGCGCGGCAAGGCTGTCAAAAGAACTCAAGTCCATTAAATGGTCTAGCACGAGATCCCTGGCCCGGCTGAAGTGCGCCGGATCTTCGGGATGACTGGGGTATGTTTTTGAAGTAAGGATCAATTACGCAACCGAACACCACTATTTCAATCCGTCCACTACCCAAAGATCGGACAGGACCCGGAAGTAGGTATAGGCGTAGGACTTGCCGTCAGTACTGAAGCGGGCCCCGAAGATGGTCTGAATTCCGGCTGGATCCGCGGGAGCGAGTTCACGAACCGGTTCTCTCTTGTTGGAATCAAGAGTAATTCGAAAGATCTTCAAAGTAGGGCCCCGCTGTGCAACCAACAGGCTCTTGCCGTCGGGAGCAAACTGCATCACGGAATCGTTTGGTTCAAGCGAAACTGTCAACGGCTTGGCGTCGCCTCCCTGCAACGGATAAAGGAAACGCTTGCCCGCGGAATCCGCAGCCAACAAATCCTTGCTGTCAGGGGTGACGACCGTGCCGGATATTCCCTCGGGGGTGATCGCATGACTTTTCCCGTTCAGGTCCATCCAGTAGGAGCGAGCCGGACGGTTGCCATCGACAGCCGTGAAAATGAGACCGGTGCCGTCAGGAATCCAGGCCAAGCGGACATGTTCCAGGGGGTCGTTCGTCAACCGACGTTGTTGGCCAGTACCTGTCGGGAGAAGCTGGATTTGTGCCGGCGATCCGTTATCGAGAGCGGCCACCCACCTCCCGTCCGGAGAAAGTGCGGGGAAAGTTCCATCTCCCAAATGGATTGCGGGAGACCCGTCCGTCTTGCGAAGGAACACTCCATATTTTCCGTTAGAGGCTTCGCCGGTCTCGGAAAATGCGAGCGTCTTTCCGTCGGGAGAAAGATCGCTCAATAAAGACCAGTCGAACCAGGAGAGATTTTTCTCAACCGTTTCTCCGGGTGGCAAGGCCATGATTCCAACCTGTGCATTGTCCTCGGACAAAAGTACGCGGCCCTCACGGGTAATATCTTGCAGCGTAAGTGTGCCCGGCACCCGCATGACCAGGCGTTCTTTGCCCTTCATATCCATCGCATAAACTGCGCGCGCTGCCCCCGAAGGCGAAGCGCTGAACCACACTTCCTTACCGTCACTCGACCACGCCACCCCTTCAACGGTTGTGTAGAAGCTGGACGACACTGCGTGCTGCCCATTGCGATCCACAATCACTACGCGCCCGTCATCACCGTTCAAAATGTGATCTGCGAACGCGAGGAAATCCCCTTTTCGCGAGATCCGAACATGGCTTACCCAGCCGCGGCCATGATAGATGACCCGGCCAACCGGAAATTCGAGGGTCGCGGTAAACCCGCCTCCGTGCGTCACTGCGAGATCGGAACCATCCGGAGTCCAATCGGCGGATTCAACGTTGTCCAATATTTCGCGCGGTGCGCCGCCCGCCAAAGAAACTCGCGCCAGGGTGCCACCGTCCAGGAAGGCATTCGAGGAATGCGCCCGTAGCGCGACCGCGAGTTCCCCGGTACTGGAAATTGCCAGTAACTGCGTTTTCTCAAATCCCAGAGAGCGGGAATCGTTACTATCGAATCGCGTTGTGATCAGTTCCACCGGCTTGCCTTCGAGGGCGCTGCCGTAAACGATCGTCTGACCATCCGGAGAAAATCGCGCGGACAGGATTGTTCCGCGGCGAAAGGTCAAACGATGGAAGGTGGGGCCGACAGCGCTGGTGTTTCTCCTGGCAACGAAAAATACTCCGGCATAAGACGCCGCAATCAACCCGGCAGCCAGCATGGGCAGCAGCCAGCGGCGCGGAGCTGGAGACGCTACCGCCTGTATCCCGCTCTTGCTGGTACCGGAAATTTCCGTCAGGGCTTCTAGATTAAACGCCACATCGCTGGCCGATTGAAAGCGTTGCGCCTGGTTCTTCTCCAAACAATGATGAACGATCCGCTCCAGTCCCGGCGGCACTACTCGATTAGTCTCGGAAAGTTCCGGCGGGTCATCTTTCAAAATCGCGCTCATCGTATCGGCGGGAGTTTCCGCATGGAAGGCGCGTTTGCCGGAGAGCATTTCGTAGAGGATTGCGCCGAACGAAAACAAGTCCGAGCGATGGTCGGCGGGTTTTCCCCGCACCTGCTCTGGCGACATATAACCAACCGTGCCCATCACCATGCCGGCGTCGGTGGCAACTTGCATGGTAGGCGCATCGCCCGATGATTCCGTTTCCTGCGGTCGGGTCAGCTTGGCCAATCCGAAATCGAGGATCTTTAAGCGGTTGTCCTCGGTGATGAAAAGATTTTCTGGTTTCAGATCGCGGTGGACAATGCCCTTGTCGTGCGCCGCCGCTAATCCCTTGGCGAATTGCAGAGCATAATCAATGGCCTTTCGGCTGGCGAGCGCTCCACTGCGCAGACGGTCGCGCAAGGTTTCTCCCTCAAGCAATTCGGAGACAACATACGGTGCGCCTTTGTCTTCTCCGATATCGAAGATCGCCAGAATATTCGGATGGCTCAGCGCCGCAGCCGCCCGCGCTTCTTGTGCGAATCGCTGCAACCGGTCGGGATCGGCCGAAAACGAAGCCGGAAGAACTTTGATGGCGACGTCCCGTCCCAACCGCGCGTCGCGCGCTCGATACACTTCACCCATGCCGCCCGCGCCAATTTGGGCAACGATCTCGTACGGGCCTATCTTGCTTCCGGGAAGTACCGTCATGGCCGAGAATTATAGTCTGAATCTTGTTTCCTATACGAGTTCGGCGGGCCAAGAAGCGCCTTCATCCCGTGTAGAATCGCCCTTGGATGGCGAATTCCGCAGAGACTCCTGAATTAAAGCCCGCGAGCAGCCTGATGCAGCGCGTGCTGCGCCAATTCCGTCCTTCGCACCAGCACACTGCATTTTCCGCGACCCTGTTAATGATGTCGGCGATCATGTTTTCGCGGGTGATTGGCTATGTTCGCGAAGCTTACATCGCCTGGGCATTCGGCGCCGGAGCGGTTACGGACGCCTACAATGCCGGCTTTACCATCCCCGACTGGCTAAATTACATTCTGGCCGGCGGCACTGCGTCCATTACCTTCATTTCGATTTACACGCGATTTATTGCCGAGAAGCGGGAAGAGGAAGCGCAGAAAACGTTCTCCGTCATCATCACCGTGATGACCAGCGTGCTTGCTGTTGGCGTGGTACTCGCGGAAATCTTCACCCCGCAGATCACACGCTGGTGGTTCGATGGCTTCACTCCGGAGCAGTTGCGACTGTGTATCCATCTAACGCGAATTCTTTTACCCGCTCAGATATTCTTTTACGTCGGCGGAGTCGTTTCCGCGGTGCTACTTTCGCGGCGGCTATTCCTGATTCCAGCGCTCGGCCCTCTGGTCTATAACGCTTCCATCATTATTGGAGGAGTGTTATTCGCCCACCAATTTGGAATTTCTGCGCTGGCCTACGGCGCGGTAGCTGGAATGTTCCTCGGACCTTTTCTGATCAACGTAATCGCCGCGGCCAGGGTCGGCACGGGCTACAGCATTTCTTTTGACACCCGCAATCCGGCATTTCGCGAATGGGTTCGAATGTCGATTCCACTGATGCTTGGGGTATCCCTGGTCTCAGCCGATGATTGGATCTTGCGTCACTTTGCATCCAGCGGTGTTGGTGAAATCACGCGCCTGAATTATGCAAAACGCCTTATGGCGGTGCCCATCGCCGTCCTGGGACAAGCCACCAGTCAGGCTTCGCTGCCGTTCTTTGCGCACTTGTTTGGCGAAAAGCGAATGAAAGAATTTGCGGAAACGGTGAACGCATCGATCTACAAAATTGTCGCCACGGCACTTCTTGCCACCGGGTTCATGATGGCGGCCGCGCTTCCGTTGATCGACATCGTTTACCGCCGCGGCCATCTGACGTTTACGGACAGCCAGGAAATCGCCGTTTATTTTTTCTGGTTCTCCGTCTCGCTAATATTTTGGTCAGCCCAGGGCCTTTACGCCCGCGCTTTCTACGCAGCCGGAAACACGCTCACTCCGATGGTCGCGAGCACAATCGTAACTCTGGCATCCATTCCGATCTACGCTGTGCTCTATCACGCTTACTCGGTTGTCGGCCTGGTGATGGCCTCGAACCTGGGAATTGCAGCAAATTGTTTGGTGATGGCAATCCTTCTCCATCAGAAAAAGCTGGTACGGATCAGCGGACTGCCTTGGGGAGAATTGGCAAAAGCAACGATCACGGCCGTCGTCGCCGAATTTTTGAGCTACGAAGTTGCCCGCGCAGTCTTGGTCAATAACAGCCGCATCGCAGACTTCAAAGCGCTCGGCTTAATCACCATCACCTGGGCAGCAGCAGTTGCCGCCGGATTGTGGATCACGAAATCGCAGCTACCCGCAGAA
Source organism: uncultured Acidobacteriaceae bacterium (assembly GCA_963794195.1). GTDB lineage: Bacteria > Acidobacteriota > Terriglobia > Terriglobales > Acidobacteriaceae > DATBAX01. The sequence continues at coordinate 233,218 of CAWCCU010000016.1, forward strand.
TTGCGCCGTCGCAAAGCGCCAATCGGTTCTTAATAGGCGAAGAAAAGCCTTTAACCGCAAAGGACGCAAAGAAAATCACAAGTTTTTCTTTGCGATCTTTGCGGTTACACGTTCTTGACGTTTACGCTCCCACAAAACAAAACGGACGCTCCCGATCAGGAAGCGTCCGTTCATCCAAAACAAAAGTTCTACGCCCGCGCAGCAGCCGCTTCGGTGGTGGCAGTCGCCGGTGCCTTGGCTTCCTCGCCATTCGCCTTCTGCCCCGCTTTGCGAATGTCGATGCCGCCCTTGAAGAACGCACCGTCTTCGATCGAGATGCGGGCGGCGACAACATCACCAGTCAAAGAACCGTCGCTACGAATGTCGACGCGATCGCTTGCCGTCAAGTTGCCCTTCACTTTTCCGAGGACCACAATTTCGCGCGCATTGATGTTGGCCGAGACCACACCGTTGCGTCCAACCGTTACGCGATTGCCGGCAAGGTTGATGGAACCCTCGACGCGGCCATCGATATAAAGCGACTCAGAACCAGTTACCTCGCCCTTGATGACCAGAGATTTACCGATGGTGGCCTGGTCGGCCGTGCTGGTACCGGCACTGGCTGCAACAGGACGCGGCGCCGCCGCAGGTGATTCACTTACCGAGGGAATGCTCGTCGGCGTCGACATCGTCGGACGCTCAGGCTCCCCCGGGCGGGATGGGGTGTTCGGTTGATTCGTCGGCTTCCACATGTCGCAGGATCCTTTCCTAAATGGCTTGTCAGTGATGGATTAACTAAAGGTCACCCGCATTTCCGTGACCAATTGGCATTTTACTCCGCGAATTGGAATATGAGCTGTGGAAATCCGTGTTTTCATTGGTCTTGCGCAGAATCTTCTCCTGAGCCAGACTCCGCTTTGCACCGCTGTTCTCATCAATCTACAAGATCAAGCTTACTCGCTCGATGTAAATCTTCCACGTCTGGCAACGTTCCATCAGGCACGGTAGTATGTTTTTGAAGACCATTTCGGACTGCAATCCTAATCGGGAATCGAAACTTATGACTTACACTCCTCCCAAGCCTCCAGCCGGCGAATACGCTCCTTATTATGATCGCTACATCTCGCTGGTTTCGGATGGCAACATCCTCGAGACCATCGAACAGCAGCGGCGCGACACAATTTTGTTACTTTCCTGCCGCGGCGAACAGGACGGCGACTTCCGTTATGCGCCAGAGAAATGGAGCGTCAAGCAAGTCCTCGGACATATCAACGATACCGAGCGCGTCTTCGCCTACCGCGCCCTGCGCATCGCCCGCAACGACGCCACTCCGATGGAAGGCTTTGAGCAGGACGACTACGTTCGCAACGCGCCTTTCGCAACCGGTCCGCTCGCTGACTTGATCGAGGATTTCATCGCCGTGCGCCGGGCCACGGTATCGCTGTTGCGCAATCTCGATGAAGCCATGTGGTTGCGCCGTGGCATTGCGAATAAAAATGAAGTCACCGTGCGGGCCCTTGCATGGACCATCGCCGGACACGAATTGCATCATCGCAAAATCCTCGAAGAGAAATATTTTTCGAAGACTCGCGGATGTTGAAACTTGCTTTTGGGTGGCGCAGCGCTTTATAGCGCTGCGATAAAAGCGTTTTGCATTGATAACGCGCAGCAATCTAAACCGCATGGCACACACTGAAGAATCTGAACTGACGCTGCGCGAGCTCTTTCGCGGCAAACGAGCTCACGCCGATCCGGTGGGGTGTATCGAAGACTTGACCTTAGAGTTGGCTCAGCGCCATGTGGATGGATTCCCTCATTCAATCTGGCAGCTCGTCTTCCATACGAACTATTGGATGGACTACGAGGTGAAAAGAATTCTTAGCGAACGTCCCGCATATCCAACTCACGCCGACGCCAGCTGGCCGTCGGCTCTGACGAACGAAATAGAATGGCAAAAGGCATCGGCGGATTTCCGCACTCTGATCGAACAACTGTCGGCGTTTACGGAAGATCCGGATTTAGACCGTCAGGTCGAGAACATGCATGCCAACCAGGGATCGCGGACATATTCCGTGCGCGATGTTCTCTGGCAAACCATGGCGCACAACAGTTACCACATCGGACAGATTGCCATGCTGCGCCGTATGCTAGGTGCATGGCCTCCGAAAGCCGGCGGCGACACTTGGTAAAGTAGGAATTCTAGAGATTTAGGCCAACGGCCAACGACGACCGGCCAACGACTGCTCCCATGCTCTCCGACGCTACTATCCTGAAAAAAATCGAACGGCAACCCAAGCGGTCTGCCAGCTACAAGCAGCTCGTCCGCGAACTCGGGCTACACGGCGAGCAGCGCCAGGAATTGTCGAATCGTTTAAAGAACCTCGTATCCAATCGCCAGCTTGTCCAGGTGGATTCCAGCCAATACGCCATTCCGTATGCGACCGCTGCCGCTGCCAACAAGAACCTTGTCGTCGGCAAACTCAGTATGCACCGCGACGGCTTCGGTTTCGTCGCTCCCGATCCGAGCTCGCTCCATGCCAGCCTCAAGGCTCGTCTTGCTGGAGATATTTTCATTCCGCCACCCGCAGTAGGTCTGGCCATGCACGGCGATCTGGTGTTGGTTGAGATGGGCACGATCCGTCCCGATGGCCGCGCGGAAGGACGCATTCTTCGTTCCGTCACCAGGGCCCACACCACTATCGTAGGTATTTTTCACTACAGCCCGCGTCGCAACTATGTGACGCCCATCGATCAAAAGATCGCACAGGAAATCATCATTCCGGCGGGGATGGAATATCCAGATTCAACGAAAAAGAAGAAAAGTCCGCATCGCGTTCTCGGCGAAGAAGCTGCCCGTCGCGCTGATTGGGAAAATCTCGAAGGCGTCGTCGTCGACGTCGAAATCACCGAATGGCAGACCGCCACCCAGAATCCGCGCGGACGTGTAGTCGAAATCCTCGGCTATGAAGACGACTTCGGCGTGGACGTCGAAGTCATCATCCGAAAATTTCATCTCCCGCACATCTTCCCGCCGGATGTGCTCGAAGAAGCTCAAAAAGCCGAACCGGTTATCCCGGCAAGTGAAGCCCGCAAGCGCCGGGACTTTCGCGATGTTCCCATCGTGACCATCGACGGCGAAACCGCCCGCGATTTCGACGACGCCGTCACCGTCCATCAACTGGAAAACGGCAATTTCGAACTGCAAGTCCATATCGCAGACGTCGCCCATTACGTCACTCCAGGCTCGGCCCTCGATCACGAAGCTCATCTGCGCGGCACCAGCGTCTACTTTCCCGATCGCGCCGTACCCATGCTGCCGCTCGAACTCTCGACCGACATTTGCAGCCTGCGTCCGCAGGTCGAACGTCTGGTTTTGTCGTGCATCATGGAAATGGATCCGCGCGGAGAGATTGTCGGCTACGAAATATGCGAAGGCATCATCCGTTCGGCCGAGCGCATGACCTACACCGATGTGAGCGCGGTGCTCGATGGTGACGCGGCTCTGCGAGAACGCTATGCCCCTCTGGTCAGCACATTCGAACGAATGCGTGACCTCGCGATGATCCTGAATCGCAAGCGCAGACGCCGCGGGTCTATTGATTTTGATTTACCCGAACCCGTAATCGAATTCGATGACCAGGGCTTGATGAAAAGCATCAGCCGCTCCGAGCGCAACATCGCGCATCGCCTGATCGAAGAGTTCATGCTCTCGGCCAACGAATGCGTGGCGGGATATCTCGAAAACAAACGTATTGCATCGCTCTATCGCATCCACGAAAAGCCCGATGCCAAGCGTGTCTACGACTTCGAAGTAATTGCCGCGACTTTCGGATATTCGCTAGGCGTCGGCGCGCTGCCAATTCAACGCGTGCAATTCAAGTCCGAGCGGCGCGAAAAATATGGCACCGGCAAACGCGCCAAAGAAATCGAAATCCCCAAAGAAGTTCACATCACTCCACGCATGTACCAAAAGCTGGCCGAAAAGATCGCCGGCACTCCCGAAGAACGAATCGTATCTTTCTTAATGCTTCGTTCGCTGAAACAGGCGCGCTACTCCGAAGAAAACGTCGGACACTTCGCCCTCGCAGCCAGCAGCTATACGCATTTCACCTCGCCGATCCGCCGCTATCCCGATTTAATCATTCACCGCATCCTGAAAGACGTACTGCGCGAGTCACCAGAACGGAAAGACGGCGACGTGCCGGTAGGAGTTTTCCAGACTCCATCCACCACCGTGGAAGAGCGGCGCTTAAGCGCCGCGTCAGAGTCCAGGAACGAAAACGCGCGCAGCGCCGACGCCAAGAACCACGTTCCATCCCCTTGGTCGAAACGTCGCGAGCGCGAATCGCTCGAGCCCATCAGCGGCCCCATCCCACTCGAAGATCTCCACGACATCGCCGAAGAATCCAGCCACGCCGAACGCCGCGCCGACGAAGCCGAACGCGGCTTGATGGAATGGAAAAAAGTAAAATTCATGCAGGACCGAGTCGGAGAAGAGTTCGACGGCCTAATCATCAGCGTCACAAAATTCGGCTTCTTCGTCGAACTCACCGATTTATTTATCGAAGGCCTCGTCCCATTAAACAGCCTCACCGACGATCGCTACACCTACCACGAAAACACTCGCGAAATCATCGGCTTCCGCAATCGCAAAATTTACCGCATGGGACAAAAAATACGGGTGCTGGTCGATCGCATCGATCCAGTAGAAAAGAAAATCCAGTTCGCCGTTCTGGAACCAGAGAGACCGATTAAGGCTCCCGGCAAGAAGTCTCGCAAGAAGTACAAGAGCGGCTTCTAGCTGCTAGCTTCTAGTCGATCGCTTCAAACGGAGCCGTAACAGAGGGCTAGCTAGGAGCTAGAAGCTAGAAGCTAGGAGCTGTACCCTGAAGCAGCCGCGAAAATATCGCTGCGCTTATCCCGGCCATACCGGACGGAACGCCGCCCGCTAGTGTAAAATTCTCAAGTCAACCTCACTCGCCGCGCCGCATCGGCCGCAGCGATGATCTTCCGTCGGGACGTGGCTCAGCCTGGTAGAGCACTCGCTTGGGGTGCGAGGGGTCGGCAGTTCAAATCTGCCCGTCCCGACCAAATTCACATCGAGTGCCATTGGCGCCACTTAGGGACGTAGTGCCGCCTCAGAATTAGAAATGCCGTTCACCGCATGGCCGGATTTTCCAAACATCGCGTATTGATCGCCGGTATCCTTTCGCCATTCGCGGCGTTTTTTCTGTACGGGCTGGTCTACAACACGTTGACGGCGCGCAGCGCCGATCGAGAAAAAGACTGGCTCTTTCGTCTCTCCGTGTCGACCCTCGCGTTGGCCGTGCCGTTTCTCATTACGCTTGCTCTCGCCGTCAAGGACGGTCGCAGCCACTCGTTTTCTACCTCGGGGAAAATTGGCCTCGCGATTGCGATTCTCTCGCTCGGACTCGCTTGGAAGCCAGTGGGCGACGGCATCCTTCGATCCAGGCAAGTCAGGAACCTGGCCATGCACGACGTGGCCGCGCCGGCTTTCGTGACTCCGGACATTTCCGGCAAAATCCAAAACCTCGGCGATCACCAGGGCGAAGTTGTGATCGTGAATATTTGGGCGACTTGGTGCGGGCCTTGCCGGGCCGAAATGCCGAAACTCGATCGCCTCTACCAGGACCGGAAGCAGGAAGGACTCACAGTGTTCGGCATGTCAGACGAAGGCATCGACGTCCAACAAAGATTCCTGAAAAATGTCCCGGTGACCTACCCGCTTCTCACCCTTACCGGGACTGTTCCTCATCTGTATCGCGACATCGCAAAATACCCGGCAATTTTTCTGATCGACCGCCGGGGAAGATTGCAGCCCGCCCCGGGTCCGGACGAACCCTTTGAAAAGCTTGAGGCGGCCGTCAATGCCCTCCTCAACAGCCATTCTTGACCGCGTCTTAGGGATGGCTCAAGCGCAGAGCATTGACTTCCTCTATTCCGGCTGTCGATTGAGGATCGTTCTTTTGCAAAGCTGCATCCAAAAGACAAAGGGTTGCCGGATTTGGCGGGATCGCCCGCCGGTGTTGCAGTAAAATCGCAGGTTTAGAAGATGTACCGGACGAATTGCTTCTCAAAGATTGCAAAGTCCGCGAGCGGCCTTGGCTCCAGACTCCAGGCTGTACCATCACTTTCATTGGCATAGGAGATCGATTTGACAATCTCAGTCGTCCGCTTCCTTCTTGCCGGGGCAGTTCTTTGCTCCGTGTTAGCTGTCGCCCAAGATGCACAGCCGGCAGGCCCTCCATCGGCCTCGCAGCAACCGAGTACCCCTGACAGCAAAGATGATAAGAACAAGAACGACAAAGATAAAGATCAGGGCTCCGGAACCTCCAACGACCGGCTTTTCTACGCCCTGCCCAACTTTCTGACTTTAGAAAATGGCGTTCGAGTCCCTCCACTTACTGCCAAAGGAAAATTCAAAGTCGTAGCTCGGAGTTCATTCGATTACGTGCAAGTTCCCTGGTACGGCATGCTGGCGGGGATCAGCCAGGCGGAAAATAGTGAACCAGGTTATGGGCAGGGTGCCGAAGGGTATGCCAAGCGCTTTGGATCGGCCTACGCCGACGGCACCATCGAAAATTTCATGACGGGTGCGGTTCTTCCTTCTCTGCTCCACCAGGATCCTCGCTTCTATCAGGAGAGTGAAGGCGGGTTTGCGCATCGCGCGGGTTATGCGGTCACCCGCATACTGATCACCCGCACCGATTCCGGCCATCACCAGTTTAACTTCTCCGAGATATTCGGAAGCGCGCTGGCTGCCGGTATTTCCACCTACAGCTATCATCCGCACGCCGATAAGAATGTGGATAACGCATTGAGTGTCTGGGGTTCAGAGGTTGGCTACGACACAATCACGATCGTCATAAAAGAATTCTGGCCGGACATTCGCCGCAAGCTAAGCAAGAACAAGAAATAGCCGCAGAGCAGGCTTCGGGTTTTGGGCTCCTGGCTCTAGGAAAATCCCGTTCTTAACGTAGTCGCTCTTTAGATCGCCGCGCATTGACTACGGTTCCCCAAAGCCTAATGCCTAAATAGTAGGTCTTCGTCTGGCAGGTTGGGTGGATTCCCGCTGCAGCAGTTCGTGCATCTTTTCCCGGTTTCGCCGGACTTTGTAGTCATTGAGCAGCCTGCGGGCATAAGCCAGGGCCGGCCACGGGTCATTCCAATGAAATGGGGTCCCATCCGCGCCAAACCAGGGGCGCGTCCATGACCACAAACTCTCCCCGTTGCCCTCCTGGCGTTGTTCTTTCCAGGCGCGAATATCATTTACAAAAAACACGCACCGCCGCCCGACTTCGTATTTTTCCACCGCTTCGACGGGCTGCCCGAGTGCATCTCGATAAGCCATAGTGCAAACGTCAACACCGCAACGAGCCGCGAATTCGATGTACCACCAGGGCCGGGCATTGATCTCAAACAGTTTGAACTGTCCATCACGCTCGTCGCGCTTGAACTCGGCGCTGAAAGTTCCGCGATATTTCAACGACTGCAGCAAACGCCTGAGTGACTTCTCGGCTTCCGCCACTTGATTTAACGGCACGCTGACCAGCAGCGTGCTATTGCCCAATTTTGGCGGACTCATACGCAGCCGCTGCCGGGCAAACATTCCGCAAACCGTGCCGGTACGATCCACAAAACCGTCGAGAAAATAACCAGCCGCCGGCGGTCCAGGAATGAATTCCTGCAACATGATCGGAAACTCCAGGTCCGCCATAATCCGTAGTGCCTGGTTCTGACTCTCCACCACAAAGCCCTTCACTCCGTATTTGCTGGAAAAATCGACGGACGAAAGCGGCTTCAAGATGGCTCCCTGGAACTCGCTCGCCGGCAGCGATGCCAGGCGCGTCAAGGACTCAATCAGATGTGTTTTCGGATGCGGCACCTTCTGTTGCTCGAGCAATTGGGCAAATCCCCACTTGTAAACCAAAACTTCAATGCCCGGGCCGGGCAATCCGCTGGAAGGGAATCTAGTGGCCAAAGCGCTCGGAAGCCCGGCGACTGCCGTCAGCCAGTCATCAGCGCACGGCATCAGAACCGCTCGTTCGAATGGCAATTTTTCGAGACGTTCGGCCAGGTTATCCGCGGTAAAGGTATTGCCTCCCGGCAATTCGCGGTACCAGCGGGAACGCCGCACGAAATCCGTCCGGGCACAAATCGTATAGCTGGGAATGCGGGCTTCCGCCAGCAGCGTAAGCACTGCGGCAACCGTCACTCCTCCGCCCAGAACGATGACCGGCACCGGCCCCGAAGCAGACTGTTGCGGCGACATCTCAATGCTGTCTGTGGTCATCAACTTAACTGCTCTGGGGAAATGCTCTTCCCCACCTTCGGCGAAGGGCGCCGGTCGCACCAATCCCGCAGAAAATGCAGCCCGAGTCTATCACCGGGATACTACGTGCTACAGTGTTTCGTTCGAGGTAACAATTACTAAAGTTCTATGATTAATCGCGAGACTTAGCCGGAAGAACTAGCCATTTGAGCAGCATGTTGACCAACCCGAGCACAATGCCTCCCCAAAACGCCGCGGCAAAGCTAGAGATATGAAATCCCGGCACGAAATTCGCCGCCAATTCAATCATGACTGCATTGATCACAAACCAAAACAACCCCAGGGTAAGAATAGTTAGCGGGAAAGTGACGATTTTCAGGAAAAATCCAAGAGTGGCATTGACCAGGCCAATGACAATTGCTGCGATCAAGGCCGCCTGGGCACCCCTAATCGAGAAGCCGGGCACCAGGCGGGAAGTAATCCAGACTGCCAGTGCGGTGACGATCCAGTGCAGCAATACTCGGAACATAATCGGTACTCCTAAAACCGACTATAAAACAAAACGCTCGCATAGGGATAGCTGCCTCGGCTGTCCCTGACCCGCAGGGTCAGAGCGTCTATCACCAATCCCAGGGCAGCGCAAACCCGGCGCTTTGGAATATATTGTTAAGGCTGGCCTGGGCCAGCCTCTATGCCTCAACTTACTTATCTCGAAGCCATACGCCAGGGTATATGGGAGGAAATGGAGCGCGATCCCACCGTCTTCTGTCTGGGCGAAGACATTGGTATCTACGGCGGCGCGTTCAAAATCACCGACGGTTTCATCGACCGTTTTGGCGCCGAACGCGTTATCGACACGCCCATCGCCGAGTCTGCCATCGTCGGCGCAGCTTTCGGCGCGGCCCTCACCGGCATGCGTCCCGTGGCCGAATTCCAGTTCATGGACTTCATCGGCTGCGCCTTCAACCAGATCACCAACATGGTCGCCAAAACTCACTACCTCTGGGGCGCTCCATCGCCGCTTGTCCTGCGCGGCCCCAGCGGCGGAGGAGTTCACGGCGGCCCATTCCACTCGCAAAACAACGAAATGTATTTCGTTCATACCGCCGGGCTCAAAGTTGTTTGCCCGGCGACCGCCTATGACGCCAAAGGGTTAATCAAGGCTTCCATCCGTGACAACAATCCGGTCATTTTTTTCGAGCACAAGTACCTCTATCGCCGCATCAAAGAGGACGTGCCGGCGGAAGATTACATCGTGCCGCTCGGAAAAGCGCGCGTGGCAAGGGAAGGCAGCGATCTTAGCATCATCACTTACGCCGCCATGGTGCACGTGGCGCTGGAAGCATCTGAAATATTAGCGAAAGAGGGGATCGACGTGGAAATTGTAGATCTGCGTACGCTTTCCCCCCTCGACCACGAAGCTATTATTCAGACGGTGAAAAAAACCAACAAAGTGATTTTGCTGCATGAAGACGTTCGCACCGGAGGTATCGCAGGCGAACTTGCAGCCATCATCAATGAAGAGGCTTTCGACGATCTCGACGGCCCTATCGTTCGCATCACCGCACTGGACACGCCTGTGCCATTCTCTCCGCCACAGGAAGAATATTTCCTGCCCAAGGTGAGCGATGTTGTGCGGGAAGCGCGTCGACTGAAGGCCTATTGAAAATTGAGAGTCTTTAAGGTTTGAGGAAAGAGAAATGCGGAATTTTGTTCTGGGAATTGTAATCACGCTTATTGTTCTCGGTGTGGGTGGGCTGGCCCTTGCCACGTTCGGCTACATCCCCACCAATGCCGATGCGATTCCTCCGCGCCTCGAGATGCATGTTGCTATGTCGGCCCTGGACTCTTCGGTGGACCGTCACGCTTCGCGAGCGAACAGCCCCATTTTACCCACCGACGAAAACCTGATCGACGGAATGAAAATCTACACAATGAACTGCTCTCTTTGTCATGGCACGCTGGACCAGAAGCCTAGCCCGCTCGAAAAGAATTTCTATCCGCCGCCGCCGCAGTTCATTCTGGATCCTTCGGACGATCCCGAATGGCATCTCGTCTACGTCATCCGTACCGGCGTTCGCTATACCGGCATGCCTGCATGGAACAAGGTCCTGAGCGAACAGGACATGTGGAAAGTCACTGCATTTCTTTCACACGTCGAAAAACTTCCACCCACCGCGCAGGATTATTGGAAGAAGGCCTACGGGACCGTCCCGCAGCCTTCCGTCCCAGAAAAGCCGGAAGAGCACAAACACTAAAAATCTTGGGTCATCCCGAAGTCCCGGCGCGCTTCAGTCGGGCGAGGGCCCGCGCGAATCGCTGGTAGCGTGAGGTCCGCGCAACAAGCCTTAACTCTGTCATTGCGAAACCAGGCTTATCGGCGAGGAAGCTGTTTTTCGTCAAACCTGATACGGCAGATTCCTCGCACGATACTGCCGCGCCTGGGAATGACAATCCCCTTGATTTCTGATTGCATCACTGACAGAACTGTTGATCGCTGCCGACCTTTCGCCGCCTTTATATATAATGGTCAATTGGTCATAGCACGGAAGGGAATTATGCCGACTGATATTGTCATGCCTCAGATGGGCGAATCCATTGTTGAGGGAACCATCACTAAATGGCTGAAAAAGCCTGGCGACAAAGTCCAGCGCGACGAGCCGCTTTTCGAAATCTCTACTGACAAAGTAGACGCTGAAATCCCCGCGCCCGCTTCCGGTGTTTTGCAGGACATCAAGGTCCCCGAGGGCTCCACCGTCCAGGTCAATACCATCGTTGGCACGATTGCCGCCGACGGCGATGCTGCCGCTCCAGTCAAAAGCGCTCCCGCACCAGCGCCATCCAAAAAAGAATCTCCAGCGGCGGCAGCCAAGCCCGAACCGGTTGCAGAAGCCAGCGTCGATGAAGAGGGCGACGAACTCGCTCGCTCCTCGCCTCTGGTTCGTAAGATCGCTCGCGACAACAACATCAATCTTGCGAAAGTCTCCGGTACCGGCCTCGGCGGACGCATTACCAAGCAGGACATTCAGGCCTTCATCGACGGCAATCATTCTGCGCCGACTCCTGCTCCGGTCGCAGCGCCACCCCGTCCCGCTATCGCCGCTTCGGCCCCGGCGCCAAGACCTGCCCCTGCAACCATTCCCGGCGATCTGGTCCCCCTGACCAACATGCGCAAGATAATCGCCCAGCGCATGATCGAGTCGCGCCGCACCAGCGCTCATGTCCACTGTATGTACGAAGTGGATTTCACTCGCATCGTCAATATCCGCGCTAAAAATAAATCCGGCTTCGAGCAGCGCAATGGCGCGCGTCTCACCTTCATGCCGTTTTTCGTTCGCGCCGCCATCATCGCTCTGCAACAATTTCCAATCATCAACGCATCGCTTGAGGGCGACGCCATCCGCTACCACCGCCACGTCAACGTCGGTATCGCAGTAGCTCTCGATTGGGGATTGATTGTTCCCGTCCTCAAAAATGCCGATGAGCTCAATTTCCTCGGCATGCAACGCGGCATCACCGACCTCGGCGAACGCGCGCGTAACAAGAAACTCAAGCCCGATGAAGTCGAAGGCTCAACCTTTACTGTGACCAACCCCGGCCAATTCGGCGCCGTTTTCGGATTGCCTATCATCAATCAGCCGAACTCCGCCATCATGGGCGTCGGCGGCATTACCAAGCAGCCTCTCGTCATCACCGACGACCAGGGTAGCGATTCCATCGCCGTCCGTTCCGTCGTTCACCTGACGCTAGGCTACGACCATCGTCTAATCGACGGCGCAGTCGCCGACCAGTTCATGGCCTTGGTGAAAAAGACGCTGGAAGGTTGGAACGAAGAAGTCGGATAGGAATTCAAGGTTGCAACGGTTTCGCTGACAGCTCAGAGCTCACAGCCAATGGCTTCTTCGCCCACACCGAAGCATTTAAACAGGTGACGACGCCGTCGATCACCATGCTTAAGCCGGATTTGAACCCGGTCTCGTCGACGATTTCCCGGCTCTCGATCGAGCCCGCCATCGACAATGCAGTTTGCACAAACGAAATTGCCGCATTTTTCTTTTCAACTCCAGACCGCCCGCCAAACAAGTTTTCAATTCCATTCACCACCGCCGGAACAAACGCAATCCCTTGTAGCAACTTCGATAAAAAGTCCATTTTTTCTCTCCCTAAATAAAATTTAAAGTTCCCGGTCATCCTGAGCGCAACGGGAATTGCGGGTAGCGCACTTCCCGCGGAGTCGAAGGACCCCTAAAGTGCAACCGCTGGCCGTAATCAAGAGATTTTGCTTACTTAAACCGGTCCCGCATCGCAATCGCCACGCTAATCGCAATCGCAATTCCCGCATTCAACAACCGGTCATAAACGCTCCGTTTGATATCGTTCCGCATCAGCTCTTGAATACGATCTTCCGCCAGCTTCATCCGTCCTGGCTGATAGCTTCCAAACAGCATGTCCATCTTGGCTTCCAGCCTGACCAGTTTCGCAAGCACTTCACGTTGGAAATCGTTATCGGTGACCCGCACCACCAGCGCTTGCTTGCCTGAATGAGAGGTCGAGTCGTTTTCGAGGGGATTCATAATGGATAATCAACATGGAGTGAGGCAGAAAAGCGGGAATACTTTGGCGGCACGGAGGCGTCGAATTGTTGCAGGAAAAAAGTCTGTACTCGCGTCAGCCGCGGCACTGTAAAAGTCTGAGTACTGAAACGTCCGACCAGATTGCGATCGTTGTCCGGTCCCCATCCCTGGTCACTCCAACGAACTTCCACGCCACCACCCGATGGCAGAGTTGTTCCCGCATCCAAACTAATCGTCGTTGATGTCACCATCGTGACGGCAGCAGCGGTCAAGTCCGCCAGAAAAGTCGTGCCCACCTGTGCATTCGTCACTTCCGCAACATCCAGCGAGGTTCCAACCGCATCCGCCAATTCGAAAGACAATGTCTCGGCCGCGTCGTTGGCAAACTTGATTAAATAAGAACTATGTTCTCCGCCCAGATCTTTCACGCCGATGTCCACTTCGCGCACGATTGCTTGAATGCAATTGCACACTGCACATTCCCCGCGTTCACCAACACATAGTTGCAAAAGTCAGGTGCGCCCGAAATTAATCCGTCGTACAGTACCGCGGCAGCTGCAACCTGCGTCGCGGGGTAGGTTGGATCGATATCGTGTATTTCAAGTACCACGCGCACATCTGCGCCAATCTCTGCGCCACCCCGTCCACTTCCAGCCGGATTCGTCGAAGAATGGAAAATCTGCTGCCGCCGATAAATCTCCAGCGAATACAAAAAAGTGCTCAGCACGTAATGATGCCCCACCACTGTGGTGATCGCCGTCCCCGCGGCCACGCCATTCACCAGCGCCTGAATATTCGACTGCGCCCCGTTCGGTGTGATCTGAAAGCCTGCCAGACAACCGGCGATTGAAATCGTCCCCGGATACAAACCACCCAGAACTCCAGTCGATGCGGCATTGAACATCACATCGCCATGTTGCAACACCGTCGCGCCGCCCAGTTCGAGTTTTTCGACAAACTGCACAGTGGTCGATCCATCGGCGCCGGTCCCACCCGCGATTTGCAGCTTTCCGCCATTAACGGAGACCACGCCGGATGGATCAACTACGCTCCATAACGTCGATTCCAATGGCGACGTTATATATTCTTCGTCGAAAAGAGTTGTGCTGGTTTTCGTAAACGGAGTCTGGGACAGATAGAAACGCTCAGTAAGTCCATCGCCCACAAAATAGTCAGAAACATAAGCCTCTGGTTCCGCTTCTCCGATCACAGTCACATCGTTCACTACGCCATTCACCGGTTGCAGCAGGAACCCTTGCGGCGAAAATGTGGCATCACTCTCATTCAACGCATACACGGTCGCGCCTACAGAAGAAAAAGACAGAACTCCATTCAGACATCGATAGCTTCTGCACGTTCGTTTTAAACTCTTTGAGTCCGGCCGTCAGCCGCTCCAGCCAGCTCGTCCCATCGCCTATGTTGGCGATGTAATTCGACAGCGACACTGGTGCTCCAAGACTGATTCCCACATGCGCCGGATTGCCATCGCCCTGGTCGTACCCGACGAATGCATCGTTGGCATCGTTCGTTGGACGATTATTGGCCGTCGCAATAGTCTTCTGGAAGTTGGAATCCGATAGCGTAATGATGTGCCCAGGCCCTGTCCCCAGCGTAGGAAAATTAAGGCGGCCTTTCAAATTCGTCTTCAGCCCAGCATCCTGATTCGGTTTCACCGCCAGCAGAAGTGCACCTTGTTCGGCGAACGCCGACGGCGCCATCGCCGAATAACAACTCACCCACATCGGCGTCCAGCCCGCCAGCGAATCGCAGTTGGTTGAAATCACCGCCGGTCCCGCGCTCCCTTGCACCGCAACCACGCTGCTCGGCACGCTCTGCAACCACGCCCGCGATACATTCAACACGCTTCCCGAATCCGCGTTTCCTCCCAGCACCAGATTTCCCGGCCAGTAGTCGAGCAATGGAAAATAAGTGGGCGACACCACCGTGTAGGATGTCAGCGCAGCCTGCGTATCGGTAAATGTACAAAGCCCATTGCTGCACCCCGACGCCCGAGTGACCCCAGCCACTACTGCAAAGCTGCCGGTTCCATACGGAGCCTGGGCATGCAACCACGCCGATGCCAATACAAACGGCAACAGCCAATAAAAAAGCCGCCCCAAAGGGCGGCACGCGACGTCAAACATGATTCCTCCAAAGAGCAGACTCCAGGCTTCGGGCTCTAGTCTTTTGGGCCTTGAGCTGTAGGCTCTACTAAATGCTTATCACTTTCATTTCGGGTGGAGCAGCGCTTCTCAGCCCTGCGATAAAAAAGCATCATGCGAAACACGCGCTTCACTGCCTGAGTTAGCTGCTACGCGATCTCAGCACAAACACATCCTCGCCCGCGTCCCCTTAAAAGGAAACGAAGCTCTCAGAAAATTGTTCTGGAGAAATATCCCAGCGCCTAAAGCCCAGCGCCCAGAGCCTGTTTCTGTTCCGTCTGCAAAAAGCGCTCCACACTCTTCACATACACCGGCGCGAAATCAACCACCGGACGCTTCGTCTCCATCAATTCCATGGCCGCGTCCACACTCCAGCCCAGCGACGCAAGTACTGCCAGCGTCATCATCGGTGCCCGATGAATTCCCGCGGCGCAATGGATCAACAACTTCGTGCCTTCCTCGTCCAACGCGTCGACTGCGAATTCCACTCCGCGCTGAAAAACTTCCGGAGGCTTCGGCTGGAAATCGTCATCAATCGGATTCCATAGCACCTTGATTCCAAACGGTGCGGCCAAAGCAGTATCGTCAAACTCGAGTTGCATGTCGATGATGTGGGTCACTCCTGCGCCCACCACCTGCGCCATCGTCTCTGTTACCCAAATTCCACCACCGACCGCGATCCGGCCGGTCACCCAAGTCATGTCCATGATGAAGTCCCGTTCGACAAGTAAGGTCTGCGTGGTGCGAATCGCATCCTCCACGATCGGCCACAGGCTTCATTCTAAGGCATCACTCGAAATTGCTGTGGTGTCGTTCGCGGTATCTTTGGTAACTACATTTTCCTGCTTTAACTCGACGGGGGCCGCATCTTCTGGAAATCCCAGGCGGCGCAACAGCGTCCGCGCCAACGAATCTTCTCCCGGAGTTTCCTCCGCCCCACTCGTGGGGTACAGACCGATCATCTCGAACAAATATTTCAGCGCGAGATAGTGGCCTTTTTCGACTTCGGCGATTGTGGTTTCCACCATCCCCAGCGCTTCGTTTCCCACCAGATCCGTGATCTGCTCGCGGATGGCCGCCAGGTCCGGGGACTTGCGCGTCACTCTTCCTCGCGACGCAACTCGCCGCGCCGTCTTGCCAGCCGGTTTCGTCTTAGCTTTTTTCATTCTGGAGCACCAGATCGTTACAGAAAATAGAAAAGCGCGTCCCGAGGACGCGCTTGAAACCTGACAACTAACCTATCGTTCCTGTCATTCCGAACCGTAGTTGCCGCGCAGGCGGCAACGTAGGGAGGAATCTGCTTTTCCGCATTTCGCCGAACCACTTGCTTAATTTCTATCTAACTTCAGCATAGCAAGCCGGGTAGGCAGAATGAGCCACGCCATAACAACTTTTATTTCCTCTGTGCTGAACAACTTGCAGGAATTGTCGCCCCGTCTCCCTCTTGACAGGCTTTTTTTCTGGACGCATCTGACGCCGGAAGCCGGGTCAGCAGCCCGCCGGCGAGGAAATGTTCGCTCAATCGGTCCAGAGCTTCTGGAAATCTCCGCCCCACTGTCCGCCGCCCGCATTGCAACAGGCGTGCAGCTTCCTCCTGCGTATATTCCTGGAGCACGATGCGTCCGATCAGTTTTCTTTCAAACGCATCCAGCCGTTCCAGACTGCGCTCCACGTCGTGTACGAAGATCACCGCATCCTCGAACGTGGAAACCCGGTAAGTAGTGACGCGGGTGCGAAAGAATTCTCGCCCCAGCAGGGAAGGCAGCCGGCCTACTTCAATCGAAATCCTCAGATACCGCCTCAGCATTCCGACGGTACGTTCGCGGTAGAGCCACAAGTCGGGATCGGCGCCTGATGGGTTGTCCGTCACGGCAGCACCGGGGACTACGACAGCGATCACCGGTTTTCGCGAGACCGCATCTGCCTTCATCAGCGTAATCATGGTGGCGATCATGCCTCGCCGCCTTGCCTGCTTAGCACTAACCGCGGGCCGGGACGTGAATCCGACTTGTGGTTGCCCGGCAGCCGCGGTGTAGTTTTCTTCCGCGGCAGTGCGACTTCGGCCATTTCAATCGCACAGGTCGCGCAATAAACTTCTTCCGAACGCAATGCACGCACCCATAATCCGCCGCATCGTTCGCAATATTTCAGTTCCAATAAAATTGCCGCTTGCCTTTCAACTTCCATAATTGCCTCCAAGAAATTGTTCTCAGCTCTCAGCAACACCGCGCCTTAGCTGAGAGCTGAGAGCCAAAAAAGAAAGGCCCTGCGCCGATTCCTCGGTCACAGGGCCCGTTTCTGTTACGGAGTACCTGAGTAGAAATATTTAGTTATAAATATTCTTTAACCTTCCGCCCTGCTTATCCCTCCCTGGCGAAAGTAGCCCTCTTCGTAGCCGGACTTCAGGACCCGGCCATTCTGCACCACCACGCTGACTCGGCCGGTAAATTGAATCTGGCCCAAAAGCCGCTCCATGGACGAGGACAGTATTTCGGAGGAACGCACCTTGCGGCGGAATTCCACGAAGCTGGTCTCCTCGTTGTTATCGGATTGTGGATTGCTCGTCATTTGCTGTACTTCCTGGTGGGGGAGGAAAAGTTATAGTAAGTGGCCCATGGTATAGCTCAAAGGCCGCGCCCGTCAACGGTGATGATTATGCACTTGACACAGATGCCTGTCAAGGGTATTCTTGATTTCAATGAAGCCAGCATGGATTTACGTATTGTTCAACGTTTGTACCGCCGGGTGGTTGGTTCGGTTGTACCTCTATAACCAGTCCCATCTTGGCTTAGTGCTGGCTTCAGTAGTCATGTCATTTGCCATCGTCAATTTGATAGCGTGGGTTAGCTTACGCGCCCGAGCGAAGAAAGCCGCGATACGATCATGAAACTGATAGAAGTTACAAAGGCCTTCGGAACAGACGAACAGTGCCTAGCCTACCTTGAGGCCTCACGCTGGCCTGACGGTGTGCGTTGCACTGTTTGCGGTGGCAAGGAAGTCTCGACGATCACACGCAAGACGGCCAGCAAGAATAAACGCGCCACGATCTACCAGTGCCTTGAGAACTCCTGCAAATCTCAGTTCTCCGCAACCAATGGCACGATCTTCAGCGATTCACACCTGCCCCTGAGCAAATGGTTTATGGCAATTGCTCTGCTGGTGGACGCGAAGAAAAGCATGAGCGCTCTGCAATTGTCCCGGCATCTGGCCTGCAATTACCGGACAGCTTGGTATCTGGCGCATCGCATCAGGGAGGCAATGGTGGACACCACCATCCCAAAAATGACAGGTATCGTCGAGGTAGATGAGACCTATATCGGCGGTCGGAATCGCTGGCGCGGACGCAGCACACAAAACAAGGATGCAGTAATCGGCATCCGGCAACGTGGCGGCCCCCTGCGTTTCATCAAAGCCGATGGACTCACCCGCGAAAAGCTGTATGACGTGATCGCGGCCAATGTTTCCAACAAAGTCGAAACGATCATGACGGATGAGTTCCCCTCCTACAACTTCAAGGAAACGCAATTCCAGGGTAAGCACAAAACGATCAAGCACAAACAGAAGGTTTACGTTCGCGGCAACGTTCACACGAACACGGTGGAATCAGCCTTCTCGCTTCTCAAGCGCGGGATCACCGGATCGTTTCATCAGGTTTCGATAAAGCATCTGCAACGCTATTTGAATGAGTTTGAATACAGGTTCAATCGCCGGGAAGATGCGGACATTTTCGAGCAGACAGTGGGCCGCATGGCGATGGGGAAAGCACTGCCGTACAGCAAGCTTATCGAGGAGCCGAAGAAGAGGGCTTAGGCCGCTTTGCCTTCTCCTTCTTTATGGGCTTCGTTTCAGCCCGCTTTTGCGGAGGCATCTGTATCAGCCTTCCGAGCAGAGAATCGAATTTCTGCTTATCGACCCGCATAACACTATTCTTCGTGGATTCTGTCTGTACAGTTCTTTCTCGATAGCAGGCAATTCGGCTTCCTTCGCCAAACTGCTTACGATAGCTTTGATGGTGAAAATGTCGTAACGGTCAGAGAAGAAAAAATCTGCCATATGAAAGAGTCCCGCGTACGGACTTTTCTGGGCTTCATTTCCCCACATTTATCTGACCGTCAGGAAATTGCTCAAGCACATAGATACCATGCGCTGCGAAAATTTCCTTGACGAGGCGAAATGCAAAATTAGCAAGTTGCGGCATAGGCGGATTGAGTCACTAAAAATCCGCCCAGATGATCGAATCGCATAGGCTTCTGGCTTGAGCCGAGGGAGGGTTCCTTGGCAAAGACGTACTTCTTGAACACCTCATTGGGTGCCGGTCGGTAAATGTCCGCAAGGCGATCGTTCTTTAAAGCGAACTCGATATGCCTTGTGATGAGTTTAGTCATCTTGAACACCGCGTCGTCTTGATCCAAGGAGGCTGCGACTAGGCCTGTCTCTAAGCAGTGAGCTACGTATGCGCCCTGCTCTTCGGACACCAAGATGTGAAACGCAAGCTGCTTTGTGTTTGCCATAGTAAAAACCTCGTTTTCCATTACCTATAGATGCGCAAAAGTGGTGGAATGTTACAAAAAACCCGACAGCATAGCACGATTCCGCAGCCTTTGTCTTCCAAATATATCGCAACTTCAAGGTTGCAGAGTAGTTACGTTGGTCTCGTGCATCATTACTGTCAACTGCACCGGGGAAGGGAAGCGCACTCACAATACCGCGAAGAGGCCCAAGCGACAAGTAAAATTTTTGTTTCGTTACGTTTACAGAACATGTTAATTATGTGAACACAGTCACCATATTGATTACGGACAGTTATGTGTTTACAGACTGTGAGATTTTGTATATTTATGGGCGGGGGAAAGAAAATGCCGAAGCCGAAGCCAGAACCGAAGACCCATAGTCAAGACGACAAGAAACACCTCGTTACTTCCGGAACAATGAAACGCATACCTTCGCGGTCTATTCGGCAGCCAACTGCCCAGGTGAAGCGATACAGTGATTTGACATCTCATCTCCTTGATATGCAGGCAAGAATTGAATTGGCGGAAAAGACGCTCTGCCTGACACGCGATCACTTGGCAATGACGATCACGCAGACTGATTCAGCCACACCGCAAGATTGGGAACAGCACCTCAGGGAGGTGCGATTCGTTGGAGTTCGACTCGCCGATGCGTGCATGGTTCTGCTGAAAGAAAAAAAGGCCCTGACCCCGCAAGAGATTCTTATTGGCCTTAATCGGGGCATGTTCCGATTCCGAACTAATTCCCCTCTCGCGAAGAAGCACACGCCGCGTTATTGCTGAAACGTCAAGAAAAATGGAGATACATATACATGGACGGGCGGAGTGCAAAAACAGATGCCGCTTCGGACGCGATCAGTGATACAGGAATATACGCTTCAGGAGGACAGTGATTCATCTTCTGTGGTTGGAAATGCCGATGCGGACAGCTAGGCGGAGACTTTATTAAAAAGTCTCGACCGGGATTCTTGCAGGTAGTACTAGTCGAGACCCATGAGGATTTTTCTTTGCCCTGATTTGCAGAGTGTTGTTGGCACTAGGGGCCGTCTTATAAACGAACATTTCCTTCACTGGAACGGGGTCCATCACCCGGCTCTCCGCCATTAGAAACGAAAAAAACTCTGAAAGGTACAGGGGTATAGACAATGACCATGCAGCCACTATTTATGGATGAAAGCGGAGATAAAGGTTTCGGTTGCGGAACGGCGTACTTCATAGTGGCCTACATCGCGCCAGAAGTTGGAAAAAAATTAAGTAAAAGAATCAAAAACTTCAATGCTCATTTGATCCGTAACGGATGGAACAAGTCAGTGAGATCAAGGCCACTAACGTTTGGCACGCTCAGAACAACGTGAATATACCTGCGAAATACGCGGAAAAGAAGATTCTCCCGACGTACCGATGAAGACAATCTTGGAATCCATCGCAGAAGTTGAGGGGTACATCGAGTACGCGACGATAAAACTAGATACGGTTAGTTTGGGCCTTCAAAGCGCACCTTGCGCCATTCTTTACAATTACTTTGCCTGGCAGCTTCTGAAAGGGCCTCTAATCTACTTTCCTGCAATCGAATTGTTCGCCGACCGTCGAAATCGAGAGAACCATTATCTCTTAAAGTTCGACGGTTACATCGAGGGTAAAGCCGGGATCGAACGCGCCGAAAAAGGCAAGAAGCCGCTCAGTCCACTTACGATTCATCACTATCACGCCAACTCAGCTAATGAATGCAAGCCGTCAGAAAAGTTAACCGATGAAAACGGCGTAAGAGGCCTCGGAGGCAGCGGCATTCGTGAGTTGGTCGATCAAGAAAAAGTACGAGAATAACGATCCTCGATGGTATGCCCTATCGAAAAAAGGGTTAAATGGAGGCAGCACTTATATTTTTGAACAAAAAAAAATGGCGGTTAGCACCTGCGACCGACTGGGGTAAAACCCAGCTTATGCTTATGCACGGCTACCGCAGGACTTACGCTTAACCACCAGTTAGCAAGTTAATCTCCGCCAAATACTGTGTTAAGTAGCAAACTTGACAATAGGGTTATAATGCAGAATCTAAAGTAACTCCCTCCTATTGGCCCCCTTAAATTAAGAATTCTCGGTCTCCCCCTGTCACGGCAACTAAGACTCTACACCTCATCTGTGGGAAGTGCATAATCATCGTCAACGGTTTTGTATTTGCTTACAGATGTTGTACTTGCCCGATGATTAGCGCAAAGTGATAGTAGAAAATTGGCATATTTGCTGTGGAAATTGTGCGGCCACCGCCTCTTTTCACGCTTTTCCGGCAATTTCTTACAGATGTTGCACTCCGAACGTCAATAGCAAATCGCTATAGCGCGGTGCTATACTCCGCCCATGAAATTCAAAGTCTTGCAGGACAATCTTCGCAAGACCCTGTGGGAACGCATCGAAGACGGCGGCTTGACCGGCTTGCGGCTGGCCAAGGAGACCGGGTTCAAACAGGCGCACATCTCCAATTTCCTAAATCGCAAGCGCGGCCTCAGCGTCGAAGGCATGGATAAAGTGTTGAAAGTCCAACATCTTTCAGTGCTCGATTTGCTTGAACCCGGCGAAATCAATAAGCGCGCCAGCATCCTGGCTCCCAGTGATGATGAATTTGAAAACGTGCTTCTGGTCAGCGAAAAGATCGCCGCCACCGTTCCTCTGGTCATGAGCATGAATGTGAAGGAGATCTTGAAGTTCAAGAAAAGTTTTCTCCGCAGCCTGCGCTCTGAGATGGAAGGCGACCGCGAAGCCTGGGAACGCTTTGTAATCATTAAGGCCGAGGGCCGCGAAGGCATGAGCATGTACCCGCGCTTGCTCCCCGGAGCAACCGTACTGATCGACCGCCATTACAATTCGCTTAAGTCCTACCGCAAGGGTGAATCCAACATGTACGCCGTGAACAAGGATGGCTCACTTACCATCAAGTACGTGGAACTGGCAGGGAAGCATCTCGTCTTGCGTCCGCATAATCAGACCTATCCCGTAGAAGTGATGGCAATGGAGGACGGCAAGAAGGCCCACGACTACCTGGTCGGACGAGTGTCGTACGTGGGAATCGAAACCTAGAAGCTGATCAGTGTCGAATTGCCGTTTTCGGTAACGACAACCTTTCCCGATCCCTGTCAAAGCTGCCAGGCCGGACCTTGGAGCGTTCTCGTTACTGTCCAAGATCCGGGCCTATTCTGGCAATAGACAATCGAGGGAAGAGGAAAATCGTAGAACAGCAATCCGGCGGACCCAAAGCGAAAATTTATTTGTTCCGAAAACCGAACAGAGCGCTCATCCGACCGTTCGACGAACCTGCCGGGACCAGACGTAAGACGGCCGCACTCCAAGGCTGCCCGCCACCGGGTCCATAGACTCCACGCGAACCGCGCTTCGCGAACTTCGCATTGCGCTCAGGATGACAGGGGAGTGTTATTTTTCTCTACGCCGCAACCTGTTTTCTGGTACTGCTCACTACCGGCACTACATTGCCGGCAGCAATGAGCGCGCGGACGCCGGAAGCCAAGCAAATCACGAACAAAACTACGCTCACCTCAAACAAGTTGCGCTTGCTGAGATGGAGTCCCGCGAACACCGATGTGGCAATATTGAAGTGGATCAATCCCCCCAACAGCAATGTAATCCAACCAAGATAGTAAGTAGCTCGTGCAACTAATTGCAGACGATCAGCGTGGCCCATTATTTTATCCTCCTGAGTTTACGAACAAGCGCAGAACAGGCGCTCCGGGAACGAAGCTTTCCAAGTCGAAAGGCATTCTACACCTGATGTCCAGCCTCCGCCCCGATTGATGGGGCAAATCCGATTTTCGGCGGTTAAGCTTTTTGAGACAGGACTCTATCGAGCATATCCGCGGCTTCGCGCAGCAGGCGTAACTCTTTGCCGCTGAGCATTTTGAGCTGGCTGGCCAGCGCGTCGATCCGGCGTTGCCGCGCCGCCTGCAGCAGGCGCACTCCTTTAGGGGTAGCGCTCACTTTGACTCGACGAGCATCTTGCGAATCGGCGATCCGCTGCGCCAGGCCACCGCGCTCAAGTCCGGTAACAATGCGAGTCATGGTCGGTGGCTTGACCTGCTCGGCCGCTGCCAGTTCTCCCAAGGTCGTGGGTCCACCGAAAACCAATACCGATAAAGCCGAGAGGCGCGCCGGACCTTCGCCCGACGCGGCGTCCTGTTTCCGCACCTGGCGCAATAGATGGATGGCAACCGAGTGCAGACGGTCGGCGGCGTGGAAAGCATCCGGCGACGGGTTGGTTTTTTGCTTGCTTTGCTTCATGAAATATAGTTAGCTATGCTAATCAATCTCTCTTGATCCAGCGAGGTAAAC
This sequence comes from uncultured Acidobacteriaceae bacterium, assembly GCA_963794195.1. Lineage (GTDB taxonomy): Bacteria > Acidobacteriota > Terriglobia > Terriglobales > Acidobacteriaceae > DATBAX01. The sequence continues at coordinate 257,072 of CAWCCU010000016.1, forward strand.
CATCATGAATGCAGCCTTTACGAATATCGGAATCACCCGCATCGGCCAGATCTCGATTAACGTTCACGATCTGGATCGCGCCATAGCATTCTACCGGGACAAACTTGGCCTGCCGCTGCTATTTACCGGCGGCAAGCTGGCGTTTTTCGACTGCGGCGGCGTACGGCTGATGTTATCGCCGCCGGAGAAGCCCGAGTTCGATCATCCCAGCTCGATTCTTTACTTCAGCGTGCCCGACATCATGGCCGCACACCGCGAGATGCTGGCCGGGGGCGCACACGTCGAGGACGAGCCGCACTTAGTCGCCAAAATGCCCAAGCACGATCTCTGGATGGTCTTCTTTCGCGACTCCGAACATAACCTACTGGGGTTGATGAGCGAAGTTCCCCGCGCCGCTTAGCGGGTCAGGGGGAAGAGCTGATCACAATCACCCTGGCCCAACTTACCCGTGGCGATCTCGGACCCCTTCAAGTGCCCCGGCCGAACATCCCTCAGGATGGCAAGGGGGTAGATTGCCGGGGAAGGGCGGCAAGCCCCCCAAATCTGGCCCTTGCGAAAACCTGCCCGCGGGTGCAAAATGTGCCGGATTGAATATCGTAGGGAGGAAACATGACTTTACAAACTTCGTCTATTTCGTTGCGGCAAGCGTCTATCTGGTCGATGGTGTGGGGAATGCTACTGATCGCGTTTGGGGCGCTGGCCATCGCCTCTCCGTTGGTAGCTGCGGTGACGGTGAGTGTTTTTCTTGCGTGGCTTATTATTTTTGGCGGCGTAGTGCATCTGGTGCTGGCCTTTCATGCCCATCGCCCCGGCAGCCTGCCGGGCAAGCTGTTGGTGGGACTCGCTTACGTGGTGATCGGCGGTTATTTGTTGATGCATCCCCTGCTGGGCGTGGCAACTTTGACGCTTCTGCTGGCGGTACTGTTTCTTGTCGAAGGCGTGTTGGATGTCATGCTGTTCTTCCAACTGCGTCCTGCGCGAGGCTCGGGCTGGATGCTTTTGGACGGCGTGATCACTCTGGGATTGGCGGTGATGATTGGCGCTCACTGGCCGTCCAGTTCGCTCTGGGCGATTGGCACGCTGGTTGGCGTTAGCCTGATTTTTAGCGGAGTCGCACGCGTGATGATGTCGGTGGCAGCGCGTCGAGGCGTTAGCTATATGGCGGACCGGCCGGTGAGCAAAGCCGCGTAAGCCATTGCCGCTTTCAAATGCATAGGTCCTTCGCTCCGCTCAGGATGGCAGTTTTTGATTTTAATTTCACTGTCATCCTGAGAGAGCATACTTTTGCGAACGAAGGACCCGTGCAACTTCCTGTCCCGAAGAAGACCCTCCGCAACGGTTCTGCTATCATCGTTATTCCGCCGGATTTTATCCTGATGATGGACGACGATTACGAAGACGACGAAGAAATTCCCAGCATTACTCGCAGCCCAACGGAGGCGTACATGGAAGAAGGGTCCAGCACGTCGGCACACTCACGCCGCAACGAAGATATCGCACTCGATCTAATGAAATTTGTCGCTATGACCACCGGCTACGGCCGCACTACGTCGTCTGGAGTTGGTTTTCAGGGCACGGGCGCGGCGTCGAAGCCTGAGGAATATGCCACGCATTTACTGGAGCTGTATGGAAAGTGCGTGGCCGCGGTGGCGGGCAAGAAATAAACCAGCTCCCTCTATCGTACTGAGCGCAATGCGAAGGGCGCGAGGACCCCTGCGAGCTTCACTGCACCATCGCAACTCCGAACTTTAGGAGTTCCTGAGAGAAAATCCCATGATCTTCCAGAGCGACTAATCTGTAGGATCCTTCGACTGCATGGAAAGTGCGCTCCGGGCAATTTCCACTCCGCTCAGGATGACAGGGAGTTTAATTTTCGTTCCCGGCCGAGTACTTAATCCCTAGCTGATCAAATAAAAAGCCGAAGAAATCCGCGTCCTCTTCGATTCGTTCGTCCAAAGCTGTTCCAATGCCATGTCCGGCGTTCGCGCTTGTGCGCAGCAGGATGGGATGATCGGAAGTGTTCGCCGCCTGCAGGCGTGCCGTCATCTTTCGGGAGTTGAGTGGATTGACCCGATGGTCGTTTTCTCCGGTAAGAAACAAGATCGCCGGATAGGCGGTGCCGTCTTTTACATGGTGCAGCGGCGAATAGGCGTAGAGCGCCTGGAACTGGCTGGGATCCTTCACCGTGCCGAATTCCGTGGTATTGAATGCGCCGTTAGGATCGAGTTCCACTCGCAGCATGTCGTAAATCCCCACGAATGAAACTACCGCCCGGAAAAGATCGGGACGCTGAGTCAGCGCCGCGCCCATCAGCAGGCCCCCGTTGCTTCCGCCAAGAATTGCCAAGTGCGCGGGTGAAGTGTATTTGCGCTTAATCAAGTGTTCGGCGCAAGCGATGAAATCGTCGAACACATTTTGCTTGCGGGTAAGATTACCGGCTTGATGCCACTCTTCGCCGTACTCGCCGCCGCCGCGCAGGTTGGCAATTACATACACTCCGCCCTGATCGAGCCAGGTCCGCCCGAAGGAACCCAGAAAATACGGCGTCAGGTTTACCCCGTAGCCGCCGTAGCCTTCGAGCAGCGTGGGATTGCTGCCATCGAGCCGCAGGCCTTTGCGATGAATGATGTTGATTGGAACACGAGTGCCGTCTTTCGAAATCGCAAACTCGCGGACCACCTCCGCATCATCGAATTTTACTGGCGAAGTCTCAAACATGGCGGTACGCGCGGATTTCCCGGTGGCTGCATCGAAGCGGTACCAGGCGGGAGGTTCTACATAGGTCGAAGTGTGGTATAGCACATTGTCGCCATTGGTATGGACAATCCCGCTTACGGAAGAAATCGGGGGCAACGGCAAAGTGGCGGCGATGTGTCCTTGATGATCGAAGATGCGCACGCGCGATGGTCCGCCAGCGACGTCGAGCGCATAAATTCGGTTTGGAGTGGGGACGATGCGATCGATGGATGCCCGGTCGTCATCTCCAGAATTCGATCCGGAGGTTTCAGGAACGATCACCTGCGCCTTTGCAATCTCCAAATCCGTCATCGGGAGACGCAACACCTTGCCTCGCGGCGAGCCTTTGCGAGACAGCAGGTACAGGGCGTCATCACCCTGCGCGCCCAGTTCAACGGAAACGACCTTATCTTCAAAGCGGGTGACCTGCGTCCAGTGTCCGGATGCATTCATCACATAGTGCGAGAATTCGCCACCGTCCCCGTTAGAGACCGCGGCCAACAGCCAGTTGCCGTCGTCGCTGGTATGCAGTTGAATTTCAGCAATGCGGGGGAAATCCTTGCCCAGAACGTAGGTGTCTTCGCTGCTGTTGCTGCCCAGTTTGTGAAAGTAAATCTGCTGATAGAAGTTGGCGTCGTCTGCCGGACGTTCGTTGCCCTGGGGATAACGCGTGTAGTAAAAGCCCGAACCATCTTTGTTCCAGGCCAGGCTGCCGCCGGCGGTGCCGAAGTTGACGCGCGGAACACGATCGCTCAATTCTTTTCCGGTCGCGACCTCGAAGACGTGGGCATTCCCGTCTTCTGAGCCGTTTTCAGAGAGCGACGCGACCGCCAGCTTGCCATCCAGGGAAGGCACGTAGAGGTCGATTGCGACGGATCCTTTTCCGGAAAGGGTGTTGGGATCGAAGACGACCTTCTCGCTGCTGACGTCGTCTACAGAAGAGAGGGCAACCAGAAAGGCCTGCTGCTTGGGCGGCTGGAACTTCAGCGCGAAAAGAGTTCCACCCGAATAACTCAACTCGGAATAGTGGCCGGAGGTGGCGTTCATGAGTTGCGTGAGGCGCTGCTTCAGGGCTGGACGCGATGGCAGGTGATCGAGATATTCCCGGCTGCGGGCATTCTGGGCCGCGCTCCACTGTTTAACTTCGGGAGCGTTCCAATCTTCCAGCCAGCGATAGTCTTCGGTGACTTTCACGCCGTGATAAACCTCGGTCACAGGGCGTTTTGGAGTAGGCGGCGGAGGCGGAATTGTCGGGCTCTGGGCTGCAGCAACAGTGGCGAGGAAGGCGATCGCGCATACGAGAACAAGGCACCGAATAACGAAATTGAATCTCATGAAGGTCCCTTCGAGTGGGAAGATTGCATGCGGGTGAGAATTATACCGTGCCTGAATGTTATGGAAACCAGGTAGAAGCGGGTGGTGGCTTATTTCAAGCGATTCACCTGAACCACGCTCAGGATGACAGGGGATGTGCCCGCGATGAAGAGTCTTGAGCTGCATGGAAACACCAAGAAAAAAGCCGCAGCTTATGGCTGCGGCTTAATGGGCTGAAAGAACGGGCTAGCGGCGACGGCCGCCCTTTTTCTTGGCTGCTTTCTTCTTTGCTGGTTTTTTGGCTGCTTTTTTCTTAGCGGCTTTCTTGGTGGGCTTCTTCTTGGCTGCGGGCTTCTTCTTGGCCGCGGGCTTTTTCTTAGCTGCTTTCTTGGGCGCCTTTTTCTTGGGAGTGGCCTTCTTCTTTGCAGCCGGCTTCTTAGGCGCGGCTTTCTTGACGGCTGGCTTTTTCGCTGCCGGCTTTGGCGCAGGCGGCGGGAGCTCGATTGTATCGATTTCTATTGCGACCACGCCGGGGATTTCGGCTTCTTCTTCCTCTTCGTCTTCTTCGTAATCTTCTTCCACGGGATCGCTGTAGGGGCTGGGTTCGCCAAACTCATCGTTGTCGTCATCGCGTAAAAAGAGGGTCTCTTCGAAAATCATCTTTCCTCCTGATTACCGGCTGCGCTCGGCGCCGGGACACTGCGGAAATTGGCACTGCACCAAGAATTAAAAAGACAACTCAAAACTTTTCTTCGAACGGGGCGCGATTATAGCACAGCAACTTTGATGCGAATGCAAGCCAACGCGTCAACATCGCCCGCGTTGTTTTGGCATATTACACTGCCACGCAACTAGTGACTAGCCTGGAATGGGAACTATTATCGGATGAGCAAAATCATGCCGGGACGCAGAGTGGCGATGTTGGCGTTGGCCCGTTTCAGGGATGCGACCGTAGTGTTATACGAACTGGCGATGGAGAAAAGCGTCTCCCCGGGCTTGACCGTATGATGCAGCGGATTCTTCGTAGTCGCGGCGTGTAAGGTGTTGCTGGTTCTGGACTTAGAAGCGATTGCGGGGTGTTGAATTTCGTTGGCGCTGGGCGTTACCGGCAGATGCACATACAGAATGCGATGCCCACTTAAGCTATCGCCCCTTAAATGATTCCAACGGCGAACCATCTTTGCGGAAATGCCAAAGTTTTCCGCGACCGACTGCACGGTGTCACCTTTGCGGACTTTGTAGTGGGTGATGGCACGAGCATAGGTTTGGGAATCTTCAGAAGCCGCGTGCCTGCCGGGGGCCGCGGGAATGATCAGCTTGCTGTCGGCTTCCAGTTCGCCATTCAGATTTAAATCCATGTGGTTGGCTTCGGCGATGGCGCGTGCGGTAGTGTGGTTGGCCCGTGCCACGGTCATCAGCGTATCGCCCTGAGCAACGGTGTGATAACGCCACCATATCCGCATATCGGGCGGGACGGCGGCGATCGCAGTTCGATAAGTGTCGACGGTCCCGACCGGTAGATGCAGTTCAAACTGGTGATCTTTCGGAGTCGAGAAGCGTAACAGGCTGGGATTGATGTCCAGCAAATCCGCTGGGGAAGCATTCACGCATTGGGCGACCAGCCGTAAATCGACTGCGTAGTTGATCTTGAGCGTGTCGTAGGGAACCGGCTTTTCGAGCGCCACTTTGTCCAAGCCATACTGTGCCGGATTCTTGTTCATGATGGTCATGGCCACGATGATGGGCACGTAATTACGAGTTTCCTTGGGCAGGACGTTGCGCTTGTAAAGCTCCCAGAAATCGGCGTACCCGGTACGCTTGACGGCGCTTTGCACGGTGCCAGGGCCGGAATTGTAGGCGGCCATGGCCAGGTACCAATCTCCGAACTGGGCGTAAAGGTCTTTCAGATGGCGGGCGGCGGCGCGAGTGGATTTCTCGGGGTCCTGGCGGTCGTCGGCCCAGAAGTCATGCTCGAGTCCGTAACCTTTGCCGCGGCTGCCCATGAATTGCCAGATGCCACGAGCTCCGGCGCGGGAAACTGCCAGTGGATGAAATCCGGATTCAGCTTGCGCCAAAAAGATCAGGTCCTGAGGCACGCCTTCTTCTTTCAGCACCCGCTGAATCATCTCCTGATAGCGTCCGCTGCGGGCGAGCGCGTGTTCAAGTGTTCCACGTCCGCGGGTTGAAAAATACGTGATGTAGCTGGCTACCGGATCGGTCAGCATCAAAGGCAGATCGGATGGCGTGGCTTTGACTTCGGCGGCGGCTTTGGCCTTGATGCTGGGATCGACCGGCACGGTGATTTCGTTGGTTTCGTCGATGGGCGCGGCTTCGGTCGTTTGCTCGGCAGGAGTAGCGTCGGCTTTGGGTGTCGGTGCCAGGGCCAGGTCGTGTTGCTCAGCCGTCAGGCGGAGGAGTTCCTTTTGCAGGCGCTCATCGGAGTTGACGTCCAGAGGACTCTTTACCAGCAGATCCATGGCGTGGTGGAAATTCGCCTGGGCCGCCTCGGTACGGCCGGCTTTGTAATTGTCCAGTCCAGCCTGATATTCCTTTTCCACCTGTGCGATGAGATCAGCGACAGGATCGGCCTGGGGAGCTTCTTTAGGGGCTTCGGAGGTCGATGTGGCAGGTTTTGCGTCCGCATCTGCTTGCGGCTGGGATTTGGTATCTGTCAGTGAAGGCGCATTGGCTTGCTTCGCCGGTAGAAGCGGGGCAGGCTTCTGGGCTGTACCGCAGCCGACACTCGCCAGCGTCAAGGCGATTGACCCCGCGATCAGCAGATAGAGTTTCGTAATTCCCATAATTCTCTATAACTTACCGCGAGCCCGGCCAGTACCCGGTCTTCGTAAGGAGGTTAAATGCTACTACCCGATGTTTTGACGGGTCAACCTCGAATCGGGTTTGCTGAAGTTACTTTAGGAACAGGCGGGGAATATTACTCCTGGGGCGCTTTGGGTGGCAACAGGAGATTTGTAAAACTATCCCTAAGCGCTTTCTTCTGTACTCGAATTTGATATTGGCATCATTCCTCCGTATCCTGCTCGTTCTTTAGATCCGAGGGACATAAACAATGGCAAGGATATTTCAGAAGTGTGCGGGCCTAGCTGTACTCATAGTTTGCTTCGCGATAGGCGCGCAGACGCAGCAACCGGCAAACAATCCGGCGATTGCGATTCGCGCCGGACGGCTAATCGATGTCCGAACCGGCAATGTCGCCACCAATGAATACATCGTCGTCACCAAAGACCGAATCGTTGCCATCGCCGATTCGGCTCCGGCCGGGGTGCCGATCGTTGATCTCTCGAAATATACGGTGGTCCCGGGCTTGATCGATTGCCATGCCCATGTGTTGGGCGATGTGAAAGATCAGAGCTCGACTTCCGGATTACGAATGTCGTCAGCGCAAAAAGCGATTTGGGGGGTACGTAACCTGCAAGTCTGGTTGGACCATGGATTTACCGCGCTCCGCGACGCCGGCGAAGACGATCCTGCGTATGCGCAACTTGCCCTCCGGGACAGCATTGAAGCGGGATTGATTCGCGGGCCACGCATGGTTTCTTCAGGGCAATTTGTCTCGGTTACCGGCGGCCACGGGGATGCAAATGTCCTGGCACCGGACGCCGGTCTACTCCCACGTCCCAACCAGGCCGACACCGTCGACGATGTGAACCGGGTCGTGCGGCGCGACATCAAGTATGGCGCCGACTGGATCAAGCTCATGGCGACCGGTGGGGTGATGGATCCCATCAGCGATTACCGGGTGCAGGAGCTGAGCGAGGAGCAGATGGCGCGCGCCGTGGAAGTGGCGCATCGCGCCGGGAAAAAAGTGATGGCCCACGCCGAGGGCACCGAAGGCATCAAGGCGGCGGTGCGTGCCGGCGTGGATTCCATCGAACATGGCACCCTGCTCGACGAAGAAGGCGCCAAAATGATGGAGCAACGTGGCACCTGGCTGGTGCCGACGCTCAATTGCTTCCAGCGGACGATTGGAACGGGACTTTCACAGGGACGCGATCCTGTGAGCTTTGCTAAAGGTGTCGCGATTTTGAAAGAACAAGGCCCGGCCTTTCATCGGGCGCTGAACCATCATTTGAAGATTGCTTATGGCGTCGATGATGAACCGGAATTTGTGTCCAAGGAATTCGGTGCATTGGTTCGCGGCGGGATGAAGCCGATTGAGGCACTGCGAGCCGCGACCATGAATGGCGCCGAATTAACCGGCCGATCGAAGGACATCGGGAGTCTGGAGCCGGGCAAGTTTGCGGATATCGTGGCCGTCGATGGCGATCCCCTGTCAGACATCACCGTGATGGAGAAGGTGGTGTTTGTGATGAAGGGTGGCGAGGTCGTCAAGAATACGGCGAAATAATGTAGAGGGTGACCACCTCACCTTGGCTCCAGTCCGGGAAAGCCCGGCGCGAGCTGAAGCTCGGGCGCAGACGAAGGCGTCCGCGCCTACGTGATTTCGATACTATTTCGGCATTACTGCTACCTCTTCTTTCGGAAACGCATCGAGCGTGGATTTATCAATTCCCAGATGCGCCAGCACCAGTTCCGGCGGGGTGTGAGTGAGCCATTCCGAAAGCGCCAGGTCTTGATACGCACTGCTCTTGAACATCTCCAGAAATTTCAAGTCGGTGTCGCCGGTGTTTTGGACATAGTGCGGCAGCGTCCTCTGAATATAGCCAACGTCTCCGGCTTGAAAGTCCATGGTGCGGGCGCGGCCGCCGGTGGCAAACACCGTCATCCTTCCGGCCCCGCTGATGAAGTATTGCCATTCGTCGGCGTTGGGATGCCAATGGAGTTCTCTGATCCCGCCCGGACGAACCGTGACGATCGCCGCTGCGATAGTCGTCGATACTTTGAACTTGCTTGAATCGACGATCCGCACCTCGCCGCCCTTAGTACTCTTGATAAGCGGTATCTGGGCTTTGCGAAAAGCAAAATCCTGGGGAGATTTCCCCAGCGAGCCTGCAGCTATTCTCTGGTCGTCGGCCAGCGGGCCAGGGACAGCTGTCTGGAAAATGAATTTTTCTTTGCGCGGCATTTTTTCCATCGCTTGTTCACTCACGCCAAAGTTTGCCGCGAGCACATCGTGAGGGGTGTGTGCCATCCAATCGGTGAGCAGGACGGTCTCATATTCCGAAAAGTTGCCATCGTCGAACACCAGCAGAAATTCGGTGCCATCGGGACCCAAGCCTTGAATGGAATGGGGAACGCCTGGCGGAAAATACCAGAGATCGCCTTCGTTGACATCAGCGACGAAGCTCTTGCCATCCAGATCGACAGCCGTTAGGCGGGCGCTTCCGTAGAGCACGATGGACCACTCGGCAGCGGTATGCCAGTGCAACTCTCGCACGCCGCCTGCGGTCAAGCGCATGTCCACGCCGGCAATCGATTTTGAAACCGGAAGCTCGCGAATGGTGACTTCGCGCGACCAGCCGCCCTCCTGCATTCGTTTGTGAGAGAGGCCAAAGGGATACTTAAACGCCTGCACACCGCCTGCATCGCTTGAAGGCGGCAGGAAAAAATCCGGATTCTGCTTATCGATCGGCGGATTGCCAGGCCCCGGTGCGCTCGAGCTACGATCGCCTTTCTTCGGATACGGATGCTGCTCCTGGGCCGCGGCATCCGCCGACAACATTCCGGCAGCCAGCGCCACCGACCCCATTTCCAGAAAACCACGTCGTGAAACTGTCGAGTTCTTGGCCTCGTCGCTCATGAATGTTCCTTTTTGGAGAAAAATTCCTTGATGTTTCCGCAAACATACGACAGTGGCTTTTATCGTGTCAATTCCAGTCCGGTTTAATTGTCGTTGCCGGTTCACTATAGGTGTGCTCGCGCGAGCTGAAGAAAAAAAGGCTGCCTGAATACGGCCACTGGAAGCTGCCCGTCAAACTAGAAACATTACGAATGAGACGGGTCACCGTTGCACAGAATTGCGGGCGCAACTCCGATCGCCGGTCTAAGGCGGGCCGCGTACCGCTACAGAATTTACTGCGGCGGTTTGATGTCCGGGCTGGCTTGCTCGATACTCCCTTTGGCAAGTTCGGTCTTTACTTCCGACTTCTGTCCTGCCAGCAAACTGACTTCAGTTTCAAAAGTCTGGTAACCGGGTAGTTCTACCTTGATTCGATGTTTTCCGGGGCTGATCAACAGAGAATGAGTCGCGCCACCGAGTTCGCCGGCATGTCCAATGTATTTGTCATCGAGAAAGACGGCCGCGCGTCCGGGTTGGACGGTGACTTTCAAGGTGGCCGTAATGTCGGGAGCGTGCGTCTGCGCCATCTGATGCAAGACAACTTGGACGGTCTGGACTTGTCCGGGCTCGACTACGATTTTTTGGGTAAAGTCATCGAACCCCGACTGGCGCACGGCGATCGTATGTTCGCCGGGCAACAACAGCACCTTTTTGCTTCCTTTTAGTTCCTTCAGGTATCCCACGTATCCGCCGTCGACCCAAACGCCGGAATCTTTTTCCAGTTTGGTGGCGCCCTCAAAGCGTACTTCGCCCATGACTTTGTTCTGCGCGGATGCCGTCGCGAGGAAAGAGCAAAAGCAGAAGCTTACGAATAAAAGTTTAGCGAGTCGGGATTTCAAAGTCTGAGGCATTCCTGAAACTCCTTCCGGCGGTCTCTTGGTCGTGCCGATCCAAACTAATGGTAAGAGTAACAGCCAAAGAATGCATCAGGTCTTTGCGGTACGACTCTGATTGGAATGCCGTAGGATTTTACAGAGAGTGAGGCAGGAAAAATGGTGGCGGATGATGCGAATCCGCCACCGGGAGTGCTTAACTGTTTATGGTTGCGGCTGCGCGCTGCCCTTCGCAATTGCGTCGTCCAAGAGTTGCTTCATTTCATGGGAAGCCTGCTCGGCTGCTTCGCCCTGTTGGCGACCCAGTTCGCCTTGCTGCTCTCCGAGTTCTCCTTGTTGCTCTCCCAAAGCGCCCATCTGTTCGCCCAGCTTTGATTGCTGATCGCCGGCTTCAGACTGGAGATCGCCAAGTTTGCTCTGCAATTCTCCGATGGCCGATTGAATCTCTCCCACTTGATCCATGGTTGCGCCGGAATCGAGTTGCTTGAGTTGGGTTTTGAGCTTCTCGATTTCCCCGGTCAGGTCCGGAAGTTTAACGTGGACCTGTTCCATTTTTGCGCCGAGTTCCTCCTGCTGTTTTCCCAGAGCTTCCTGCTTCGCACCGAGCGCCTCTTGCTTCTTGCCGAGTTCGTCTTGAGGGCCCCAGAATCCTTTGGCGCGATCCACCATGGCCTGGTCGCGAATGATATAGGACTTGCCGTCACGCGAGAACCAGATGAAATCTCCCGGAATCGTTTTTCTGAGTTCCTCAACCCGCTCGCCGTCTTCCATGCTGCCGGACATGGTGCGGGAATCATCCTTGCCTGAGGCGATGACGAAGCGGTCTCCGTCGTCGGAGTCGTTGTAGTAAGACGAGCCGTGACCGGCTGGTCTCCTGGCTGTATGTGCAGCATGCGGGGCCACCGGTGGTACAGGCGTCGCCTGTTCTTGTGCGAGAACCACATTTTGCGGTCGCGGATCCGAATTGGCTGGCTGCGCCGAGGCAGTGAGATAAACCACCGGAACCGCGATCGTAATAACCAGGGCAGCAATCGATTTCTTGAAACGCATGGTAACAACTCCTCTCCAGGCTAAAATTCTTTCCACTCGTTGTTCCGCCCGGCCCGCACTGGCCATGGAGACGCCTTGCCACCAAACGCGCCCCGGCGAGCCCTGCAACTCTTCGAAAAAGCCAAGCAAAGTCCTGGCGTAGTCCTTGCGGTCTGTGCCGAACGACAAAGCCGCCTCGTCGCTGGCTTGTTCCGCCAGGTCCGCAAGCTGGCGATTGAGCCACCACGCGAGTGGGCTGAACCAGAAAATCGCACAGTGCAGAAGCGACAAGCGCTGGGTCAACGTGTCGCGCCTTGCAACGTGCGATACCTCATGCGCGACGACCGAATCCAGCTTGGTGTCATCCCATTCGCGCCAGCCGGCCGGAAGCAAAATCGCAGGACTGAGAACGCCCATCGTTACCGGCACGGAGATGAATTCAGATTCGATAGCCCGGGGAACGAAGGCGAGGCCCAGGGCGTGTGCGCGTGCGGCAAGCATGCGAGATAGCCGCGGTTCGTGAACGATTTCTGAAGCTTGCATCAACCTGCGACCGAATACCATTCCGACGAACAAGCGCGCTACAAGAAGAGAAGCGATGAGGAAATAAATCCCGACTGCCACCGCATTCCAGCGAATCTTCGACCACGGCGACGTCGAGATTGTGGCAACCGCGAGGACCGCAGGCCCTTTTTCGCGCGGCGCTGAGACGGCAAAGGGTTGCGGGTGTTGAATTTCATGTGCGGACGAAGTGCGTAGCTCCCTGTTGAAGAAATGCCGGGGTCGGAACTGCCACAGGCGGCAGCATCCGCTCCAGCAACGGCATGCCCAGGGCCACATAAAGAACTGCCGTCCAGGCGAAGAGACGGACAGAAATGTTTCTTACCCGAAAGGCCGCCAGTCCCAACCCGGCGGCGGCAGCCAATGCGAGCGCGCGTGCGGCAGCAGTTGCGAGCTGTGCCAGAAGACCGGTAGAGGTGAGAATGGCGACAGGCATCATGGCTTTTCTGCTTTCCCTTTTCCTTCGGTTTTCCTTTCACCGATTTTGCGGGTCAGGCGTTCCAACTGTTTCCGGTTGAGGACGGCATTATCCACCATGCCGAGAACAAGCAACTCGGCCGACCCTCCACAGAAGCGGTCGATGATCCCTTTCACGGCGCGGACGGCGACGTTCTGGCGCGCATCGGAAGCCTTATAAATAAATGTGCGCCCTTCCGTTTCGTGCATTAGGTAGCCTTTTTCCTCGAGACGCCGCAGTACCGTGCGAATGGTGGAGTCTTTCATTGGACGCGACGGGGCCAGCGCTTCACGACAGGCTTCCGAGGTAGACGGGCCATGGCTCCAAACGTAATCCATGACCAATTGCTCGACTTCGCCCAGGTTTTTTAAACGGGATTGGCGTGTGTTATTCATTGTAGCGTTACAATATGTAACAGATGAATGAGCGCGCAGTCAATCAGAAATTTAGGCGCCCTCCAAACCGAATCCGGTTTACCCTAAGCGAACCCGGAAATAATCCCTAAACTTTCAGGTGCCATTGAATGGAATCATTGACTCGACGCGCATTTCTCGAAAAACTTTCCGCGGCGACAGTTGGCGGAATCATTGTCGGCGGAGTGCCGAACGCCTTCGGAGCCGGCGCACCCACGCCTCAAATCGCATTTCCGAACGCGCCTCGCGAACGAATTTCCGTGGCCTCGTACCCCTTTCGCGCTTACATCGAAAGCCCGACAAACCGCGATCGAGATCGAAGTGTGCCGGGGATGGATCTCACGGATTTTCCCGCCGAGGTGGTAAGAAAGTTCAATGTCCATCATATCGAACCACATAGTCATCACTTCCGCTCGCTGGATTCCGGGTATCTCGCCAGTCTTCGGGAAGCCCTGGAAAAAGCCAAGGTGAAGGCAGTGAATATCGCGGTCGATGGCCCCGACAGTTTTTATGACGCCGAGGCTTCCGGTCGCAAAAAAGCGATCGATTACGGAAAACGGTGGGTGGACGTCGCCGTCGCCATTGGATCTCCCAGCATTCGTACCCACATCCAGGGGCCGCCTAATTCAAAGCCCGACGTTCAACGTACAGCAGAGAGCCTTCGGGAAGTGGTGGAATACGGGGCAAGGAAAAATGTGGTCATCAACTTGGAAAATGATGATCTGGTCAGCGAGGACGCGTTCTTCGTGGTGAAAGTAATCGAGGCCGTCAGCCATCCCTATCTGCGCGCGCTGCCGGACTTCGCAAATTCGATGCTGACCGGCGACGCAGACTTCGATTACCGCGCACTGCAAGCGATGTTTCAACACGCTTACTGCATTTGCCACGTGAAAGATGGCGAAGACGCCGACGACGGCAATCACGTGAATGTCGATCTCAAGAAATCATTCGACATTCTGAAAGCCAGCGGTTATCGAGGCTATTGCTCGATGGAATTCGACGCCAAGGGCGATCCCTACGCGCCGACCGCAAAACTCATCGAACAATCCATCCGCTTTCTTTCGTAGTAGTTTCAACTCATGCGGAGGCCGCCGGAGGCTGGTCTGTAATGGTTTCGGTGGCGGCGTCCCAATATTGTTTTTTGCCGGAATGATACGCCTCGGTTGCCATCATCGCTGCGACCGAATGCGCGAATCCGTCCTGCACCGTGCAGACCGGCTGCTTGCGCGAGCGTATGCAGTCGAACCAATTGGCCATATGGCCTAACGACAGGTCGTCGATGGCCATCGGTTGAATCTTGGTTTCACCCGGCAGCAGAACGTCTTTCGCTGCCCGGCTCTTGTCGATGTCGGCATTGTCTTCGTGATTGCCTTTTTCTTCGACTATCTGGTAGCGAGGGCTGCCTTCGCCGCCAATATTATTGAGCGTCGCTTTCTTTCCCATGTATCGCGTGAAGCTTGGCGAGTCATTGCCGAAGCTGGTGGCATAGCTGACCAGAAATCCCTTGGGATATTCCAGCAAGGCCTCGAAGGTATCGGGATTCTCGCGGCCATCGCGCCACGCAAAAACCCCGCCATGCGCGACCGCTGAGCGAGGGAAGCTGTCGTTCATAAACCAGTGCACCAGGTCCATCCCATGGCTCATCCATTGATCGGGAATGCCGCTGGAGAATTCCCGGTACAAACGGAATTCGCAATAGACCTGGGGATCAAACGGCCGGTAGGGCTTGTTGATCAGCCACTTGCGCCAGTCGGTGTCCTGTTCTCGAATAAGTTTTGTTTCTTCCCGCCCACGCCAGCGGGGACCGTGATAATTCCAGACAATTTCTATTTTGCTCACATCGCCGAGAGCGCCACTCTGGATCACTTCGCGCGCCGCTTTCGGGTATGGTTCGCTGCGGTGCTGCGTGCCCACTTGTACGATGCGGTCCGATTTCATGGTGGTGTCGCGAGCGGCTTTGGCTTCCGCCAACACATTGCCCATCGGCTTTTCCACATATACGTCCTTGCCGGCCTCGACCGCCATTTTCAGGATGGGCGAATGAGAATGTTCAGGCGTCGAAATAAGCACCGCGTCTACATCCTTAAGCGCCAGCACATCTTCCAGATATTGATACGACCGGGGAGCACGGCCATAAAACTTTTCATTCACCGCGACTGCCTTTTCGCGATTAAGCCGCCACAAATCGCAGAGCGTAGTCATCTCGACCTTATGGCTGGTCTTTAGCTGTGCGGCAATCCAGTCCAGGTCCGAGCCCCGACTGCCATTGCCAATGTGGGCAAGGGAAATGCGATCGTTGGCGCCCAGGATTTTGTCGTAGGAAAGAGCTGTTCTCGCAAACGCAGCGCCTCCGGCGAGCAGCGTGGCGGAGTTGGTCAGAAATTTCCTTCGATCAAGCGTATTGTCCGAGTCGTTCATGATTGTCCTCCCTGGGTGGACCAGTTTCGAATGTCTCTCCGCGCATTATTTATTCAGTAAAAGTGGGTTCGAAGTCGGGCTGGAATACTTGACCGGTCACTGGCGAAAAATCTTACGTGGCTGGACTCTGCAAGTCAACGAACCGAGAAAAGGACTTTCAAAGTAGCCCAGACCCAGAACCCGGGTAGTGAATTATTTTGCGATTCCAACCCCTTCGCTTCTCTTAGCGAACTTTTGCGGCAAAGGTCGCCAAGAAAGGCCGGCCAGCCTCACGAAGACTCGAACTCAAGTAGAATCCAAAGCGGATCGGACCATTAACTATGAGAGCTATTCAGGTGAGTACGCCCGGCGGGCCGGAAGCACTCGAACTTGTCGAGTTGCCGCTTCCGCAAGCGAAAAGCAACGGCGCCGTGGTAAAGATTTCAGCCTCGGGCGTGAATTACATCGACATCAACCTGCGTAGCGGCGCATACAAAGCGCCCTTGCCATTTATCGTGGGACAAGAGGGCGCAGGCGTGATCACCGCGGTGGGCGACGAAGCCAAAACTCTCAAGATCGGCGATCGGGTGGCGTGGAGCGGCATACTTGGTTCTTACGCCGATGACGTTGCGGCGCCCGCCGAAGCCCTGGTTCCGATCCCTACAGGAGTTAGCGACCGCGATGCGGCCGCCGCGATGCTGCAGGGCATGACCGCACATTATTTGTGCAATGACGCTTATCCTTTGAAATCGGGCGAGACGGCGCTGGTGCATGCAGCGGCAGGCGGCGTCGGATTGTTGCTGGTGCAGATGGCGCATCATCTGGGAGCTCGCGTCATCGGGACCGTTTCCTCCAAAGAAAAAGCCAAGTTAGCGCGCGAGGCTGGCGCCGACGAAGTGATTCTCTATACCGAGACTGACTTTGAGACTGCGACCAAAGAGCTAACCGGGGGCAAAGGTGTCGACGTGGTTTACGACAGCGTAGGAAAAGCCACCTTTGACAAAAGCATGAACGTGCTAAGGTCGCGCGGCATGTTGGTGCTGTATGGTGCGTCCAGTGGGCCGGTGCCGCCGGTGGACCCACAAATGCTGGCGCAAAAGGGCTCGATTTACATGGCACGCACAACTCTGGCGCACTTTACCGCCACGCGCACTGAACTACTGGCAAGGTCCGGTGCCGTGTTCGGTATGATCGCAGATGGAAAACTCAAACTGCGGATCGCCCATACCTATCCTCTGACTGAAGCCCAACAGGCACATCGAGATTTGGAAGGCCGGAAGACGACCGGAAAGCTGCTGTTGATTCCGTAAGCCTTGATGTCGCGTGGCGCGGGCGCCACACCATACCAGCAGCTATTTCTTACGGCGGTAATTTCTCGCGTACTCGGGTACTTCCTGTCCCGGCGCCAATCGCGAGTCGTCAATTGGAGGCCCCGCAACCGTTGTGAATGGAATGATCCCAGCCCAGGTGGAAAACGAATAGTCTTCCTCGTCGTCGACCACGTCACCTTCGCGAACTTTCGCTGAAAACTCTGTAATAGGCAAACGCAAAGCTAGCGTGGCTTTCAGCTCTTTTTCGTTGGGCTTGCGGGAATCTTCCCAGCGTCCCGGGATGATGTGTTCGGAAAGCAAACGCAAAGCTTCCAGCTTTTCTTCCGGATCGCGCACCGCCGCTGCTGTCCCCAGGACCACCACCGACCGATAATTCATCGAATGATTGAAGATTGAGCGGGCGAGCACCAATCCATCGATCAGTGTGACGGTCACACAAACTGGAATTCCCTGGTCGAGATTGCGCAACATGCGGCTGGCGGAAGATCCGTGAATATAGAGATCGTCGCCAACCCGGCCATAGCTGGTCGGAATCACGAAGGGCTGGCCATCGACGACAAAGCCGACGTGACAGATGAAGCCTTCGTCGAGAATTTTGTAAGCAGCCGCGCGATCATAAACCGCACGCTGCGGTTCGCGGACTAAGCGTGTCCGTTGAGTAGGAGTGTCTGACATGGAGGGTGAAACTCCGGCAAACGCCAAGGATGAGTGACGGGGAAATTCTAACGCAGAAAACCAGGCTTTGGGCTCTGGGCTTTAGGCTCGGGCTTTAAGCCCAGAGACTAAATCCTAGAGCCTGCTTTACCAATTCAGCTTCACTGCAAATTCAAACTGACGAGGATCATACGAGGACGTCGGTGTCCCGGCATTCGTAAACAGCGGGCTGACGGCCGCAACGTTGAAGCGGTTCGCAATGTTGAAGGTATCGGCAATTAATTCCATGTTGTAGCGCTCGCCAAAGTAAATGCGTTTAGCGATACGCAAATCGTTGAAGACGGTCCAAGGAGTGACCCCGGCATTACGTCCAAGATTGCCGTCCAGCGAAGCCAGTGTTCCGTTGAATTCGAGAATGCAGGGTTCCTGGAAAACGCCGGTCGGAGAATACTTCGAATTCACCGGCGTGTTTCCGAGCGCGGTACATGCCGCATTCACGAAGGTGTTGGGGCGTCCCGTGAGCGAAGACAACTGGAGATTGTCGCCATTCCCGGTAAGGATGTTGAACGGGCGCCCGGAACTGAAGTCGATCAGCGGAGCGAATGTCCAATTGCTCATGAGCTTGCTCGCAAAGCCATCGCCGCGGACCTTGCCGGTCTGGTAGACGCCGCTGAATACGAAACGATGGCGTTGATCGAATGTCGAAGTGGAACGATCGGCGGCCGGATAATAACTGTCCTGCGGAGTGAGCGTTGACTGCAAGTCAGTGGAATCGTCGATCGCGTGGGACCAGGTATAGGACCCGAGAAATTCGTAATGGTTGCCAAAGCGCTTACGCAGATTCGAGGTTAGCCCGTGATAGACCGAACTCCCGTTGGAAAAGTTGGCGTCCATATCGCCGAAAGGCACGCAGTTGGTGTAATCAAACGTCGGGGGCGCGGGATTGCATTTCGTGTTGAATCCCGGAAGGGTGGCGAGCTCGGCTTGGGCTTGCGCCACGCAAGCGCCCTGTCCATTTAGATAGAAAGCAGCAGCGATTGAGGGATTCAGACCGGACGGCCGGAAAAAATTTACCAGCGCGGGGTCCACATAACCGGTACCACAGCCACTTACGGTGAATGGGCTGCTGGCGTTCTGTCCGGCGGCCGAGGCCGCAAAGAAGTTGGCCGTCATTAAATCGCCGCGAATCGTGTTCGCATTGATGGGACGGTTGATGTGCCGGCCGCCATTAAAGTTATAGGCTAGACTGAACGCGAAGCCGTCACCCAAATCATGCTCTACGGTGAAATTGACCTGCTGGGAATAGGCGTAGACAAAATCTTTCGATTGCGGATAACCGAAAGGCTGGAAGCCCAGCGGCAGAAATGTCGGATTGGCCGAGCCCAGATTGAGATAGTTCTGGTTAAGAAAAACCGATTGCGTAACATTCAGAGACTGGAACTGTTGTTGATTCGGTTCGTAGAAAAGATTTGCATTCGCCTGCGGAAAGGGCGACGGCGCACAATTAGGTTGGTTCAATAGTCCCTGAAATATCGGGACGGCGTTCAGATTCCCCGGATTTCCCGCCCCCGTGCATGGTCCAGTGCCGGCGAACGCCAACTGTCCGCTGGTCGATCCATCGGATGCGTCGCCCAGAAAATACAAGCCGAGCAACGGGTGATCATAAAAAATTCCATAGGAGGCGCGAATTACAGTTTTGCCATCGCCAATGGGGTCGTAAGCCATGCCAATGCGAGGCTGGAAGTTATTCGTATCCGTGTGGATGCCCTTCTGCAATCCCAGGCTTTGATAGGCGGGAAGAGCCAGTCCTTGCGGAGGCTTGAATTGCGGGGGGAATTCCACGTCATAGCGAACTCCATAATTCAGAGTGAGTCCCTTGCGCACTCGCCAGGAGTCTTCCCAGAACAATCCCAAAGGTTTGTTGGTGAACGAGTCGGTGGGGCTGCCGACGCCCTGAATGAAGTCTCCAGGGACGCCGAAGCCGTAAGCCTGCACCGCCGAGAGGCCGGGTATTGCGGACCCGGCGGGAAGTGCGCCCTGCAACGCAGCGTAGGTCGTGGTGGGGAGTGCATTCGACGCCGAGAGTGAACCGAAGTCGTATACCCCGCCATAGTTCACAGTGAATGTCGCTTTGATGGGAAGATAGTTGAAGTCGCCGCCGAACTTGGTGTTGTGGCGGCCAATCGTCCAGGAAAAATTATCGGTAAACTGATATCGATTTTCCACCCGATCAATGTAGGAATATGGCTCGCGTCCGAAATATGCGAAGCCGGGAATGTTCACGGCCGGATCGGAGCCGCCCGGAATCTCGGTGTTATAAAAATAGGAAAGACCGCGTCGGGCGTACTGAAAGCGCAGTTCATTCACTTTATTATTGCCGATAGTCCACTCGTCCTGGGCCACGCCGGCGACGTCCCGATAACTCTGTTGCGAGGTGCGCGAGTACGCGTTCTGCCCGAAGGGTTGGTCCTGCCCGCTGACTTCGATTCCGGTCACTGTGCTGGGGCTGGCATTTACACGAAACATCAGATGGTGGTTGTTGGTGAGGTTGTGGTCTAAGCGAAGCGAGTAAAGACTGGTGCCTTCGAAGACGGGAAAATTGCCTTCCTGCGAAGCAAGCGTTTGGTAGGAGGCGGGGACCGTGCATGTTCCCGGCGCCTGGCAGGTCGAGATAAAGCCAGGCAATCCTCCCAGATTTACCGGCCACGCGCCATTCACCGCCATTCCAGACGACGCTCCCGCAATCTCGGCATACTGACCTGCGGCCGCTGCGACGGTGGGATCAGTAGCTTCGGCCATCAGCAAAGTCGGATTGGTCAGGAGGCCAATTTGACCCGGCGTCAACTGCAAGGTCCCGAGCGGAAGACCGACCTGGCTGCTATCGAATGGCTGCAATCCGAAATTGTTCTGGCCGATGCTGGAAAATCCTGTTTCGTGGCGCCGTGTAACTTCGTACGAAAAATAGTAGTAGGTTTTGTCTTTCTTGATAGGGCCACCGAAAGCCACGCCGCCCTGCACCCGTGTGTAAGCTGGATCGGGCGTGGTGCTGAACGGATTGACCGCCTGGAAGTTGCGGTTCCGCAGATAGCCGAAGACGTCGCCGTGGAAATCGTTCGAGCCTGAGCGGGTAATGATGTTGACCACTCCGCCGGCGGCCCGTCCGTATTCCGCTGCGTAGCTGTTAGTGATGATCTGGAATTCCTGGACCGCTTCTTGAGAAACCGTGGAGCGTACACCATTCACTGAGTTGTCGGTCGCGTCGGCGCCATCTACATTTACTAGATTGGAGCGCGCCCGTTGCCCGCTCATGTTCAGGCCGGACGTGGGTGCAGCCCCGGTGTTCGGAGCGTTGTCGCGCACGACCTGCGAATCAGTCAGCGTGAAATTAATATAGTTGCGTCCATTGATTGGCAGATTGTCAATGCGTTTCTGGTCCACGGTGTCAGTGGTCGAGCTGCGTGCGACCTCCACTAGTTCAGCTTCGGCGCTGACGTTGACCACTTCCTGTCCGCCTGCAACGGACAGAGTCACTGGCAACTCCGCCATGCCACCTACGCTAATGAGTACGCCGTTCGCTGTGGCCTTGGCAAAGCCTTGGGTATCCACCTCAATCACATAACTTCCGGGAGGCAGCGACACCATGCGATATTCGCCATCGGGACTTCCCGTGATTGTGCGTTCAAAGGCCTTGGCTGCGTCACGGGCCGTTACGGTTGCATTGGTCACCACATTACCTTTCGGATCTTTCACGGTGACGTGCAAATCTCCCGTCGCCGAACTTTGGGACAATGCCAGAGCGCTGAGCAACAGGATGGAAAATACAACCGAGACAAGCTTTCGCATGGACATGAAGTTTCTCCGTGAAAATGGCCCAGTAGACGCGAGGGGGCGGACGCCGACCCGAATTCTTTGGCGAGCGTCGAGACGGCATGCATAATCTGTTTGGTACAGCCGCAATTTGTATACCGGAAGGCGGGCGGGAATCAAGCTAGATTGTTGAGGGGAATTGGTTTAGTAAGCGTGGGAGTGCAGTTTAATTGCAGGGTACTGGCGGGTGGGGCTGCGCGCTTAGCCGCAAGACGCTTACTTAGGGATTTCCCGTTCGCTCGATGCCGGAACTTTCCTGCTTGGCCATCTTCACTGCCCAGGCCATGCGCGGCGTGTTATGAAAAATCCCGAAATGCCCGCCACTATTGAGCAGGATCATGCCGCCATGCCCATTCAATCGCGATTCCAGATAGTTAACGGCCTCAGCGGCCACCCACTCGGGCATGTTCCCGGCGGCGCAGCGATCCGCCGCCCACTTCGCCAACACTAATTTCATGATGGGCTCGCCCCATCCGGTGGTGGACGCGGCCGCGGATTTATTGTCGGCATAACAGCCGCATCCGATCAGCGATGAATCCCCCAGACGCCCGGGAGCCTTGTCGAGTGTGCCGCCAGTCGATGTCGCGGCAGCGATGTTCCCATCTCGATCGAGTGCAACCGCTCCGACAGTGTCATGCGAAATGGTGGGTGCAAAAAGGTCCGCTTTCTGATGTTCGGGGCGCGCCTGATATTCCTGCAGCCGCTCGACTTCACGCGGAATGATCAGATCTTCGTTCTTGCACAAAGGGATGCCATGTTCGGCAGCGAATCGTTCCGCCCCCTCCGCCACAAAATACACATGCGGACTCTCGCTAAGAATTTTTCGCGCAGCCCGAATTGGATTCGCAATTCGCTCAACGCATCCCACCCCGCCGGCCCGAAGTGTGGAACCATCCATGATGAGTGCATCCATCTGAACTTTGCCGTCACGATTTAGAAAACTGCCGCGGCCGGCATCAAACGTCTCATCGTCTTCGAGAATGACGACGGCTTCTTCTACGGCGTCCAGTGCGGTTCCGCCGCGCTCCAGGACCTTCCAGCCAGCGGCGATGGCATTCCGCACGCCATTGAGATGAGCGTCCACCATGTCATCTGGGATGGCCCAGGCGCCGCCGTGCACTACAAGAACTGGATCAATCGGCAAGAAAATCCTCAGAAGTTCGTTGGAGACTAAAGACGAAACGATAGTCTAGCACCGGCGGTTACCCCGGTTTCGCACGTTCTGCCTCACCCTTCCGAACACTTCGCCGATGAAGCACTCCATATGAACGAGTGTTCCCATTGGTGTCAGTGCTTGGCGCACCGGTTACTGACGATCATGTTGTTGATGATGGCAGGCCCACGAGTCTATGCCGGAGCCTGGACGCAAGATGCGCAGCAAGGCCAGATCATCATCAATACTTCCTACTTCGAGACCTCTCGTGCTTTTTCCAGCACCGGTCGCGTCCAGCCGTTCGGGTATCACGGAAAGTTCCAGCAGTTCCAGATCAATCCTTATTTCGAATATGGCCTGACCTCCCGCAATACACTGGTGGTGAATTTTTGGGCGCAGCATCTGCATTATGCCGACCAGTTCCACAATCTCAACAGCATCGGCGCCGGCGATGTCGAAGTCGCGTTGCGTCACCGATTCAATTCGTTGAGCTCACCCTGGGTAGTGAGTGGACAAGTCTTAGTTTTATTTCCCGCGTATTCCGCATCGACTACGCCCGCGCCAGGAAACCATCAGGAAGACTTGGAAGGCCGCGCGCTTTTCGGCCGCGGCAACCCGTGGCGAAAGTCCTATGGGGATGTTGAAGTTGCTTATCGCTATCGCAACGGAGCGCCTGCCGATCAGTTTCGTGCTGAAGCCGCCGCCGGGCTCAACGTTCTTTCGCGGACCCAATTGATTGGGCAGTTCTATGCTATGAAAAGCCTGCAGAATGGCACGCCGCTGACACCCAACGATAATCCCAACGCGCAATCGGACTATGACCTTTATAAGAGCGAACTATCGCTGGTCTTTCAAATTCATCCGCGGACACTTTTACAGGCTGGCTGGGTAGATGCTTTTTCCGGCCGCAATACAGGACGCGGCAACGAAGCGCTGATCGCGCTATGGAAGAGTTTTTAATTCGCAACCCAGCCATGACGCCATTTGACCCATCCCACGAAGAATTGAAAGCGCAAGCGGCCGGGGCCGGCGGCTATCACCGAAATTCGCCGTCCATTCTGGAAACATCTAACCCCGCGCACGTGCCGCGCCTCCGCGTCGGCGAACTCCTAGTGGAGGCCCGCCTCATTACCGCCGAGCAGCGTGATCAGGCACTGCTTCTACAAAAAGATTGGGGATCGCGGCTGGGCGATATTGTGCTTGCTATGGGTTGGGTGAAGCCTTTGCTCTTTTATCAGACGCTGGCCCAACATTTTGGCCTGGCCTTCATCAATTTGATTGATCAGCCGCCTGACGAGAAATTATTCGTGCCTGCCGACTATCCTCTGTATTCCCAACACTTGTTCCTGCCGTGGCGGAAACTGCTGGGAGTGTTGTGGGTGGCGACTGCGGAACCCGCCTCCGCCGAACTACGCGAGCATTGGGCCGCACGGACTGACGTCCGTTTTGTCATGACTTCAAAGTTCGACATCTTGTGGGAATTACAACGCGTGGCCGGCCCGGAGTTCAGCGAACAAGCTGTATTGCATCTGGCAAAGACCAACCCAGCACACTCGGCGCAGCAGGTCGTCACTCGTCCCCAAAAGCTTGCCGGGATCGCGATGTTGATCGCGACGGGAATCTGTTTCTACCAGCAACCTTTGTCGTCGGCGATTTTGCTGAATGCCGCATTGAATTCGACGCTTCTGATTTGCTTCCTGTTTCGCGTCTTTCTGTGCTGGCTCAGTTGCGCGGAACATACCGGAATGGAGATTACCAGCGAAGAAGTCCAATCCCTCCGCAGTGTCGAGCTCCCGATTTATTCCGTGCTGGTTCCCATGTTCAAGGAGCCGGACGTGCTCCCTATCTTAGCTGGCGCTCTGCGTCGCATGGACTATCCCCGCTCCAAACTCGACATCAAACTGGTGCTGGAAGATGGCGACCACGCCACCATCCAAGCCGCCAAGGATCTAGCCCTGGATGCGACGTTCGAAATTATCCGCGTGCCGCCGTCGCAACCCCAGACCAAACCAAAAGCCTGCAACTACGCGCTGCGCCTGGCTCGCGGAAAGTATCTAACGATTTACGATGCCGAGGACAAGCCCGAACCTGATCAACTCAAAAAAGCCGTAGCTGCTTTCAATCGCCTGGGAAAAAACACGGCGTGCGTTCAATCCCGCCTGAATTATTTCAATCCCGAAGAGAACTGGCTGACGCGAATGTTCACTTTGGAATACAGCTTATGGTTCGAAATGTTTCTGCCCGCGCTCGACCGCATGCAGATGCCGATCCCGCTAGGCGGAACTTCCAATCATTTCGATATGGCCAAACTGCGCGAGGCCGGCGGCTGGGACCCGTTCAACGTGACCGAGGACGCCGACTTGGGAATGCGTTTCGCCGCGCTGGGTTATCGCGTGGGCATGGTGAACTCCGTGACTTACGAAGAAGCCAACACCAGGTTGGGCAACTGGATCAGGCAACGTTCGCGTTGGCTCAAAGGCTATATGCAGACGTGGTTAGTGAACATGCGGCATCCCATCAAATTCTTTCGCGAAGTCAGAAGTGGCGGACTGGTGTGCTTGCATTTATTCATCGGCGGCGCGGTGCTCTCCGGGCTCGCTTACCCATTCATGATGATTCCTTTTATTGTCTGGGTCATCACTCGCACCAGCGCGCTCAAACCTTTTTATCCGTATCCCGTTTTTTTAATTGGGATTACGAACCTGACGGTCGGCATCGGCTGCCTGGTTTATCTTTCCATGCTCGCGGCGGCGAAGCGCAAACACTGGAAGCTGATCGCCTACGCCCTCTCTACTCCGATTTACTGGTTTCTGCATTCAGTTGCGGCCTACAAGGGTTTGTGGCAGTTGGCCACCAATCCGTTCTATTGGGAAAAAACCGTTCATGGACTTAGCAAACTCACTCATGTTGAGGTCGCCCAAGCCGCTTCTCAAAGCTGAGAACTGGTCCGCGCGCCCGATCGCATTCAACCTGCTTTTCCTGCTGGCGTTGGCGGCGCTCGGTAGATGGCAGGCATCGGTCGCGCCAGATGTTTTGCTACTGACCTCGTTGCTTTGTGCGCTATGGCGCGTTCATCTTCAAAGCGGCGGACGCTCCTGGCTGTGGAGCGTAATACTCGCGGCAACCGGATTTTTCGGATTTCTTCTGCCGGTATCGAGCCTTTCAAATTCGCCAACGCCGCAATTTCTCGGCGGCGCAGTGATCGTGTATGGCATGGCCTGGTCGCTGGCCGTGTTTGGCCGGGACGAAATCCTGCGCCCATTGGCAAACATCGCATTCTTGCTGGGAGTCTCCGTGTTCGCGCCGCCCGCTGCTATGCTTTCAGCTGTATGGATCAGCGCCATATTTTTCGTTGTTTGCAGATGGAAATTTGAAACCGGCCGCTGGTGGGACACGGTATTACTGATCTACACTCCCGCCGTGTTCGCGGCCTTGGCGATTTATGGATTGCGTTGGTTAGGGATGAGCGTCGTGTATTCTCCAGAAATCTCCGCACTCCTTCCGGCACACTATGTTTTTTCCCCATCGCTGATGACTAGAATGGTTGGTGAAATTCACAGCAGCTTTGCATTCTTTGCGGCTGTCCTCCTGCTGCGCTTGATCAAGCGCGAGACCAGCGGGGCCGACATTGGATTGTCCCTCATCATCGGAGTGCTTATCCTGGCCGCGGTTTCTCCAACATCAACCGGAGTGGGCCTTCGAGACCTGGATCTTATCCTGATGGCGAGTAGCGCCGCATTGCTGGCTGCGTCGCAGAACAAAAAAACCGCCTTGCCGCGGCTCGCCTCCGCAAACGCAGACGTGCCTTGGGGAATCTAAGCGCGATGCCTAACAAATCAGATTGCACCGTGATCTAGTTTCGAGGCAAAAGCATTTGTTGATTGCCTTCATGCAGGCGGTATGTTTCCCCTGACCAGACAAGATCACCAGTTGTTCCCCCGGGTAATGCGATTTGCGCTTTCACTCCGTCATTTTCCTCGCGCGTGTATTCGACTCGAATCTCGCCCTGGGGCGAAGGCATAGCGGACGCAACATGTTTAAGCACTCCAAGATTTGGTTCAATCATGACTGCCTTGAATCCCGGCGTTTTCGGGCGGACCCCCGCAACGATGGTCAACAGATCAAAATTAGGATGCGCACTCCACGCGTGGGAATCGGAGCGAGTGGGTTCCGGCTGTTCCGCCCAGGTGGTGAGCCCCAGGGCTTCCATATCGCGCCACGGCTGAAGCAATTGCAGATACTGACCTCCCATGTCGGCATGCTGCACCGCGCGCGCCAGATAGAACCTGAAGTAGTAAGAGGCCCTCGATATCGGCGGCAGCGGTTGGTCAACCTTGACCCCTGTTTCGCTGGCCGCGAGAACTTTCGTAAGCAAAGCTTTTTGCTGTTCTGGCGGAATGACATCGAGCCAAGCTGCGAGAATATTGGCGTGTTGACTGTAATGCGTCTGCGCTGGGGTGTCTGCGATCAATCCGTAATCTCGGTTCCAGCAAAAATTGCGAATGGCTTGAACAGCTCGCGCTACTGCCTCGCGATACATCGCGGCCCGCCGTGCATCCCCAAAACTAGTTTCCATTTCTGCTGCATACCGGAGCGCCTCGACATATTGCAGCGTGATTGCAGCCGAACCGCCATTCTCGTCCTGGGGGGGAACGCCATCCTGGAAATCGGCAGCCCAGTCGACGAACGCCCACCACGGCAATTTCCCCATCAAGCCGTCGGGCCGCTGGTGGGTCATGAACCAGTCCAACACAGTCCGAGTGCCCGGCAATTGCGCTCTCACAAAATCTCCGTCGCCGCGATACATCCAGAAATCATGCACCATCCCAACCCAGAGTAGCGAGAACGTCGGTATGAATTGGCTTAACGCTGAAGGGTAACGGCTCTGCGTGATCCCATCTGGAATGCGCGAGTCGTTGAAAGACTGAATCGCCTGGCGGGCCAGCCGGTCATCCCCGGAGACGGTGTAGGAAATCAACGCCTGAATGCGAGTGTCGCCAATATACTGCAACCGTTCCCAGTAGGGCGTGTCCATGTAAGTGTCGTGGGCGTCGAGACGCGCGGTGCGCCAACCAATGTTCCAAATGGACTCGAGCGAAGTATCATCGGACTCAAAATGAGCGCGCTCTTTAAAAGGAAACGCGGTAAACCAGGTGCGCAGACCTTCCACCCGGAGCGGCTGATCTTCCGTGATAATGGCTAATTGAAGATATCGCCAGGTTCGCCAAGCCAGAGGGATGAAGGATTGAGCCTTCGACGAACCGCTGGGCAAGAACTGGTCTACCAGCCCGAAAATATGTTTGCCCTCGATCTGATTGCGATTACCCTTCACGCCCTTTTCATCCACCAGAGCCTCGGCATAGGTAATACGAACCGAAGCGCCTTTTCCACCGCTGACAGTCAATTCGGGATACGCCGTGACGAGATGCCAAGCATCGATCAGAACGCTGGCTGTCGAATGCGCCGGTACCTGGAACCCTTCTTCCGGAAAGCCTTCTGCTCCTTCGACTCCTGATGCGCGGACCATTTTGCCGGAAGGAAACGGCGCCCACTCCATAGCCGGAAGCAGATCCGGCACGAGTTGCCAGTTCGACTGCATCTGCGCACCCCGCGGTATGCCGCGATCGATAGCAAACGCCTTTTTCCAGCGGGTCCCGGCGTTGGATTGCGAATTCATCTCCGGCTCTTCATCCCATGACCAATCGAAGAGCGCGGCGTCCATGCCCTCGCCCGGCTCGGCGGCATAGTAAAAGTGCGAGAGTTCGGTTGGTTCAAGCGGTCGCCGCGACTTGTCTTCTTCCACTTCCCAGGTGTTATTGCTATCGGCTATCCGTTCGCTCGGACCATCTCCTTGCAAAAGAAAACCAGCGCGGTCGCTGATCTGGGCAACGGCAGAGTGCGTGCCAAAATTCCAAACGGTTGCTGACAGAATATTTTTACCCGCATGCAAAAATGGACCCAGATCGTAAGTTTCAAATCTCCAGTGCGCCAGGTCGCCGCGAGCCGGGCCCGATCCCACGCGTTTTTGATTTACATAAAGCAGGAACTGATTGTCTGCACTCACATGGACCAGAAAATGCTGTGGCACCTCCCGGAGGTCCATAACCTTTCGGAGATGAAACACAACTGGGTCACGCTCCCCGGCGCCCGGACAAGTGATCCATTGTGCCGGCCAGGATTTACTCAGCAGCTCGGGATTGATTGGACGATACAGTTTGTCCGGCGAATCGGCATCGACTTGTGCCTTCAGAAAACCGCAGTTCGCCACCAGGAAAATGAATGCGACGGGAAGAAAAACAAAACGTTGGATTCGCATCAGGGACGCCGGATAATGCCGAGACTATAAATCTTTCCGGACGCGCGAGGAAGCGGAATCTGCGTGGGAGAAGGTTCGAAAAGATTACGCTGCGTGGCTGGGTCTGGCAGCGCGGTCGACAAGCTCGGTGCGCGTCCAGGTATAGCGCATGCGATGAATGACGGTGATGGTCGAAAGCACCGCAATCACCCACAGCACCGGCCCCATCCGATTGAAGAGCGCTCCAATAATCACCAGTACCAGCCGTTCGGGACGCTCCATAAATCCCACACGACAGGATCCAATCAGCGATTCGGCGCGGGCACGCGTATAACTCACCATAATTGCGCTGATCATCACGAAAGCTGTCAGCACCACATAGAAAAATCTGTCGCCGCGAGCATAAAACACCAGCAGGCCAAAGAACTGCGATGCATCGCTGTAGCGATCGATCACGGAATCGAAGAAGCCCCCGAAGCGCGTGACTTTGTTGCTGGCGCGGGCTACGGCGCCATCCACCAGATCAAAAAATCCCGATCCAATAATGACCAGCCCGGCGTAGAAAAACATCCGCGCTTGATTGTTGCCATTCGCGTAACCGAACAGACAAGCTGCAATGGTGTTGACCACCAGCCCCATGAACGTCAACACATTGGGATTAATGCGCGACAGTGCCAGCCAGCGCACGATGGCATTAAGCAACACACCGCAGGCGCGGCCAAATGCGCTGGTCCAGGTCACGCTCATTTCGCTGGGGCCTGATCGTGGATGGTCGCCAATTTCAGTATTTCCATTTCGCGTGCGCCGTTGGGAGTGACAAACGTCGCCGTGTCGCCGACTTTCTTATTCAGCAGCGCGCGGCCGATGGGTGAGCTGGTAGAAATTTTGCCCGCAGCGACATCCGACTCTTCGCTGGTCACAAGCTTGTATTCCACTTCGGCGTTTTTGGTATTGTCGAAAACTTTGACAGTCGATCCCAGACCGACGCGGTCTTTCGGGATGTTGTCCATATTGATGAGCGCGAGGTCAGCCATGCGCGCGCCCAGTTGCCGAAGCCGCGCCTTCACAAACTCCTGGCGCTGTTTCGCCATGTGATACTCAGCGTTCTCGCTGAGATCGCCCAGGGCGGCGGCCTTTTTGATTTCCTTAGGAAGCTCGTGAACCAACTCATGCTCGAGCGCGTTCATCTCTTCCTGCAGCTTCCTCTTGATTTGTTCAGTCATTGTGCTTGGCGATTATAAACCCATGGTGCGGTGTCGGGTACCAGGTCTCAGCTGTCCGGAGTCTGGCTTTAGGCTTAGGTTTCAGGTTTTGAAAATCCCCTTCGAGTTTGTCATTCCGACGACGAGCGTAGCGAGGAAGAGGATTCTGCTTTTCGCCGAAGCATCCAACAGATTCCTCGCGCCGTAAACCGGCACTCGGAATGACAAGATTTTAAGAATTGGCCGCTGCCCCATAAATCCACCATCGTTTCCGTAAATATTTAAGACTATTAGTCGTCTATCTTATTGAAACGAATGCCCATTGCATCGCTGCACTCGATTGATCAGAAACTTCCCCCGGAGAACCTGCAACCTCATCATTCCAAATTGCCTTCCGTCCCGCCTTGGGATAGAATGATCCGGTTGTGTTCCTCTGTCCCCTGCGCTCCGTAGGCGGTTCAAATGCTTAGTAGTGACAATTTCCATATAGGCGATAAGGTTGTGTACCCCAATCATGGGGTCGGAGTCATTGAACAGATCAGTAGCCGAACTTTCGGCACAACTGTCGAGCAGTTCTATCTCCTGAAAATCCATTCCAGCAGCCTAAAAGTCATGGTTCCGTTCCATAACGTGGGCGCGGTCGGCTTGCGGCGGGTGGTCAAGAACGGCGAAATCCAGAAAATCGTTGATTTTCTTACAGATGGCGAGTGCGACAACAACGCCGACTGGAAATACCGCTTCAAAGAAAACTCCGAACGGATGCGTACCGGCTCGCTAATCGACGTAGCCGCCGTCCTCAAAGGCCTGCTGGTTCTGAATCAGGCCAAGCCGCTGTCGTTTCGGGAAAAGAAAATGCTGGAACGCGCCCGTTACTTACTTGTCAGCGAACTGGCCATGGCGAAAAACTGTGAAGAACCCCAAATTGAAGAAATCCTGTCCCTGGCCCTCGCCAAGAGCAAACTGCGTTTCCCGGAAGCCTCGGAATTCCAGGCCTAGGCGCTGGTTATAATTCCTCCTGTGTCGTCCTCTGAATCTCCCCGCGTGCTCGGCCTCGATGTCGGCTCCAAGACGATCGGCATGGCAGTTTCGGACCTCCTCGGTATCACCGCGCAGGGTCTCACCACCATGCGCCGCCAGAACAAGCGCCTCGACTTTGGACAACTCCATAAAATCATTCACGACTACAACGTGACCGAAATCGTCGTGGGATACCCATTGCGCATGAGCGGCGCCGAAGGCATCCAATCCGACAAAATGAAACTCTTCGCCGAAGAGTTGCGTAAGAAATTCAAGCTGCCGGTCCATCTTTGCGATGAACGTCTCACCTCGGCCCAGGCCAACCGCGTTCTCCGCGATTCCGAAATGTCGATCAAGCGCCGCGGCGAAGTAGTGGATCGCTTGGCGGCGGTGTTGATCCTACAAAGTTGGATGGATATGCGAGGCAGCGCAGACAATTCCAGTCCCGAAGGAACTCCATAAGAAAGCCCGGCAGGCTGCCTCGATTGTTTTAAATAAAAAACCCAAATACTTGTCATCCTGAGCAAGCGTTCTTTGCGTCGCGAAGGATCCCTGCATTCTTCCGGTCGCCACACACGGAAAAGCCCCGCCCAAGCAAAGATTGAATGGGCACCTGCGGGATGACCGAACCGGTTCCCAGGTGACCAATGGCTAACGACCAACGACCCGTCTCCATCTTCATTTCTTGATCTAAACTATTTCCACGTTGCGAACTTTTTTCACATTGCTGCTGCTCGCTATCCTTGCCGCCGGCGGATGGCTGGGCTGGGCGCTCAAGTCCCCACTCACTCCCGACGGGCAGAAATTCGTATTGCTCCGTCCTGGATACACCACTCGACGCATCGCCAATGAACTGAAATCCGCGGGCGTGATTCGTAACGCTCACGCATTTGTCTTCTGGCAATACTTTCACCGCAAGCATTCCCTGAAGGCCGGCGAATATCTCTTTGATAAGAGTGCCAGCGGAATCGACGTACACGACCGTCTGGCGCACGGCGACATTTACGTTCACACCGTTGTCATTCCAGAAGGCTTCACCATGTTCGATATCGCGGCAGCGATTCAGGACGCCGGCCTGGGATCCAGTCAGGATTTCCTGAACGTTGCTACATCGGACACGGCCCTCATTTCCGATCTCGATCCCGACGCCAAAACTCTCGAAGGATACCTTTTCCCCAACACCTACGGGTTCACCCGCACCCAGACCATGCAGGAAATGGCGGCGGCCATGGTCAAGCAATTTCGCCAGGTCACGCGTGAAATCGGGCTGATCTCGACTGAACAGCAGACCATCCACCAGATCGTGACGATGGCGTCCATCATCGAAAAAGAGACGGGAACGGCGGACGAGCGCCCGGTAGTGTCGAGTATTTACTACAATCGCCTTGCCAAGAATATGGCCCTGCAAGCCGATCCAAGTGTGATTTATGCGGAACTGTTGCAAGGAACTTATTCCGGGGCATTGCACCACGCGGACATGCAATACAAGTCTGCGTACAACACGTACACTCATCCCGGACTTCCGCCGGGGCCGATCGCGAATCCCGGAAAGACTTCGCTCGAAGCCGCCATGCATCCCGCCGTAACTGACTATTTTTACTTTGTCGCCGATGGCAACGGTCACCACCGTTTTGCCCACACCCTGGAAGAACACAATCAGAATGTCGCCGCATACCGTCGCGCCGTGAGCCCAAAATAAAATTTGGAGCGCCCGGAAAGGTGCCTTTAGAATCAGCCCCTTGCAGCCGGAATCCATAGGTTTGCGCCCTCCCATCCCTTATACTCATCTAATAGCAGCGATCATTAGGGGGCGTTCTGTATTCCATGTCATTCTCTTCCCGGTACCGGGCATTTTTCTTGTTTTTCTCGATCCTGCCGTTAACAGGCTGTCTTCTCCACACTCGAGTTGTGGAAAGGCCGGTCAGCACCGCTCCGCTCAAGTCGACAGACCAGGCTGAACTGCTCAACTACATCAATTCGCAAGGCGCCAAAATCCAGTCCATGCAAGCCACCGTCGACATTGACACCTCGGTGGGCGGAGAGAAGAAAGGCAAAATTACCGATTATCAGGAAATCCGCGGCTACGTTCTGGTGCGCAAACCTGCAATGCTGCGTATGATTGGCCTGCTGCCGATCGTTCGGACGCGCGCCTTTGACATGGTGAGTGACGGTCGCGATTTCAAACTCTCCATCCCTCCCAAAAACCGCTTTGTGATTGGACGCAACGACATCGAAACCCACAATACCGAGCAGCCGCTGGAAAATCTTCGTCCGCAGATCATCTACAATTCGCTCTTGCTGCAGCCAATCGATCCCCAGAACGAGATCGCCGTCCTCGAAAACGACACCGAAAGGGTGACCGATCCCAAGGGACACTGGTTCGACCAGGCTGATTATGTGATCGATGTAATTCGGAAACAGGGGCAGGGTGGGGTCTTATCGCGCAAGATCGTATTCAGCCGCACCGACCTGTTGCCCGACCGCCAGCTCACCTATGATGAGAACGGAGATGTTGCTACCGACACGCTTTACCAAAAATATCAGGATAACGACGGACAGAAGTTTCCATCGATCGTTCAAATTAAGCGGCCGCAAGAGGAGTACAACATCACGCTGAGCATTGTGAAGCTGCAATTGAATGAGCCGCTGCCAGACGATAAGTTCGTGCTCCAACAACCTGCGGGCGCCGAAGTGATTCACCTGGACAAGCCGCAGTCCAGTTCCGCCGCCGGGCCTAACATTCAAAGCGCCACCAGATAATTCCCGATCAAGAAACGGGTCGACGTCCTCATGATGAACAAAATGATTGTCGCCAATCTGGTGCAGCGGCCCATCCGGTCGTTGATCAGCATTGTCGCCATTGGTCTTGAAGTCACGCTCATTCTCATGATTGTGTGGCTGTCGTTGGGAATGATGAATGATTCGCGCTCGCGGCAGGAAGGCATCGGCGCGGACGTCATTGTTCTACCGCCGGGGTCCTCCAACATTATTGGAATGACGGGCGCTCCGGCTCCCATTAAGATTGCCGACATCCTGGCAAAGTTAAATCATGTCAAAGCCGTTTCGCCCGTATTAATGCAGATTTCCTCCGGCACAGGCGGCGCTCCAGAAGTTCTCAACGGAATCGATTTGCAGAGTTACGAGTCTCTGGGTTCGCCGTTTCGTTACTTGCACGGCGGTCCTTATCAGGGCCCAAACGATGTGCTGGTCGACGACATTTTCGCGCAGTCCAAACACGTGAAAGTCGGAGATTCGATCCAGATCCTGAATCATAGTTTTAATGTGTGTGGGATTGTCGCCCACGGCAAGGGCGCTCGCAAGTTTTTGGAGATCGGCACTCTTCAGGACCTCATCGGCGCCGAAGGAAAAGCCTCGGCATTTTATGTAAAACTCGACAATCCTGACAACGCTGACGAAGTCGTCAACGAGGTAAAAGCCATCCCGGGGATGCAGCAGTATATCGCGCAGTCGATGCGCGAATACTTATCCATGATGACTCCCAGCAACATTCCTGCCTTGGCCATCTTCATCAATGTAGTGATTGGCA
Source organism: uncultured Acidobacteriaceae bacterium (assembly GCA_963794195.1). Classification (GTDB taxonomy): domain Bacteria; phylum Acidobacteriota; class Terriglobia; order Terriglobales; family Acidobacteriaceae; genus DATBAX01. Next base: position 291,639 of record CAWCCU010000016.1, read on the forward strand.
TTGCCATTGTGATTGGGATTCTCGTCATCTTTCAGGCGATGTATACGGCGGTCATGGAACGGACCCGTGAAATCGGAATCTTGAAATCGATTGGCGCTTCAAAGTTTTACATCGTCAATGTGATCTTGCGCGAGACGGCTTTGCTGGCTGTCGCGGGCATCATTGTAGGAATCGGATTCAGCCTCGCCGCCAGTGCCGTAATCGGATACAAGCTCCCCACGCTTCCCCTGACCCCGGTTTGGGCCTGGGTGCTGAACGCCGGCGGGATCGCGATGGTCAGTGCCATCGCCGGTGCGCTCTATCCTGCATTCAAAGCCGCGCAAAAAGATCCCATTGATGCGCTGGCATACGAATAGAACGGGCTTTAGGCTCTAGGCTCCTGGGCTCGAGGGCAGGCCCGGCCCAGAGCCTCCCTTTTGACGCTGTCAATTTACCCCTGTTAGACTGAGAGTTTGCCAGCCTCTTGAAGAACTTAGAAGGGAAGTCGTGCGCGCACAAACCCGTCATCAATTAAAAGAAGATCGATTCAGCCGAGTCACCATCGACGCGGCCGAGGCAACCGCCCACTGGTCGGTCGAGCACAAGAGCAAAGTCATAGCGGGCGCGGTCATCGTGCTGGTGGTGGCGGCTGCTGCTTTTGGAAGCTGGTCGTATATGAACCAGCAAGACCAAAAAGCCAGCGGTGATCTGGGCCAGGCCACGCGGACGCTCGATACCCCGGTCCGTCCGGCAGGCATGCCACCGCAGGCGGAAATGCCAACTTTCGCTTCCGCGAAGGAACGGGCGGCTGAAGCCCAAAAGCAATTTCAGGTTGTCGTAGACAAATATCCACACACCAAGTCGGCCGACTTTGCGCGCTATTTTGTTGCCCTGACGTCGGAAACTCTGGGCGACAACACTACCGCCGAGACCCAATTGAAATCGGTGGCTTCGGTGCATAACGAAGATCTGGCTGCTCTGGCGAATTTTGCACTGGCCTCGGTCTATCGCAACACCAACCGTCCTAAGGATGCGATCGCGATCTATAAAAAGCTGATCGACAAACCTACTTCGAGCGTGAGCAAGGTCACCGCACAATTGGAATTAGGCGAGACCTACAAAGCCAACTCACAGCCGGTGGACGCCAAGAAGATCTATGAGCAGGTGCAGAAAGAGAATCCGAATTCACCGGCTACTCCGTCGCCAGCATTTCAGATAGCGGCCCAAAGATTATTGGAACTGAAATAGGGCCGTCGTTGGTCTTTGGCCGTTTCGTCGTTGGCTTGCTGTTGGAGTCTTCAGTATTCCGTCTTCGTCCTGGCCCTTTGATGAAGCAATCTCATCTTCGTGCGCGTTTTCTTTCACCCGCTCTCATCTCGATCTTGTTGTTCGCAGTTTCGCTTCAAGCTCAGAACGTACCGTCAGTCCCCGGCGTGGCGCAACGGCGCCTCATCCACCTGCAACGTGGCATCAACGCCAGCGAGTGGTTCGCGCAGGTTTACGATCCCAAGGGATATACCAAGACACATTTCGATACATGGATAACGGTGCAGGATATCGCGTTAATCAAGTCCATGGGCTTCGACAACGTCCGGCTGAGTGTCAATCCCCAGCCCATGTTTCACGCCGGCCATGCCGACGAGCTTCCCGCCGACTATCTGGTTTATCTAGACACTGCCATAAGAATGATTCTGGACCAGGGCCTGGCGGTTTCGATCGATCTTCATCCTGACAGCGATTTCAAAGCCAGGCTGGCGACCGACGATGATTTCGTCGAGCAATTCTGCGAATTCTGGCGGGCGTTGGCGCGGCACTACTCAACTCTAAATCCGGATTTCCTTTTCTTCGAAATTATCAACGAGCCGGAAGTTCGTGACCGTTACCGCTGGTTGGGCGTTCAAGCCAAAGTAGCGGCCGCAATCCGCGAAGGCGCGCCGCAACATACCATCATCGCCACCGGAGCAAAGTATTCGGCGGACGATGAACTGCTTTTTCTTGAGCCACTCGCCGATCCCAATGTCATTTACAACTTCCATTTTTACGATCCGCATGTCTTCACGCATCAGGGAGCCACCTGGGGCGTGAATTTCTGGCACAACGAAAAAGCCGGATTGGCGTATCCATCGAATCGGGAATCGGCGGAAAAAGTTGCGGCCCAGCTGCCCGAAGAAATCAACCGCTTGTACATTCTGCAATACGGAATGGGACATTGGGACGCCGCTCGCATCGACATGGAAATTGGTCAAGTAGCAGACTGGGCCAAGCGGCGCAACGTTCCCGTCATATGCAACGAGTTCGGCGTCTATCGGAAATACGCTGCTCCGCAAGACCGCGCCGCCTGGATTCACGACGTTCGGACTTCACTCGAACATCACGGCATGGGTTGGGCCATGTGGGATTACAGCGGCGGATTCGGCGTGGTGACTAAGGCGAATCCCAACGGCCCCGCCGTCCCTGATGAAGTGACTCTCAGGGCATTAGGGCTGAAGTAAACTAGCTTCTAGCTCCTAGCTTCTACCCCGCAGTACATCTCCACATCTTGTCATTCCGAACCGTAGCGCAGCGAAGGGAGGAATCTGCTTTGCCTCGCGGCCGACAAAAAGCAGATTCTCGCTCCGCTTCGGAATGACAAGTTATTGGGCGCGGTGACGAAAATGGGTTCAACGTCATTCGGGCGCCAGCCCCGTCTTAGCTAACAGCTAGAAGCTAGATGCTGCCCCACTCGGCATCGCCTGTCCGACCGTCAACTTGAAAAACGAAATATTCGGTCCGAAGGATTCCACCTTGATATCGCGAAACTCGGTATATTCTTTCTGCAAATCCTGAGTGAAATTACTGTCCCAGCCCAACTGAACAATCCAGACGCCCTGCCCCGGACGAAAGCCATACTGCTGAGCCATATCGTTCCAGCGCACCACAAAATTCTCCGCGTTGTATTTGAACTCTTCGCTGGCGGCAATAACCCGCAGGCCACCGCACTGGAAGCTGCGGAAATCGGGGACGGTCCGATCAAACTCAAATGGCTTCTGTTGGCAGAGATAGTGTCCCAGCAGGATGCTGGTTTGATTATTCACAAATACAACGTCCGAGTAGGGAATCTGTTGCTGCATGGACTGAATCGCCGCATCCATGTGGGCGCGCCTTTGATCGGCGCGAACCATGTAGGGCTGATGTCGCCATGCGAAAACGTGACAGATGATAACCACCACCAGCGTGATGGCGAGAGCGCGTCCCAGCCGTTGCGATGTGATTTTGGCAAGAAAAACACAAACTCCTGACACCGCAAACATCACCAGAAACGCGGAGTGGCGCGAGCCTCCATAAGGATATTTGTTCGCCAGCGCTGCGAGGCAAGTCAACACAAATGGCAGCAGCAGAAAAATTCCGAGTACTCGAGTGTCAACCTCGAACTTCCCGGAAACGGCTTTTCTTCGCAACAACAACACTATTCCAACAATGAACAGGGGAAACGCGATGTCCCCGACGGCGAGCTGCCCGAAGGTGTATTGAAAAATGCTGCCCGTCCGTGCTAGCGCCCATAAGAACCGGCCACCGTGGCCGGGACGATAATAAGAATTTGGAAGATACGCCGAAGGCAGCCAATTGGGAACGTGCGCCCCTTGTAACTCTTCCAACCGTGAAAGATGGGTGACATACAGAAATGCCGCGATCCCCAGCCCGAGCGCCTGTCCCGCGATCCAGGTGCTAATCAATTTTATGGAAGGCCGGCGAACGGCCATGCGCAAGATTGCATAAGCGCCAAGCGTTGCCGCGAACAGAAACGCCGAGTAGTGCGAAAGCATCGCGAAATATAAAGACAGCGACGACCACACCATCCACTTCACCGAGTTTTCCGCCAGCGCCCGCTCCAGCAGATACGCCGCGCCAGCGACAAAAACCAGCAGGAGTGCGTATTGCCGCACTTCGGACGAAAGCGCGATCATCGGCGGCAGAAAAGTCAGAAAAAGAAAGCCGATCCACCCGGCCACGCGGCCGAACAAACCGGTCAGCCACTTAAAGGCAACCCAGCAAAAAACTGTTCCCGAGATAACCGACGGCAGGCGAAGCACCAGCTCAGAAGTTCCCAACCATCGCCAAAAGTAGAGCACCAGCACCAGCAGTGGAGGATGCGAAAGTCGCAGGCTGCCCTGGTAAGCCTCCCCCAGCGATCCTCGATTAGCTTCCCAGAAATGGAGTGCTTCGTCCGGATCCAGAAATGTTCCGTAGGACGCATGAACGCGGATAAGGAATCCGACGGCCAGGATGATTGCGGCAATGAGGGCAGCATGGGTGTCAAAAATTTCATCCAGCCAATCGCCGGCCGTTTCTTTTGCTCCGTTCACAAGCCTCCCGTCAAACAGCAATCAACCAATAAGGACACGAAGTATCACTAAGGAAATCACTCGAAGGCATTCCCTGGTGATACTCGTGTCCTTGGTGGTTATTAGCTTTCTGCCTGCAATTTATTCCGCGTCCACATTTTAATCCACTACCTCGGCAACGGCTCCGGCAAATTCGCCAGAGCGTATCCCATGACAGCTATGGCAGCAGCATTTTCGCGGAGTTCCTGGGGCACAATTTTGTCCAACGTATCAGCTGCAGTGTGATGATAAAAAAAGTACGTCCTTCCGTCCTGTAGGAGCCCGAGAGCCGGAACCCCTGCCTGCGCCAAAGAAGTGATGTCGGCTTCGGGGCTTGAATCGGTGGGCTCGATCATGCTTGCCCCAAAGCTTTGCAGAATCTCCTGCACCGGGCGCAGGAACGGCAGCGCCTTGCTACTCGCCATAACTTCGAAACCCAGCGGATGCCCCGCCCCAGAATCGCTTTCGATGGCCGCGACGTGATTCGCGAACTCCGACTCGTGCGCTTTGGCGTAAGCGGTCTGCCCGCTGCCGCCGTTTTCTTCGTCCATCCAGGCAATAACGCGGATCGTCCGCTTGGGATGCAGATGCAATTGCTGAATCAGTTGCGCCGTTTCCATGGCCACCACCACTCCCGCGCCGTCATCGATCGCGCCTCGTCCCAGGTCCCAGGAATCAAGATGCCCGGAAACAATCACCACTTGCTCGGGATGTTCCGATCCTTTCAAATCTCCCACTACGTTGTAGCAAAGCACCGGAGCACCAGTCTGCGAAGTCAGAATGAAATGCATCCGCACTTTTCCTTGCGCAGCCAGATGCGAGATCAAATCTGCGTCCTCGCTGGTCACGGCTCCCTGAGGGATGCCCGCGTTCGTGCTGTAACCCGTATGCGGTAAGCGATAGTCAGCAGTTCCCACGGAGCGCACCAGGGACCCGACCGCCCCCAACTCCGCGGCTGCCTTTCCGCCGCTCCCACGATAGACAACCGCCTCGCTATAGCCGTCGAAGGCGCGTCCGGCGTCCGCTTTTTTCCGGTCGAACGCCACATTGAACAACACAATTTTCCCCGCCACTTTGCTGCGGCCCAGGGCCTTCAATTCGTCGAAATTATTTACCACCACAACTTCGGCGGTAAGACCTTCCGCCGAGGTTGGCGTGTTGCCGCCCAATGCCGTCAGCACGATCTTCTGCGTGGTACCCGGCGCCTGTCCCGGATACTCGACCAGTTCCGCCGTTTCCACGCCGCGCGTCCAGCGTGGGACTTGCACTTCTTCCAGCCGCACTTCGAGACCCAGCTTGCGCAGTTCATCGGCTACGTAATGGACGGCAAACAGCGCCTGCGGTGAACCCTCCGCCCGCGGACCAATGTTCTCGGTCAAATGCGCTACTTGCTCATACGCATAGTCGTCGGTGAGCGCGGCGTCCCGCAGGGCGGTGAGCTCGCCGCGCAATTGCGGCGAATAAGCATCCTCCGCGGATGGCGGGTCCTCGCGCATGTAACCGGGTTTTGGCGGTTGCGTTTGAGCGGCAGCGAGAGTCGAGACCAGCACAGCAGCAAGAATGAGTTGCAGACGCATTATCACCTCAGAAGTTCTTCGTCACGAGCATACGTAACGAATTTGTCAGTGTAAATGAGGTGACGTCAGGGGTCGCTCGGTTTCCCAAAGTCCGTCTTTGATAATCGCTCCAGAATAATTGCTCCACTCGCGTAGCGACGGTATTCATTCGCCCAGCCAGTCAGTGCTTGGAACCGGACGGCGGCAGATGAAAACTCCTAGAAGCCCTTTTCTGATACCCAAGAAAAATGGCTCCATTGCTGGAGCCACCATTTCAAAAGAGGCATAGGTGATGGGATTCAGGAAAGGCGATGCAAGGGACCAGTCCGCCGGGCGGAAAGGCAAATAACGCAGAGTCGAGAACATTGGATGAGAGTAAAGGTCATGCTTTGGTACGGCCTCTTTTAGTGTTAAGGGGAGATGCACTTGCCCGGCCAAATCCTCGGAATCGCCCGCCCATAGCGGCTTTCCGGCCAACCCCATATGAAATAGCCACTTAGGCCTAAACGCCGGAGACAGACGAAAATGTCGATCGAAGGCCGCAGGAGCGCGAGTGCAGAATCCTGCACATTCGCTGCAGCCGCGCGTCAAAACTCGCCTCGTTCCTCCCGACCCTCTGAATTGACCCTTTCAAATATTGTCATTCCGAACCGTAGCGAAAGCGAAGGGAGGAATCTGCTGTCTATCTGGGATCAGATAAAAGCAGATTTCTCGCTCCGCTTCGAAATAAGGGGGGACGGGCGTGCGCTTGTAGTTTGAGCCGGTTCTATCCAAATGGATTCGAAAGTAAAAAACCCCGAACCTAAGTTCGGGGTTGAATACGAAAGTATCTCCGAAGTCTTTACGAATTTCCTGCAACCGTCCGCAGTTTGCCCGGCAGGAAATGATAAGGCGGCCAGGGACCGCTGATCACCAGCTCGCAGTTCTTCAACTGCTTCGCCGCGCTACTGTACCGGTTCTGATATTTTTCCACGGATTTCGAATCGATCAGGTGGGCAATGTCGATCAGCATGCCGTTGGTGTTGACTCGCTTGCAGCTGATTTCTTCTTCGAGGGGATTGAAAAGCTTGTGAACCTGGACGGAAAGGGCGCGGGCTTTGGTCTGGCGTTCGCGGTCTTTAGAAGCCTTTTCCCTCAGCTTCATCAGATAGTCGCCGCCAACCGTATCCGGTAACGGGACATCGGCCATGAACTCCCGCAATGCACCGTCTTTAATCAGGACCTTGAGGTGCATCTCAGCCTTGCCACGCAGTCGGGCCACGCTGACGCCAAAGGCGCGTCGGTTGGCACGGACAGCCTGACGAAGAGCGTCGTCGCTGTCGAAAATGGTTCCAAAACGGAACGGAAGGACGGTCCCGCTACGGAAACATACACTCACCACGTGTGCATGTTCCAGAACGGTCTTTTCCTCCAACTTACCGGTCCCGTTGGTGGTCCGGTCATATTCGCTGACAATGACCGCGAACTCGCCACTGGGGTAGCTGAGCACGGGGGCACCGTTGACACCTTGGATCCCTTCAAGCAGAAAGGGACGGCGGGCGCGAGTTCCATTAATTTGGGTTTGTTGTTCTGTGAGGCAGTACGCGTACCACGACATAAGGGTCTCTCCGAACCTTGTGGCTTGAAACGAAGGGAATTCGCTTCAAACGTCCGTGACAGCTAGCAACGGCTCTTGAACCTTGGAAGAAAGGGCTTAGTACTGGATTGGGCGTTTACAGCCGCGCCCTGTCTGGAGTGTACTACCGGCACCATTAAAAATGCAACCGTTTCGTGGCAAAAAGCATCTGGCGCCGTTAAAGCGATAAAAGCAGTGCGTTACCGGATCGAAAGCCTGTGGAGATCCGTAGCACGAACGATGCGAAATCCTTCTTTTTCCTGCGAAGCCAGACCCAGAATCTCAGAACGGAATAAAAACCAAAAGTTTCCATGCCGTCCTGAGCGCAGGACAGAACCCTTTGGAGTGGGCGAAATCTACGCCGCCGGGACAGGATCTTGGTACGGCGGGTCAATCGGCGTAGTGAGACTTCGCAGTCGCCTTTTTCTCGGGCTTAGCCTGCGCTTCGAGAGCTGCTTCGCGTTCGTTCAGGGCGAGCGTGACCACATGCAGCATGTCGTCCCAAGGCGCGGGTTTGCCGGTCCAGATTTCGAATTGACGGGCTGCCTGGTGGACGAACATCTCGATTCCCGGGATCACTTCCGCGCCGCGCTCTTTGGCCAACTTGATCAGGCGGGTTTCGCGCGGATCGTAGACCATGTCGAAAACGTATTTGGCTTTGATCTCGTCGGCATTCAGTGGCGAATCCTTGGTGTTGCCCATCCCAACCGGCGTGGCGTTGATGATCACATCGAATGCTAGCTTCTTTAAATCTGGACGCTTAATCGATTTAACTTTGGCCTGGCGAGCCAGTTTCTGAGCCTGCGCCGCCGTGCGATTCAGAATAAAGACTTCGGCACCGCGTTCCTTGAGTCCAAACACCGCCGCTCGTGCCGCGCCGCCGGCGCCCAAAACCAGAATTCTCGCGCCTTCAATGGTGATGCGTTTTTCCAGCGGCCGCACCACTCCTGCTGAATCGGTATTGAAACCGTAAAGCTTTCCATCCTGCGCGCGAACCACGGTGTTGCAGGCGCCGATTTTTGTGGTGTGCGTGTCGGTGTTGTCGAGATGACTGACGATCGACTGTTTATACGGCATGGTGATCGAAAGCCCATGGATCGGGATATCCCGAACACAGGCCAGCAAGTCCTTTAACGTTTTGGCATGCAGCGCGACGTAGACGCCATTGACAGTTTCGCGGCGCATCGCCGCATTCATAATCGCCGGCGAAAGCGATTGCGCCACAGGATCTCCCGCCACTCCGTAGACTCGTGTCGCGGTATCCACCTGCTCGATGCGATAAATGCTGCGTAGCTCTTGCGCCGTAGTTTGGCCGGGCGCGGTTTTCTCATCCGCGGTCAGCGCCGCGAATGTGAATACACTGCCTGCCCGCACACCCAATACTCGGCTAATAATTCCTTGTTCGCCCATGCACAGGCCAATCAGGGAATGCTGGTCGCGATTCTTCTCCAGAAATTTCATCATCACCACGTTGTCGTACAAGGTCGTCGCGGTGGTGACGATTTTGTAGAAGTCAGCCGGGAAGGCAACCATCTTTGCCAGCGTTTCTTCAAGCTTCTTGGTGGCTTTGAAGTCATGAAACGAAAGAATAAGAGAGGCCTTGTCGCGAAGCTTTTGCAACTGCGCCGGCTTGATCTGAACCGCCGTCTGGATTTCGACATCCACAAGCTGACAGCCTGCCGCAGACGCCTTGGTCAGAATGTCAAGCTGGGCCGCCGTCGTGCCTTTGAACTTGCCTCCGCTAGCGGTGCGGCGGCAGGTCGCAATCACAACGACATGAGGGTAGTAGTCGGTGAATTGCTTGATTCGTGGCAGAGCCAGTAAAGGCTTGGGGAGGTAATCTAACCTGAACTCCAGAAAGGTGTTATCTCGAACTAAGGCCTCCGCTTTATCCACCAACTCAGCGGGATCAGAGGCGGTCAGGGCCACGCAGACCCGGGGCAACCGCTGGTGCAAGAGTCGGGATATGAATTGGTTGGACGCGGCTGTCATCGTGATGAGGAGTCGGCGCCGATATTACAGGCGTGTAACTCCAGATGCAACAAGGGATTGTCAATATTTTGCCGTAAAGCAAACTTTTTAACGGGTCGTCATAACACCCTCGTAACCTTGACCGGGGCTTACCTGCTTGTTACTGTCCGGGTTGGAAACCCTTTATTTGCTGTAGTTAGGCGGACACGCCGGTGGATTCTGGCCCCGACCTGGAGATAACATGAAGAAAACAGGACTGTTGCTAATTTTGTCACTGGCGATTGCCGCCCAAGCCCAGCAAGCTGCACCTGCCCCGGCAGAGCAGACCTCTGCTGACGGAACACTGGTAACCACCACGACGTTCCCCTTCGAACGGGTGGAAACGCCAACCGCCGCCGATCTCTATTGTGCCGGTTTCATCAGTCACCAGCTCATGCCTAACAGCAACTACGTGGCAGGGGGGCTGGAGAGCCCTGGCACCTCCAAATTCGTCCAGGGTGACGTAATCTACCTGACCGGAAACGGCTACCAGCCCGGGCAGCAGTACACCGTTCTGCGTGAACTCACCGATCCCAACAAATACGAGCTCTTTAACGGCCAGCATGCCATGTTGAGGGCCGCCGGTCAGCCCTATTACGAAGTGGCCCGGGTGCAGATCGTCGATACCCGGCACAAGACCGCAGTCGGCCGCATCAATTTCAGCTGCGATCCGGTCAATCCGGGCGACATTGTGGTGCCTTTTGTTGAAAAACCAACCGTCGCGTTCCATCCGCCGGCGCGCTTTGATCGTCTGGCGCCAGCCAATGGCAAAGTCAGTGGCCGTATTCTGATGGCCAAGGACTTCGACGGAGAATTGGGAAATGGCGCGAAGGTCTACATCAATGTTGGCGGCAACCAGGGCGTCAAGGTTGGGGATTATTTCCGGGCCGTGCGTACCTATACTGCTGACCTGAAGGATCCTGTCGATTCACTTTCGTTCAAAGCGTCGACTTCCGAAGATACACAGAAAAAGCCACCGTCCATCGATCCTAAGTTATTGACCAAAAGCAGCGGGCCGACCATCCATGTGGCTGATTTCCCAAGGCGAGCGGTCGGGGAACTGGTCATTGTCGGTACCACGCCGACCACCGCCACCGGCATGATTGTGTTTGCCATGGAAGATGTTCACGTGGGCGATGCCGTCGAACTGGATGAACAGCAGTAAACCAGCTTCTAGCTGCCAGCTTCTAGCCACAACTTATTTTTGGGCCGGGGAGGGTTGAACCTTCCCCGGCTTTTTTCTTTTCGGAGAGAAGATTATGAAGAGGCCGATCAAATGCACAACCAATGCCGTGCCGATTCAGGCATCGATTTTCTAATCTGCTTGACCGCAGCGCTGAAGCGACCGCGCAGAAAATGAGAATTGTTCTGTAAACCGCAAAGTTTGAGAAAAGATCCGTATCAGGGGATCGGTGAATGCCGTGCCCTGATACGAATCTCGATTCCAACTTGCATTACTACCAAGATGGCTCGCTACTTGGATACCATGTAACGCAAACGAGTGAGGTAGTCGCGATGTCCTTCCCGCTCGGCCAGCGACTGGAAGGCAGTACCGAATCCAGGAGTGTTGTCGAATACGTCATCGAGCGCCTTATCGACTTTGTCCATGGATGCCGCATCGGGCACTGTGATGTAGTCGTAGACCGTGCCCAGTTTTCCCTGATGGTAATCCTCAGTGAGCTGTCCGTAAGAAGTGATCGAGCCGTCGGCTACCAGTTTGTCGAGCACCGGAACGAGCACCTTTTTGGTGAGTTCCTCGTAAGCGTGCATTTCACCGGGTTTGATTTCCCAGCGCGACAAAGTGAGATAGCCGCCGGTCGTGGAGCCCGGTTTGGAGTTGTAGATGTTCCCGGTCAGGATCTGGTCCCAGTGCTTGGACGCACCTTCCACTGGCGAGTCGGTCGACCCGGGATGGGCGTAAATCGCTTCGAGAGCTTGTAGGAGTTTGCCCTCGGAAGTGGCAGAGAACCAGCTTCCGTGAGTGGCTTCGCCTTCCTGGTGGATCAGGTTGGTGTAAGCGCCGTAATTGACGAGAGTGCCATCGGCGACCAGTTTGTCGAGTACCGGTTTGTCGAGTGCGTCAAGTTTTTCCATCTCGGGCCATTGGGCGCGAGGCACGTCCCAGGTGGCAACGTAGGTGTAGACAGACGGCTTGGCTTTGGCTGCCATCTGCGCCTCCACGGGGCGAACGGTGGCTGCGGCCATACAAAGAAGCAGGAAACAACTAAACACTATTACTCTTTGTTTCATTGAATTCTCCTTTTTCGCGCGCGATTCCTGCGAGGCCGTTTCTCCTTAGAAGTGCTTTGAGGCAAAAAGAGAGTCCGTCCCCGCTGGGGTGCGGATAACAAAAATTTTCAGATTGGAATCTGGGCGGGCTGAATTCTACACCGATTCGGATAGTGTCAAAGCTGATTTCAATTGCAGTGGTGGGCTAATGCTCTGTGATTAGCCCGCTACGGATTTGCCGTCGCTTACGTCGTGGTCGCTGAAGATTTCGGCGGTGAAGGACTCGATACTCGCGCCATTTTTCCAGGCGTCCGATGGCAGGGCGGCTTTGCGGCAGGTCTGTTCGAGGAAAGTGATGCGGTCCCAGCCGTGTTCAATGGCAACTTGCGGCAACAGCAATCCTCGCTGGCCTGCTTTGCTAATCAGCAAGCCGTGGCGTCCGATCTGGATTTCCTCGGCCGCAATGCGGCGGAGCGGAGAAAGAATGCTCAGCGAAACTTCGAGATCAGGAGCCTCTTCACGAGCGATTGGCGGAAATCGCGAGTCCTCGAAAGCCGCCGAGCGGGCGGTTTCCGCTACGTTGCGGTAAAGGGAAGCTACCGGCAGCAGGAAGCCTACGCAGCCGTGCAAAGCGCCGTGCAAATAAATTGTGGTGAACACGCCTCGCGGTTCGGCGAGGTGCGATGAAGGTGGATCCAGAGAAATTTCGAGGCGGTCGAATTTGGAGAGGATCGACTGATGAGCGAGTTTCAGGAGGATGCGGCGTTCTTCCGGAGTGAATTCGTTCTGCGAGTCCTCAGGTGACGGGGACATCGCGTTTTCTCCGCCGGCTGAGGATGAAGTTGCGGCGGCGCCGCTTCACCACCTGGCGATCAATCTTTGACCAGAAAGCGACAAAATAATCTCCCGCCGAGATCAGCGACAGAACCACCATGAACCAGATGGAAAGCCACGCGATCCAGTGCACAGGAAAAAAGTAGGTCCCATGAATCGGCCATTCTTTCCAGCGATGATCGAGAATCACGGCCACTACGGAGACAATCTGCACCAGCATTTTGAATTTGCCCAGCTCGCTGGCTTCGATGGTGAAGCCTTCGGAAGCGGCAATGGACCGCAGGCCGCTGACGAGGAATTCGCGGCCGATGATCACAACCGCCATCCAGGCGGGAACCAGGCTGGGGTTGAACTGGACGAGGGTCACAAAAGCCGCGGCGATTAATAGTTTATCGGCCAGCGGATCGAGCAGGATGCCCATAGTGGTGATCTGGCCGCGTTTGCGGGCAAGATAACCATCAATGCCGTCGGTGATAGAAGCGGCGATAAAGAGTGCCGAGGCCAGCATCTCCTGTTCGCCGTTCGCGCCGTGAAAACGGCTACTGGAAAGAATCCAGATCAGCAGTGGGATGCTGCAGATGCGGGTAAGCGTGATGGAGTTAGGCAGGTTCACCGAAGGATACTGGACATCGCCGTTGGCAAAAATGCCTGAAACCGACAATGCCGAATTATCCTCCAGCGGGAACAGGGAAAGCAATCGAAGAGGGAGAAAATGCATTAACCACCAAGGACACGAAGGTACACAAAAGGGAATTCCGCGGGCCTCCTGTCCTTGGTGGCTGACACTTTTGATCAGGCTGCGCCGGGTGTTTCGAGCGATTTCAGCAAATTCATCCCCATTTCCATCAGATTGCCCTGCTGCGGTAGCTGGCCGTTGGGAGTGAGTTTGTCCACGATGGTGGGTAACAGTTGCGAAAGCTGCGAACTGGCGGCTTCCGGCGAAATCCCGACTTTCGCTGCCAGTTGCTGGACCTGAGCGCTGCCCAGAACGCTTTGGATCTGATCAGCGGAAATCGGGAGATTCTGTCCCGTGCCTACCCACGAAGTGACCACACTGCCCAATCCTTTATCGTGAAAATTCTGCACCAGGCCTGAGAGTCCGCCGGGTTGTTGCTGGATCATTTGTAATAGTTGCGAAGCCAGCGGATTGGTGGTGCCGCCCATTACGCTGCTGACGGCTTTATTTTCCAGTTCATCAAGAAGTCCCATTATTGCCTCCAGGGCGGATTCGTAAAACGAATTTAGAAAAGAGCGGCCCCGAAGATTGCGGGGCTGCTAAGGAAATCCAGTTATTTCTGTTTGGCGATGATCTTGTCTTTGATCTTTGCATAGGTCGCGGCAGGAATGACTTTCTTCTGAACCAGATCAGTCTTCTTGGCATAAGGGCGGCCATCGATGATCTTTTTCGAGTAGGCATCGCCGATTCCCGGCAGGGCACTTAGTTGTTCCGCGGTGGCGGAGTTTATGTCGAGCAGATCAGGTTTGGTGGCGGACCCTGCCATTTTTGAGGACGTAGCTTGAGCAACGCTGGTAGTGACGTGGATGCCGCTCAGTAAAGCTACAGCGAAGATGGTTAGCAGGATTCGCTTACGAAGATTCTTGTTCATAATTTCTCCTTTAAAAATTAATTCTTGGAAATTACTCTTTTTCGGCCGCCTTGTAACCTGCCGCCTTGGCTTCGTCCTCGGTCATGAATTGACCTTTCTTGGTGGTGCCGTACCAGCGTCCGCTCTTGTGATAGACCTTGCTCTCGGTGTTGACCCAGACTTTGCCACTGGCTTTGGCAGAGGCGATGTCGGCGCTGGAGGCGTTAGCGCTGGGGGCTGGAGCAGCTTTCTTCGCCGGTGCCATAGTGCTTGCAGGGGCCGGAGCTGCAGCCGCTGGGGCCGCTTTCGCAGCCGGAGCGGGTGCCGGAGTGGCAGCGGGAGCAGCTTTGGCTGGTGCTGGTGCAGGCGCCATTGCGCTCGCCGGAGCGGCGTCGGCTTCCGTCTTTTTGCTCTTGCGGGTCTTTTTAGGTGCAGCCGCGTCGGTGGCGCTGGCGGCCGGAGCCGCAGCCGCAGCGGGAGAGGCTGCTGCCGGGGTTGCCGCGTCCGCGGCAGCCTTCTTTTTATGGGATTTCTTGGTGGTGGTGTCGCCGCTGGCAGTGGTATCGGTGGCGGCAGTGGTAGTCGTTGCATCCGCCTTGGCTTTCTTTTTCTTCTTTTTGCTGGTGGTGGAATCGGTCTGATCGGTTGCCGTAGTGCTGGTGGTTTGCGCAATTAGCGGCGCAATGGCCAAAGCAAACAGCATGCAGAATCCGAGGCCCCAAATAGACAAACGCTTTTGTAGCTTGGTCATATCGTCTCTCCGTGTGTATGAAGTAGGCCCAGTCCCGTTGCAGTCTGGTTCCGTTGGCCCGGAAATTATTATGCGTAAATCCCGCGTTGGCGGATGGTGTAGGCCACGCGGTCAATGGCCAGCATGTAAGCGGCGATCCGGTTGTTAACTCCGTGGGTTTCAGAATACCGTACTACGTCATGGAACGCGGCCACCATAATTTCTTCAAGTTGCTCGTTTACAACAGATTCTTTCCAGAAATATCCCTGGCGATCCTGAACCCATTCGAAGTAGGAAGTCGTCACGCCACCGGCGTTGCAGAGAATATCAGGAATCACAAATACTTTTTTGTCGGCGAGAATGTCATCTGCGGCGGCCGTGGTGGGACCGTTTGCGCCTTCGGCGAGAATTTTGCATTTCACTCGATCGGCATTGCGGCTGGTGATTTGGTTTTCGGTGGCGGCGGGAATCAGAATGTCGCAATCGGTGAGGAACAGCTCGGCTGGATCGGCGGCCTCGGCTTCGGGGAAGCCTTTCAGAGTACGATTTTTTTCGCGATATTCGGTGACAGCCTGAACGTCGATTCCGTTTTTGTTGAATAAGCTGCCATTGACTTCAATAATGCCGATTACTTTGTATCCCGCCTGATGCATCAGCAGCGCCGCATTCGATCCCACGTTGCCAAAGCCTTGCACAATCACTCGGGTGGATTCGCGGGTGAGGCCCAATTTTTTGATGGCCTCTTCGCAAACGATCATAATGCCACGGCCGGTAGCTTCTCGGCGTCCGCGGGAACCGCCAATGTTGATCGGCTTGCCGGTGACGACCGCAGTGACAGTCTGGCGCATGTGCATGGAGTAGGTGTCCATGATCCAGGCCATGGTCTGTTCGTTGGTGTTGACATCGGGAGCGGGAACATCTTTTTCGGGTCCGATGAATTCGATGAGTTCGGCGGTGTAGCGGCGCGTCATGCGTTCGAGTTCCCCCATCGACATTTTGTGGGGATCACAAATCACTCCGCCTTTCGCGCCGCCGAAGGGGATATTCACGACCGCGCATTTCCAGGTCATCCAACTGGCAAGGGCGCGGACTTCGTCGAGGGTGACGTCGGGAGCGTAGCGGATGCCGCCTTTGCCGGGGCCGCGGGCAATCGAATGCTGTACGCGGAAACCTGTGAAAACCTCGAGCTTGCCATTGTCCATATTGACCGGGATATGGACGATGATTTCGCGCGTCGGATAACTCAAAACTTTGCGAATGCCCTCGTCGAGGCCCAGCTTTTCAGCGGCAAAGTCAAAGCGGGCAGCTTGCGCTTCCCAGGGATTAATTTCCTGCTCGAGGGACAACGTTTTCATGAAAATCTCCGTATAAGTGCGGTTCGTTGTTCAGATAATACTGGCGAATAGATAACTTTCCGGCAGCGATAGGCCAAACCGTCCAATTCTAAGCGGGGTGGGGCGGGGAGGCAAGTGAGGGAGTGCCATTTCAGATTGAGGATTTTAGATTGAAGATTTTACGGTTTAAATCTGCGATCAAAAATCATAAATCTGAAATAGTTTCTACAGCACAATCTCCATGCCTTCGGCGGCGGCGCGGACTCGGGGATAATAATTGCGGGCTTCCTGCACGACTTTATCGAGGCAGAGGTCGTCGTGATCGGGATCGTGATGGTAAAGAATTAAATCTTTCGCGCCGCTTTGCATCACGATGTTGACGGCTTCGCGCCAATGACTGTGTCCCCAGCCGCGGCGGCGGGTTTCGTATTCGTCCGGCAAATACTGGGCGTCATAGATGAGAACGTCAGCGCCTTCGGCGAGTTTGCGTACGCTCTTGTCAAAGCCCTCGTCTCCGGGTTCATTGTCGGTCGCGTAAACGATCACGCCTTCTTTGGTCTCGAGACGGAAGCCCATGCAGCCCTGGGGATGATTGAGCCAGGCAGTGCGGATGGTGATGTCGTCCAACTGAATTTTCCCTTCTTCAAGATTATGAAATTCGCGCTGCGCCTTCATTTCTTTTAATCCCACGGGAAAATACGGCGATGCCATTTGCTCTTCCAGAACTTGTTTCAGGGCGCGCGTTCGGTTGGAAGAATGAAATACGAAACGATTTTTCGCGTTTTCATACAGTGGGCCGAAGAAGGGAAGTCCTTGAATGTGGTCCCAATGAAAGTGGGAGAGAAAGACATGTGCGGAAATTGGATTGCCATTAAATTCGGTGCGTAGTTGATTGCCCAATAGGCGAAAGCCGGTGCCACAATCGAAAATATAGAGTTGGTCGCCGAGGCGCACTTCGACGCAGGAAGTATTGCCTCCGTAACGCATGTTCTCGGGTTGAGCAGCCGGCGTGGATCCCCGAACTCCCCAGAATTTGATCCGCATAGGGCTCCGCGACAACAGCAGACCGATCAGTCATCTTCTATTGCTGAGGGGAATCCGTCAATTCATTCGCTGGTTCGCTGGGCGGGCTCTGGGCTTTAGGCTCTGAGCTCTAGGATTGCAGGCCGACGCTACAGCCCTGGAGCCTAATGCCCAATGCCCAAAGCCCAAAGACTAAAGCCTAAAGCGTAGCGCTATATAATGTGGCAACTCATGCCTGTTCCGGATTACAAAGAATTCTCACGTTTGGCTAAGGAAGCTACGCTGGTACCGGTAGTGAAGTCGGTAATGGCGGATTTGCTTACGCCCGTCTCGGCGTTTCTGGCAGTCGCAGCTAAAGAGCCTGATGCGTTTTTGCTTGAGTCGGTGGAGCGTGGCGAGCAGATTGGACGCTTTACCTTTCTCGGGGCGCGTCCTTATATGCAGGTGCGGGCGCACGGCGATGAAGTCGTTGTGCAGCGCGGGAAGGTCCGCGAGAAGCGCAAAGGCAGCGTAATTCAGGTGGCGAAGGAACTGCTTCGCGAACATCGTCCGGCAAATGTTCCGGGATTGCCTCCGTTTACCGCAGGCGCTGTCGGCTATTTTGCCTATGACGGCGTGCGCCAGCTTGAAAATATTGGCGAGCACGCGAAAGACGATCTCCATCTCCCGGATTCGGCGTGGATGTTCTTTGACCGGCTGCTGGCCTTCGATCATTTGCGACATCAGATCCATATTATTGCGACGGCTGATGTGTCTCGGGAGAGTCCGCGTAAAGCTTACGACCGCGCTGTAGCCGATATTGCGATATTGGAAAAGAAGCTTGCGAACGGATTGCGTCCCGCGCAATTGCGAAAATCTGTGCCGGCGAGCCAGGGGAAGTTAAGAGTCAAGGCGGGTACCAGCCGTGAACAGTATGTGCAAATGGTCGAACGCGCCAAGGAGTACATCGCGGCTGGAGATATTTTTCAGGTCGTCCTCTCTCAGCGGTTGGAGTTCACCCCCGAAGTTGCACCCTTCGATATCTATCGGGCGTTGCGAACCGTGAATCCTTCGCCTTACTTATATTTTCTGCGTATGGGAGATACGCATGTATTGGGATCGTCTCCAGAAATGTTGGTGCGGGTTACTGGAAGAAAGCTGGAGTACCGGCCGATCGCTGGGACCCATCGGCGCGGACGAGATGAAACCGAAGACGCAGCGCTCGAACAAAAAATGTTGCACGATGAAAAAGAACGCGCCGAACACGTGATGCTGGTCGACCTGGGCCGCAATGATCTTGGACGGGTGAGCGAATATGGTTCGGTCAAAGTAAAAGATTTGATGTACGTGGAGCGGTACTCGCACGTTATGCATTTGGTGTCGGCCCTCGAAGGGAAGTTGCGGGGTGACCTTGATGCGCTGGATGCTTTTGCCGCTTGTTTTCCTGCGGGCACATTGAGTGGCGCCCCGAAAGTTCGCGCCATGCAGATTATTGAGGAACTGGAACCGACGCGGCGTGGAATTTATGGAGGCTCGGTATTGTATGCGGATTTCGCGGGCAATCTCGATTCCTGCATCGCCATTCGCACCCTGCTGATGCAGGGTAAGAAGGCTTATTTGCAGGCCGGAGCGGGGATTGTGGCGGACTCCGATCCCGAGAGCGAATTCGAGGAATGTCTGAATAAAGCGAAAGCCGTGCTAAGAGCGGTGGATGCGGCGCGGGGATTCGCTCAGTAGTATTTATGCGAACCCGCCGGCGTTCCTGGCGTGACTCAGTTTTAATTCCTTTGGTTCGTCCCAGCACTTTCCGCGCTGGGCTAATGAATGCCGTCGCTCCGCGATTCGAGCATCGTTTATTTTCTGAGCTGTATTGTTTTCTAAGGCACAAGGCCTTCGAGAATCTTGTCTGCCAGTTGACTGGCTGGAACGCCGTCCATATTTATCATCACGACCAGGGCTGCATTTAGGTCCGGAACTAGAATCAAGTCCGTGCTGGTTCCGGGTTGTGCGCCGCTGTGAGAAACCTTTTTGTGACCTTTGATCTCCCCCACACCCCAGTCGAGTCCGGAGCCGGTTTTCTTGCCGTCGCGCATGGTCTGAGGAGTCCACATTTTTTCCAGAGTGGCCTGCGGAACCAATTTCGCGTGCATGGTAGCAATGGCAAAATCGGCGAGATCGGTTGCGGTCGAGATCATGCCACCGCCAGGAATTTTGTTGCTGGTGTCCGCTAGCCACGTGTTGACGACTTCGCCTTTTTCCGTTTTGCGATAACCGTGAGCGCGGTTGGGGATGATGGTGAAAGTGTCGTCAATTTGAATGTGCTCCATTCCCGCCGGGATGAAAAATTTCTGTTTCACGAAGTCCATGAACTTCATGCCGGAGGCGCCTTCGACTTCGCAGCCGAGGATGGAGAATCCAAAAGTCGAATACTGATATTTCGTTTCTGGCTCGAAGTCGAGCGGATCCGCTTTGAAGAAATCGAGCGACTCGGTGACTGAGGCGTAATGAATCGTACTCCAGTATTCTTCGGGATGCTTGTAGTGCCGAATACCGGCGAGATGTCCGAGCAATTCCCGGGCAGTGATGGGCCACTGCTTTTCGGATACGCCGGGCAGTATTTCTGAACTGGCGCGTCGAGGTCGAGTTTGCCGGCGTTGGCGAGTTGCATGACCGCCGTCGCGGTAATCGGTTTGGAAATCGAAGCCAGGCGATACATGGTCGATGTTTTTGCCGGAACCGAATTCTCCAGATCGGAAAATCCGTAGGCGCCCGTCCACACGAGTTTGCCATCTTTTACGATCGCGATGGAAACACTGGGCGTGTGTTCCTGGGTCATGAAGGCATGTGATGTCCTTTTCGACGGTGCTGACTTGGGCTGGCGTTAAAGAAGAGTCCTGCGCCAAGGCTGTCGCTGCTGCGGATAAAGCGAGGAGAAGATTCAAAATCCGTGATGGCATGAGGTTCCTTGCAACAGGCAAGATATTAACAGTCGCGCGAAGTGTTCTGTTGAGAGGTAGATTTCTGCGTTTGGAGGGAGACGCAGCAGGCTGCCTCCCTACAGATGGTCTTTTTTCAGAGCGACAAAAAATTAGAAACCAACTGCTTGCCTTCGGTGGTCAACACGCTTTCAGGATGGAACTGGACGCCTTCAATAAAAAAGCGTTTGTGACGCAATCCCATGATGGTGCGGGAACCATCTTTTTCGGTGGTCCAGGCGCTGACTTCCAAATCGGAAGGCAGGTCGTTTGGTTCGACGATCAACGAGTGATATCGGGTTGCAGTGATGGGGAACGGGAGGCCCCGGAAAATTGTCCGGTTGTCGTGTTGCACTTGACTGGTTTTACCGTGCATCAGATTAGGAGCGCGGACGATTTTGCCTCCGAAAGCTGCGCCGATGGCCTGATGTCCCAGGCAAACGCCCAGGATCGGGACGTTTCCCGCAAAATGACGAATGAGCTCAATGCTGATTCCGGCATCTTGTGGGGTACAGGGGCCGGGCGAGACGACGATCTTCTCCGGGCGCATGTCTCCGATCTCGTCAACCGTGACCTGATCGTTGCGGCGTACCACGACATCCGCTCCCAACTCGCCCAAATATTGCACGAGGTTGTAAGTGAACGAATCGTAGTTGTCGAGGACGAAAATCATACGTTATCAGCTTATCGTCAAAAATCGGGAACCGCAAAACCTAAGTCATTAACCACCAAGGACACAAAGGAAATCCCACAATGGCCTTCGTTGCTGGTACGGCGTGTCCTGGGTGGTTGTTCGACTCTGAACTCTCCCAAAGTCCTTGACACCATGCCCGCAAACCGCCATGCTTACAGGGCTTTATGGAGGACCTATGGCCGAGGCCCAACAAGATAAGCGCGCCACCCGCCGCTTTGCGCTGCGGTTGCCGGTTTCAGTGACCAGCAACGAAGATGGAAAACAGGGAAAAACCGCCCAGACCCGGGATGTGAGCGCTCGCGGCATCTGTTTTTATCTGGATTCGGCGGTGGCCGCCGGATCACCGATTGAGTTCACTCTTACCTTGCCGCCGGAGATCACTTTAACCGAAAGCATCCGCGTGCAATGCAAAGGCAAAATCGTGCGCGTGGACGACGCTGTAACCGATGGCAAGATGGCCGTAGCAGCGGTCATCGACGAATACGAATTCCTCGCCGAACCCTAAAATCAGTTTTAGAGGCTGTCGAGCCAGGCATCTCTCTAAAAGAAATTGGCCTTTCGTGCTTTTTCCGTCACTTCTTCCCGTCCCATCCTGGTGGTATTGTTAGCTTAAAGCAGGGAATCTTTCCGGGATGAAGTTCTTTGTTGCGCATCAGTTCTAATCTTGCTCTCGCGCTCGCGGCCGTTGTCGCTTCCCTACCCGTCGCCGGGCAAGCCAACCCGCAATCTGTGTCTCTTCCCGCGCCCAGAGTGCGGACGAAAGCGCAGCCTCCCGCAGCCAGTGTGCTGGTGGTGAGAGTCGTTCCCGATAAAAATGGCCCGGCGGTGGAGATCATTTCTACCCGTCCACTGGTGCCTGAAGTGCAAAAGCTGGACAGCCCGCCACGCCTGGTCATCGACCTGCCGAACACCAGTAGTTCACTGCAGCAGAGGCAAGTTGATTTTCAAGCGGGCGCGTTTCGCAGCGATCCGGTGCGCGCAGTCCGCATCGATCAGTTTCAAAGCCATCCGCCCATCACCCGTGTCGTGATTGATTTACTTAAAAGCAGCGAATTCACCTGGGACCTGGCGGGCAACTTGTTGACGGTCCGCATGCGTTCAGCCGAAGAAGTGGTACCCAAGCCTGCGTCAGTTGCTTCGCTCACCGCCGAACCGCAGCCGGTGGTTGTCCCGATAAGCACTGGCGGCTCCGGAGTTGCGATTTCGTTGGAGCGTTTTGCCAACGGTTCGACAGTTACCGCCGGGGCTCAGATGCAGATTCTGAGCATGGGAGGAGGCGGGGAAGTTCGGGTTTGTCCAGGGACAACGCTATCGGTCACTAAATCCGGAAATGGGCAGGACTTGATGTTCGGCATGAGCACCGGGGCTTTTGAGGCGCACTATGTGTTGCAAAGCTCGGCCGATTCCGTGCTTACTCCGGATTTCCGGATTCTGTTGGAAGGGCCGGGCGAATTCCATTACGCCATCAGCGCTGATTCGCGCGGCAACACCTGCATGCGCCCATTGCCGGGGAACACTGCGTCCGCCATGGTTTCGGAATTGATCGGCGATGAGAAGTATGAAGTGAAGGCGGGTGAGCAAGTCGTGTTTCGCTCAGGACGCTTAACAGCGGTGGATCCCGCGACGCCTTCCGATTGCGGTTGTCCACCGGCGTCGATTCCGGTCATGATGGCGTCCTTAGCTACGGCGCCAGCCAAAGATTCTGCTGACCCCACACATCTTGCGGAACCCGGCAGCATGAAGGCCCCGGTGAACATCGCCATGGCTGGTTCGGAAAGGGAGCCTCTCCCAGCTTCCAAACCGCATGAGAGCCACATAAAGATCGAAGCACCATTGGTTTTTCGCGCCAGCGATTTGCCGCCAGCACACGCCTCGGCGGCGGTGCCGCCCTCGAATCGGTTAGCGAGCGATCCAATGGCTGCCACAGCACCTCCGGCCACGGTTGTGCCGCCGCCTCCCATTCCACCAAATAAAACCCATCCCGGATTTTTCGGGAAAGTCAAAGGTTTCTTCGGAGCGATCTTTCATTAAGTGGCAAGAGTCCAGCCACGGACAACCCGCCCTTCAGGACTACCGTCGCCGCAGATTTTTCGCTAAAGGCGCAACCCGTTCGCGGACTTCATCTGCGATCCGGCCGCCACGGTCGCGAACTTCGTCGGCGATATCGCTGCCGCGTTCGAAGGCGTCTTCCGCAAACTCTTTCGCGTCGTCTGCCCAATCCTCTAAAGTGTCTTTGGCGGTTTCGTATTTGCGGCGCAGATCTTTTCGCATTTGTTTGCCGGTTTTAGGGGCGAGCAGGAGGCCCACCAGGGCACCGGCGCCAAGTCCAATTAACAGAAATGTGACCGCTGTGCCAGCATGACTACCTTCTTCGGAAGCCTTATATTTTCCTTCGCGCATCAATGCACCTCATCAATCTAAGATTTCGGTTCCGCCACTTGGATTCCCCGTGGACCATTCTAGCTGCCTGACAGCACCATGTATTCGCAATTCTCTGGTGCATTTCCCAAATCTGTCCAAGCCCGTATAAAATAAAGAGTTGGTCAGTGTCTGGTGGGGCTTTTCCGCTGGTCTGCTGCAATTCTCAAGGAGATTTTCATCCATGTCTATTCCCGCCACCCAGCTTCGGCCCGGCATGATCATCAAGCACAATAACGATCTGCACTCGGTTTTTGCCGTGGAGCATCGTACTCCCGGCAACCTGCGCGCCTTTATCCAGGCCAAGCTGCGGAATTTGCGAACGGGCGCCATGTTCGAGCATCGCTTCCGTTCGCCAGATCCGATTGAGAAGGTGATGGTGGACGAAGTTGACATGGAATTTTTGTACGCCGACGGCGATAACTACTACTTCATGGACACGTCGAACTACGAGCAAACTCACCTGACGCGGGAAATCCTCGGGGATGCTGTTGAATACCTGACCTCAAACTTGCAAATCAGAGTCGAATTTTTCGATGGGAAAGCCGTGGGAATTGAGTTGCCACAAACGGTGCTGCTGAAAGTCATTGAAACCGAGCCGGGGATCAAGAGCGCCACAGCTTCCAGCGTTACCAAAGCAGCGAAGACCGAAACCGGGCTGGTGGTGCAGGTGCCGCCGTTTATCAATGAAGGCGAAACGATTAAGGTGGACACTTCGGACGGTGCGTATCTGTCACGGGCCTAGCAAGTTTTGTCATCGCTTTTTAAATCTGTCATCCTGAGCGGAGAAAATTCGGTCGCAACGCGATCGAATTCTCGGAGTCGAAGGACCCCTACAGATTGAAATGCCGCCAGGGGACAGGGATTTCCTTTCGAGTTCGAATAGTTAAGGTGATGTGCAGCTAGTAGGGGCTCTTCGACTCCCCAAAAGCGTTCTTTGAACGCTTTTGCTGCGCTCAGGATGACACAGGAAAATGGCTGCTGTTGAAAAAGCTACCGAAGCTCGGCGATTTCTAATACGCGGGCGCGTGCAGGGTGTTGGTTTCCGCTGGTTTGTGGAACGCGAGGCGCACATTCTTGGCATCGCAGGTTGGGTTCGGAATAACGACGACAGCAGCGTGGAAGTCCTGGCCATGGGCACTCGCGAGCAACTCAGTGGATTGCGTTCGCGTTTGCAGGAAGGTCCGCGGGCGGCGCGTGTGGATGACGTCCAGGAATCCGACGCCAAGCCGGTCAGCGGCCTGAAAACATTTCGTATCGAAGGAGCGTGGTAATTGTCCCAACCCGCGTTGAATTGCGATCAGTTGAAAAGACTAATTCGCGAAGTCCCGGATTTTCCCAAGAAAGATATTTTGTTTTACGACATCACCACGCTGCTCAAGGACAAGCGCGGGTTGGCGGCGCTCATCGATCAATTGTCCTCACATTACATCAACAAAAACGTCGATCTGGTGTTAGGGATGGAAGCCCGCGGATTTATTTTTGCGCCTGCGCTTGCTTATGCCCTGAATGCCGGGTTCGTTCCAGTGCGCAAACCTG
Source organism: uncultured Acidobacteriaceae bacterium (assembly GCA_963794195.1). Classification (GTDB taxonomy): domain Bacteria; phylum Acidobacteriota; class Terriglobia; order Terriglobales; family Acidobacteriaceae; genus DATBAX01. Next base: position 316,501 of record CAWCCU010000016.1, read on the forward strand.
GGAAGCTTCCCGCGGCTACTGTTAAGCACGACTACGCTTTGGAGTACGGCACCAACACGCTCGAGGTCCACAGGGACGCGATTCAAAAAGGCCAGCGCGTGATCATCGTCGATGATTTACTCGCCACGGGCGGGACTGCGGAAGCGACCACGAAACTGGCGACGTCGTTAGGTGCGGACATCGTGGGATTGGGCTTCGTGGTGGAACTGGATTTTCTGAACGGTCGCGACAAGTTGAAGCGATACGATGTGTTCTCGCTGCTGCATTACGACAAGTAGAGTAGGGATTGAGAAGCAGCTCCGAAGGAGCGATCAAGCTTAGCCCCGGACGAAAGTCCGGGGTGAGATCGACGCATGAAAACGCTCCCGAAGGCGCAACAGCTAAGCCGTATGCATTGCCGTAACACAGGGTCCCTCCACTGTGTTCGCGTTGCTCACTCCAGTCGGGATGACAAATTTTCCTTCAGGCGGGATCAGAAATGGTCAGGCTGGCGTCTTTCGGTATGTAGCTCTTCTTTCTGAACCAATCTTCCATTGCGGCTTTTAATTCTTTCAACGGGACATTCGTTCCGATTTCCATGAGTCCATCGCTCAGAGGAAGGGTGTCATCGAAGACGCTGGCGTTGGTGAAGCTGCGCATGGCGAAATTGTCGAGCCACTTGAGTGGACAAGGTTTGCGATGTCCGTTGTCGTCATATTCCACGCGGATCTTGCGAGCGAACATAGAGTTCATTCTAAACGAGCATGATAGAGGAACCTGGTCGCGGGAGTTCTAATTACGGGCGAGGGTGCCAACGCCACATTGCCTGCCAAACATTTGCTTGACGTACCAAATTATTGAGCGGGATGAACAGGGGCTGGTGCTGCGACGGCTGCTGGTGCGCCACCGACGTTTACCAAATCTTTCAATTCTTTACTGGGCTTGAAGAACGGGATTTTCTTGGCGGGGACATCCACGCGGTCACCCGTTTTGGGATTGCGGCCCACGCGTGGCTTGCGTTGTCGGGTACGGAAGCTACCGAAGCCGCGGATCTCGATTTTGTCGCCCACCCGCAATGAGCGCACAATGCTGTCAAAGATAGTCTCGACAATGACTTCACTGTCTTTACGTGTCAATTCCGCAAGCCGGGAGACTTCGTCGATCAGATCCGCTTTAGTCATATGCCTGTTCGCTCCGTAATGCCTTCAATTTGACGATGGGCTTGCATAACTCTCTCAAATTTCAGGGGTTGTGTGCAAGTGGCAAGTCAAATCAGGCTCTGGGCTCTTGGCTTACGGCGCTCAATCGAAGTGCGCACGCTAGGTAGGAGACCTGAGCACCTAAAGCCTAGAACCGAAAGCCCAATTTTCTATTTCCACAGATAATAAAAGCCTGTCTGCTGGTCCAGTAGTTTCTCTCTGGTCGGCAGATACTGAGAAACGTCTCCAAACATCAGATCGAGCAGACTTTTGCGGTCTCGATCCGGACGCACTAATACCGGTTTGCCGCTGATTCCAACGGACTTAGCGGTATCATCGACCGCCGCTTCGAAGTCGGCTACCTGGTCGATCATGTGCATTGAAAGCGCCTGCTGGCCCGTCCACACTTTGCCGTTTGCAATGGACTTGATGTCTTCGACTTTGGCGTGTCTGCCGTCGGCAACTGCTTGAACGAATTGACCATACATGTTGTCGATCAGCGATTGCATATAGGCCCGTTCCGCTGGAGTCATTTCACGTGAAGGATCACCGGTGTCTTTAAATTCACCAACAGTGAGGACTTCCGGCTTGAGCTTGGCCCAGCGCATCAGATCGCCGTAATTTACCCATTCGGAGATCACGCCGATGGAGCCAACCACGCTGCCGTTGTCGGCGTAGATTTTATTGGTAGCGGAGGAAACGTAGTAAGCGCCGCTGGCGCCGACCGTGCTGATGGAAGAGACGATGCGTTTTTTCTTTTCGTCCCGAATGCGTTTGACTTCGCTGTAGATCTCTTCCGACGCGGCCACGCCTCCGCCTGGGGAATTTACGTGGATGATGATGGCTTTGATGGAATCGTCGTCACCGAACTTCTTGAGTTGTCCGACGACCGTGGTGGAATCGAGAATGACGCCTTCGAGGTCGACCACGCCAATGCGATCGCCGAAGCCGTGCAGTCCCGAGCTTTCGCTACTCGAGCGAAGCGTGAGATAGACCAGGGTGAAGACGGCCAGCACGAAGAGGAAGAACGCTCCTCCACCGATCAGGATCCAGAGCCAGGTGCGCGAACGCTTTTCATCAGTCATGTTTTTTCACTCGTACGAGCCGCTAGTTTAGCACTGCAAGGGAGAAGAAGGCACGAGAAGGAAGTTGTGGTAGCGGCTGTTTTACCGCATTTAACCATCAAGGGCACGAAGGTACACGAAGGAATGCCTTCGAAAAATTCGGTTGTGATGATTCCAACGAGGTTTTGGTAAAGCTCCACTCAGATCAGAGTGGAGAAATGTCAGCTAGGGCACTACTACTGTTAATGCCATCGGGACGACGGTAACGTCAATCGGTGTGCGGCACGCGTACTCGCCGTCGGCGTAAACATCCAGCGGAATTTCTGTTTCTATCCGCAAACGATCGGTTTGGAAATACCCCACCTCGGGGACATCCAAGTGGCGGCCGAAATATACCGCCGGAAACAACCGTAGCAGTCTGAGTTTGGCGACATCACCCACTACGCAGACATCCAGCAGGCTGTCGTCAAGTTGAGCGCGAGGAGCGATCTTCATACCTCCGCCATAGACAGGCGTATTGCCAAAAGCAGCGAGGACTGTCGGCCGGTGGCTGCGTTCGATAAAAGCGCCAGGCTGCTTTGCATCCGGGGTGAGAATTTTCATCGATTGCGGCTTGAACTTGAGCAATGCGGACGGCAAGCTAAGGGCGTATCCTCCGCGGGCACGAAGCCAACGGGGAAGGTGGTTGGCGCGGCGAGCAATTTCGCTGTCCAACCCAACGCCTCCGACTCCGCAGAAGTAAGTGGAGCTTGCGGTCTCTGTCTGGTCATTGCTGGTTTCGGGGGTCAGAGGCGTGATCACGCCCAGGTCGATTGCCCGCACGTTCCGGCGGCTGGTTGAAAACTCCCGCCACGCCGCCAGCGAATCACGAATGCCGCGGAAACCCAGGGCCCTTGCAAAATCGTTGCCGCTTCCGCAGGGCACGACCAGCACCGGCAATCGTAGATTGACCAGTTGCGCCAGATGACGATGTATGGTGCCGTCGCCGCCGAAGATGACGATCGCGTCAGCCTCGTGCGAATTTGCGGGCAAGTCAAGCGTCCAACTGGCGGTCGAGCTTTTTTGAAAAAATTCTAGAGCTTTCGCGGAACGTCCCAACCCGAGGATGGAGGCTGCGCGCATGGGTCTGGGCATTTAACCACAAGCGGGGAATCCACTTCCTCTGATCATTTCGAGCGAAGCGTGAGAGCTAATTTTCCTGGCTGCGGGCAGACAGCAGATTCTTCGTCGTTGTGCTTTTCGGAATGATCAGACCTGAGAATTTGTCCTGCGCCAAGCGGCCGATTGCCAAATTCCCAATTGCCCCATCGTAACCGCCCAAAAGGGGAAAACGTTGGCATGATGAAAGGGACCACCGAGTCCTAGGAGTTGATCCCATGCGTCTGCGAATGGCAAAGCAAGTCATTTTGTTTGTTGCGGTTAGCATGACTCTCGTGGGTTGCAGCCTGGATTCGAATCCGGCATCCAAAGCGGCTTCTCCAGTGATTATCAGCCAGCCTTCGAATCAGACGGTGACAGCAGGTCAAACTGCTACGTTTTCAGTCGCGGCGAGGGGAACAACTCCGTTGCGTTATCAATGGCAAAAAGACAGGGCCGTGATCGCCGGGGCGACTGGAGCTACCTACACGACGCCAGCAACCGATAGCGCTGACAATGGCGCTTTATTTCAAGTGGTAGTCACCAATTCGGCAGGCAGCGCCACCAGTAATTCTGCCACCCTTACAGTCAATTCGACACCGGTAGCGCCCTCGATTACTCAACAACCCGCGAACCAAACCCTAACAGCCGGCCAGACAGCGACGTTCGCAGTGGTTGCAAGCGGCAGCGCTACTCTGACCTATCAATGGCAGAAAGGTGCAGCTCGCATCACAGGCGCTACCTCGGCGAGCTTCACGACGCCAGTCACATCAGTTTCCGACAACGGTTCGCAATTTCAAGTGGTCGTCAGCAACTCGGTGGGGAATGCAACCAGCAACGCTGCGACGCTCACTGTCAACGCCGCGTCAACTACGGATGTGCTGACCTATCACAACGACATCGCGCGGACAGGGCAAAATCTCAACGAAAGTATTTTGACCAGCAGCAATGTCACGGCGGCAACTTTCGGGAAACTCGGCTTTTACTCAGTTGATGGATTGGTCGATGCAGAGCCGTTGTATGCGTCGAGCGTTGCGGTGCCTTCGAACGGTACGCACAATTTACTCATCGTTCCCACCGAACATGATTCAGTTTATGCCTTCGACGCCGATACCGGTGCGGTGATCTGGCACGTGTCCACCCTGAAGACGGGCGAAAGTTCGAGCGACAATCGGGGCTGTGGTCAGGTGACTCCGGAGATTGGCGTGACCTCGACGCCGGTTATCGATCGCACCCGCGGAACCAACGGCGCGATTTACGTAGTTGCCATGTCGAAAGATGGGTCGGGTCACTATCATCAGCGCCTGCATGCGCTTGATCTGGCGCTAGGCACGGAACTTCTTGGTGGGCCGAAAGAGATTCAAGCAACGTATCCGGGCACGGGCGATAACAGTGACGGCACCAATGTGGTTTTCGACCCAGCGCAATACAAAGAACGCGTGGGACTGCTGTTGATGAATGGCGTGGTCTACACCGGGTGGGCTTCCCATTGCGATGCCCGGCCGTATACGGGATGGATCATGGGTTATGACGCGTCCTCGCTGGCGCAGACGACCGTGTTGAACATTACACCCAACGGCAATGAAGGCGCGATCTGGATGGCTGGCGCCGGCTTAGCAGCGGACAACTCGGGAAACATTTTCTTTCTCGACGCCAACGGAGAGTTCGATTCCACATCGAATGCCGCCGGGTTTCCCAGCAGCGGCGACTACGGCAATGCGTTCATGAAACTCTCGACCTCCAACGGACTGGCTGTTGCGGATTACTTCGAGATGGACAATCAATCGCAGGAGAACAGCACCGACACAGATTTGGGGTCGGGTGGAACGGTTGTGTTGCCCGATCTCAGTGACGGAGCGGGACACACCTTGCATCTGGCTGTAGGCGCGGGCAAAGACTCGAACCTCTATGTGGTGAACCGGGATGGGATGGGAAAGTTTAAGTCGAATAACAGCGGTGTTTATCAGCAGCTCTCTGGTGCGTTGCCGGGCGGGGTTTGGGCGATGCCTGCGTATTTCAACAACACGATTTATTACGGGTCGGTGGGCAGTCCGATACTCGCGTTTACGATCACGAATGCGAAGTTGTCTACTGCGTCGACGGCGCACACCGCCAATAGCTTCGGATATCCGGGCGCGACGCCCAGCGTTTCGGCGAATGGCGCGAGCAACGGGATCGTCTGGGCTTCGGAGAACACCAATCCTGCCGTGCTACATGCTTACAACGCCGGCAATCTTGATGAGCTTTACAACAGCAATCAGGCGAGCGGCGGCCGCGATCATTTTGGGACGGGCAACAAGTACGTAACGCCGATGATTGTGAATGGGAAGGTGTTTTTGGGGACGACGAATGGAGTGGCGGTGTTTGGGTTGCTGCCGTAAAATCCATCAAGTTTTGTCATCCTGAGCGAAGTTGTTGTTCGCAACGCGAACGACAACGCAGTCGAAGGACCCCCTGTACTCTCACCATAAGATGGCGGTCTGGAAGAAGCCCCCAAGTTCAACCGCAGCAGTTGAGCGCGTAGGGGTCCTTCGACTCCGTGGCTGCTTCGCTTCGCGAAACAGCCCCTGCACTCAGGATGACATTTGATATGCAGCTAACTAGACTGAACGGATTTTTTTGATCTTTCTCCCCACTTGCAGGATTAATGGCTGGCTCAGATCCAGCGAAACGTGGGCTTCGGTTTGGGGTTCGCCATTTACTTTTACGGATTTCTGCTTTAGTTTCCGCCCCGCATCGCTGACGGATTCTGCGAGTCCGCATTGGGCTAACAGTTTGTCCAATCTCACCAGACCATGCGCCGTCACCTCTACTGAAACTTCCGTTTCCTCGATGTCCTCAGGCACTTCGCTTTTCTGGAATTGCTTGGCCCAATCTGCGGCGGCTTTGCTGGCGGCGTCGGCGGAGTGAAAGTCCGTCACGATGCGTCGGCCTAAGTCTTTCTTCGCTTCCATCGGATGCAGATCGGATTTCATCTTCTGGATTTCTGGGAGTTGCACGTCGGTCAGCAGTTCGTAGTAGCGCCACATCATGTCATCGGAGATCGACATGATCTTGCCGTACATTTCCAGCGGCGCTTCCAGAATGCCGATGGCGTTGCCTAGAGACTTCGACATTTTCTGCACGCCGTCGAGGCCTTCGAGAATCGGCATGGTCAGGACGACCTGCGAGTCTTGTCCATAGGCGCGCTGCATTTCGCGGCCAACCAGCAAATTAAATTTCTGGTCGGTGCCGCCGAGTTCGACGTCGGCCTTCAGGCAGACGGAGTCGTATCCCTGGGCCAACGGGTAGAGCAATTCGTGGATGGCGATTGGCTTCTCTTCCTGGAAACGTTTGTGGAAGTCTTCGCGCTCGAGCATCTGCGAGATGGTGAACTTGGCCGCCAGCTTGATCCAATCGGAGGATTTCAGTTTGTCGAACCATTCGCTGTTGAATCGGACTTCGGTCTTGTGCGAATCGAGAATCTTGTAGACCTGCGCCATGTATGTTTTGGCGTTGCGCATGATGTCTTCCGGACTGAGCGGCGGGCGAGTCACGGAACGGCCAGTGGGGTCGCCGATCATGCCGGTAAAGTCGCCGATCAGGAATATAACAGTATGGCCGAGGTCCTGAAAATGCTTGAGCTTACGCAGCAGCACGGTGTGGCCGAGATGCAAATCGGGCGCAGTGGGATCGAATCCAGCTTTGACGCGCAAAGGCGTGCCGGAGGCCAGAGACTTCTCCAGTTTCGAGCGCAGTTCAGACTCCTTAACGATCTCGGCGGAGCCTTTTTTGATGTAGGCGAGTTGTTCGTCGACAGGGGCGAATGTGGGCATGGAGAGACATTATAAGGAATGCAGAAGGTAGAAGTCAGAATGCAGAATTAAAAGCTATCGCCCAGGGCGGCTTTGGCTAGGCTGAAAGATGTTTGGCTGTTCGTAAGGAGGCGACAAATATCGACGTCAGCTCATCGGCTTCTTTAGCCAGCGAACCTAGCTTTTGTGGAGAAACAATGCCTGCTTCGAGCAATAGTTCCAGCCAAAAGACTGTTTCATCGGCTTCTTCCAGGACAATGCCAAGCTTCGCAATAAATTCTGCCCTGGACCTGGCGCGACAGGCGGCACGATAATTTGCGCCGACAGAAGTTCCGGAGCGCAAGAGTTGCTTGCCTAAAACTCGAGCTTCTCGCTTCGCGGAAGAGCCCGGAACAGTCTCACGATCCGAAGGGCAAATTGCTTGGTGCGAGATCTAAGGTCAATATCGCCACTCATAAAACCGCCTTAACTTCTGCATTCTGACTTCTAATTTCTGACTTCCTCCTCTCACGCTAGCAAACCTGACCACTATCTGGCTGTGATCTTCGTCACAAACCGTCTTCCGCGAACATGGTGCTGTCCTTGTAGGACCAGATTGATTGCCTCGCTGTATGCGATGTGTTCTTGCCTGAGGATTTTCTCCGCTAAAGACTGCTCGTTGTCGGTATCGAGAACCGGAACGGTTTTCTGCACGATGATGGCGCCGTGGTCGAGTTCTTCGTCGACGAAATGCACGGTGCAGCCGGTGACTTTTACTCCGTAGGCGAAGGCTTGTTCCTGGGCTTCGAGGCCGGGGAACGATGGAAGCAGCGATGGATGAATATTCAGAATTCGTTGCGGGAATTGTTGAACGAACCAGGGGGAGAGCAAGCGCATGTATCCAGCGAGGCAGATTAGATCGACTTTGTGTTGTTGCAGCGCGGCGACTACCTCGCGATCGTGATCTTCACGGGGTTTGCCTTTGGAGGGGATGGCTAGCGTGGTGAGTCCTAGCTTGCGGGCGGTTTCGAGGCCTCCGGCGTCGAATTTGTTGGAGATGACAACTGCGATCTGGGCGTTGGGAATTTTTCCGGCGGCGATGTTTTTCGCGATGGCTTCGAAGTTGGAGCCGCGTCCGGAGAGTAGGATGCCTAGGTTTTTCATGCGGGGAGCTTTCAGCTATCAGCCGTCAGCTTTCAGCTAAACATCATAATGCACTGCCCAGTTTCGTGGCGCTGACGGCATTTGTGCAAACCTTTAACCACCAAGGGCACGAAGGTACACGAAGGAAACCCAAACTCATTGCTGATTTGCCGGGTTCATCGCGGTTCGGTATAGTTTTATTCACTCATGTATAGAGACTTTCACGCACTCGATCGTTGGAGCAAGAAGAAGGTTCATTGCATTTATCAGGCGCTGATTGTGGCTGTGGCCACGCGCCATGCTGATGCTGTGGATATCAAGTTTCTAGTCGACGGCCGCCCGGTTTGGGTGGCTTTGCCGCATCCGGCATGGGTGGAGTACAACAAGCGCACGAACCGAACGATCACCGATCCTCTCGCAATTGAGATTGCTGGACATTATTTGAAGAGGGCGCTGGAATCCGGTGAGGGCGTTGGGCGGGAAATGTATTCCCTTACCGTGGATGAAACTTTGAGGCACCTGGAAGCGTTGGTCAAAGATGACGATGTGATTGTGGCGCCGGCCTCTTCGTAAAAGCCTGAAATTTCCAATCCTTTAGATTTGATAAGAATGAGATCCCTCGCCCGGCTGTAGTGCGCCGGGACTTCGGAATGACAAGGTTTAAATTCTGTTTCTTCATTCCTTACAACCGGCAGATCAGCAGTTCGCGTTCGTAAATCAATTCTGACGGCAGGTGGGCGTGGAGTCGAATAAATAATTCCTCGTGGCCGATCACTTCGGCTCGCCAGGCGGCGCGGTCGAATACCTGCAGCTGCTCGAATTTTTCTTTGGGGAAGTCGAGACCCTTCCATTCGATGTCTTCGTAATGCGGCATCCAGCCGATCGGCGTTTCTTTTCCCTGGGCGCGGCCGCGGACGCGGTCGACGATCCATTTCAGCACGCGCATGTTTTCGCGATATCCCGGCCAGATGAATTTTCCGTCCGCGTCTTTGCGGAACCAGTTCACATGGAACATGCGCGGGGTGCGGCTTAGCGAGCGCTGCATTTTGATCCAGTGGCGGAAATAATCGCCCATGTGGTATCCGCAGAACGGAAGCATCGCCATGGGATCGCGGCGGACTTTGCCGACTTCGCCGGCGGCGGCCGCCGTCGTTTCCGAACCCATGGTCGCGCCCAGGTAAACTCCAGCGCTCCAATTGAAAGCCTGATAGACCAGCGGAATGGTCGTGGCGCGGCGGCCGCCGAAAATGATCGCGCTGATCGGCACGCCGTTGGGATCTTCCCAGGCCGCGTCGATCGTGGGGCATTGCGAAGCCGGCGCGGTGAAGCGGGCATTGGGATGCGCGGCTTTGGCGCCGGTCTTTGCCGATGTGCCGGCGTCCACTTGCTGGCCTTGCCAGTCGAGTGCATTCGGCGGGCGGTTTGTCCGTCATGCCTTCCCACCACACGCCGCCTTCAGGCGTCAGCGCGACATTGGTGAAGATCGTGTTGCGGGCCAGGGTGGCCATGGCGTTGGGATTGGTTGCGAGAAGTTCCCGGAGCCACGCCGAAAAATCCGGCTTCCGGATTGATGGCGCGCAGGCGGCCGTTTTCGGCATCGGGCTTGATCCAGGCAATGTCGTCGCCGACGGTCCAGACTTTCCAGCCTTCGAAACCTTCCGGCGGAACCAGCATGGCGAAATTGGTTTTGCCGCAGGCGCTGGGGAAGGCGGCGGCAACGTAGGTCTTTTCACCTTGCGGATTTTCGACGCCAAGAATCAGCATGTGCTCGGCCATCCAGCCTTCGTCGCGCGCGATGTTGGAGGCGATGCGCAGCGCGAAGCATTTCTTTCCGAGCAGCGCGTTGCCGCCGTAGCCCGAGCCGTAGGACCAGATTTCGCGGGTCTCCGGAAAATGCACGATATATTTTTCTTTATTGCAGGGCCACGGCACATCTTTTTGTCCGGGCGCGAGCGGCGCGCCCACGGTGTGCATGCAGGGAACGACGCGTTTTTCGTCTTTATCGATTTCTTTGAATACCGGCAGGCCCGATGCGCGCCATGATGCGCATGTTCACGACGACATAAGGCGAGTCGGTGAGCTGCACGCCGATCTTGCGACATCGGCGAACCGATTGGGCCCATGCTGAAGGGGAGAACGTACATGGTGCGTCCGCGCATGCACCCGTCGAAATTTTTCTTTCAGCTTGCGGCGCATCTCGAAGGGATTTTCCCAGTTATTCGTGGGCCCCGCGGCGTCTTTCGAGAGCGAGCAGATGAAAGTGCGGTCTTCCACGCGGGCAACATCGCTGGCGTCCGAGCGGGCGTAGATAACAGCCGGGCCAGAGCTTTTCGTTGAGTTTGATGAAAGTGCCGCTTTCGACCATTTGCTGCAGCAGATGCGTCGTTTTCGGCTTGCGAGCCGTCGACCCAATGGATTTTGTCCGGTTGCGTGAGCTGGGCGATCTTTTCGACCCATTTAATTAAGTGGATATTTCTTGTGGGCGGCGTGCCCAGACTTGCAGTCTTCATTAAGATTTCCGATTAAAGCGATTTGTTATTTGAATATCTATTTTGACAGATAAGCGTGCTGAATGTCTCTCGGCGGCCGTCAAACTTGGTTAGCCACAAAGGACACGAAGGATCACCAAGGAGAGCCTGCGAGGGCTCTCCCTGGTGTAGTTTCGTGTCCTTATTTGGATGTCCAGTTTTGGGTTTAGGCCTTTTTGAGAGCCCGCACGATGACGACGAGGAGGACCGCTCCTAGAATCGCAACCAGGATGTTGGCGACGAGTCCCCCGGTGGTAGCGAAGCCGAGCAGTCCTAAAATCCAGCTTCCGAGGATGCCGCCGACGATGCCCAGAATGATGTCCACCAGGACACCGTAACCGGAACCCTTCATGAGTTTGCCTGTCGCCCAGCCGGCGATCAGTCCTACGATGACTGCGTAAAGCATGGAATTATCCTCCTGAATGCTGTCCTGGAGCGGGTTGAAATCCGGCAGGAGGCAGTCGCGGCAGACTAAGCTGCGGCGGGAATGGTGTCAAGGCAGGTGGTCGAACGTGAAGCTCAGTTCCGGAGGAGCGCCAATGATTTGCGCCCCAAGGCACAACCTGGGTACCTAGTTCGTCCCCCCGGGACGCTCGTTCTCATCCACTCTTGCCGCTCCTACGATTGCCGAACCTATTTTGCTATACGAATTCCGGCCACGGCCATCATGCGTCCTGTCACAGTCTTATCCGCTCGATAGGAAAAGAGTTGGTCGGGATGGCACGACGTGCACAGCTTTGACACAGAAATATTTTTTGCGGGAACTCCGACCGAGAGAAGTTGGCGTCGATTGGCTTCGGCGAGATCGAGATAGATTTTCTTGGGCATCACGCTGTGGCCGGGGGCCCGCGCGGTCAGAAATAGCATGGGATATTTCTCGCGCACTTCGTCGAATTCCTCGACTTCATGGAACAATTTCGCAGCGTATTCGAATTGGGAGTGGAATTGATCGCGGACTTCTGGACCAACGGCATAACAACAGTTGTGAATACCCGGGCCAATGGCGGCTTTCAAGTCGCGCGGCATGGTACCGAACCAGCGGCGCATTTCTCCTGCGCCCTTTTCCACGATGCGTTTCACAGTGCCGCGCCATCCGGCGTGGAATACTCCGATTGCATTGCGCTTCGTGTCAACGAGAATTGCCGGCAGACAGTCGGCGGTCTGGATACCGAGAAGAATGCCCGGAGTGTCGGTGATCAGTCCGTCTCCGCTAAAGGGAGCTTTCGGGGCAGTCGCCACGTGGTGGATGAGATCGGAGTGAATTTGGCGAAGAGTGATCAGAGGCCAGGGATTTTTTCCGTCTATCGCGCCGAGTTTTTTCAGAAAGGCGGCGCGATTGCGTTCGACCGCCGTTCGCGAATCTTGCTGGGTGAATCCAAGGTTGAGAGCGTTTCCGCCGTAAGCACGGGAGTTTCCTCCGGTTCGGGTGCTGAAGCCGTGAACGAGCCAGGGAATCCGAGCCAGGGTGTCACCCTGGAGAATTTCGATTTCTGTTTTCTTTGGGGCTTTTGCGGGCACTTGGACATATTAGCAATAGGGGACTATTGGCAGTTACGCGCGAGGGCGCGCACCACACAATCGTGTGCGCGGGTTATAATTCCCCGCTATCCATTCCGTGACACCTACGTCTTTCTAAGACAACTTTTTCAGGAGACCCACGATGCGCGCTTTTTCGCTACGAATTCTGACGATGCTGGCGGTTCTTGCTTTGTTGATCGCTGGGTCCGCCGCCCAGCAGAGTGATTCTTCACAGAATCAACCCGACGAGAAGAAGTCGAAAAATGAATCGGCAGCCAAAGAGAAAGAAAAGAAACCTGGACAGGCTGCGGACAAGCCCGCTGACATGAAAGCCGGGGATGAGCCGAAATTGGATGGACCGAAGCCAGGCACCGGCGATAAGGAAGAGTATGACGTCAGCGATGTCGCGCCGGTGATCACGCATCACCAGATGACGGTGGATGGCAAGCTGTTGAAGTACACGGCGACGACAGGCCGGCTGCCAATCAAACGCGGTGACGGCAAGATTCTGGCCGAGATGTTTTTTGTAGCGTATTCACTGGATGGAGCGGATGCGGGTAAGCGGCCGCTAACTTTTGCTTTCAATGGCGGGCCGGGGTCGGCCACGATCTGGCTGCACATGGGAGCGCTGGGGCCAAAGCGCGTGCTCATGAAGCCCGAAGGCTTCCTTCCGCCGGCACCGTATCGCGTTGAGGACAATCCACACACATTGCTCGACAAAAGCGATCTGGTCTTCGTGGACGCCATGGGCACGGGCTTCAGCCGGGCGACGAATCTTGAACAGTCCAAGAAATATTGGAACGTGAAGGGTGATATCGAAGCCTTCAGCGAATTTATTCGCCTCTATCTAACGCGATACGAACGCTGGAATTCGCCTTTGTATTTGTTCGGTGAGAGCTACGGGACCACGCGCGCGGCGGGAATCGCCGGTTATCTCGCGGATCGGGGCGTTTCCTTCAACGGAATTACTCTACTTTCGATTGCGCTGAGTTTTCAGACGCTGGATGATACCAAGGTCAACGATTTGCCTTACCCACTTCTCATCCCGTCCTACACAATGATCGCCGGCTACCATCACAAACTGCCCGCGGATTTGAGCACGGACATGAATAAAGCGAGACAGGAATCAGAGCAATGGGCAGCGACCGAGTACACGCAGGCCCTGGAGAAGGGCGATGCGCTGACTGCCGACGAGCGCAAGAAAGTTGCCGAGCAAATGGCTCGCTACACAGGATTGAGCGCGCAGGTAATCGATGACGCCAACCTGCGAATCAATGTGCCCGAGTTTACGCACTATCTTTTGCTCGATCAGAAACTGCGAGTGGGTCGTCTGGATGGGCGCTTTACAGGGCCCGATCCGCAGGGTTTGCTGGACACGCCCTTCTACGATCCCACCGAGGCTTTCATCGTTCCGCCGTATACCTCTGTTTTCAATAATTATTTGCGAACGGAGCTGAATTACAAGACCGACATGCCTTACTACGTGATCGGTGAGAACGAAGAACTTGGGGCGAACTGGACCTGGGGATCGAATGAAGGTGGCTTTCCCAGCACCGCAGCGGCCTTGCGCGCGGCAATCGTGGAGAATCCCTATCTGAAGGTGCTGGTCATGGAAGGCTATTACGATTTGGCCACCCCGTACTTTGCCGCGAACTACACCATGAACCATCTCGATTTGGGCGAGAAGTACCGGGGCAACATTTCGTTCGCCACCTACGATGCAGGACATATGGCGTATTTGCCGATCGACAGCCTGAAGAAAATGAAGAGTGACCAGGCGAGCTTTATGGACAAGGCTGCGGCAGGCAGCCAGTAACTGTTACCGACGCAGGTTGGTCGAACTTTGAGAATATCTCATTGGTCGGTTTTTCTTGCGCCTACGTGCTGAATGAGGTAAAAACGGCGCACCATGGATTTGTTTTGCAGGGCCTCGGCGCGCCTCTTCTATTTCGCTTTCCTTCTTTCCTTTTCAGCGAACGTCCTTCACGCCCAGAACGGCCCCCCTCAGCCGATTCCGGTTCCTAAGACTGTCGAAAAGGCCGCGGAAGCGGCGCCGGACTATTCGCAGCAATCCTTCGTCGTGGAGAAGATGCGCACGGCCTACCGTTTTGAAAGCGACGGGACGGGGAAGCGGGAATTGGTCGCCAGGATTAAGGTGCAGAGCGAGGCAGGGGTCGAGCAGTGGGGGCAAATCGTCATCGGTTACAGTTCCGCGAATGAGCGCGTCGATATTCCTTACGTACGCGTACTCAAGGCCGACGGAACTGTCGTGACGGCCAGCGCCGACGCCGTCCAAGACTTGAGTATCCCACTCGAAAAAGAAGCGCCGGTCTACACGGACTATCGCCAGAAGCACATTACCGTGCCGGGACTGCGTCCAGGAGAAGTGCTCGAGTATGACGTGGTGACCACCATCCACACCGCTCTCGCCCCTAATCAATTTTGGATGGAACACAGTTTCGCGAAGACCGGGATCGTTCTTGATGAGCAGCTTGAAGTCAATGTCCCGCGCGACCGCGCGGTGAAGCTAAAGAGCCAGCCTGGATTCGATCCCAAGATTTCCGACGCTAACGGCCGCCGAGTTTATACCTGGTCGAGTTCCCACCGCGAAGACGATGAAGATAAGGGCAAAGACAAAGACAAGGACAAAAAGAAGCGAGCCGAGCCGGAGCCGCCATCGGTGCAAATGACGACATTCGCGAGTTGGGAAGACCTGGGTCGCTGGTACGCGGGGCTGGAAAAAGACCGGCGGCAACCGACTGCCGAAATTCGCGCTAAAGCGGCAGAACTTACGGCCGGCAAGACTGCTGACATCGATAAAATCCAGGCCCTTTATGATTACGTGGCAACGAATTTTCGCTACATCAGCCTGTCGTTTGGCGTCGGTCGTTTTCAGCCGCATGCTGCGGCAGACGTGCTCCACAATCAATACGGCGACTGCAAAGACAAACACACGCTGTTGGCGAGTTTGTTGGAAGCTTCCGGGTATCACGCGTCATCAGTGTTGATAAATTCTTCGCGCAAGCTTGATCCCGAGATTCCGTCACCGTCGCAGTTCGATCACGTTTTCAGTCTGGTGCCGTTGGGCAAAGACGAAATCTGGATGGACACGACTACCGAAGTCGCGCCCTTTCGTTTGCTGTCCTACCCCTTGCGCAAGAAGCAGGCGCTCATCGTTCCCGCCGATGGAGTGCCACATTTGGAGGAGACTCCCGCGAATCCGTGGGTCCCGAACCATCAAATGCAAGAAATCGACGGCAAAGTAAACGAGTTCGGCAAGCTCGATGCCCACGTGAAAATGAGTTTGCGCGGAGATTCCGAGCTCTATCTCCGAATCCTGTTCCGGCGCGTTCCCAGCGCGAAGTGGACGGAATTCGTAAAGCAGATGAACGGCATGGTTGGCTTGAACGGTGACGTCACGAACCTGACGGTGAGCGATCCCGCAGCCACTAAAGAAGCTTTTCATTTCGAATACGAAATCACAACGTCCAATTTTCTCGACTGGACCAAGAAGAAATCCGAAGTAGTTTTGCCGCTTTCGCTGATTAGTATTCCAGACGCCGATGAAGACGACGCTTCGTCCGACGCGGAGCCCATCCAAATCGGCGGGCCCATGGATTTTCATTACAAGGCCCGTCTGGAGTTTCCCGCCAAGTACACCGAGCGAACTCCGCTGCCCTTCACCATGAAGCGCGACTACGGGCAATATGCCGCAACTTACAAAGTCGACGGAAACGTTTTCACGGCCGAGCGCAGCTTAATGACGACTACGCGCGATCTTCCAGCGACCCGCACCAGTGATTATCTCGCGTTTCGCCATGCTGTGATGACCGACACCGGGCAGCGTCTTTCAATCGATAGAACGGCAGCCGGGGATCCCACCACTCCGTCTGATCTAAAGGGCGACGACCTCAATGACGCGGCAAATGCGGCGCTTACTCGAGGGAATTTCGAGATTGCCATTGACTTGTTGAAAAAGGTGATCGTGGCCGATCCCAAGAACAAGACTGCAGAAATGAATCTTGGGCGGGCCTACATGGCACTTCGCCAGCACGATAATGCGATTGAAGCATTCAAGAAACAAGTCGAGGCGAACCCTTACGATGAGTACGGATACAACAGCCTTGGTTGGGCCTACTCGGCAGAACGCAAATACGATGAGGCCGCTGCTGCCTATAACAAGGCGATTGAGATCAATCCCCTCAGCGAGTATGGCCATGCCGCGTTGGGCAGCATGTACTCGGAGGCCCATCAGTACGAAAAGGCAGTTCCGGAACTCGAAAAAGCGGCGTCGATCAAGAGTGACAATCCAAACTTGCAGATCGCTCTCGGGGACGCCTATCTCAACACCGGGCAGGATGAAAAAGCGTTAACGGCGTTCGATCAAGCCGTCGAACTGGCGGCAACCCCCGAAATCTGGAATGACATCGCTTATCAACTCTCCCTTAAGAAGGTGCATCTGGAACGGGCGCAGCAATATGCCGAATCCGCAGTAACAGCGGTCGCGGCGGCACTGCGGAATGCGAGCATTGAGCAGTTGAATGTCAGAGATTTGGCGTCCGTGTCGGCGATTGCGGCGTATTGGGACACTCTCGGCTGGGTCCATTTCGCGAAGGGCGATTACGCCAAAGCCGAAAAATATGTTGCTGCCTCCTGGATGGTCGACCAGCACGGCGAGGTTGGTGACCACCTGGGTCAGATTTACGAAAGACTGGGACGCCAGGAGGATGCGCTTCGCGCTTACGGCATGGCGATGTCAGCGGTGCGGCCGACGCCCGAAACCCGAACCCATCTGGCGGCGTTGGCCGGCGGGGATTCCAAGGTGGCTGCGGTCACGGAAAAATATCGCGCCGACTTGCAGGGAACCCGCATGACCAAACTCGCGAGGACCGCAAAAGTAGCGGGAACCGCCGAATTCTTTGTAATGCTGGTGCCGGGAAAATCCGGGGCCGCGGCCGAAGGCGCGAAATTTGTCAGCGGCGACGAAAAGTTGAAGGTCTTTTTGGAAGCCCTAAAGACAGCATCCTACAATCTGAATTTTCCCGACGATGTCCCTACCAAGGTTCTGCGGCGCGGTGTGCTGTCGTGTTCAGATGCGGCGAGTGAATGCACGTTCCTGATGATGCTTCCGTCGGATGTGCGCGGCGTGGATTAGCGATTCTGCGGAATCATAACTTCGGCGAACGCTTGTGCCAGTCCGTCGCCTGCTCATATGCGTGGGCAAGTTGCAGGATTACCGCTTCGCCCCCATGCGGGCCGCTGATTTGTAATCCGATTGGAAGTCCTGCCTTGGTAAAGCCGCACGGAACCGAAATCGCAGGGATTCCCCAAACATTGAATGGGCGCGTGTTGCGCAGCATCACAATCTCCGCTGGACGCAATTGATCTGGACGTTTCTCTAACTCCGCAAGTTCTGGGGCCACGATGGGAGTGGTGGGCGTAACCAGAACGTCGATCCTTTCGAACACATGCGAAATTTCATGGCGCGACTGTTCGAGTTTGCGACGGCCTTCGAGTATCTGTGGCTGGCTGATATTTTCTCCACCACGAATGCGCCGGAGGGTTTCTGGCTGATAGAGTTCCGGGCTTCGAGCGACAAATTCAGCATGAGCCGCGTACGACTCTGCCAACTGCAAGGTTCGATCGGTGTCGACGGTCAATGAAACTTCGCGCGTCTCGGTGGTTAGAGACTGGATGACTGTCAGAGCTTGCTCGACGGCTGCCGCGATTTCCGAATCCAGACCTTCGTAGAAAAACGAACGCGGGATACTCACCCGCAGTTGATTCGTTGGTCGCCCGAGCAGCCCGGAATAATCGGGAATGTTGACTGCATCCCCAAGGGAATTCTTTGCGGCAGGATGGGCAATCGCTTGCAATAAAATTGCGGCGTCGGTAACTGTTCTGGTAATGGGGCCAACGTGATCAAGCGACATTGAAAGTGGAAACACGCCGTTTGCGCTAACTCGACCGTGGGTCGGCTTCAAGCCGACGACGCCGCAGAGCGCTGCCGGCTCACGAATAGAGCCGGCCGTGTCGGTGCCGATTGACCCATAGCCCAGGCCCGCGGCTACGGACGCAGCCGAGCCTCCCGAAGAGCCTCCAGAAATGTGACCTGGGTTCCATGGATTGCGAACCGGGCCGTAATGGCTCACGACCGAGCTGCCACCATAAGCAAACTCGTGAAGATTCTGCTTGCCTAGAAGAATGGCTCCGGCGTGTTTTAAGCGACGGACGACATCGGCATCTTCTTGCGGAATACGTTTTTCGAATTGAGCACTGCCCGCCGAGGTGAGAATTCTGGCAGTATCGATCAGATCTTTAACGGCGAGCGGGATTCCATGCAGAGGGCCGCGCCAATCTCCGCGCTGGATCTCGGTTTCGGCCTGGAGCGCTTCGGCGAGCGCCGAATCGGCGGTTACGGTGATGAATGCATTGAGGATGGGATTGAGCTTTTCAATGCGAGCCAGGCAATCTTTCGTTAGCTCGACGGGAGAAATCTTGCGTGCCTGCAATTGCTTCGATAAGTCGAGGATCGATGGTTGCATTCTCTGCCAGGGCTTCTTTTTGACTTAATTATCTTGCGGTGTGGGGTTTCGCGCCAGCCAAGAGTCTATAATCTCTGGCAGGATTTCGATCAAGGGCCCTTCGAGTAAGTCGTTGAGGAGGCGTTTATGAGAAAAATCTGGTTTCTGATCTGTGTTTTTGGAATATCGGGCAGTTTGTTTGCCCAGAGCGGCGGGACTTCCTGGTCGAACTTAAGCTCCCTGCACCCCGGAGAAAAAATCCAAATTGTCGAGACGAGTTCGAAGAAACATTCCGGGACCTTCGTGAATGTCTCCGATTCCTCGATCTCGTACAATGACGGCGCTGCGGAGCGAGCGGTTCCCAGACAAGATGTACGCAGCGTAAGAACCAAAGGGAACCCGCATCGCATGCGTAATACGCTTATCGGCGGCGCGGTAGGTGCAGGTCTAGGGGCCGGAATTGGCGCGGGAGCGTGGGAAGACCATGGATTTCTCGCCGGCAAGGGAACCGGGGCTGCCGTTTGCGCCGGAATCGGCTTGCTTATTGGCCTTGTGGTGGGTGCCATAATCCCTGGTCATCACCTGATTTATAGCGCAGGTTCGCATTAGGATATTGCCATGGCCCAAATGACCGCGACTCCCGTCAGCATCCAGGGTTTTCTCGTCGATGGCAAATGGATCGAAGAGGGCGACGTCATCGAAATTCGCGCTCCTTACGATGGCAGCATTGTCGGCCGCGTATTTCAGGGAACGCGGGCCCATGCGGAGGCTGCCATCGCGTCGTCGGTAAAGGCATTTGGGACGACCCGAAGGCTGCCGGCATTCGAGCGTCAGCGTGTTTTGCGGCGGGTGGTTGAAGGTCTCACGCAGCGCAAAGAAGAATTTGCCCGCACCATGGCGCAGGAAGCGGGTAAGCCGATCAAAGCCTCGCGGACCGAAGTCGATCGGGCGATTTTTACTTTCAGCGTGGCCGCCGAGGAAAGCACACGTATTTATGGCGAATACCTGCCGCTCGACTGGCAGGAGTTCACCGCCGGACGCTGGGGAATCGTGCGCCGATTTCCGTTGGGTCCGATTGCGGGCATCACTCCGTTTAATTTCCCGTTAAATCTGGTTGCCCACAAAGTCGCGCCTGCTATTGCGGCGGGATGCAGCATGATTATCAAGCCCGCTCCGCAGACTCCGCTGACCGCGCTGCTTTTGGCGGAAGTTGTACAAGCTGCAGGCTGGCCGGATGGCGCATTGAACGTTCTTCCGCTTTCAAACGAAGATGCCGGATTGCTGGTCGCCGACGACCGCTTGAAGATGATCAGCTTTACCGGAAGCGCGGCGGTGGGCTGGCAGATCAAGAAAAATGCCGGGAAAAAGAAAGTTATTTTGGAATTGGGCGGAAACGCCGGCGTGATCGTCCATACCGACGCCGATCTTGCCTATGCGGCTGAAAGATCTGTCGCTGGGGGATTCAACTACGCGGGCCAAATCTGCATCTCAGTGCAACGCATCCTAGTGGAACGCTCGGTTTCCGGCAAATTTATTGATTTGCTGCTTGAAGGAGTGAAAAAGCTGAAGATCGGCGATCCGCTGGACGAATCCTGCGATCTGGGGCCACTGATTCGGGAGAGTGACGCCATCCGCGCCAGCGATTGGATACAGGAAGCGGTTCGCGGCGGCGCGCGGTTATTATGTGGTGGCGTACGCAAAGGCCCGATGCTTGAGCCGACGGTATTAACCGGGACCCGGTCCGAGATGAAGGTAAATTGCCAGGAGATTTTCGCGCCGGTGGTGACTGTAGAGCCGTATGACACTTTTGATGAGGCGATCAAGTTAATTAATAATTCGCCCTACGGATTGCAGACCGGTGTTTTCACGCGCGATGTTAAATTGCTCTTCAACGCTTATGAAGAACTGGAAGTTGGCAGCGTGATTGCGGGCGATACGCCGTCGTTTCGTATCGATCACATGCCCTATGGCGGAGTGAAAGAATCCGGGCTGGGCCGCGAGGGGTTGCGTTATGCGATCGAAGAAATGACCGAGCCGAAACTTTTAGTCATGAATTTGCGATGAATTTTTTGGGGAATCCCATTACGAAACTTTTTTCTTTGGAATTGTCAAAGTTTCGTTTCCAAAATGATTTGAACTGCTATAATCACCAGTTTTCCGGAACACTTTAATTTTTGTAACGGTCTCATAAACGTCTTTCTACTTAAACGCTGGATGAACCGGAAGCCGAAAGGGCTTCTGCTGCACGGGAACGTCTGAGTCGATGCAGATTTTTCATCGCAGTTCGAACACAATCGCCAAGGCCTCGATCGTTGCAGTAGCGATCCTGGCAAGTGTGGGATTGTGGGCGGTATTAGAGATCGCGAAATCGCCGTACGTCACCTATGCCGGCATTGCCAAGCCGCAGCCGGTGCCGTTCAGCCATCAGCATCACGTTGCCGGTCTCGGCATCGACTGCCGTTATTGCCATACTTCCGTGGAAACATCCCATTTTGCCGGAATTCCTCCGACCAAGACTTGCATGAATTGCCACTCGCAGATGTGGGTGGGAGCGCCGTTGCTGGAGCCGGTGCGCGAGAGCTATCGCACGGGCAAATCGCTGGAGTGGACGCGCGTCAATGATCTTCCGGATTACGTTTATTTCAATCACAGCATTCATATCAACAAGGGCGTCGGCTGCAATACCTGTCACGGACCGGTGGATCGCATGCCGTTGATGTACCAGCAGGCTTCGCTGCAAATGGAATGGTGCATCGACTGCCATCGCGCGCCGGAAAAGTATTTGCGGCCCAAAGATCAGGTATTCAATATGCGGTATGAGCAGCCGACGAGCCAAAAGCCGCTTACTCTGGACGGCAAGTCTTACACCGACCAGCTTGCGCTCGGCGCCGATTTACGAGCGAAGTATCATTTACGGACTGAAGCTGACATTACGAGTTGCTCGACCTGTCATCGGTAAGAAGATCGGTTAAGAAAAGCGGTAGGAAAGATATCGTTTGGCGATGAAGATGGAAGAACAAAACGGCAAGCCGCACCAAGAGGCAGTCTGTCCTAGCAAAAAGGACAAGCTCGATCTGGAGACGGTCCGCGCCCGCATCGCTGAAACCAAGGGGCCGGAATTCTGGCGCAGCCTTGAAGAATTAGCGGGAAGCACCGAATTCAAGGAAATGATGCACCGGGAATTTCCCAAAGGTGCGTCGGAGTGGCTGGACGACGTTTCGCGGCGTGGATTCCTCAAACTGATGGGCGCCTCCATGGCGCTCGCGGGCATGACTGCCTGCACCAAGCAGCCGCTGGAATCGATTGTTCCTTATGTAAAGCAGCCGGAAGAGCTGGTACCGGGGCGTCCGCAATTTTTTGCCACGGCATTTTCGCTGAGTGGATACGCTTCGCCGGTCCTGGTTGAAAGCCATACTTATCGCCCTACGAAAATTGAAGGCAACGAGCAACATCCTGCGAGCTTGGGTGGTACGGACATCTTCGCGCAGGCCTCGATTCTTGAAATGTATGATCCCGACCGCTCGCAGAATGTGATTCATGTCGGCGAGCTGAGCACCTGGGGCGCATTTATCGAGGCTCTTGAAGAGCCACTCAAGAAGCAGAACGCCGCGAATGGCGCGGGCATACGCATCCTGACCAAGACGGTTTCTTCGCCGACATTGGCTGACCAAATGCACTCGGTGCTGGGACGTTATCCACAGGCAAAGTGGCATGTTTACGAGCCCATCAATCGCGACAATGTGATGGAAGGCGCCAAGCTGGCGTTCGGAGAGCCGGTCGAGACGCAATACAAATTGCAGAACGCCGACGTCATCGTTTCGCTGGACGCGGATTTCCTGTACGCAGGATTTCCCGGCTCGGTCATCTACGCGAGGGATTTCGCCAAGCGTCGCAATCCTGATGTAGGCACGATGAGCCGGTTGTATGTGGTGGAGAGCAATCCGAGTTCTACGGGTGCGAAGGCCGACCATCGTCTGCCCGTGCGATCCGTCGAGGTCGAGCCGTTCGCTCGCGCTCTGGCGGCCAAGCTGGGAGCCGGTTCCGGCAGTGGGACGTTGAGCGCGGATCAGCAAAAATTTCTGACCGCATTGGCTGGCGATCTGCAAGGTCATAAGGGTTCAAGCGTTGTAATCGCTGGTGATCATCAGCCTGCGGCAGTGCATGCTCTGGCTCACTCGATCAATCAGTCGCTGGGCAACGTTGGCAAGACGGTCATTTATACCGAGCCGGTGAATGCGAATCCGGTAAATCAGGCGGATTCGATCAAGTCGTTGGTTGCGGACATGCGCGGCGGCAAAGTCGAGATGCTGTTCATTCTCGGCGGCAATCCGATTTACGATGCGCCTTCCGAGTTGAATTTTGCCGATGCGTTGGCGAATACAAATATTCCATTCCGGGTGCATCTTGGTCTTTATCAGGACGAGACTGCTGAATTTTGCCATTGGCATATTAACGAAGCCCACTATCTCGAAGCTTGGGGCGATGCCCGCGCTTACGACGGAACAGTGAGCATCGTGCAGCCGCTGATTGCGCCGCTTTACGACGGCAAGAGCATCACGGAAGTTGTTGCTTTGCTCGATGGTCAGACGCAGGTGATGGGACATTCAGTGGCGCAGGAATACTGGCGTTCGAAGCATACCGGCGCTGACTATGAGACCTTCTGGCGGAAGTCGTTGCATGACGGTTTCATCGAAGGGACGGCATTCATTCCGAAGTCGGTATCGGCGAAAGGCGCTCCCGCAGCCAGCAATCAAGCTGCGCCGAGCGAAGATGCCAACACCATCGAAATCAATTTCCGCCGCGATCCTTCCATCTACGACGGCAGCTTCGCCAACAACGGTTGGTTGCAGGAACTACCCAAGCCGATGACCAAGATGACCTGGGACAATCCCGTACTCGTCGGCCCGAAGATGGCCGAACGGATGGGTCTGCAATCGAAAGATCTGGTCAAGCTGACGGTGAATGGCAAGAGTATCGAGGCTGCGGTCTGGATTCAGGCCGGGCATCCCGATAATTCCGTCACCGTATTTTTGGGCTACGGACGGAAACGTTCCGGCCGCGCCGGCACTGGCGCGGGCTTCGATATGTATCCGCTGCGCACCGCGAACCAATGGTTCACCACCGGAGCAGCTGTCGTCAAAACTGGCGGGACGTATTTATTGGCGTCAACGCAGGGATATCAGACGATGGAGACGCCGGACGGCGACAGTCGTCCGTTGGTTCGAACCCGCACGCTTGAGGAATATCGCAAAGAGCCCGACTTCGTGAAAGAAGACGAGCCGCCAGCCGGGCTGACGCTTTATCCCGGATACGATTACGCGAAAGAACCGAACGCCTGGGGCATGACGATCGACCTGAATGCCTGCGTCGGCTGCAACAACTGCATGCTGGCCTGCCAGTCGGAAAATAATATTGCCGTCGTTGGCAAGGAGCAGGTGAATAAAGGCCGCCACATGCACTGGATTCGCGTCGACGCCTACTATCAGGGCGATCGCGATAATCCCAAAGCATACTTCCAGCCGGTTCCATGCATGCAGTGCGAGAATGCGCCTTGCGAATTAGTCTGCCCGGTGGGAGCGACCACGCACAGCACCGAAGGCCTGAACGACATGGTCTACAACCGCTGCGTGGGCACGCGCTATTGCTCGAACAACTGTCCTTATAAAGTGCGGCGATTTAATTTCCTGCTGTTCCAGGATTGGGAGACGCCGCAACTCAAGATGATGCGCAATCCCGATGTCACCATCCGTAGCCGCGGCGTTATGGAAAAGTGCACCTACTGCGTGCAGCGCATCAACGAACATCGCATTGATTCGGAAATCGCCGGCAAGCCGATCGCGGATGGCGAGTTGCAAACCGCTTGCCAGCAATCATGCCCGGCCAACGCCATCACTTTTGGAAACATCAACGATCCCAACAGTAAAGTTTCGCAGCTCAAAAAGGGCCAGCGAAACTACGGACTGCTGCAAGATTTGAATACCCGGCCGCGCACCACGTACCTGGCCGAAATTCGCAACCCTAACCCGGAATTGGAAGCGTAAGCGAGCATGGCAGAGAACACACAATTGGTAGAGGACCCCAAGAAGGCTCCAGTCATCGAGCCCGGCCATTCCTTTGCCAGCGTCACTGACGACATCAGCTCGATCGTCCTCAAGCGGCCGATCACGCTGGGTTGGGTCGCCGGCTTCTTTGTTGCGTTCATGATTTTGCAGGTGCTCCTTTTTGCCGTGACGTATCTTTTCGCTAAAGGCGTCGGCATTTGGGGTATCAATATTCCGGTCGGCTGGGGATTCGCCATTGTTAACTTCGTCTGGTGGATCGGTATTGGTCACGCCGGCACGTTGATTTCGGCGATCTTGATGTTGTTGCGGCAGTCGTGGCGCAATTCCATCAACCGATTTGCGGAAGCCATGACGTTGTTCGCGGTGGCTTGCGCCGGCATGTTCCCATTGCTCCACATGGGCCGTCCGTGGCTTGGTTACTGGCTATTCCCGTATCCGAACTCAATGGGCGTGTGGCCGCAGTTCCGCAGTCCGCTGGTTTGGGACGTATTTGCGGTTTCCACTTACGCGACCACGTCGTTGCTGTTCTGGTTTGTGGGATTGATTCCCGATCTGGCGACCTTGCGTGACCGTTCCGACAAAAAAATCATCAAGATTATTTTCGGGGCGCTGGCTTTGGGATGGCGCGGATCGGCGCGGCATTGGGCGCGCTACGAAACTGCGTACCTGTTGCTTGCCGGCCTCGCGACGCCGCTCGTGCTCTCCGTTCACACGGTTGTGAGCTTCGATTTCGCCATCGGCATTGTGGCCGGATGGCATACCACGATTTTCCCGCCGTACTTTGTGGCTGGCGCAATTTATTCAGGATTTGCCATGGTGCTGGTGCTGGCAATTCCGATTCGCAAGTACTACAACGTGGGCGACTACATCACCGAGCGTCATCTGGAAAATTCCGCGATGGTCATGCTCGCCACCGGATTGATCGTCGGCTACGGCTACGCGATGGAAGCCTTCCTAAACTGGTATGGCGGCAACCCGAACGAGCATTTTCTGGGCTGGAACCGGCTGCATGGCCCGTATGCCAAATATTATCTGGCGCTGCTGTTCTTTAATATCGTGTTGCCGCAGATCATGTGGATTCGCAGGTTCCGTACCCATCCGTTCTGGCTGTTCCTGATTTCGTTGGACGTCCTGGTCGGCATGTGGCTCGAACGTTTCATCATCGTGGTGGTCAGCCTACATCGCGACTTCCTGAATTCTTCGTGGGGAATGTACTACCCGACCAGGTGGGACTGGGCCGTGTTTATCGGAACCCTGGGAATGTTTTCTGCCGCCATGTTCCTGTTCGTTCGTCTGTTGCCGATGATTTCAATCTTTGAAATACGCACTCTGCTGCCCCAGGCGGAGGTGAAGCACAAATGACGGAAAATCCAATTTTCGGCCTGATGGCGGAGTTCGATACGCCCACCGATATTGTTGACGCGGCCAAGCGCACGCATGAAGCGGGATACAAAGAGATCGATGCGTATAGTCCGTTCCCGATTGAAGAGTTGGCAGAGGCGATTGGATTCCATCACAATAACGTCGCGCTGATCGTATTGATCGGCGGGCTCTGCGGTTGCGCCACGGGTTATTTGATGCAGTGGTGGATTTCGGTCGTCAGCTATCCCATCAATGTCGGCGGCCGGCCCTTTCATTCCTGGCCGTCGTTCATGGTCGTGACTTTCGAGTTGACGATTTTGTTTTCGGTCTTGTCCGCGGTGTTTGGCATGTTGATGTTGAATGGACTTCCCATGCCTTATCACCCGGTATTTAATGTTCCGCGCTTCGATCGCGCTTCGCAGGACAAGTTCTTTCTGGTCGTGTTCTCGTCCGATCCGCAATACGACAGCACCCGCACCCGCCAGTTCCTTGAAGGCCTTGGGCCAACATCGGTTTCGGAGGTCCCCAGCTAGGTCATGCTGAACCTCAGAAAAGTTTCGCCGCTGGGCTTGCTCGTAGTGCTGGTTCTCGCCGGATGCCGGCAGGACATGCACGATCAGCCACGTTTCAAGCCGTTGGCGAAGAGCGATTTCTATACGGATATGCGGTCGGCGCGTCCTCAGGTCGAGGGAACAGTCGCTCGTGGACAGTTGAACGCTGACACGTATTTCTATACCGGCTACGTTGGGAAAGATCCCGGCGATTACATGCCGTTCCCAGCCGACGCGGAAGTCCTGGCCCGCGGACAGCAGCGCTTCAATATTTATTGTTCGCCTTGTCATTCGCGGGTTGGCGATGGGCAAGGCATGGTCGCGCAGCGTGGCTTCATTCCGCCGCCTTCGTATCACACCGATCGATTGCGCAAAGCGCCGCTGGGATATTTCTTCGGCGTGATCACCAATGGTTTTGGCGCGATGCCAGATTACGCGGCACAGATCCCGCCGCGTGATCGTTGGGCCATCGTCGCTTACATCAGGGCTTTGCAATTGAGTCAGTCGGCGACGATGAGCGATGTCCCGAAAGATCAGAAGGTACCATCGGCGCCAGTGACTTTCCAGGGAGAGCCGGGGTCGGGCGCAACCCAACCTGATCTGGAACCGGGATGGGAAAAGGACAGGGGAGAAACAACGAAATGAGCACGGCGCGCATAAACAATATCGATCTCATGGCGCCCCCAGTCGTGCAGGGCCTCCAGCAAAAGTCGCTGGTGGTCGGCGTGATTTTTGCCGTGCTCTCCGGAATCTTTGCGGTGGTTTCGTCGCAGAAATTTTTCCAGGCTTACTTGTTGGCGTACATGTTGTGTGTGGGATTGACCCTCGGATGCCTGGCTTGGTTGATGATTCAGCATGTTACCGGCGGAGCATGGGGAACAGTCATGCGGCGTCCGCTGGAAGCGGGCACCCGCACTCTACCCTTGATGGCGGTTTTGTTCATTCCGCTGGCCTATCGCATGAGCCGTCTCTATGCTTGGACGGACCCTGCCGTGATCGCGAAAGATCCGCATCTGCAAAAGCTGGCCGCAGCCTATCTCAACCCTCGCGATTTCGTTTGGCGGGCGGTGTTTTATTTCGTGGTTTGGGGTTTGCTGATTTACTTGCTGAATCGCTACTCGGTCGAACAGGACCATCCTTTAACTCGCGATGTAGGCAAGAGCATTCGCAAAGTGAGCGCCCCCGGCCTGGTGATTTACGCTCTGACCGTTTCCTTCGCAATCATTGATTGGGTGATGTCCCTCGATCCGCACTGGATTTCGACAATCTATCCGCTAATTTTCGTGATTGGCCAGTGCCTTTCGGCGCTGTGTTTGGTCATCATAGTCGAGCGGATTTTGTCGTCCTATTCGCCGACGCTGCTCTTCTTGAAACCTCGGGATGTGCATGATCACGGCAAGTTCATGCTCACGTTCATTATGTTGTGGGCATACTTTTCGTTCTCGCAACTGCTGATTATCTGGGCGGGAAACTTGCCGGAGGAAATCACCTGGTACATGCGGCGTCTGCACGGAGGCTGGCAGTGTGTGGGATTGTTTATCGCAGCTTTTCACTTTGCGGTCCCATTCCTCTTCCTGCTTTCGCGCGCCTTTAAACGCGATCCCATGAAACTGGTTTGGCTGGCCCTGTGGATGCTGTTCATGCGCTGGGTGGATTTGGTCTGGCACATTGAACCAACTTTTCACCAGACGGTCTCGTCAGTCAGTCTCGTGGAATTGGCCGCATGGATTGTGGTTCCCGTCGGCATGGGCGGACTCTGGTTGGCCTTCTTTTTCTACAATTTGAAACAGCGGCCTCTGCTGGCGCTTTACGATCCGAAATCATTGGCACTTTTGGGACCGGCACATGAGTAAGCACGCACAATACGATCCAAGCGACGACCAGGGTTTCGAAAAACGAGATCTCAGCGCCGGCGGCCTGTACGGATTTTTTGCCGGGCTGATCGTTTGCACCGGCATCGTCTTCGCGATCATGTTGGGCGTGTATCACTTCATGGATTCGTATGAAAAGTCTCACGAACCGCCCATGAGTCCGATGGCGAAAACTGAAGCGGATACTCGCGAAAGTGACACGCCAGTGGTTACCAAGCAGATGGAAAAAACGTTTCCCCTGCCCCGGCTCGAGACCGATGAAAGAACCGAGATCCGGGATTTTCGTTTAAAGGAAGAACAACAATTGCACAGTTACGGATGGGTGGATCAAAGCGCGGGCTCGGTGCATATCCCGATTGATCAAGCTATGCAATTAATTGCGGAGCGCGGCTTGCCGACGACTCCAAAAACGGGGACCGTGCCGACATCGACAGTAAGTGTAATCAACGATGCCGCGGATAAGTCGGACCATAGCGAAATGCCGGCGGCGAAGAAGTAGATTTGAAAGGGAGCAAACGCAGTGCATAGCAGCTCAAACAATTCGAAGTGGATGCTGACAGTGATGGCGGCCCTTGCCCTGTCGATGTCGGCCTTCGGTCAGGGAATGAGTCAGGGCGTGATGTCCCCACCTGCGACTATGCGTCCGCCAGGATTGAAGGATGTTGGAATTCAGCAAAATCTGAACACGCAGATTCCCGCAGACCTCGCCTTCCGCGATGAGAACGGCAAGACCGTCAAGCTGGGCGATTATTTTGGCAAGAAGCCGATCATTCTGAGTTTGGTTTATTACCAATGCACCATGCTCTGTGGCGAAGTTTTGAATGGTCTGGACACCGCGCTACGAGTGGTCAAGTTCGATGTCGGCAATCAATTCGACGTACTCACCGTGAGCTTCGATCCCAAAGACACGCCCGAAGTCGCGACCATCAAGAAGGCCGAATATCTGAAGCGTTACAAACGTCCGGGCGCGGAAAACGGGTGGCATTTCCTGACCGGGCAGCAGCCGGCGATCGATGCGCTGACCAAAGCTGTGGGCTTTCAATACCAGTACGATCCAAAAACCGGGCAGTTTGCCCATTCGACGGCAATCATGATTCTGACGCCCGAAGGCAAGATTGCTCAGTACTACTACGGGGTTGAATATGCGCCCAAAGATTTGCGCCTGGGCTTGATTCAGGCGTCGAACCATAAGATCGGGACCGTAGTCGATGAAGTGCTGTTGTACTGCTACCACTACGATCCGAATACCGGTAAATACGGCGCGACGATTTTCAGGATACTGCGGCTTTCCGGAGCGGCGACAATTTTGATCATGGGCGTTTTTCTCGGATTTTTAATCCGGCGCGGGTCTCCGCCGGACGGCAACGACCACAACAGGTCTCATAGATATGTTTGACAATTTTCCACTTTGGCCCGCACAGTCCTCGGCATTTGCCGGGAATGTAGACCTGCTCTACATTTTCCTGGTTCTGCTGTCACTGTTTACGTGCGCGGCAATTTTCATCACGATTTTCGTTTTCTCGATCAAGTACCGGCGCCGCCATGGACGCCTTCCCGAGCACATTGAAGGATCCACGATCCTGGAAGTTACATGGTCGATTGTTCCACTGGGAATTTTCCTCGTAATTTTTGTATGGGGCGCGGTGATTTATTTCCAGGAGCGCACGCCTCCGCAGGGCGCGACCGAAGTTTATGTCGTAGGCAAGCAGTGGATGTGGAAGCTGCAACATGAAGAAGGCGTTCGCGAGATCAACCAGTTGCATGTTCCTGTGGGACATGACATCAAGCTGATCATGACCTCGCAGGACGTCATTCACAGCTTTTACGTTCCGGCATTTCGTATCAAGCAGGACGTGCTGCCCGGCCGTTACTCCACGGTATGGTTTCGCGCCACCAAGGCCGGTACATATCACTTATTTTGTTCGCAATACTGCGGCAGCCAGCATTCCGGAATGATTGGACAAGTAGTGGTCATGGAGCCGGCCGAGTATCAAGCCTGGTTGACAACCGGCCCGGCGTTTGGATCGCTGGCATCGAATGGCGCGGCCCTGTTCAATCAGCTCGGTTGTCAAACTTGTCATCAATCGGAATCACAAGGCCGGGGACCAACTTTGACCGGTGTCTACGGCAAGCCAGTCCTGCTGGAAGATGGCCGGACCATCACTGCGGACGAGAACTATATTCGAGAGTCGATCATGAGTCCGAGCGCGAAAGTGGTGAGTGGATTTAAACCCATCATGCCGGTTTTTCAGGGACTTGTGAATGAAGAGCAATTGAATGAGCTGGTCGCGTATGTAAAATCGTTGAACCAGCCCCCAGCGGGAGCGGCCGGCAGTCTTATGGCGTCGCCGGGTACGCAGTCCCAGGAGCCCAAGGAATAGCAATGGCAACAACCGCAAATTTTACGGCAGAACGCGAGAACTACCTCAACAAGGAATATGGGGTCAGTTCATGGTTGCTTACCGTTGACCATAAGCGCATCGCCTTGCTGTATCTCGCTTCCATCAGTTTCTTCTTTTTCGTGGGCGGCCTATTTGCACTGATGATCCGGTTGGAGTTGCTCACTCCGGCGGGCGATCTGGTCATGGCGGACACTTATAACAAGTTGTTCACCATGCACGGCCAGATCATGGTGTTCTTCTTCCTGATCCCGTCCATCCCCGCGACTTTGGGCAACTTCCTGGTCCCTCTGATGATCGGGGCCAAGGATCTCGCATTTCCGCGCATCAATTTGCTGAGCTGGTATCTCTACATCATTGCCGGCACGTTGATGATGCATTGCGTTCTCACCGGCGGCGTCGATACCGGTTGGACGTTCTATACCCCATACAGCACGGCTTTCAGCAATACGAAAGTCATTGAAGCGGGACTGGCGATCTTTATTAACGGTTTCTCGTCGATTCTGACCGGCTTAAATTTTGTGGTGACGATCCACCGCATGCGCGCTCCTGGAATGACGTGGACACGCCTGCCTTTGTTTATCTGGTCCACCTACGCCACTAGCGTGATCTTCTTGCTAGGAACTCCGGTCATCGCGATCACTCTTTTGCTGGTGGTTTTCGAACGCGCTTTCCATCTGGGGATTTTCGATCCCACTCGCGGCGGCGATCCGTTGCTGTTCCAGCACTTGTTCTGGTTCTACTCCCATCCCGCGGTGTACATCATGATTTTGCCGGCCATGGGAGTGGTTAGCGAAATCATCCCATGCTTCTCGCGAAAGCGTGTGTTCGGATATAACTTCGTCGCTATGTCCAGCATTGCGATCGCAGTGTTCGGCTTCCTGGTCTGGGCGCACCATTTATTCGTCGCCGGAATTTCGCTTTACTCGGCTTTGATTTTCTCTGCGCTGAGCTATCTGGTTGCTGTGCCGTCCGCCATCAAGGTCTTTAACTGGACGGCGACCATGTACAAGGGCTCGGTCACGTTTTCGACGCCCATGCTTTACGCCTTCGGATTTATCGGCCTGTTCACGATCGGCGGATTGACGGGTTTGTTTCTTGCAGCGCTCGGCCTCGACGTTCACGTGCACGATACCTATTTCGTGATCGCACACTTCCATTACATTATGGTCGGCGGCGCGGTCATGGGCTTCCTTGGCGGCATGCATTTCTGGTGGCCGAAGATTTCAGGGAAACTTTATCCGGAAGCTTGGGGACGTCTCGCCGCGGCAATCGTATTCATCGGCTTCAATCTGACATTCTTCCCGCAATTCATTCTTGGCTACATGGGAATGCCGCGACGTTACTGGCAGTATCCGCCGGAATTCCAAGTGCTGAACGTACTCTCCACTGCAGGTTCGACAATCCTGGCCGTGGGATACATTCTGCCGATGATTTATTTCACCTGGTCATTGCGATACGGAAAACCCGCGGGAAACAATCCATGGGGCGCAACGGGTCTGGAGTGGACGACTCAATCGCCGCCAACCACGTTCAATTTTGACGAGACGCCGATCGTCACTCAGGAAGCCTATGACTACGAGAACATGCCTCTTCCCGAGGAGGTGACGCTTGAGCGATAGCGCAATCGCCCACGAGCACCATCTCGAACCGCACCAGCAGCACCACTTTGCGACCATGGAGCAGCAGAAAAATACTGCGTCTCTGGGCATGTGGCTGTTCCTGGCGACGGAACTCATGTTTTTCGGTGGCATGTTCTGCGCCTACTTGATTTATCGCTGGTCGTATCCGGTTGAGTTTGGTGTAGGCAGCAGAACGCTGAACCTCCCGCTGGGTGCTGCCAACACGGCGGTCCTGATTTGCAGCAGCT
Source organism: uncultured Acidobacteriaceae bacterium (assembly GCA_963794195.1). Classification (GTDB taxonomy): domain Bacteria; phylum Acidobacteriota; class Terriglobia; order Terriglobales; family Acidobacteriaceae; genus DATBAX01. Next base: position 349,481 of record CAWCCU010000016.1, read on the forward strand.
TGACGGTGGCGCTTGCGATCCGTGCGACGCAAATGGGCAAGCGCATGCTGACGGTTGTCCTTTTAGTGATGACCATGGTTTTTGGCATGACGTTTTTGGTCATCAAAGGCTTTGAGTGGAAAGAAAAGTACGATAAGCACCACATTCCGGGCGCGACGTTTCATCTGAGTGCGGAAGACCTGAAGGGTGTGAATGTCGATCCTGCAAATATGCAGGATTTTCAGGCGCGCACCCAGACTTTCTATTCGCTGTATTTCGCAATGACCGGGTTGCACGCTCTTCACATGATCATCGGTGTAGGGTTGTTTCTCTATCTAACGTATGCGTCGTGGAAGGGCATCTACGGGCCGGGTTATTTTACGCCACTCGAAAATGGCGGATTGTATTGGCACTTCGTCGACATCGTGTGGATTTACCTGTTTCCGTTGCTTTATCTGATTGATCGAAATTTACCAAAGTGAGCGCCATGTCTTCTGACAAATCCGAACATTCCGAGCACATACTGCCGAGCACAATGTACTGGGGGATCTGGGCCCTCCTGATCGTGCTGACGTTCGTTACGGCATGGGTCGCAAACATCGATCTCGGACGATTCAACACCGTGGTTGCGCTGATTATTGCGACCATCAAGGCCTCAGTCGTCGTTCTATTCTTCATGCATGTGAAGTACGCCAGCGAGAAGTTGACCAAAGTCGTGATTATTTCCGCGATCTTCTTTCTGGTGATCCTGTTGTCACTGAGCATGGCGGATTACGGCACGCGGTTGATGCAGTAAACTTCCGCATAGAGCGGCTGCGGTCCTCTCATGCCGGACAAGCTAATCGAACTCGCCCAGATCTCCAAATCTTCCACTCAAGACATTGATAGTTCCGGCTTGGAGCATGCTCTCGCGCATGCCGTGCGCGGCGATGTCCGCTTTGACAATGGAAGCCGCGCTCTTTATGCCACCGATGGATCGAACTTTCGGCAGGTCCCCATTGGTGTCGTTCTTCCCCGCAACATAGACGATGTAGTCGCGACGATCTCTCTGGCACGTGAATATGGTGCCCCAATTTTGTGCCGCGGTGGTGGGACTTCGCTTGCCGGGCAATGTTGCAACGTCGCGGTCATTCTGGATTTCTCCAGATACATGGCGGAGATTCTCGAAATTGACCCTGTAAAGAGGATCGCGAGAGTACAGCCCGGGGTTGTACTCGATCGCCTGCGCAGCGCCGCCGAAAAACATCATCTGACGTTCGCTCCGGATCCAGCGACTCACAGCCGATGCACTCTCGGTGGAATGATCGGTAACAACTCCTGCGGCGTGCATTCGGTGATGGCCGGTAAAACGGATGACAATATCGAAGCGCTGGATGTTCTCACCTACGACGGTAAGCGGATGGAGGTTGGAGCCACAAGTGCCGACGACCTGCAAAGAATCATTCAGGAAGGCGGACGGCGCGGCCAGATTTACGCTGGGCTAAAAGCGCTGGGCGAAAAATATTCAGATCTGGTTCGTCAACGATTTCCGAATATCCCGCGTCGAGTTTCCGGATACAACTTGAATTATTTGCTCCCGGAAAATGGCTTCAACGTCGCACAGGCGCTCGTTGGATCGGAAGGGACCTGTGTCACTACACTCGAAGCGACATGTCGTTTGGTCGAAAGCCCTCCGGCGCGAGTGCTGCTGGTCATCGGCTATCCGGATATTTACGAGTGTGCCGATCACGTGCCGGAAGTGCTCGAGCACAAACCGATTGGCCTCGAAGGCATCGACAATCTACTGGTCGAATATACCCGGAGGAAGGGAATCAATTCTGAAGGGCTGGCATTGTTGCCGGGAGGCGGAGGCTGGTTGCTGGCGGAGTTCGGCGCGAACACCGTGCCGGAAGCCGAGTCTCAGGCGCGAGGCCTGATGGCTGCGCTTGGACGCTCCATGAATCCTCCGCAAATGGCGTTATTTACCAATCGCCAGCAAATCAAGTGGGTGTGGGATGTTCGGGAATCAAGCTTGGGCGTCATTTCCTATGTCCCCGGCGAGCCTTTGAGTTGGGAAGGCTGGGAGGATTCCGCCGTTGCTCCGGAAAAGCTTGGCAAATATCTTCGCGATCTTCGCAAGTTGATGGACGCCTACGAATATCGCGGCACGCTCTACGGACATTTCGGCGACGGTTGCGTCCACAACCGCATGAGCTTCGATCTGCAATCCACTGCGGGCGTCGCCAAATATCGCAAGTTCATGGAAGACGCCGCTGATCTCGTCGTCAGTTACGGTGGGTCACTTTCGGGCGAACATGGAGACGGCCAGCAGCGCGCAGAGTTGCTGCCGAAAATGTTTGGGCCAGAGCTGATCCAGGCCTTCCGCGAATTCAAAGCGTTATGGGATCCCGACTGGAAAATGAATCCCGGCAAGCTGGTCGAGCCTTACCGGATGGACGAAAACCTGCGGCTCGGCGCTGACTACCGTCCGTGGGACCCGAAAACGCATTTTCAGTTTCCGCAAGACCATGGAAGTTTCGCCCATGCAAATCTACGTTGCGTCGGAGTAGGGAAATGCCGGCAGGATGAAGGCGGCGTGATGTGTCCCAGCTTTCGAGTCACGCGCGAAGAGGAGCATTCGACCCGCGGACGCGCTCGTCTTTTATGGGAAATGACTCAAGGCGAAGTCATCAAAGATAAGTGGCGCGACGAGCAGGTGAAAGAGTCGCTCGAGTTGTGTTTGTCGTGCAAAGGCTGCAAGAGCGATTGTCCGGTTGGCGTAGATGTTGCGACTTACAAAGCCGAATTCCTGTCGCACTATTACGAAGGCCGCGTTCGTCCTCGCAGTGCCTACGCTTTTGCCAATATCGATGCCTGGGCGCGGCTGGCCTCGCATGTTCCCGGCCTGGTGAATTTGACCACGCAACTGCCGGGTCTTCGGAATCTCGCAAAGCTGGCTTCGGGAATGCCGCAGCAGCGCAGCATCCCGGCATTCGCTCCACGAACTTTTCGGAACTGGTTCGAGAAGCGACGGACTCGTAACCCAGAGGGAGTTCCGGTTGTTCTCTGGCCGGATACTTTTAACAATTATTTTCTGCCTGACACAGGCAAAGCCGCAGTCGAAGTCCTCGAAGCCGCCGGCTTCCGTGTGCTGCTGCCCGGAGCCATTCTCTGCTGCGGTCGTCCGCTCTACGATTTCGGCATGTTGGATCGGGCCAAGAAACTGTTACTGCAAACTCTCGATGTTTTAGACTCTGAAATTGCAGCGGGCCTTCCCATCGTTGTCCTCGAACCAAGCTGCGCGGCCGTCTTCCGCGACGAACTCGTCAATCTTTTTCCGAATGACGAACGGGCCAGAAGACTCTCGCAGCAAACTTTCTTGCTCAGCGAATTTCTGGAGAAAAAGGCCAAGCATTTCGAACTCCCCAAGCTGGCTCGCAAAGCCTTGATTCACGGACACTGCCATCACAAGTCGATCATGAAAATGACCGATGAAGAATCGGTTCTCAAGAGAATGGGCATTGATTTCCACGCCCCGGCTCCAGGCTGTTGCGGCATGGCCGGATCGTTTGGTTTCGAGGCCGAGAAATACGACGTTTCGATCGCGGTTGGCGAATTGGAGCTTCTTCCCGCCGTCCACAAAGAGCCGGCCAACTCTCTGATCATCGCCGACGGCTTCAGTTGCCGCGAGCAAATTTCGCAATGCACCGACCGTCACGCCCTGCACCTGGCCGAGGTCATCCAAATGGCCCTGCGAGATGAACCGCCGGCAACGTCTTTTCCTGAGCAGCCGAGCATCGATAGGCAGGCCGTGGAGATGCAGCGATCCATGAAGCGGGCAGGTCTTGCCCTGGCTGGCATTGCCGCCGGAGCCGCTTTATTGTGGGCGTTAGCTCGCCGGAGCTAGCTGTAAGTCAATGATTCTAATAGGCATACTTTGATGCCTCGCCAGACCGCCCCGAATCTGGGAAAATAGAACCATTCAGCCGAGGTCTCCTTAGAACCCCTCCAGCCGGCTGACGGTGCACAAATGATCCGGGAAAACGAGCGCTCTCTCACAGTCGCGGAAAGTCCTGAACAGGTCCGGCCTGGCTCGGTCGAGACGACGATCCACGGGTCTGTCCTGGTGCTCATCCAGTTCGACGTTTGCGAAGAGATCAAGCTCGACGAACTCCGCCAGATTTTCGGGGCGCGCACGCTCGAGCCCAGCTTCAAACACGCTGCCCCAGGGTATGTTCGCTACCAGCGGCCGCCGGTCGTGGAGCCCATCGAGCCGTTGATCCTCGAGAGTGGCGAGCGCCTCGAAGGCCAGATCAAGTATTACGATTACGGCGTGTTGAGCGTGGTTTTCGAGCTGCCGTTTTCCGGTGATTGGGACAAGCTGATTCGCCTCAGCAGCCGCTGGGTTTGGGACGTCGATTTCGAGCGTCACGCTTCCCGGATTGTCCGGCAGAAACTGGAGCGATCGGCTCCGGCATTGGTGAAGCCGTATCCCGAATGGCTGAGCGAAGACTATTTCATTTTTCATGTTCGCGAAATCGACGGTTCACCTGGGGCCACCGAATTGATTGCCTCGAACGCTCCGCAGATTGCGCAGATCGTTCGAGGAGAGACGGCGCTGCTTTCCGATGGTGAGCGCAATGAAATTCTGCAATCGCGGATTTCCTATTATCCCAATGATCTGGCGGTGATCGGTTGGAACGCGGCGTTTCTTTACGACAGCGAGCAAGGCGCCGAGACCGCCATCCAGTTGCTGGAATACGCAAACTCGCAATTGCTCGAATTTCGTCATTACGACGAATTGCTAACTCGCGAGCTGGAAGGTGTGTACGCTTTCCTGGACAAAGGCACCGGCATGCTTGCACGCTGGCGTTTGGCGCGTGCGGCATCGAAGTTGCACACCGTCCTGCTCGACGTAAGCGAACTCACTGAGCACGCCGATAACGCTATCAAGTTTCTCAGCGACATGTTTTCTGCGCGATTATATAAACTGGCGGCGTCGAAAGTCGGCGTGCCTGACTACAAAGATTTAGTCACGCAAAAAGTCCATACGGCTGAAGAGCTTTATCGGTTCATGGTCGACCAGTTCAATCAGAGCCGGGCTTTCGTGCTCGAAGTCATGGTCATCATCATTCTGGTGGTCGAACTGATTTATCTATTCCACGGCAAACCATTCTAGGAGAACGAATGCGCGGACTGAAAGGGAAACGTGTGCTCATCACCGGCGGCGCCAGCGGAATTGGCGCGGCCACGGCTGCGCGCTTTCTGGAAGAAGGCTCCGTCGTATGCGTGCTCGATCGCGATGCCAAGGCACGCGAGCAAATCCAGCGCCAGTTGCCGGGTTTGGCGGGTACCGTCGACGCCGACGTTTCGAATTTGAAGCAGGTGCGGGACGCATTCGCCGAAGCGATTCGTATCATGGGCGGCGTGGATGTGCTCATCAACAATGCCGGCATCAGCATCCGTCACAAATTTATTGAGATCACTCCCGAAGAATGGGACAAAGTGATTGCCGTGAATCTCACCGGCGTTTTTTATATGGCCCAAACCGCGGCGCGTCACATGTGGGAGCGGGGAAGTGGCGTGATCCTGCAAACCGCGTCGACTAACGGGATTATGGGTTATCCGTACTACGCGGACTACAACGCAACCAAGGCAGGCGTGATCGAGTTAACACGATCGATGGCGTTGGAGCTCGCCCCAAAAGTTCGCGTGTGTGCCGTCGCACCGGGATACGTGCTCACACCCATGCAGCGGGCCGAATATACGGATGCGATGCTCGAGGAAGTGAATGGAAAGATTCCGCTCGGCCGTCACGCCAAGCCGGAGGAAATCGCGGCGCTGTTTGCTTTTCTAGCCTCCGACGATGCGGCCTATTTAACAGGCCACGTCTACACGGCGGACGGCGGCGAGACCACGGGTGGATTGGCCAGCCGATAGTCTTTCAAGAATCCAGCTCCGAAGGAGCGAAATGTGAAAGCCCGGACGGAAGTCCGGGGAAGGAATGGGATGAGACCACGCTCTCGCAGGGCGCGTCGCAGTCCGTAAGATAGGGAATATTTCGCCCCGCTGGCGCGTCCTCTTTCCGAGGCTACCCACGGCTTGCGCCGCGGGCTTTATTCTCACGCCGCTATGCGGCTCAACGTATTCCTGTACCGAACAGCTTCCCAGCCAATCGCCACATCCTCACCAACCGATACAACGGAAACAACCGTGCGGGTAAACGGATCGCCGACCATTCTCCGGCCGTTGATGTAAAGGCAAGCCTCCACAAGAGCCTCACACGATCCTGCCATCTTTCTCTTGCTTTCATCATCAACCGAAAGTAGCGAATCGATTCGGTGTTGAATTCCGTGTTTCCCAAAATTATGGGCATGATTTCTGTGGCCAGGATTCCAATTGTCGGATCGTTCCGCACAGTTTTCTGCGCCATCTCCGGAAGTGGCGAGCCAAGCAGCTTATTCGCCAGGATAAAATTAATCGCCACAATTCTCTTAATTCCAAGATGCTTGCTTTGCTTCTCGATTGCACTCCAATCCAGCGGCTGTTTCGCAAGCTGAGCGATATCGCAAAACCATGAAAGTTGCGACCATGCGTGCTTGGCAGCATGGACACAAAGGACGAGCAACAAGTCTTCCGCACCGAGAGTCCGCAATGAATGTCCACTGATGTTCGTGGTCGAAGCCCGGCGGAACATTGCACCCACATCAAAGTTGACTGAGTAGAACCGCGGTAAAATCCGCCACTTCAGTTCGACCAGGTTGCGTCCATGGGGGCTGCTGAATATGTATTCGTAGCCGGATGCCAAGTAAGCGCGCTCTTCGCGGTCCGTAAACTGAAGGTTGTTCTCGTATCCCAAATCCAGCAGCGCGGTCTTGGCTTTCGGTACGTCTATTGCCTTAACCAAAAGATCCAGATCGCCGAATTGGCGCATAGTGACATCGTCGTAAAGACTCGCAGCCAGCGTTGGACCTTTATAGGGCAACACAGCAATCCCTCGCGACTCGAAATTCCGTACAACACGAATCATTTCGCTGGTGAACCAGAGCGCCTGACGAGCATTCGTCTGATAACGCTTCCGCAGGGATTCGAGAAATTCAGAAGGTATGGCAGCCTGGTCAAAAACCTTTTCGTAAACCTGCGGAACCAGACGATGGTATTCCGCCAGCCGAAGCATCTTGTCACAATCAAACCCGCCGGAAACAATCGACTGGATGCGCTGTGCCTGATCGCGCTTTGGGTTCCCCGAACAGCAGGCAATCAATAACTCGAACTCTGCACTAAAAATCGGCTCTGGCACGAGCACAGGTCTAGAGACGGAAGCTGGGTACTGTTCGGGAAGCGATGAAGCGGCTGCATTCATGGTCAGGTTTGCGGCTGGTCCACTCTCATACTATGGCCAAGGCCGTCCAATTCTCTCCCTTTTTGCAGGGGTGGCATCGCATCCCTCACTACCGCCCTCATTCGGGAATTTGGCGTTACTTTGGTGCTACTTTCCGAGGCGGGAAGTGGGGCATCGGCTCCTTTCCGCTTTAAAATTTATAGAGACTCACTATGAAATTCATTGCCAAGACCTACGAAGCGGCGCGGCGTGGCTCGCGTATTCGGGCCCAGATCCCTCTTTGCGTGGTCAGTCTCGATCCTGCCTTCTCCGAGCACTGCCACACCTTGATTGTGAATCCGCAGGGATGCGGAGTGCGGCTCTCGCGTCCGCTCGATCCGGGTGCTCCTGTGAAGCTTGAAGAACTGCCCGGCGGAGTCAGTGTTTCTGCCAAAGTCGCCAACTGCACTCCGCTTGGTTCGGAAGGCAAGTATTGGCTCATTGGGATTGCTTTGGACGAGCCCGGCAACGTGTGGTGCATCCACCCGGCGCCTGCGGATTGGGGAAGCAATTCGCGGCCAGTCATTGCTCCGCCCACCGCGCCTCCGGTCAAGAAACACGAATGGCCTTATTCGGTTTTTTCAGATAAAGGCGAAGCCCACCCTGGGCGGAAGTAGATTCAAAAGGCGTCGTTGGTCGTTCGTCGTTGGTCGTTGGCGAAAGCAAGACGGTTCGCTCCAAGCCTCGGAGCGATCCAAAATTCAAACTAATCGCAGACGTTTCTCTGATCTCGTGGTTCGAAGGGATGTAAGCCCACGACCAACGACGAACGGCCAACGACGCTTTTCTTAGGTATTTAGAACTTTGGAAAGATAGCGGTTGTCGTAGAACGCGGTGGTGTTGTGTACGTACTCCAGAATGCGGTGCATCTGTTCTTTGTTCTCGCGATTCAATTCATTGAACTGGATGGCAATGCCTGATCCGGGATCAATGCGAAGCACACTACCCTCGGCGCGCAGCTTGCCGTCGTCGATCGAGAATACGAGCTGGACGGTGGTGCCCGGAGGGATCAACACACTTGACTCCAAATAACAGCCGCCCAGACTAAGGTCGATCAAGTGGGCCAGAACCGGGGCCTCGCTGCCCGACGCCTGCATCTCAATGGTGACGCGGCACTTCATGCGTGGATACAACCTGCGATTCTTACGCGACGGCTGCGCCTGCTTCTCCAGATACATTCGGCGATCAGCTTCGGCCAGCAGTTCCTCGGCGTCCTGCCCATCTTGCGGATATTGGGACTGTCCAACACTGAGCGAGAGAATGTCTTCGCCGCAAACTTCGTGTCCTGCCTGCTTCGCTAGCTGACGTAGCTGCTCGGTCTTTCCGCCCACTGAGTCCTGTGGCAGGCCCGGAGCGATGACCACGAATTCGTCTCCACCCATACGGGCGACGTAATCGTATTCGCGGCAACTTTCTTTCAAAGCCTGAGCGAACAGCCGCAGCACGCGATTGCCTTCCAGATGTCCAAAGCGATCGTTGATCTGTTTGAATCCGTCCATGTCACAGACCATCACCGTCACCGGCGAATTGTCGCGTTTGCACCTGGCCAGTTCGCGATCGAGCTGCAAGAATAGCGAACGGGCATTGGGCAGTCCGGTGAGATAGTCGGTGGTCGCCGAACTTTCCGCCTGTTCGTATTTCAGCGCATTCTCAATTGCCAGCGCCATTTTTGAGCTGATGGCCAGCAGAATGCGCAAGTGGTCTGAGGTAAACGCATCGCGTTCAGCATGATAGAGCGCCAGTACGCCAACGACGCCGGCCAACCCTTCCAGAGGCAACGCCATGGCAGACCGCAAGGTGCTGAATTTCGTGGGATCGTTCAAATACCCGGGCTCGACCGACGGATTGCCATTCACGATCGGCTTCTTGTTCTGTGCCACCCATCCCGAGAGTCCCTGCCCAACCGGAATGCGCAGCGACGCAAAGAGACGAAAGTTATCACCGTTCACATATTCCGGAATCAACTCATCGTTGCGTTTCACATAAATAGCAATGGCATCGTACGGAACCAGACGTCGCAGTTTTACCGAAAAGACCGAAAGCGTCTCGCTCAAACTGAGGGAGGCTCCCAGGTCCTGACTCAATTCGAAAAGAGTTTGCGCTTCCTGACGGGCTGCCGCGATGGAAAACAGGAAGTTTGTGTCATGATTGGCGCTATCTTTCACAACTGCGGTGTTTTCAAATCCCGCCGCCGGTGCATCGCCTCGTTCGACCTTTACCTCGGTCGAAAGCTGGGACGAAACGACTTCACGCCCGAAGCGCGCCACCGCCATCTTCTCCAGCTGCTTGTAGTGCTTTTGCAGCATGACCACGACTTTGGGGTCAAAAGCTTTCCCTGATTCCCCGGCAAGGCGTTGCATGACTTCTTCGAGCGGCAGGGCTCGACGATACTGGCGGTCGGATGCCATGGCGTCCAGGAAATCCACAGCCGAAAGGATGCGTGCGCCAATCGGGATTTCTGTCCCCTTGAGGCCCAATGGATAGCCCGACCCATCCCACTTCTCATGATGGGCGCGGACAATCGGCACAACCGGATAAGGAAAACGGACCCGCTCCAGAATTTCGGCTCCGACCACCGGATGGATTTTCATCTTTTCGAATTCTTCCGGCGTCAGCCGTCCGGGCTTGGAAATGATGTGTTCGGGAACGGCGAGTTTGCCAATGTCGTGCAAGAGCGCGGCGGCGTGCAGGGCTTCCATTTCCCCGGGCGTCACTGCCAAATGTTTCGCGATTTCAATGGCGTACACGCGGACACGCTGCAAATGGTCGTGCGTGGTGTGGTCCTTCGCTTCAATAGCCAGCGCCAATGCTTCAATGGTTCTAAGATGGAGATTGGCCATCTCCTCAACGTGCCGCTTCTCGTCTTCGAGTTTGGTCAGATATAGGCGATAGGAGCGATAGATTAGGTAAATGACGGGAACAATCAGTAGTGAAGTTTCCCAGTTGAATGCGCCATTAAACCAGCCGATGGTGCCAGCGATTCCGGCCCCCACCAGGTAATAGGGGAAAGACCAGAAATAGCACTCTACCCAGAGTTTCTTAAGAGATTTTTGTTCGCTCAGCGAAATAATTGCCGCAATCGAACCGGTATTGGCGACGAAGTAAACCGACGCCGCAATTCCCAGCAACAATGAGGTGCTGCCCACTGTCTGGCGTAACCACAATGAATGGTAAACACCGTACGCGAGAACAATCGAAGAAGCACTGGCACAAAGATTGAACGTAATCTGGATTGCACTTGGTCGGTCGCGATAGAAACATTGCACCAGCAGAGCGGCGCAACCCAAAACCAGCGTCTCGGTAAAACTCAGCTCCAGGATTCCCAGCAGGATGAACAAAAAGTTGACCGACATCGTGCCAGTAATGCCGGGAAGATTTACCTTCAGCCGTGACGCCAAAATGGAGATCAGCAGATAACAAATAAACTCGGCGATGTTCCGGCTAGAAGGTTTGGACGCTCCGTACAAAAAGACGCAGGTGCCGACGCAGACGACCAAGCCAATGAATACCTTGGCATTGACGGGCATGTCTTTCCAAGACTGTGAACCTACGGCCATCTCGCTCCCGGGTTTCCCGTAAATTTTGCCTGGAGGGGGACGTCAGGCAACGCAACGAATCCTCTCAAGTGATAGCAGCTAATATGCTTTCCGTACAATGACTTACGGAGATTCAGGCAAACTTTGGTAATGGCTGGCGAGGTGATCAGTAATGCACTGGGAGACGAGACTCAAACCGGAACGGGTCTAAGTAGTTCGATAGAAAGAATTACCGCCCGGTACCATTGAGCACGACGGACTGAGGGCTGGCGGGATCGGAATCCAGGATCTGGACGGTGGCAATTCGGGGGCCGGGGATCGCCGGTTTGAACGTAATCTGGATGGTGCAATTCGCTCCCGGCGCCAAACTCTGGCCGCAGGTGTTGGTCTGGGCAAAGTCGATGCCGGAGGTCACAATATCGGTGATCGTAAGGCTCTTGGGACCGTTATTCGCCAGTGTGGCGATCTTGGGGACGGTGAGAGAGCCGACTGGCTGATTTCCGAAATCCAACGATTCAGGCGTGATTTTGACGAATTCCGAACTTCCCGCCGCTGGAGTGCGGAGACTGGGGCTTTCTTGGGCGGGCGCGCCTGCCAGGGAGATGAACATAAACCCCACGCCAACAGCTCGGGTCAATCGTGCGTTCAAAAGACACTCCTGAAGCGGGAATTCCAGGATCCGCTGATTTCTATTTCGATTCTTGCAGCCGCACACAGTTTGCCGCAAAACCATCATTTCAACAAGCTTAGCCAAATGTCGCGCCATCCGTTTACAATCAGGAGACTCACCCCGCGGTACGATTCGTCTTTGGGGGCCTGTAGCTCAATGGTTAGAGCAGCAGACTCATAATCTGTTGGTTGTAGGTTCAAGTCCTACCGGGCCCACCATGCTCCCAAGACGCCGTAAAACGTCCATTTGGACAATTGTTTCACTGGCTTTCGCATTACAATGCATCCATTAGGCCTTTGGTTGCAGTCTTATACATTGGGTAGGACGGAGACCAGCTGCAAACTTGCATCTTCATGTCTTGCGCAAACAGGCTGTGTGGCTTTCATTTGATCTCTATGCGATTAAAGTACTTCCGGGCATCTGCCCTGGTGGCGGCGTGTTTTTTTCTGGCGCAAGCCAGCGTTGCTCAAAGCACGACAACGGTTACCCTCGACCAAGCCATTGATATGGCGCTGGCCCACAATCACGCCATCAAGGCGCAGCGGACTCTGGTTTTGCAGAATGAAGCGCAGGAAATCACCGCTAATCTTCGTCCCAACCCGACGCTCGGATTCGATTCGCAGTTTATCCCGATTTTTTCGCCCAGCGATTTTTCCGCCGACAATTTGAACGTCACCCAACAGTTTGATATTGGGATTGGATATCTGTTTGAGCGCGGGCACAAGCGGCAAGCCCGTCTGCAGGCGGCCCGCGACGCGACTGCGGTCACGCGATCTCAGACCACGGACTCGGAGCGCACTCTAGCTTTCAACGTGGGACAGGAGTTCATCGCCGTTCTGCTGGCCGAATCAACCCTCGAGTTTGCCTTGCAGGATTTCAAGAGTTTTCAACAGACAGTTGACATTGGTGAGACCCAATATAAGGCCGGCTACATCAGCGAAGCGGACTATCTCAAGATCAAGCTGCAGCTTTTGCAATTTCAAACCGATGTTTCGTCGGCACGCCTGGCGAAGATGCAGGCGCTGGTCGCGCTGCGGCAGTTTCTTGGCTATGACGCCGTCCCCGCTGATTACGACGTGATGGGCGATCTGGCCTACGAGCCTGTCAAGGTCAACGAGGAAGACTTGCAGGCGAAAGCGCTGAACCAACGGCCCGATTTCCGTGCAGCGGTGCTCGGCGTGACTGCAGCGCAGAGCCAGATTGGACTGGCCAAAGCTAACTCGAAAGTCGATGTGAACGGGACATACGATTTTTCTCACGTGTCGGCGCAAAACTCGGCTTCGATCTTCATCGGTTTTGATTTGCCGATTTTCAATCGAAATCAGGGAGAGCTGGCGCGTACCCGCTACGCTCTTACCCAGGCCCAGGAACTGCAGCAATCGGCGAGTGACACTGTCATATCCGACGTAGCCAACGCGTACGAAGCCCTCAAAAGCAACGACGAAGTGGTCCAACTCTACACTTCGGGATATTTAAAACAAGCGCAGGACTCACGCGACATCAGCGAATATGCCTACAAACGCGGTGCCGCCAGTCTGCTCGACTTTCTCGATGCCGAGCGCAGCAACCGGGCCACGCAATTGGCTTATCGGCAGGCGCTGGCTTCATACATGACTGCCATTGAGCAATTGAAAGAAGCCGTCGGAACAAGGAACCTGCCATGAAATTTTTTCAAACCCGCCGGCAAGAACAAAAGCCTGCATTGTTGATCGCCTCGATGACGGTCTTGCTGGCATTAACCGGCTGCGGCGGAACAGATTCCGGAAACGCCAAGAATTCGAATGCCGACAGCGGCAATCCCAATCTCTTCACGATTCCGCAAGACCAGATGTCGCACGTACAAGTGCTGACCATCCAGCCAACTACTTTGACCCGGAAGTTGCGCTTGACGGGTGCGGTGGCCTACAACAATTTCCGCACCACGCCTGTGATTACGCAGGTGAGCGGACCGGTAAGCCGGATTGTCGTGGTTCCCGGCCAAAAGGTGGAAAAGGGACAGCCGATGTTATATGTGGCCAGCCCTGATTTTTCGCAGCTCCGCACCAACTTTCTAAAAGCGAAAGATGCGTATGCTCTGGCTGACAAAGGCTACGCGCGTGCCAAGGATTTGTACGAGCACCACGCCATCGCTGAGCAAAATCTAGAGCAAGCGGAATCTGCCGAGGTGCAGGCCGGAGGCGACCTGGCGGCCGCGGAAGCTGCACTCAAAGTGATGGGCATCACCGATCCCGAAGCGCTGATCAAAGCCCCGCCTTCGTTTGAAGTTCCGGTACGGGCGCCAATCGGAGGTGACGTCGTCGAGCAGGATGTTGCCGTGGGACAACTCATCCAGCCCGCGAGCACGCAGTGCTTCATGATTTCCGATACCAGCAACGTATGGGTGCTGGTGAACATCTACCAGAAAGACTTGCCGTATGTGCGGACCGGCGACCTGGTCGATATTCAGACCGATACTTATCCCGAGGTTTTCCACGGAAAAATTTCTTACGTTGCCGCCTCCCTCGATCCCAGCACGCGAACTCTACAAGCCCGCATTGAGACCGAGAATCCCGGCCAGAAACTGAAGAAAGACATGTACGTGACTGCGATAGTGAAAGCCGGCACGATCAAGGATGCCATCGCTGTGCCGGACTCCGCCATTCTGCGCGACAACGTAAATCAGCCCTTCGTTTATGCCGAGTCCGGCACGAACCAGTTCGGGCAACGCAGTGTGACGCTGGGGGAAGACCTTGGCGGGCAGACGCAAATCACGGGCGGATTAAAAGCCGGCGATCGTGTAGTCGGAGACGGAAGCTTGTTCCTGCAATTCGCGAATTCGCTGCAACGCTAATCGAATGCTTCCAGAAAGCGAACTCGAGTCACGGTCCATCACTGAATGATTCACCGAATCGTCCAAGCAGCGCTGCGTCAGCGGTTCCTGGTGTTGATGTTGACCGCGTTCATCACCATTGGCGGCGTCATGTCATTCCGCCGCATGCCGGTGGACGCGTATCCCGATCTTTCCCCTCCGCAAGTCGAAATCATTACGCAGTGGCCGGATCACGCCGCCGAAGAAGTGGAGCGCCTGGTCACGCTTCCGCTCGAACTAGCAATGAACGGCGTCCCGCACATGGTGGTGATGCGTTCGATATCTCTCTATGGTTTGTCCGATTTAATTCTGACTTTCGACGACAACACCGACGATTATTTCGCCCGGCAGATTGTCTTCCAGCGGCTGGCGGACGCCACACTACCCACGGGAATCACGCCTTCCATGGCGCCGCTGTTCAGTCCGAGCGGATTGGTATATCGCTACGTGATCGAAAGCCCGGATCGCACTCCGCAGGAATTAAAGACCATTGAAGATTGGGTGGTCGAGCGGGCCTACCGGTCGGTTCCCGGCGTCGCTGACGATTCCGGTTTTGGCGGCACGGCAATGCAATACCAGGTATTGCTCGATCCCGCCCGCCTCTACGGATATCACCTCACGGTCCCGCAAGTGATTACTGCGCTGACGGCGAACAACGCGAATGCCGGCGGCGGATTCTATTCGCAAGGCGGCCAATTTTATTACGTGCGCGGCATCGGCCTGGTGAAGAATACTGAAGACATCGGGGCCATCGTAGTCGGCGCGAACAAAGGCGTGCCCATTCGCGTGCGTGACATTGGCGACGTTGTAATCGGCAATGCGCCCCGTCTGGGCGAGTTCGGGTATCAGAAAAATGACGACGCGGTGGAAGGCGTCATTCTAATGCTGCGTGGCGAGCAGACCCAGACTGTGCTACAAGGGGTTGAGGCCAAGACTAAAGAACTCAACGAGCACATTCTTCCGCCGGACGTCAAGATTCATCCCTATTACGATCGCAGCGAGTTGGTCGATCTGACCACCGAGCACGGTGGAGGACAATCTGCTGCGCGGCATGTTGCTGGTGCTGATCGTTCTGATTTTCTTTCTGGTCAGCTTCCGCGCGGCGGTCATTGTCGCGCTCACCATTCCCCTTTCGCTTTTATTTGCCTTCATCGTGCTGCACGCCCACGATGTCGCCGCCAATTTGCTTTCGATTGGCGCCATCGATTTCGGCATCGTGATCGACGGCACCGTCGTGATGATGGAAAACATCTATCGCGAGCTGGCGCTGCGCGAGGGCCAGGAATACAACCTGAGTGAGGTCATTCAGGCGGCCGCGAAAGATGTGGATCGGCCGATTTTTTATTCGGTCGCAGTCATCATCGCGGGTTATTTGCCGATTTACGCGTTGAGCGGGCCGGCCGGGAAGCTGTTCCATCCCATGGCCGAGACCATGTCGTTTGCGCTGGTGGGCGCGCTGATTCTTACGCTGACGCTGGTTCCGGTGCTGGCCTGGTATTGGTTCAAGGGCGGCATCAAGGAAAAACCAAATCGTGCTTTCGAGTGGATGAAGGACAAATACGCGAAACAACTGGATTGGGCGCTGGCTCGTCCCAAGCTCACGCTGCTGATCGCGACTTTGATTTTCGGGGCATGCCTGCTGCTGGTTCCATTCATCGGCGGCGAATTCATGCCTCATCTTGATGAAGGCGCGCTTTGGGTGCGGGCGACCATGCCGTACACAATTTCGTTTGAAGAAGCCAGCAGCATCGCTCCGCAAATTCGCGACATTCTGATGTCGTATCCGCAGGTAACGGTGGTTGGCATCGGAGCTGGGCCGTCCCGATGACGGCACCGACTCCGACCGGATTTTTCAATTGCGAGTTTTATGTTGGACTCAAGCCCTACAGCGACAAATCCTGGAAGGGCGAGAACGACACCAAAGAAAAATTGATTGAAGCCGATCAACAAGAAATTGACCGCGTTTCCCGGAATCATCTTTAACTACACTCAGCCCGCGGAAGATGCGGTCGACGAGGCTTTGACCGGCTTGAAGAGTTCGCTGGCGGTAAAAATCTACGGTGACGATCTGAATGTTCTGCAGGACAAAGCGGTGCAGATCAAGAATGTGCTGGCGAAAGTTCCGGGATTCACCGATCTGACAGTGGTGCGCGAACTCGGCCAGCCGAGCCTGCTGATTGATGTCGATCGCGACAAGATTGCGCGCTACGGAATCAATGTCGCCGACGTCGAAGCCGTGATCTCCGCGGCAGTCGGTGGTCAGGCCGCGACGCAAGTTATTCAGGGAGAAAAACTGTTCGATCTTGTCGTCCGCATGCAGCCGCAATTTCGCAGCAGCGCGCAGGAGATCGGGAACCTGCTGGTCGGCACGCCCGACGGACAGCAGATTCCGCTCAGCCAACTTGCGACGATCACCCAGGGGAACGGCGCGTCGTTTATTTATCGCGAAAACAATTCCCGCTATATCGGCGTGCAGTACAGTATCCAGGGGCGCGACTTGGCGCGGGCCGTTGAAGATGGGCAGAGTGCCGTCACCAAAGCCGTCAATCTCCCGCAAGGCTATACGCTGGCGTGGGGCGGCGAGTACAGCCAGTTTCTTGAGGCCCGGTCGCAGCTTTCATTTATTGGTCCGCTCGCGATCGTGCTGATTTTCATGATCCTGTTCGCGCTCTACGGAAATTTCAAATTTCCCGTCACCATCGCTCTGGGCGTGATCATGACCGAGCCGGTGGGTGCGCTGATTGCCTTGAAGCTCACCCATACTCCGTTCAGCGTTTCGTCTGTGCTGGGATTACTGGCGCTGCTCGGCGTCTCGGTCGAGACCGCAGTCATTCTGGTTTCCTACATCAACAAACTGCGGCAGGAAGGGATGGACATTCGTAAAGCGACGAGGGAAGCTTCGCTGCTGCGGTTGCGTCCCATCATGATGACGGCTTTGGTGGCTTGCCTCGGACTATTGCCGGCGGCACTTTCCACCGGCATCGGTTCGGACACGCAACGGCCGTTCGCGATCGTGATCGTTGCCGGATTGATCTCGCGGCTGTGCATCGGCTTCTTCGTGAATCCCGTGCTGTATGAACTGGTTGCCCGTGAAGGCGACACGCTTCAGGTTTAGAAAATCCGCAGAGAACGCTAAGAAGGCCAACTGCGCGCATACCAGAACTCGCTGCGTGTGAGATAATTTTCCTGTTATGGCCGAACACAAGGTTTTCTGCGTGAAGCTGCAAAAGGAACTCCCGGGACTCGATGAACCTCCCTTCGACTCCGAGCTGGGACAGAAGGTCTACAACAACGTCTCCCAGGAAGCCTGGAATGGCTGGACGGAATTCTGCAAAATGCTGTTGAACGAATACCGTCTGAATCCAGCGCGCCGGGAAGACCAGGAAGTTATCGTGAAGCAAATGGAGCAATATTTCTTTAGTGGCGGCGCGGCACTGCCTGCCGAGTACGTCCCGCCCTCGAAGTAGAGCCAGATTACTCGTTAGTTACCTGTGCACTAAATTTTGTGCAGTTTTTAATCACCCTGTAACACGCCTCCAATACAACTTTAGGATGGACATGCCTGTGGATCGGCCTCCATATGACACGCTGATCCTTTCTGACGTGCATTTGGGGGCGGAGACGAGCCGCGCCCACGGGGCCACTCAGGTCCTGAAGGAAAATCGTTTTCGCCGCTTGATCTTGCTGGGAGATATTTTCGCCGATCTCAATTTTGGCCGCCTCACCAAAGAGCACTGGAAATTTCTCGGATACATTCGCAAGCTTTCCAACCCCAAACGCAATATCGAAGTCGTTTGGGTGGAAGGAAATCACGACCAGGGATTGACGGATGTGATGTCGCACCTGGTGGGCGTGAAGGTGTATCAGGAGTACAAATGGGAGTATGGCGGCCTCAGTCATCTGGCGATCCACGGGCACCAGTTTGACCGGTTCGGAATTAACAACATGAGGTTCCATTATCTGGGGACACGGCTGTATTTGCAGTTGCAGAAACTTGATTTCAAAGGCAAGCCGCTGGCCCGGACGATCGACCGCCTGAACACACGCTGGCTCAGGCTTTCGCCTAAAGTGGCCTCGGGGGCGTTATTCCATGCACGCATGCACGGCGCCGACCGCATTTTTTGCGGCCACACTCATGCTGCCATGCATCAAGAACAGGATGGCATCCACTACTACAACTCCGGTGGATGGGTGGACTCGAAACCCGCATACATCACCATCGCCGATGAAGGAGTACAAATTCATGAATACCACGAGCGAAGTGACAATCGTGATTCCCGCCAAGAACGAAGCGAAACTGATTCCGCGTTTGCTGACGTCGCTGACGAATCAGGACTATTCGAAGATGCGGCATACGAGGGTGTTGGTGGCTGATGCTAATTCGACCGATGGCACGCAAGAAATCGTAAGAGGATTTTGCGGTTCTTTTGACGTCAGCGTAATTCCTGGCGGGCTGCCTTCGTTTGGCCGCAATGCAGGCGCCGCGTTGGCTGATACCCGCTACGTTCTGTTTCTGGATGCTGACATTGAATTGGCGTCGCAGTCGCTGATTCGACGAGCGCTCGAACTCGCGCAGTGTAAGCATCTGGATTGCGTGACTACGAATATTCTTTGTCGGGAGGGAAGCGCTGCCGACAAACTGCTCTACGTCGGTAACAACTTTTTTCAATATTTGTCCCGCTGGCATCGTCCTTTCAGCACGGGCATGTTCATGCTCTTCGATAGGCAACGATTCGACGAGTTGGGAGGATTTGACGTACGAATTCACTTCGCCGAAGACTACCACTTGAGCAAACAGGTGGCGCGAAGCAAATTTGGGATTGTTCGCGGTGGCGTTTATACGACCAATCGCCGCTTTCAGAAAATGGGACATGCCCGGGTGGCGCGTCTTTTCCTGGCCACCGCGCTCAATTTCTGGAACAAGAAATTCTTCCTGCGCGACCACAAGTACTGGGAAACTTAAGTGGTCGCGCGAAAGAGTTCGTTAAAAGTGGACGGCAACGCCGGTGGAGAAACGAAAATCATTTTGCGTGTCGTGAAAGAATCGGGTCTGCAATAAATCGCCTTGAAAGCGCCATGCAATGGCTTTGATGAGTTTGTAGTCAATGCCTCCGCCGAAGGCATCCCCGAAGGAAGTGTCCGAATCTCCGCCACCGCTGACGTGCGAAACTCCGATCAACACATGGGCAAAAGGCCGAATTCTGCCGATGGACGTGGACAGGCGAGGGCCAAATAAAACATTGTGCTGGCTAACTCCCGAGCCGTATTCTCCGCTGAGGTCGGCAACGATACCCAAAAAAGGCGCGACTTTCCCTTCCAGCGCGCCCGTCCAACCATTCAGATTGAGGGCATCGCCCGCAAAATTGGCCCGATTGTACGAATATCCGACAAAAACGTTGCCACTCGTAGGGACTTGTGCAAGGCCCGCTGCAGAGAAAAGGAAAAGAGTAAAGACAATCCCAATAAATTTTTTCATGCAACCGAATCTCCAGATAACCGATGAAGCTTTGATTTCGTTGTTAGATGCAAAACGTGCTCCGCCCGGATGCAGCAATTCCGCTTTTAGTACCTTAGTCACGTGTTTCATAAATTTTTAATGGTGCCGAAATCCGTTCTGCGTCGTCTAACCAGTAAAATGATATCTATGAATGAAATGTCCAATTGCGTGTTGTGTGACGAATCTGTCGATCGCGAGGAAGAATTCCGCGGAGAAGAATCAAGAGAAGAGAGTATGAAACTGAGTTTGGAAACCCGAAAAACCGGCGAAGGCGCGACCATTGTTTCCTGTACTGGTCGCATTGTGTATCGGAATGAAGCCGCTGCGTTTTCGCAGGCGGTAGCGAGATCAATGAAGGACTCCTGCAGTCTTGTCCTTGATTTGAGCGGAGTGGAATTAATCGATGGCGCGGGATTGGGAGAGCTTGTAAATCTCTACAATTCGGCCGCGAGCAGTCGCTGCTCGTTCAAACTCGCGGCGATCACCCATTACGTGCGCAGCCTTTTCGAATTGACCAAGCTGGCGCTGGTTTTCGAAATTTATGCGACCGTGGAAGAAGCTGCCGTCAGCTCTCAGCTCTCTTCGGTCAGCTAAAGTCCGCAATCCTCAGTGCTCTCGCTGGAAGCGGTAGCTGCCTTTTTGTTCAGCAGCTATTGCTTCGGCAACTTTCAAAAAAGCCCGGGCCGCGTGTGAGAGACTAGCGGCCTTGCGATATACCAGACGCAGTTTGCGATGGAACTTTAATTCTTTCACCGCAATCCGCACCAGTTCTCCACGCGCTAATCCCGTTTCCACGCTGATGGCGGGCAGAAATGCCACGCCATTTCCCATAGTCACGAAGCGTTTGATGGCTTGCAGCGTTGGCAATTCGATGTCCATATGCAACGGCGTCTTGTGCCGTTTGAATGCTTCGATCACTTTGTCGCGGTAGGGGGATGGCACGCTGTGGGCAACGAAGGACTCCGCGCCTAATTGCCGAATGCTCACCTGCGGTTCATTCGCCAACGAATGATTCGGCGGCACAACCAAAATCAACTCATCCAGATAAACCACGATCGAAGCCAACTGCGATTCATCGGGATGGTAAGTCAGTACCCCCAGTTCCGAATGATGCTGCAAAACATCGTCGGGAATGTGACTGCCGAGGGCGCGATTGACCATCACATGGATCATGGGATGCAGGTTCCTGAAATCGCCCAGCACCGGCAACAGGTAGAGCGCGGTGAATTCATTAGCGGCGATTGCCAGTCTTCCTTTATGCAACTCACGCAATTCAACCAACGCTTCTTGCGCGTTGGTGCGAAGGTTGACTAATCTCTCAGCGTACTCCTGAAGAACGCATCCGGCGTCGGTGAGCAATCCTTCGCGTGACGAGCGGTCGAACAGCGGCTCGCCGAGTTCCTCTTCCAGTTTGTGGATCGTCTGACTGACGGCCGATTGGGTGCGATGCAGCTTGTCCGCCGCGCGGGAAAAGCGGCGTTCCTGAGCGACTGCGAGAAAAACTTCGAGCTGTGCCAGGTCCATGAGGGGTGGCTCTTTAGCAAAACTTCAGAGACCATCAGTTGCGCTTATGATGATAAGTTGAGCTAATGATAATGTAAAGAATATAAGCTTTGCTTTAAGTTGGAGCTTCCCGTACCATAGAGATTCAAGACAACCTAGGAGGTCCTGGGATGGACAAGGCGCGCATTACTATTTTCGACACCACTCTTCGCGATGGCGAGCAATCGCCCGGTTGCAGCATGAACGTGCAGGAAAAGCTGCGTCTGGCCCACCAGCTCGACCGCCTGGGCGTGGATGTCATCGAGGCAGGCTTCCCCATTGCCTCGCAGGGCGATTTCGCGGCCGTACAGGCGGTTGCGGCGGCTGTCCCACGCCCCGTTATCGCGGCGTTGGCCCGGGCCACCCGGCCGGACATCGAGCGTGCGTGGCAGGCCCTGAGCGGCGCGGTTTGTCCCCGAATCCATGTTTTTCTGGCTACCTCGGATATTCACTTGCAGTACAAGTTGCGGATGACCCGCCAGACCTGCCTGGAGCAGGCCCGCGATTCCGTCCGTCTCGCAAAATCGTTCTGTGAAGACGTGGAGTTTTCGCCGGAAGATGCGACTCGCACCGATCCCGAGTTTCTGTTTCAGGTGCTGGAAGCGGTAATCGAGGCGGGCGCGACCACGCTGAACATTCCGGACACTGTCGGCTACAGCATTCCCGCGGAATTCGGGGAACTGATCGCGAACATCCGGAAGCGGGTGCGTGGAATTGAGAAGGTCGCAATTTCTGCTCACTGTCATGACGACCTTGGCCTCGCCGTCGCCAACACTCTGGCAGCCGTCGCCGCTGGTGCGCGACAGGTGGAATGCACCATCAACGGAATCGGCGAACGCGCAGGCAATGCTTCGTTGGAAGAAATTGTCATGGCGCTGCGGGTTCGTCCCGATCGCTATGCCTTCGATACCGGCGTGGTCAGCGAACACCTTTTTCCGGCGAGCCAGTTGCTCGGCGAAATTACCGGTGTTCCTGTCCAACCCAACAAAGCAATCATCGGACGCAACGCATTTGCCCACGAAGCCGGAATCCACCAGGATGGCATGCTCAAGAATCGCCTGACGTACGAGATCATGACGCCGCAGTCGGTAGGCGTGCCTGATTCCAAGCTGGTGCTGGGTAAGCACTCCGGACGCCACGCGCTGGGTCTGCGCTGCGAACAATTGGGATATCAATTTGATCGCCGGGAGCTCGACGACATCTATCGCCGCTTTGTAGTTTTGGCTGACGAGATCAAACACGTACATGACCACGATCTGTTGGATCTGATCCGGGAAGTTCACGGGACCCGGCAAGCGCCTGCGGAGCCGCTCGCGGCCGCAGCGGCCATTGGATCGGGCAAACCGGGGGAAGCTTTCGAGAAACCTTTTCCGGTCACCGTGCCCGACGACTTCAGTGCGGCCACCCTGCCGTTGAAGCCAATGACCGATCATCAGAGCGAGCAGGAAGACTACTTGTGGGGCGTGTAGTCAGAAGTTAGAAATCAGAAATCAGAATGCAGAAGTGAATTCACTTGGTTTTACTTCTGCATTCTGACTTCTGATTTCTAACTTACACGTTACAATCTCTCGTGCAGAGATCTGGCCGCGCGGCCATCAACGCATCGTCATAAATTAAATTCCTGGTCGAGGCTTCATGCTGCTTAAACTGACTATTCTTCCCGGGGACGGCATCGGGCCGGAAGTGACCGACGAAGCTGTCCGCGTCCTGGAAAGTGTTGCCAAGGCTTCCGGGCACGATCTCCGCCTGACCCGAAAGGATATCGGCGGGGCAGCCTTGCTGAGCAGCAACGATCCTTTGCCGGACGATACTTTGCAGACTTGCCTGTCCTCCGCCGCGGTCTTGCTGGGCGCAGTTGGTGGTCCGGCGTTCGACAAATTTCCCAGCCACCTTCGTCCTGAACGGGGCCTGTTGCGGTTGCGCAAGGAGCTCGGGGTATTCGCTAATCTTCGCCCCGCAATCTGTTTTCCTGCGCTTGAAGAATATTCTCCCTTACGCCCTGAGATCGTTCGCGGCACCGATCTCCTGATCGTGCGTGAATTGTTGGGCGGCCTGTACTTTGGGGAGCCGCGATCGATCACTGGCTCACCGGGTGAACGGGTAGGCATCGACACCATGCGTTATGCCGAGCCGGAAATCGAACGCATCGCCCGCGTAGCTTTCGGCCTGTCAAAAAATCGCCGCCGCAAGCTTCTTTCCGTGGACAAGGCGAATGTACTCGATTCCTCCAAACTTTGGCGCGAGGTTGTAACTCGCGTGGCGCAGGATTATCCGGAGGTGCAGCTTTCGCACATGTATGTGGATTCAGCCGCCATGGCGCTGGTGGCGCATCCCACCGATTTTGATGTGCTGTTGACCGAAAATATGTTTGGCGACATTCTCTCCGATCAATCCGGAGCGATCGTAGGATCGCTAGGCGTGTTGGGTTCGGCGAGTATTGGGGGTGCAGTCGCTCTTTATGAACCGATCCACGGTTCCGCTCCCGATATTGCCGGCCGGGGGATTGCCAATCCTTTGGGCGCAATCCTTTCTGCCGCCATGCTTTTGCGTCATTCGTTCGCTTTGGAAGCGGAAGCGGCCGGCATTGAAAGAGCTGTCATCCAGGTCCTCGATTCCGGACACCGGACGCGTGACCTGGTCAGATCTGGACAAATTGCTCTTAGCACCCGAGAGATGGGATGTAAGGTCGTGGATGCCGTCGAAGAACTGGCCGATAGCCTGCCAGGAAAACTCTGATTTTTGGATGGAGTGGCGATTCAGCGCCTGAGGTGTTCAGGTGCAAAAAGCCTTTAACCGCACAGAACGCAAAGAAATTCGGCAAGGTCGCTAAGAAACCACGATATGCGACCTTGTCCCGCTTCCCGTTTTTGCAAGCCGTAGGTAAAGTTTTTTTAAAAACTCTTTTCAACTGTGGAGCGCATCTAACCGCTGAGAGTAGAATTTTCTTGTTGCCTGAGTTCCCTGCATCTTAGGGAAGGCCAAATGGTTTCGAAGTGCGCCAATCCGATCTGCTCCGCCAAGTTTCGCTATTTACATTTGGGAAAGCTGTTTAGAATGGCGGTGAGCGCCGACCTTGCCGGCGATCCTCCTGTGATTGCCGGAGCCAGCCCGAAAAAGTCTTCCCATCACATTGAATTCTTTTGGTTATGTGAGGAATGCGCGCCGGAGATGACGCTGGTTTTTAAATCGGGCGTGGGAGTGACTACGCAACCTCTGATGCGTAGCCAGGTTGCGAGAGCATCATAACGGGTGAGCTTGGACGCGCGCGGTGGCGTACTTTCCGCAAACTGCATTCCAGCGAATCTTCAGTACTTCGCCAAACATTCGAATCCCGTCGCGCAGGGGATTAATCCGCGTGCCATCGCGATGCGACCATAACACTGGAACTTCCTTGATGGAGAAACCGAGTTTCTTCGCCAGGAACAGTACTTCCGGATCGAATCCCCAGCGCTCGATTTTTTGCAACGGGAAAATTGCCTGGGCAGCTTGACGGGTCAAGGCTTTGAAGCCACATTGCGTGTCCTTAAAGTTCAGACCCAGAATGGTCCGCAATGCTAGGTTGAATATCCGGCCAAAAAACTGACGCCGCAGGGGTTGCCGATGGGTTTGAAGTTCCGGCCGCAGCCAGCGCGAGCCGATGGCAATATCCGCGCCTTCGCCGATGGCAGCAAACAGTTTGCCGGCTTCCTCAATCGGAGAGGACAAATCAGCATCGCTGAACAGTAATATGTCTCCACGCGCGCGCAACATCCCGTTGCGGACGCTGTAGCCCTTGCCCCGATTTCCCGGGTTCTCGACCAGTCGCAGCAAAGGATTGCTTTTGGCAAGGCTCCGAACGATCTCCGCTGTCGAGTCAGTCGAGCCATCGTTGACCACAAGGATTTCCACTTCCCATCCGCTTGTCGCAACGTACGCCAGAATTTTTTCGAGGCTCTCCCCAATGCGCGCGCTCTCGTTATAAGCAGGCAAAACGATGCTGTAGGTCAGGGGCTCCGCCATTAGCGATTCCACGTCCGTTTTTCAGACAAGACATTATCATGATTGCGTTTATCAGGCAAAAGTGGGAATCGAGGCAGGGCGGGTACCACGCTAAAGGCTTTGCTTTCTGCATCGGGTCGGGCAAATTACAGTGACGGATCAAAGGGTGATTTTTCCCAATTTGGAAGCGCAACGTCGGATTTGTGTCATCTGCCCTTGTGTTTCTGGCTCCGCAGTGCCTACCTTCGATCATGCGCCTGCAATCGGCATCGAGTATCTTTTTGGCGGCCGTTCTCTTTACCGCAACGGCCTCCGCTGCAACCAAGCCGCACGTGATCAGCTTCGGCAAGTGGGCAACCGTAAAGTGGTTTACCGGTCCCGATGACAGCCAGCCCATAGACCTAAAAGTCCGCGGGCTCTACGTCGACGGACGAGTCAAGGAATTTGCTCTAGGCACTCCTCACGACGTCACCGATCGCCTGTTTGTGGTGCGACGAGCTTTCCGGCTCAATGATGCTTTACCCGACGAAGCGAACCCATCTTCACATTGGCGTTGGGAGCGCGGCGGCTGGCTGTTGGTGGATCGCATCTCCGGTCATGTTTCGCAAATCAGTTTGCTGGAGTTTGATCCCTACTTTTCGGCCGCCAGTTGGTATCGTGACTACGTTTCCTATTGCGGCGTCTCCGATGACGGGAAAAAATTGTATGCGATGGTAGTGCAACTCGGCCGCCGCAAACCTATCCTGAGGAAAGCGCTGGGCGAAGTAAGCGGGGATGGCATGCCGGACTCGGAATGTCCGGTGCCTGCATGGCAGCGTCAACCGACTCGCGTGACTTTCGCTGCAAAACAGAAAACAGACGAGAGATTTACCTATACCGTGCGCGGCCACGCCGTCGACTTATTGAGTGAGAACAACGAAGATGACGCAGAGGAAGGAACCAAATAGGATGAACCGCCACGCGATGCCGCGATGGGTTTCCTTGGTGAGTACTTCGTGTTCCTGATGGACCAGAATTTTGCCTTAATGCTATCCGCGCTTCAAATACGAGAAAGCGGTAGCCAGCAAAACGGCGGCTATGGAAAATACTCCGAGTTTCCAGAAGTTGCGAGTCGATGGCGGAGACATCAAGTGCCTCGCCAAAACCGCTCCAATCGTAAGGCCGGCAAGTAATCCGCCGATGTGAGCGGAATTGTCGATAAATGGGATGGCTGCGCCGAATAACAAATTGTATACGGCAAAGGTCACTAGACTTTTCAGCGTACCCCGTAGGGCAGTGGGATGGACGGGAAGCCGGCCGAGATACAGGGCCGCAATTAGCGCTCCGGCCATCCCGAAGATTGCTCCCGAAGCCCCGACGCTTATGATTCTGGGGTGTAGCCAGAGGCTGGCCATGCTACCAGCCAGGCCGCACGCGGTGTAGGTCAGAAAATACGTCCAGCGATCGAAGATCCGTTCCGCCAGACTGCCCAGGTTCCACAGGCACCACATATTGAGTCCAATGTGAATGATCCCGCCATGAACGTAGTTAGATGTAAATGCCCGCCAAAACTCGCCATGGAGAGTCCACGGTCCGTAGTCTGCGCCCCATTTCAGCAAGTCCTGATTTGAAGGTTGAATGGCAGAAACCCTGGACAATACCATAGCTGCGTAAACAGCGACGTTTATTCCAATCAGAATAGTTGTTACGGGCGGCCATTTGGCTGCGGCAGCACGAGCGGCTGGCCCGGAATTCGGAGCAACCCCGGTTCGCGCGTCAATGGCAGAAGCCCGGCATGTTGGGCATACCCCACTCTGTCCCCCGAACTGGGACGGCGCTAGTTGTCGTCCGCAAGTAATGCAATTCGCCATAAATTTTTTCTGTGCTTCAATAAGTCTGCAATCGGAAGTTTACAATCTAAAATCGCTCAGACCGCTGCCTCCGCCGCAGGCATCTCATCCGCGATGGCGCGTGTCTTAACTTTCGCGCTGGTCACCAGTGCGACCGACGCGATTACGATCACGCTGCCGGTCAGGATGTAGGCGTCGACTTTTTCATGCAGAACCAGCCATCCCAGGAAGACGGCGACGACCGGGTTCACATAAGCATAAGTCGAAACTTTCGAAGTCGGTACATGCGCCAGCAGCCAGATGTACGCGGTATAACCGATCCATGATCCGCAAACGATCAGATAGATAACGGCGCCAAGCCCGCGAGGTGTCCACATCACACGCGACAGATCGCCGGCAAACAAGGCATAGATCAAATTCGCGATTCCCGCGAAAATCATTTGCCATGCAGTGGCCGCGAAAGATGGTGCTCCAGACTGCCAGCGTTTGGACAATACCGAACCCAACGCCCAGCTAAACGAACCACCCAGCAAAGCCAGAGAGAACCATAAGTCTTTGTGTCCCAGACGGGTGTTGGATATTAACTGCGGCCAGATCAATACAGCAGTTCCTACGATGCCCAGTCCGAGTCCGGCAAGCCCACGCCGCGAAATATGATGATCGCCGAGCAGAAGTGAATCGAGCACCAGAAACCAAAGCGGAGTTCCCGCCAGCAGCAATGCAGCCAGACCGCTGGGCAAATACTCTTCAGCGAACGACAGCGTGAGATTTCCGCCCATCAGCAACAGAACACCAACAATCGCCAGCTGCCCCAGCTGGACGGCAGTGAAGCGGATCTTTTGTCCGCGCAGCCCGCAATAAGCCAGCATCACCACGCCCGCAATCAAAAAGCGCAAACCACACATCAATGCGGGTGGAATATGTTCGACCGCAATGTCAATGGCAGTGTAAGTCGCCCCCCAAAATACATACACCAGCCCGAAAGCAAGGATGACCATCCACGTTGATGGGCGTTGAGAGGGGGGCATGAGAATTAGGAGAGTTCTAAAGATATCAGACGAGCAGAGCCACCTTTACGATTCGGAGAATTCTAGGGCGGAGACTTTTGTCCGCCGCTTTTGACTTTGATTTTGCGGCTTGCGAAACCAAGAGCAATTCAACCACGGCAGACAAGAGTGTGTGCCTTATCGGCCAACGAGCGCCCTTAAAACAGGGGGTTACGCCGCAGCCACCACCAAGCTATAATGACAACAGGAATGTCTACCGATGCGTTATCAAAGCCCCAACTCGAACCTGCCCGCGTGCTGGCTGCAATTCTTGGTATGCCCGCGCCGCCACTTGGCAGTGTTGCCCTCGCAGGCGCGTCCCAGCCTCTTCGGTAGCGACTAACTTCCAATCCCTCCCAAGATTTGAATCTGGCTTAAAGCCTTCGTCTGCCCAATTGCAGCAAAGCTAAATTTCCAGGCCAACGACCAACGACTAACGGCCAACGACCGCTCTTAGGAGATTTCCATGACCACCAAAACCATGATCGGCCCCAAGATTAAGACTGCCCTGCCTGGCCCCAAGGCCAAACGCGTTCTCGAAGGCGACAGCAAATATATTTCGCCGTCCTACACTCGCTCGTATCCGATGGTTGCCCAGCAGGGACGCGGTATCGTCGTTACCGACATTGACGGCAACGAGTTCTTCGACTTCTCCGCCGGCATTGCCGTGACTTCCACCGGCCATTGCCATCCTGACGTCGTCGCTGCCATTCAGAAGCAGGCCGGCGAACTGATCCACATGTCAGGCACTGACTTTTATTACGAGAGCCTGGTGACACTCGCCGAGCGCTTGTCGAAAATCGCGCCGATGCCCGGTCCGCACCGCGTGTATTACGGCAACTCCGGCGCGGAAGCAGTGGAGTGCGCATTGAAGCTCGCGCGCTATCACACCAAGCGCCAAAACGTGATCGCATTCTTCGGCGCTTTCCACGGACGCACCATGGGAGCGCTTTCGCTGACCGGCTCAAAGCCGCAGCAGAAGCGGCGTTTCGGGGCTCCGGTCCCGGGCGTCACGCACGTTCGTTATCCCGATGTTTATCGTGCCAGCGAAACCGGTTCTCTGGATCCGGAAGCTTTTGCATTAAGTTGCGCGCGCTTCATCGAAGAAAAACTATTCAAGACCACGCTTCCACCTGAAGAAGTTGCCGCGATTTTCGTCGAGCCGGTTCAGGGCGAAGGCGGATACGTCGTGGCTCCAACCAACTTCATGCAAGAGTTGCGCCGCATCTGCGACAAGCACGGAATTCTTCTCGTCGCCGACGAAGTCCAGAGCGGCATGGGACGCACCGGCAAGTGGTGGGCGATCGAACACACCGGCGTGCATCCTGACATCGTTTGCAGCGCGAAAGGCATTGCTTCCGGCATGCCTCTGAGCGCGGTCATCAGCCGCGCCGACGTGATGGACTGGGTCCCCGGTTCGCACGCCTCCACTTTCGGCGGCAATCCAGTTTGCATCGCCGCCGCTCTGGCGACTCTCGATGTCATCGAACGCGAAGGCCTGCGCGACAATGCCACCACCGTCGGCAATCACATGGTGAAGCGCATGGCCGATTGGACAAAGAAGTACGAAATCGTCGGCGACGTTCGCGGCCGTGGTTTGATGATCGGCGTAGAGATCATCAAAGACAAAAAGACCAAAGAATATGCGGCAGCCGAACGCGATCGCATCGTCGAACTGGCCTTCGAACGCGGTGTACTTCTCCTGGGTTGCGGACCCAGCACGGTGCGCATCGCACCGCCGCTGGTCGTAACCAAAGACGAATCTGACGTCTGCGTCGATGTCCTGGAAGAATGCATTGGGATCGTAAACAAAGGCTAGTTGCGATGTGACGTCCGTCACATCCAAAACGCAGCCGGAAGACTAAGGTGAAAGCCATGTCTTCCGGCCGCTTAACTCAAGCTACGATCCATGCCCTCGATTTCCTGGCAAAGAAAATCCTCCCACCAGACACCTCACCACAACACCAGCGCACCGGCCGCCGCGGCGAAGAAGACGCCTACTTCCACCTGCGCCGCCAGGGCTACATCATGGTCGCCAGAAATTTTCGCTCTCCAAATCGCCGCGGAGAAATCGATCTCATTGCCTGGGACAAAGAAGTACTGTGCTTTATCGAAGTAAAAACCCGCACCACGCGCGATGTGAAGCCCGCCGAAGCTGCCGTTGACGAAGACAAGCGTCGCAATCTCATCGCGGTTGCCCGCGATTACTTGCGTCATGAGTCACCTTCGTGCCAGTGGCGATTCGACATCGTCAGCGTATATTATGAGCAGCAATCCACTCGGCCGCAGTTTGAGTTGTTCCAGAACGCCTTTCCGGCGGCTTAAAGAAAAACCGGCTTCGGCCCAGTCGAAAGGACGCGGTATTGCCCGAACTTAGAAAAGATCCCATCGTTGGCCGCTGGGTCATTATTTCGACCGACCGCGCCAAGCGTCCCACCGATTTTGCGCGCGAAGTGAATAAAACGAAAGGTGGGTTTTGTCCTTTTTGTTACGGCAACGAAAGCAAGACTCCGCCGGAAATCCAGGCCTATCGCCCGAACCCGAACGGCGGCCCGCCACCACAGCGAGACACTCCTGGATGGACGGTTCGCGTAGTCCCTAACAAATATCCCGCGCTTGGCATTGAAGGGACACTCGACCGCCAGGCCGAAGGCATGTTCGACAAAATGAATGGCATCGGGGCGCATGAAGTCATCATCGAAACTCCCGATCACAGCGCCAGCCTCGCGTCGCTGGCACCCAAACGCATTGAAGACATTCTTTGGACGTTCCGGGATCGCATTCTCGATCTGAAAAAAGATCGCCGCTTTAAATATGTTTTGATTTTCAAGAATCACGGCGAAGCTGCGGGCGCATCGCTGGAGCACGCTCACTCGCAATTGATTGCGCTACCTATCGTGCCGATTTACGTCGCCGAAGAAATCGAGGGCGCGAAGCAGTATTACATCTACAAAGAACGCTGCGTTTTCTGCGATATCATTCACCAGGAAACCGAAGATGGAACGCGCCTGATCGCCGAGAATAGCGATTTCGTCACTATCGCACCGTACGCTCCACGTTTTCCCTTCGAAACCTGGATCCTGCCTCGACAGCACGAATCGGCGTTCGAGAATTCCTCTTCGCACATGTTCGAGAATCTCGCGAAAGCCATCAAGACTCTGCTGAACAAAGCCGACCGCGTACTCGACAATCCGCCCTACAACCTGGTGATCCACACCTCGCCGGTGCAGGATCCCACCAGCGACCACTACCACTGGCACATCGAATTCATGCCCAAGCTCACAAAAACCGCTGGCTTCGAGTGGGGAACGGGATTTTATATCAACCCCACGCCACCGGAAGAGGCCGCGAAGTTTTTGCGGGAGGCGGGCGTGGAAGAGGCCGCGCCGGCGAGACGATAAATTTTAGATTGAAGATTTTAGATTGCAGATTGAGGGTCAAAATCTACAATCTGAAATCACAAATCTGAAATAGGTTTTATCCTTGGGTGCGATCTAAAACTTCCGAATGCCAGGCCATTTGGATGGCCTCCAGCTTGCCTTCGTTCGACTTCTTGGGATCGTCCTTAAAGTCAGCCAGCTCGATGACGTAGCGATGCAGGTCCGTAAAGCGCACTTCCAGCGGATCCAATGAAGGATGTTTTTCCGACAACAAAATTCCAATATCTTCCGAATCGTCCCAAGTCAGTTCTTTCGGCATGCAGATCTCCTGAAGTATGCAATTAGCATTTGGCATTTAGCACTTAGCCATCCTTGGCCCTTGCCGGTATCAGGCACAGTCTTTGTTGGCTAAATGCCAAGTGCCAATTGCTAAATGCGGTCTTTCTAGTGTTCCTCTGAAACGTAATTCCGATTCCACGCCGGAATTTCCACGACTACTTTGCCGGGCTTGAGAATCGTTGCCTGGCAGCCAAGGCGGGAGTTTAACTGGAGATCGGCAGCCATGTCCAGCCGATCGGCTTCGTCGTCGTCCATTTCGGAAATATTTTGCGCGCCCTCTTTGACCCAGATGTGGCAAGTGGTGCAGGCATTATTGCCACCGCACGCGTGGTCGAGCTTGATGCCGTTGTTTAGCGCAACATCGAGCAGCGACTGCTTTTTGCCATGCTCTTTGTAAGGCAATTTGCCATTTTCAAAATGGACAGTCTTGCCCTCGGGAAGAAATGTTACTTCAACCGTATCCCCCCCGATTTCAGCTGTCGCCGTACCAGAACTGTGTGTCTTGTCATCTGCCATAGTCTCTCCTGAGGTTTCCAAAGCCAACGACTAACGGCCAACGACCAACGGCGGTTTTCATTCAAATTCCGCTTTCGCCATCGGATGCGGCGCGGTCGGCCCGTCGCCGGTGTCGGCTTCGTCCATCGTCTTGCCCTTCAATGCCGTGGTGACTGCGGTGTCCATCATCAATTCGGCGAGCCGCGTCGTGCCTTTATTCAAAGCTTCAATCGCTTTACGGATGACGTCATAATCCTCGCCCTCGACGGTTGCCTGCAAAGCGGCTTCCAGGTCAGCGATCTCCTGTTTTTCTTTGCTTGTGAGTACGCCCCAAGCCGGGCTCTGCCGGCCCTTTGCGAGCGCCGCGACGATCGTCTCGGCTTCCGTTCGCGCTTCGATGACCTGACGCTGCCGAAAATCTTCTTCCGCGTTGTCGAAGGATTCGAGGATCATGCCTTCAACTTGCTCGTCGGTCAGGCCATAGCTTGGTTGCACTTCGATTTCGGATTCCTTGCCGCTGCGTTGTTCCCGCGCCGAAACATGCAAGATGCCATTGGCGTCGATGAGAAACTTCACTTCGATGCGCGGCATGCCCGCCGTCATGGGCGGAATTCCCTTGAGATCGAAGCGTGCCAGCGATCGGCAATCTTTCGCCATTTCGCGTTCACCCTGCAACACATGAATCGCGACGTTTGTCTGTCCATCGATTTGGGTCGTGTAATGTTCAGTCGCGGACGCCGGGATCGTCGAGTTGCGCAGAATGATCTTGTCCGTCACGCCGCCCGCGACTTCAATGCCCAGCGACAACGGCGTGACATCGAGCAGTAACATGTTTTCGGTAGCTTCCGAGCCGCCGGAAAGAATGTTTGCCTGCACTGCCGCACCCAGCGCTACGACTTCGTCGGGATTCAAATCGGTATGCGGCTTGCGCTTGAACAGCTCTTCGACCAGCGCACGCACCTTGGGAATTCGTGTCGATCCGCCGACCAAAACGACTTCATCGATCTGCTCCGGCTTCAATCCTGCATCTTTCAACGCCTGCTTGCAGGGCCCGACCGTTCGGTCGATGATGGGCTGGATCAACTGCGTGAATTGATCCTGCGTGATTTCGCGAAGATAATGCCGGCCATCGGGCAATTCGATTTCAAGCTTGGCGGATGCCTGTGATGAAAGCGCAATCTTAGCTTCGATCACGGCTTTACGGATCGTCGCTACGATCTCGCCATTTTTCGATACGTCGAGTTTCATGTCACCGCGAATATCGTCGATGGCGATGGCGATCAACAGATTATCGATATCGTCGCCGCCGAGATGCGTGTCGCCGTTGGTAGCAATGACTTCGAAAATGCCGTCGTTGAGCTTGAGAATCGAAACGTCAAACGTTCCTCCGCCGAGATCGTATACGGCGACGATTCCGTTTTGTTTTCGATCGAGCCCATAGGCAAGGGAAGCGGCCGTTGGTTCGTTTACCAGACGCAGAACTTCGAGCCCAGCAATGCGCCCAGCGTCTTTGGTGGCTTGCCGCTGTGCGTCGTTGAAATAAGCGGGAACGGTAATTACAGCCTTGGTAACTGGCCCATTGAAAAAGCGCTCAGCATTGCGCTTGAGCTGACGCAGAACGAATGCAGAAATCTCCGGCGGAGTAAAAGTCTTGTCGCCAAGTTGAATGCGGATCACTTCGCCGGCTTCAAGATCGTCCGCCAGACGAAAAGGAAACAATTTCAATTCCTGCTGGACGTCCTCAACCCCGCGTCCCATAAGCCTTTTAATGGAATAGACCGACCGCTCCGGAGTTTCAATCAAATACTTTCGCGCCGCATTGCCGACGATGATTTGTCCCTTTTCATCCAAAGCAACGACCGATGGAACAAGATTCAGCCCGTCCTCTCCCGGAATTACGACAGGACTTTCCCCCTGCATGAACGCCACCAGGGAGTTCGTGGTTCCGAGATCGATGCCGATAATGCGATCGTTCATAGGAGCACTCAGCAATCAGCACTTAGCATTCAGCACTTAGCATTCAGCCAGCAAAGTCTTGTCAGAGTCAGCAAGCGGCATAGGACTGAATGCTGACTGCTGAGTGCTGCATGCTAGCTTTCTAAAACCTCATTCACATCCCTAACTAAATTGCGGATGTAATTTCTTCGATTCAGCAAATCCACCATCTTGTCGCGGACTTTGTTGCGATCGTCTTCGCTGCCGCTATCGACAATTTTGTCCCACTCGTTCCAATAAGTCTTCAACTCGTCGAGCAGAGCTTCGTGTTTATTTTCCAGCGAGACCTTTTGAGCTTCCAATTCTTTTACTAAGGCGGGGTCGTCCTCGCCCATCTTTTTGTTCATGCGCAGTTCTTCGAGCTGCATATTAAGTTCGAAAACTTCTTCCAACAAATCCGGAGGCACAACCTGCTTCTTGATGTTGCCAGAGGCCCGCGCCGCTTCAGTGGCCGTCTTTGACTGCTCTTCCAGTACCACGCCTTGCAGATGCAGCAAATATTCCGTGCGCCGGATTGGATCTTTCAACGCTCGATAGGCGTCGTTGAGCAGGGAAGTCTGCTCCATGCTCCAGTCTTGTTTTTCTTTTCCTTCACGCGCGTATAAATCGGGATGAAACTTCCGGCTCAGCTTGTAGAACTCGCGCTCGAGAACCGCCACATCCAGATTCAACTTCTGCGGCAATCCGAAGAATGCGAAATAATCTTGAGCCGCGATTTTTAATTCAGATGTCATGTTCGCATTTGTAGCGCGGGTGCCCCCGCCCGTGACACTGCCAATATCTAGTGATGACTCGTGCAGGAAACCACACAGGCCTGACGATGGATTGCCTCTTTAGGCAGTCACGGACGAGGGCGTCCGCGCCACACAGGCAATCTAGCCCGAGAATGACGTTCCGCAGCCGCAGGATTTCGTTGAGTTGGGATTCACGAATACGAATCCCTGCTGCATCAAAGTTTCCTGGTAATCCAGCGTCATGCCGTGCAGATAGATGAATGACTTCGGGTCGACGAACACCCGCACATCGCCGAACTGGAAGACCCGGTCGCGTTCGCGCGGCTGCGTGTCGAAGCGAATGTTATAACTCAGCCCCGAACACCCACCGCCCTGCACCCCAAGGCGCAGTCCGCCCTCTTCAGGCGAAATGCCCTCTTTGACAATCGCGGTGCGAATGCGCGCCAGCGCCTTATCGGTCACCAGCACGCCTTTCGCAGGCGCCGTCTTTAGCGGTTTTTCCTCAACGACTGAAGTCATAGCGACTCACGCGTACCGTGGTATTCCAGCCAACGGCCAACGACTAACGGCCAACGACGCTTTCCGCCGGCTTTGCCACTTCCTGTTTCTGTTTCCAGTCATGAATCGCCGCGCGGATCGCGTCTTCCGCGAGCACCGAGCAGTGGATCTTCACCGGAGGCAGTGCCAGCTCCTTCACGATTTCCGTGTTCTTGATGGCCAGTGCTTCTTCGACCGTCTTGCCTTTGACCCATTCGGTCGCCAGTGAAGACGAGGCGATCGCGGATCCGCAGCCGAATGTCTTGAACTTTGCGTCTTCAATGATGTTAGTTTGCGGATTGACCTTGATCTGCAGCTTCATGACGTCGCCGCATTCCGGCGCGCCCACGAGACCGGTGCCCACGTCAGAGCTGGCCTTGTCCATGGAACCGACGTTCCGCGGATTGGAATAATGATCGAGAACCTTATCGCTGTAGGACATATTTTCCTCTTTCCGAAAACTAGAAACTCGAAACCTGAAACTCGAAACTGTTTTAGTGCGCTTCCCCGGCCCACTTCACGCTCTTCAAATCCACGCCTTCCTTCGCCATTTCATACAGCGGAGAAAGTTCGCGCAAGCGGGTCACTGTTTCAATGACCTTGTCGGCCACGTAATCAATTTCGGCGTCGGTGTTGAAGCGTCCAATGCCGAAGCGAATCGAGCTGTGCGCCAGATCGTCTCCGGTGCCCAGCGCCTTCAATACATAAGATGGCTCAAGTGTCGCCGAGGTGCATGCCGAACCGCTGGAAACTGCAATGTCATTGATGCCCATCAGCAGCGATTCGCCTTCGACATACGCGAAGCTGATATTCAGATTGCCCGGCAGTCGATGCTCCCACGATCCGTTGATGTAAGTTTCATCGAGCTTGCTCATGATCTTGTCGCGCAGACGATCACGCATTCCCGAAAGTTTTACAGCCTCTTGCGCCATTTCTTCCGATGCAATCGCGCAAGCCTTGCCGAGTCCCACAATCCCTGCAACATTCAGCGTCCCAGAGCGCATGCCGCGTTCGTGGCCGCCACCGTCAATTCCAGGAGCAAGTTGAACCCGAGGATTCTTGCGACGTACGTACAGAGCGCCGACACCTTTCGGCCCGTACATCTTGTGAGCTGAAATCGACATGAGGTCGATCTGCATTTTGTTCACATCGATTGGAATCTTGCCGACAGCCTGAGTCGCATCGGTATGAAAGAACACGCCGCGTTCATGACAAAGTTTTCCAATCTCAGCTACTGGCTGCACCACGCCAATCTCATTGTTCGCCGCCATGATGCTGACCAGAATCGTCTTGTCATCCATCACGCGCTTCAGTTCTTCGAGATCGATCAGGCCATTTTTCTGCACGGCCATGTAGGTAACGCGATATCCGTACTTCTCAAGCCGCTTGCAGGTGTCGAGGACGGCCTTGTGTTCCGTTACCGCCGTGATGATGTGGTTGCCTTTTTCCTTGTACATTTCGGCGACGCCCTTGATCGCAAGGTTGTCGCTTTCGGTGGCGCCCGAGGTGAAAATGATTTCTTTCGCGGTTGCACCAATCAGCTTGGCAATCCGCTCACGCGCGATTTCCACGCCCTCTTCGCCGGCCCATCCGAAAGAATGGTTGCGGCTGGCCGAGTTACCGAACTTTTCCATGAAATACGGCAGCATTTCTTCGAGGACGCGCGGATCCATCGGCGTGGTCGCATGGTTGTCCATGTAAATCGGCAGCTTCACGTCCTTGCTGGAAACCTGCTGCGCTCTCTGCTGTCCCAATCCTTGTTCTTCCTGGGGGAAGGTTTTCACCGTGCTCATGTTTATCTCCTAAAAATTTCCAAACTACCGAATCGTTACCAGCTCTTCGTTCTTTACCGAATTCTTTCGGATCTCTTGATCGTCCGCGGGTTCTTCTTTCATCTCCAAGATAGTGATACGCCGCAACACATCTTCGATCCTCTGATTCACCACTCGCAACGGCTCTCGAATATTGCAACGGTCCACCTGCTCGCATTCACCTTTGATCGTGACGCACGAAGTAATGAGCAGTGGTCCATCGATCGCGCGAATCACTTCAAACGCGCTGATCTTTCCTGCATTGCGCGCCAGCGTATATCCGCCGTTGGTGCCATGCTGCGATTGCAACAATCCGGCTTTCACCAGACGCTGCAAAATTTTCGCCAGCGCCTCTTGCGGAATGCCGTAAGTGTCGGCGACATCCTTGGCACTGCACGATCCTTCGTGCGCATGCTCGGCCAGGTGTTTCATTGCCATCAGGCCGTAATCCGCTTTTTTGGTCAATTTCAGCATGCACAGCCCAACCGGCGAAATGCGACTGCTTTGGTCGGATATTAAGATTCTAGGACTCCCACGCCCAAATTGCAACACCTCACAGTGAACGGTATGCCC
Organism: uncultured Acidobacteriaceae bacterium; assembly: GCA_963794195.1. GTDB lineage: Bacteria > Acidobacteriota > Terriglobia > Terriglobales > Acidobacteriaceae > DATBAX01. The sequence continues at coordinate 387,630 of CAWCCU010000016.1, forward strand.
ACGCAGTGAAGGGTAAGGCTATGTGGCTGAATGGCTTACATCAGAAGGCGCGCTATAGTTACTTTTCGAAAAATGAGGCCCCAGTTGCAACTCGCACCGATCGCCCCGCAAATGATTGCCGAAGGCTTCTTTCGGTACTTGACAAGGCTGCCTGTCAAGGCTAAAAATTACGCCAATTCCGGCGAAATCCCGCCCGCTCGGGCTGGATGTAGCAATCCGGATTATGACCTCCAACTTCAGTTCCGTTTCCCGAAAGAACCAGCCATGACAGCGTGTAAACACCCGCGCGTGCAAATCGTCGCCCGCGAGGAAGATGCCGAGTTTGTCGAGTGCCTCGAATGCCGCGAAGTCTTCGAAGCCAGTGAATTCAAAGACATGACCATCGAAGAAAGCAACCTCAACCAGGAAACCTGAGCCGGTTCGCGGCGATCTTCCCTTCGCCAGATGCAGGCATTTGTGTGACGTTTGTCCAAAAGCCCGTCTGGCCATGACGATGGTAACTCACCCTCAGGGCTTTCCCCTTGTGGGCTGCTTTCCCGCTTTGCTACTGTCGCCAAGGGGAAACTTTGCCCGCAGGAACAAAGACGGTAATGCCACTCGTTGCTCTGGTCGTCGATGATTCGATGTTGATCCGGCATACGGTATGCCGTTTTCTCGAAGAGCGGGGCTTTGCCGTGGAATCGGCCACCAACGGCCAGGAAGCGCTCGAATCGCTGAAGCGCCGCCGCCCCGACATCATCATCACCGACATGGACATGCCTAAGATGAGTGGCAGCGAACTCATCACAGCTTTAAAAAGTCATCCTGATACCGCCAACATTCCAGTGGTGATCGTGGCCGGCAAACAAAGCGGCTTCGAGAAAAAAGAACAGCGCGCTACCTTCGCGATTTTCAAAGATATCGATATTGAAGATCAACTCGCGAAAGCGCTTGAAGTTGCGATTCACTTGTCGTCGGCGAAGACTTTAGCGGCAGGGAAGTAGGCAGCTTCTAGCCACTCGCTGCTCGCCATCGAGCCTCTGACTCGATTTTTATCCGACAAAAATCAAATCTTGTCATCCTGAGCGCGGGAGATCCGCTCGCCTTTGAGCGGATTTCCGTAGTCGAAGGCCCCCCTGCACTGCCGATAATAGAGATCCTTCGGCTCCGCGGAAAGTGCGCTGCGCCCAATTTCCACTACGCTTAGGATGACAGGGAATTAATTTGATTTTCACCCACGGCCTTGGCGGCGCTTCAAGCCCCGGCCATGGATGGCTGAATGCTAAGCGCCGCCCCTCACACCAACCGCATCCCCGCCTCTGCTGAAAAATCCGCCGCTGCAAATTCCTTGGCCAAGAATTTCGGATACGCTGCCGCCGCAATCATTGCTGCATTGTCGGTCGCGAGAGGACGCGACGGAAAATAAACCTGCAAGCCTTCCTGCGCCGCGTCTTTCTCAAATCGCAAACGCAATTCGTTATTCGCCGCTACGCCCCCGGTAACGAATAACGTTCTGGCCTCGCAACTTCGGGCTGCAATCAGAGTTTTCCCCACAAGATCCTCAACCATCGCCCGTTGAAAAGACGCCACCAGATCCAGCGTTTGCTTATCGCACTGTCGCAAATAATCTTCCAGCTTGGGCTGGGCAGCCCCCGCTAAAGCCCTTCGCCGCGCTTCAATCGATCCTTTCAAGTTGTGGATTTCTACATACCGCAACACCGCCGTCTTGATGCCACTATAAGAAAAATCAAATCGCGGACCATCGGCACCTCGTCCCTTGTCATTCCGGTCAGGATTCTTAAGCTGCGACAAAGTAAATTTCACCGCCGCCGGATCGCCGTGCTGCGAGAGCCGATCAATCACCGGTCCGCCCGGATATCCAAGCCCAAGCAGCTTGGCGACTTTGTCGAAAGCTTCGCCAGCCGCATCATCGCGCGTGTGTCCAATGTTCTGATATGACCAGGTTTCGCCGCGTTGCTCCGCCAGATACAAATGCGTATGCCCGCCCGAAACTACCAAGGCCAGCACGGGAAACTGCAATTCGTGCCCGGAACCGAATCCCCGGTTCTGCTTTTGTTCCAGCAGCACGGCATGAATGTGCCCTTCTAAATGATTAACTGCGATCAACGGTTTACCCAGCGCGAATGCCAATGCCTTCGCATAACTGATTCCAACCATCAGAGCACCAGCCAGGCCGGGTCCCTGTGTCACCGCCAACGCGTCGACGCTCTTGTAAGTCTGTCCCGCATCCGCCAACGCCTTACGAACCACCGGCACAATCGCTTTCAAATGTTCCCGCGAAGCCAGCTCCGGAACCACACCTCCGTAAGGCAGATGCGCCGCAATCTGCGAGAACACCACATTCGAAACCATCTGCTCGCCCGAACGTACCACTGCTGCCGCAGTCTCATCGCACGAGCTTTCGATCCCGAGAATGTAAGCATCAGTCAAAGAAGTTTCCATTTTACCCGCCTCACGTAGAGACAGCCGCCTCGGCTGTCCACTCTTTTCCCCCCTTTGTTATTCAGCCGACAGGCGGAGAGAGGAACTTGCTGTGCTCTGGTTAACCAAATTCCTGCCTACAAAGCATATCTGCAAGGCCGTTCAAAGTATTTTGCAAGATGTAAGATATAGAAGCTACTTAAATTCGTAATCATTCCCGGATGTGCTTAAAGTTGTGAAGACATCACCTTTCGGAGAATGTCCGGAAACCCATCCACTGAATATTTTTTTCAACCGCGGCAAAAACTGGAGAAAATGCAAATGTCCAAGAAACTTGCAGGCAAAGTCGCACTGATAACCGGAGGTTCCCGAGGCATCGGCGCCGCAATCGCAAAACGTTTGGCTGCGGATGGAGCCACCGTGGCCATCACTTACGCGAAAGACTCGACTTCAGCCGCTACCGTGGTGAAGGCCATCGAAGCGAATGGCGGGAAAGCCATCGCCATCCAGGCGGATTCGGTTGATGCTGAGGCCATCAAAGCTGCAGTAGAAAAGGCCGTTGCCACGCTAGGCCGGCTGGATGTGCTGGTGAACAATGCCGGCACCGCTATTCCGAAGAAATTCGAAGAAGCCACGCTGGAAGAACTCGATCGCGTGATTGACATCAACATTCGCGGCACATTCGTCACCACGCAGGCGGCACTGAAGCATATGAACGATGGCGGCCGCATCATCATGATCGGCTCCTGTGTCGGTGAGCGCATGATGACGCCCGGATTGGCCGCCTACTCGGCGACCAAGGGAGCCGTGAAGATGTTTACCCAGGGATTGTCCCGCGAAGTCGGAAGCCGGGGCATCACGGTCAACAATGTTCAGCCCGGTCCCATCGACACCGAACTGAATCCCGCCGCCGGCGAGTGGGCAGTACCCCAAAAGGCCGCGACGGCGCTCAATCGTTATGGCACGGTGAACGAGGTCGCCGCATTGGTTGCGTTCGTCGCCGGTCCTGATTCCTCCTACATTACCGGATCGAATCTGACAGTCGACGGTGGAACCAACGCTTGACGAGGACGGGGCCTTAAAGCTCACGTGGGATGGACGGACGCCCCGTCTGTCCCGCTGGCAAGGGCGATCCTCACTACACTTTCTGCTCGCCCTTCACTGCCGCCTTGAAACCACGAATCCCCTCGCCAATCCCTTTTCCCAACTCCGGCAATTTTTTCGGTCCAAACACCAGCAACGCAATTGCAACAATGATCAGCAAATGCGTGGGTTGAAACAATCCTTCGAACATAGAGTCTCCTTATAAATTCAGTGGTAAAAAAGGCGCTGTGCGCGGAGGGGGCTTGGCACAGCGCCGCTAAGAAGTTCAATGATAGAACCTAGAACCCACGTTTCGCGGCATCGGCTTGTCTTGCAAGAAGCGTCAGCGCTTTAAAGAACTCCGGCGACTGTCCGGTGAAGAGTCCAGTCCCCGTTAGAAAATTGACCACGCCCATGGCAATTCCTTTCGGATTGGTAGGCCGAATCACCGCGCAGCGCGGCAGGTTCGGACTAATAAACTCGCAAGGAACCGGGAAAATGAGATTGGTTTGCAGCTCTGGGTCTCCCGTCGCATTGAAGTCCGGAAACGTCAGCCCATTCGTAGGATCGGTGAACGGAGCGATTGGCGCTTGCACCCCGTTTCCCGCAAAATCCACCCACTCCAGAAAGTGCGCGACTTCGTCCCCGCCAATGCTGACCACGATTCGCAGGACTTCCAGATTGCTGGCCTTTTGCGCCATGGCCGAATAAAGCGTGCTGCCCCCTTGTTCGATCATCGCAAAGTGGAACGCGGCGGTGTTGGCGATCGCTTGAATATGTTCCTTCGGAGCGAAGTCAGCATCGTTGCGAGGAATCGCAGGCACGTTTACCAGATCAATCGCTTGCGGAAACGTACCGCCAAGATCAGGATTGTCGGTGCTCCGATACCGGGTATACCAACTCGTGTCCACTGTGAGATTCATGAGGTTGGTGAGCCGGCCAATTTGCTGCGCGCCGGACGCCTGACTGCTTGGCAGAGTTCGAAACGCGTCCAGATCGACAGGCACGGCGCCCTTCGAAATCAAATACGCATTTAGAAACTCTGCATGGCTGAGTTCGTCGAGGGTGTTGCTGGTAATGTATTGCGCGCCATCGCCATCGAGACGGGCGAATGCCTTCTGGTAGGAGTTTTGCTTGCCGGCGGTGACGCCTCCAAGTTCAGCATATTGTTGCCACAAGTCCGTTTCAAGCAACTCAGCTGCGGCCAGGAATCGCAGGATCGCGGCGTCGCCGGCGGTGAGGGTGCTGGCCTGAGCTTCTGCCGGCTCGGCTTTCATCATGAGTGCGCCGGCTGATAACGCGATGCCTGTCATGCCGACGCCCTTCATAAACGATCGACGTCCCAGGGTCTTTGCATCGGTCGCATTGTTTTCTTGGGATGTTAAATTGGTTTCGGTTCGCTCCGTGGCTGGGGGATTTTCTTTCATGTTCGCCGCTCCGATTTTCTTTTGACGAATTCTGTGGGCGCTCTTTGCGGTTAATCCCACAGTGTGAAAAGGGTATGTCCCTGCCTCCGCACGATTGTCACCGGGTGGTCAGGAGTTTGTAAGATGTTCGGCATGGCTTCGGGTAAACTTCGGAGACGCCGCCAATGTTGAAAGAGTTCGCCATCACGATCGTCCGCAAGCTGCGCGAGAAAAATCATCAGGCTTATCTTGTGGGAGGATGCGTGCGCGACCTGCTGCTGGGCCGGGAGCCGGCTGACTATGACGTTGCCACCGGCGCCACGCCCAATGAAGTGATGCAAATCTTTCCCGAAACCTACGCGGTAGGAGCGCAATTCGGCGTGGTCCTTATCCCGGAAGCTCTCGGTAGAGACGTGGCTTGCCAGGTCTCACCCTGCAGCGAACAAAACGCGGTCGAGGTCGCCACTTTCCGCTCCGATATCGGCTACTCCGACGGCCGCCATCCCGACCAGGTCCGCTTCAGCACGTCCCCGGAAGAAGACGTTGCGCGCCGCGACTTCACCATCAACGGCATGATGCTCGATCCGATCACAAATGACGTTTTAGATTTTGTTGGGGGACGGAGGGACCTCGAAGCCGGAATCATTCGCGCCATCGGCGACCCCGAGCGGCGCTTTGCGGAAGACAAACTCCGCATGCTGCGGGCGATTCGTTTCGCAGCCCGCTTCGGTTACACCATCGAACCCAAAACTTTTTCCGCCATCCAGAAGTTTGCCTCGCAAATTAATCAGGTCTCGCGCGAACGCGTGCGCGACGAACTGACCCGGATGCTCACCGAAGGCCACGCCCGCCAGGCGTTTCTCCTGCTCGCGGAAAGCGGACTGCTGCACCAGGTATTGCCGGAAATCGAAGCTATGAAAGGAGTTCAGCAGCCGCCCGAGTTTCATCCGGAAGGCGATGTGTTCGTACACACGCTGCTGCTGCTGGAAAACTTGCCGCAACCGTGTCCGCCAACTCTCGCCTGGGGGGCGCTTTTACACGACATTGGCAAGCCCCCGACATTTCGCGTGGCGCCCGATCGCATCCGCTTTGACGATCATGCGAACGTTGGAGTGAAAATGGCGGAGGCGATCTGTCAGCGGCTCCGTTTTTCAAACAAAGATACCGAGCAGATTCTTGCGCTCGTCCACAACCACATGCGTTTCGGCGACGTGCATCGCATGAAAGAATCCACGTTCAAGCGGTTTGTCCGTATGCCGCACTTTGAGGAGCATTTGGAATTGCACCGGCTCGACGTTAAATCCAGCTTTCGAAATTTGAGTTCCTACAATTTGGTGCGTGAGAAGATAGCGAGCATGGCGCCGGAAGTGATGCGCCCAGCGGCCTTGGTGACCGGAGAAGACTTAATCGCGTCGGGCTACGCACCCGGGCCACGCTTCAAGGAGATTCTGTCGGCGGTCGAAGATGGCCAGCTTGAGGGACGATTGCGATCCCGCGAAGAAGCGATCAAATTCCTTCTTCAACAATTTCCGTTGCCGTAAACCAAGCCTGCTGATTCCCTTGTCATACCGAACTGTGGCGAAGCGTAGGGAGGAATCTGCTTTTCCTCGCTGCCGGCAAAAAGCGGATTGCACGCGCGATAAAGCCGCGCTTCGGAATGACAAGACTTGAAAAAGTGGTTGAATCCGTTTCCGGGCCTGATTGGATGCATTTCTTCGCAAACGGAAATTTCTTGTCAAGTCCGGTTTCGACGGAAAATTCGGTCAATCTCGTGAATGCAAAGGAAATAAATTTACGCCGCACTTGTCCCATTTACTGTGCTGGAATTGTTATTCTGGAGTTAGAAGTGAAAAACGTCCGTGATGCTAAAATCAAACTCCTTCCGCGGGTAGTACGGAAAGTCTCTGAGAACGATGGAACACGCCAGTGCCGGACTCGAAAAGATTCTAAGCCGAAGCCTGCGGCGGGCGCCGTTAGGGCAAGGCCCGTTGATGGCGTGGCCTTTGGCATGTGGCTATGCAGTAGCCGGCCGCACGAAGGCCCTGGACTTTGCTGACGGCATTTTACGCGTAGAAGTTTCCGACAAAGGTTGGAAAGCAGAGTTGCAGGCTCTGGCTCCGCAATATTTGGCGGTCATCAATCGCTATGTTGGTGAAAGTGTGAAGCGGATTGAATTTATTATCGCTTCGAAATAAGAGCGAGGGCATGAGTGCCCGTGCCACAATCGCACCCTATGAAAATTACTGAAAAAGACGTTGCCTACGTTGCCGATCTCAGCAATCTCGAATTGACTGAAGACGAACGTTCGCGCATGGTGCGCGATTTGAATTCAATTCTCGGGCATATCGACCGGCTGAATGAATTGGATACTTCGAATGTGGAGCCCATGGCGCAGGTTTCCGATCGTTTGATCGCGGATTTCGGCTATGCCGATCGAGAAGACATTCTCGAAGGATTGCGAAAATCATTGCCGCGTGAGGAGGCGTTGGCCAATGCGCCGGATGCCGATGGAACGTTTTTTCGCGTGCCGAAAGTGATTGAGAGATAAAAATCAAAGTCAGAAGTGTGAAGTCAGAATGCAGATGTATCGATCCTGTTTACTTCTAGGTTCTGATTTCTTACTTCTGCCTTCCCGAATCGCATGGATTTAAAGTCACTCACAATCGACGCCGCCCGCTCTGCAGTGCAGGAGCGCAAGATTACGGCCGTCGCGTTGGCAGAATCGTTCTACGCAAAAATCGCCAGCGATGATCTGAAAATCGGGGCGTATCTTGCGCTGTCGAAAGATCGCGCGCTGGCGAAGGCTTCCGAGATGGACGCGCTTGCGGCGAATGGTGAGAAGCTGCCTGCGCTGGGCGGAGTTCCGGTTGGCATCAAGGACGTGATGGTGACGCGTGGCATCCGCACCACGGCAGGATCGAAAATTCTTGGAAATTACATTCCGCCTTATGACTGTACGGCAGTCTCGCGCCTTGAAGCAGCCGGTGCAGTGGTGCTCGGCAAAACGAATTGCGACGAGTTTGCCATGGGCTCGTCAAACGAGAACTCAGCGTGGAAGCCGGTGCACAATCCTCGCGACTTGAGCCGAGTGCCAGGAGGATCGTCGGGCGGGTCGGCAGCGGCAGTGGCTGCGGACATGGCCGTGGTCACACTTGGCTCCGACACTGGCGGCTCAATCCGGCAGCCGGCTTCGTTTTGCGGCGTGGTGGGATTGAAACCGACTTACGGACGAGTATCACGTTATGGATTGATCGCGTTCGCGTCGTCGCTTGATCACATCGGGCCGTTCGGAAAAACGGTGAAAGACGCAGCAACGGTACTGCAAATCATCGCTGGCCGCGACCCTATGGATCCGACATCGGCTGACATTCCAGTCCCGGATTACGTCGCGGAACTAGACAAGCCTGTTCGTGGATTGAAGATCGGCGTCGCTAAAGAGTATCTCGGTGAAGGGTTGGATCCGGAAGTACGGTCGGCGGTTGCGGATGCGGTCGAGAAATTGAGCAAGCTGGGTTGCGAGATCGTGGAAGTTTCTTTGCCGCATACCGAGTATGCAATTTCTGCCTATTACATTATCGCTACTGCGGAGGCGTCCTCGAACCTGGCACGTTTTGATGGCGTGCGTTATGGATATCGCGCGAGTGACGCCAAGACGCTTTCGGAAATGTATCGGCGGACCCGCGATCAGGGATTTGGCGCCGAGGTGAAGCGGCGGATCATGCTGGGGACCTATGCGTTGAGTGCAGGTTATTACGATGCATATTACTTGAAAGCGCAGAAGGTGCGCGCGCTGTTGACTCGCGACTTCGAGGAGGCGTTCAAAAAAGTGGATGCGATCGTGACTCCAACCAGTCCCACGGCCGCGTTCAAGCTTGGCGAGAAGATCGATGATCCATTGGCTATGTATCTCGCGGATATTTATACCGTGACCGCGAATATTGCCGGGATTCCAGGAATTTCAGTGCCGTGTGGCGAGACCGAAGCGAAGCTGCCGATTGGGTTGCAAATTTTGGGGAAGCATTTTGACGAGAGCACAGTATTGAGAGTGGCGAGCGCGTATGAGCAGGGGCGATCGTAGGGGTCCTTCGACTCCACTCAGGATGACAAAGCTAGAGAGATTGGTAGTAGCTTTCGCCGGCGCAGGATTTGCATAATGTTTTTCCATCGCGAATGACTTCGCGGTGGAAGTTGATTCCTTCACTGCACATTTCACAAACAATTCTTTCGCCTTTGTATCCGGGGAATTCTTCGGGTAGTAGGTCGACCTTTACCCATTGGGTGGTGAAGAGGTCGTCGTCGGACATTTCGCGGTAGGCCAGCATCTGCTGCTGGTTTTTATCTTCCAACTCAGGACGCATTTGGCGGGCGAGGGTCTTCGACGATTCTTTCGCGGCGATGCGCACGGCTTTGCCGGTGCTGACGTCGATGAAGGTGGCGGCCATTTTCCCCCAGTCGCGAAATTTCAGGGCGCGCTTGCCGAGACGGCATCCGGTGACGACGGCGACGGCGTCGGTCGCGCAGCGGTCGATTTCCACAAAAGTTACCAGGCGCTTGCGGTCTTTTTTGTGGGGATCTTCAATGCCGAGCATTTGCAGGCCGAGCATGGCGAGACGGACGCCGAGGACTTGTCCAGCGCAGATGTGGCCATGGGCCTGGGCCGCGGCGGCGAGATGGGTGGTGAGGGCGGCGTCGTTGGTCGTTGTTCGTTCGTCGTTGGCCATGATGCTTTTACGGATTGTATTACGGAAAAGCCCGTGGACGATGACGTAGTGAAGTTTGTAGGGGTCCTTCGACTGCGTGAGTTCACTCGTGCCGAGTGAACTCACTTCGCTCAGGATGACATAAAAACTTAAAGGAGCAATTATGAAAACAAATTCGATGATGAAAATGGTTTTGGCGGTGGTGCTTTCTTTTTCTTTGCTGGCTACTGGTTGCAGTGCGCAATGGGTCAGTGTGGCCCTGGCGGATTTACCGGTGCTTACGGAAATGGCGTTGAACATTGCTTCGTTAGTCGCGACCTTGCAATCTGGCAAACAATTGAGTCCGGCGGATGCGACGGCGATCCAGAATATTTCGGCGGAGGCGAGCCGCGATTTGAATTTGTTGGAGACCCTTTATACCCAGTACAAGGCGAATCCCAGTGCGGAAGGGTTGCAGAAAATTGCAGATGCGATTGCCACGATCAACACTAATTTACCGGCTTTGTTGTTGGCGGCCCATATTGGGGACCCGACTTTGTCGGCGCGGATTACGGTGGCGGTAAATCTAATTCTTACGACGGTCACGAGTTTTGCTTCATTGATTCCGGAGACGACGGCTCCGGCTTTAGCGCGAATTAAGGTCTCGAAAAAAATCGCGATTCCTAATGCGAGGGATTTGAAGATGCAGTGGAACTTGCAGGTGTGCGGGCCTACGGGGAAAGCGGCGCTCGATGCGGCGTTTAGCACGTGTCTGGTGAGGTAGGGGACTGATCGGGGGGACGGCAAAAGGCTAGCCGAGCGTTGCTCGGCCGGGGCGGGCGAGGGCGCCCGTCCCTACATCCCAAATCTTTATTCTTAAATTTTTATTTACGGCGCCAGCGGATGCCTTCTTTGGTGATTTCTACGAGGATGTTGGCGGCGGTTAGTTCGGCCCGGATAGCGTCGGAGAGTTGGAAGTTGCGGGCTTGGCGGGCCGCGGTCATGTCGGCGATCTTTGATTCGATAGCGGCGTCGGAAAGTTCAGCGGATTTTACGGCGTCGCGCAGTTCAGTGCTGATTTCTTTTTCTTTTTCGTTGCCTTCAGCAGTTGCCCAATCGAAAATTCTCTTCATCTTTTCGCCGTCGTCGTCGTTGAGCACGGAGAAGATTTGGTCGAATTGTTCGAGTGCCGCCAGCAGTGCGGGAGCGTCGTTTTTCTTCATCTGACCAGCATCTATCGCGGCGTTGGCAGCGCGCACCATGTCAAAGATAGCGCCTTGCGCCTGGGCGGTGTTGAGATCGTCTTCGAGTCCGGCTCGAACATTGTCGCTGGTTTCCTGAGCGAGTTTGCTCATGGCTTCGCTCGATCCCTCAGGAAATTGGCTGGTGGCTAGCCGTGAACGGAAATTGCGCAGGCGTTCGACCGAAGCGGCGGCTTGCTGCAATCCGTCCCAGGTGAAGTTGAGTTGATTTCGATAGGGAACAGAAGCGAGTAGAAAGCGAATGGACGACGGCTTGTGTCCCTTGAGCACCAGGTCCCGCAAAGTGTAGAAGTTGCCCAGGCTCTTAGACATTTTTTCGCCTTCAACCAGAAGAAAGCGGGCGTGGAACCAGAAGTGGGCGAATGGTTTGCCAGTCATGGATTCTGATTGGGCGATTTCATTTTCGTGATGGGGAAAGATTAAATCTTCGCCGCCCGCGTGCAGATCAAAACTCTCTCCTAATTCTTCCATCGACATCACCGAACATTCGATGTGCCATCCCGGGCGTCCCTGGCCAATTACACTTTCCCAGGAAGTTTCCCCCGGCTTCGGGGCTTTCCACAGAGCAAAATCACGGGCGCTGTCTTTTTCGTATTCGTCTACGTCGATGCGAGCGCCATCCTGCATGCCGGCGAAATCGCGTTTGGAGAGTTTGCCGTAGCCGGGAAATTTCGCGATTCGAAAATAATAGGAACCATCTTCGGTGCGATAGGCCAATCCCTTTTTTTCAAGATTGGCGATGAACTGCGCCATTTCTCCGATGTGATCGGTGGCGTGGACCAGTTTTGCCCGCTCTATGTTGAGTGTGGCTGCGTCTTCGAGGAATGCCTCTTCGTATTTGGCCGTGTACTCTTTCACGCCCACGCCGTCGCGGGCGGAGTTGCGAATGATTTTGTCGTCCACGTCGGTAATGTTCATGACGTATTTGACTTTGTATCCACTCTGGCGCAGGAAGCGATGGAGAATATCGACTGCAACAAAAGTCCGGAAGTTGCCAATGTGGCCGTAGTCGTAGACGGTGGGTCCGCAGGCATACATGCGGACTTCATTGTCTTCGAGCGGATGGAACTCCTCGATCGTGCCGGAGAGCGTGTTGTAGAGGCGTAGCGCCATAAGAAGTTATTAGGGGAGAACAGAACCATTCATTCTAGGGGCAGCAAAAATAGCGGTCAAATAGGAACGCTTGAGGATGCAGGCGGAGTGGCCGCGGGATGGGCGCGCAGCCGTTGTCCCACCAGCAAAACGTAATGCAGTGCGGAGACGATGGTGAAAGTAAAAGTTGCGCGCAGAAAAAAGCGCCGGCCCAGGGCGATCCATGAGCCGTTGTGCACTTCATAGAGAAGAACGAAAAACACTGCGGCGATTTGAGCGAAAGTGTTGGCCTTGCCAAAAATGCTGGGACGGAAATCGCGCAGTCCGGCGATGGCGTAGAGCACGGCGCTAGCCGCAAGAATGGAAATGTCGCGGCTGAAGACTACGACCGTGAACTTCCAGGGAATTTTGTGCAGGATCGATAGCACCAGAAACATGGTGCTGAGCAACAGCTTGTCGGCGATGGGATCGAGATATTGTCCCAGCAAGGTTTGCTGTTTGAGGGTGCGAGCGAGCAGGCCATCGAGGCCGTCACTGAATCCAGCGAGGATAAATAGTACAAGCGCCCAAGAATAATGATGGTCAAGCAGGCGGATGACGATGAATGGCAAAAACATCATCCGCAAGAGGGTCAGCTGATTGGGAAACGTGAGTAGCTGCGAAAACTTCACAGCCACTGATTGTCGCATGAGGCGCGGCATCATTGCCGGGAAATAGCTCCCCCGGTACAATGAATGCTGATGTAGGCGCGTAGCTCAGTTGGTTAGAGCGCTACCTTGACACGGTAGAGGTCAGGAGTTCGAGTCTCCTCGTGCCTACCATTTCTCTTCTCTCGTTTGACGGCAAGACTAAAAAGGTTGCCGTGGGAAAATTTGAGTCAGGCGGGCTCGGGCGCTAAAAGCGCGTGGATGAAACACAGACTTTCACGCAGCGCTGAAGCGACGGTCCACCCAAAATCAAGACTAAGCGTCAGCTAACTCATCCATCGCTACGGCCCCGCTCATGCCAAAGGCGGGCTTGCATGGGCCAGTCGCCGTTCGGAATAGACAAAGTTCCCATTAACCAATACGGAACTGTGCATCCATTCTTCAAATATTCAAATGCGGTTCATGTTTTGTTAATCAATGAGAGGCAATCTGAAGTCGAGTGGAAGAACCTCGGAGAAAAAGCTGGGGCCAGCCACCAACTTTGGAGGATGCAATGCATTTTGGAGATTTGCACAGAGCGACTTGGCGGTATCTTGGTTTGGGCGCGGCTTTAATGTCGACCATGGTCAACTTGATTGACCCGCCCAGCCTGGCCGCGCAAAATACAGCCGTCACCCCTATTCAGCACGTGATCGTGATCATCGGTGAAAACCGAAGCTTTGATCATGTCTATGCGACCTACAAACCAAAACGCAAACAGACAGTATCGAATCTGCTTTCGCGCGGCATTATCAATGCCGACGGTACTCCCGGCGAAAACTATTCTTTGTCCGCGCAATACAGCGCGGTAGACAACAGCGTGTTTCAACTCTCTCCAACTGGCAAAGCTGTGTATGGAAATATTCCGGCTCCCGAAGCGGGTGGGGCCAAAGCTGCGAGCGATGCCCATCCTGCACCATTCGTAACTTTGTCCCTGGCGAAACTGGCCGAACCGGGTTTGGTTCCAGCCTATAACAAGTTTTTGACGACAGGCGCGACCGGCCTTACTTCGGGCACCGCGGATACACGCATTCTCAATGTAAACAATCTTGGACAGGGCGCGTTTCAACTCACTCCCGGCGTCAAGTACGACGATTATGCCGCCAGTCCAGTGCACCGTTTCTACCAGATGTGGCAGCAGATGGATTGCGACGTAGCCAACTCCACGTCTTTTAATACAAGTGGATGCCTGGCCGATCTTTTTCCCTGGGTGGAAGTCACGGTGGGAGCAGGTACCAACGGAAATCCTTTGCCAGCGCCTCTCAACACCGGCGAAGGCTCAACCGCGATGGCCTTCTACAACGTTCAGCAGGGTGACGCGCCTTACATGAAGAAGCTCGCCGATGAATACACGCTGAGCGACAATTTCCATCAATCAGTGATGGGTGGAACCGGGGCCAACCACATTATGTTTGGCTACGCGGATGCTCTTCCGTTCAGCAACGGAAAAGGCAAGCTTGCGATTCCCCCCACTAATCAGATTGAAAATCCTGATCCCCAGGCTGGAACGAACAACTGGTACGATCAGGACGGATACAGTGGTGGCAGCTACAGCAACTGCGCTGACCTTAGCCAGCCGGGAGTTCCGGCGGTAGTGAATTATCTGCAATCGCTGCCCACTCCGATCCCGGCCCGCTGCGCTCCACATGCTTACTATCTGCTCAACAATTACAATCCCGGGTACGTGGGCGATGGGACGCTGGATAGTCAGTACACGACCTTCACCATTCCTCCGACTTCTCAAAAACATATCGGAGACACACTCACCGCGGCCGGTCTTTCCTACACCTACTTCGGCGAAGGCTGGGACTTGTACACGGCCGACCCGACCGGGGCCAATCCTTATGACAAGTATTGCAACATTTGCAATCCGTTTCAGTACGCGACCGATATTATGACCGTGCCGGCGCAGCGCGAAGCGCATATTCAAGACACCAGGGCGTTGTATGAAGATTTGATTGACGGGAGTCTGCCGGCGGTTTCGATTGTGAAACCAAGCGGATTCACCGACGGTCATCCGGCGTCTTCGAAGCTCGACTTGTTCGAAGGATTCGTAAAGAAGATCATTACCGGATTGCAAGCAAACCCAACTCTGTGGGCGAGCACGGCAGTGTTCATCACCTTCGATGAAGGCGGCGGCTACTATGATTCAGGTTACGTCCAGCCAGTCGACTTCTTCGGCGATGGCACCCGTATTCCGCTGTTGATCGTGTCGCCTTACTCAGCGGGCGGGATTATCAACCACAGTTACGGCGATCATGTTTCTCTCATTAAGTTTATTGAGAGAAACTGGAGCCTCAGGCCAATCACGACCCGCAGCCGTGACAATTTCCCGAATCCTGTCGCTACTGCAAACAACCCCTACGTACCGACCAACAGCCCGGCACTGGACGATTTGTTCGACGCGTTTAACTTCAATTAGTAAAGAACTTGCGGCAATTCGCTCAACTGGCCAAGGGCAGAATCCTTGGCCAGTTGTGTTTGCGAGGTTCGCTGCAACGACGGATTCGCTCGACATTTTTAACAGAAATTTCACCATGGGCCGTTTAATTCATAGTCCAATTGAGACGGGATCAATTTCAAATTCGGGGAGTTCCATGAATAAGAGTGTTGTAGCGGTCTTTTTGTATATGTCTCTCCAGATTGTTGGTTTGCCGGCGTTTGCGCAAAGCCAGCCATCGCTAAGTGTCGAAGGTAAATGGCAGCTATCCTGGCAGGCTCGAATGGGCATGGAGAAGGGCGTCTTAACGCTGCAACAAACCGGTGTGAAGCTGCGGGGAAATTTTCACAGTGAGTTAGGCTCGCCTACAGTTTCCGGGGCCATCCAAGGTCAAAATATCTCTTTTGAGTTGCATTTCGAAGGCAAGCAGCCTTTCGCCATTGCATTTACCGGGAAAATAGACGGAGCCAAGATGAATGGAAAATTCGTAATCGACGGAATGATGGATGGATACGATCAGCACGGGGAAAATGTCCAGCCCACCAATTATTCCTGGACGGCAACCGCGTTAGACGGCAAGCAAGGAGCGGAGGAGAAATCTTCCGAAGTTGTCCTGGCTAGATAGTTAGCGCGATGTCATTTCATGATCAGGCTGTGGAAAATCTGACTCTGGACGCACGCCCTACGGAGCGGGTAGACTGGGCGTCTCTAACGGAGGAATCATGAGAAGTTATGCGACGAATCGCAAAGATCCTTATGCTTTGAGACACGAATCCATCAAGCACGATCTACAGGACGAGCGACGATTTGAAGAGCAGAAGCTGGAACGCTTGAAGAAATTATTGCAGACGAAAGCCACGGCAGGACCGGCTTCCGGCATGGCGGTTCGCGCCGCCTGAGCCTTTCGAGGAGAACACTTCCCCTCCGCCCTTGAAGTTCCCTGGATTTCATCAAGCCATTAGTGGTGCAGTCAGAGGTTCAAGGGCCCGTCATTTCGAAGCGCGGCACTATCGCGGGAGGGATCTGCTGTCCTGCTGTTGAAAAAAGCAGATTCCTCGCCGATAAACCTGGCTTCAGAATGACAAAGTCCTGAAATTTTTTCGCAAAACCGCACCACTACCAACCATCCGCATCGTTGTGTCGAAGACAGGTAAAGCGCTACCATACGCGAGGAGAATCTTGTGCCCTGCCTCTTACTGATTATCTTTCTCGCATTTCCTCGAATCGCCCTGGTGTTGTTGTTTCTCTTCTCGAATTACCTGCAGCGCGCGTACCACGGCTTCATATTGATTTTGCTGGGCTTTCTGTTTCTGCCTCTTACCACATTGGTCTATGCGTGGATGACGAACATGCATCAGCCGGTCGCGGGCATTAATTTGATAATTCTGATTGTCGCCGTGGTGATTGACCTCGGCGGCCTGAGTGGCGGCGAACATCATAGACGGACGCGGTGAACAAAGTCGGGCCCAAGCTCCCCACCACGACAGAGGTCCCACCCCATTGCTCTGGAGCCACGTCGGCGATGGATTCAGTAAACGTCCGGCGATGACCAGCGAAATGTCAGCGTTATTGTTGTAAACCGCCAATTCACCATCGATCCGGCGATCGCGGTGCTCAGACCAACTGACAAAGCGCGGGATACATCTGCTTCAAATACTCGCAAGCCTTCTTGAATTCGGCCGGACGCACTCCAAACTTCTGCTTGTTGCCGTTCTTGGATTCTAGAATCAGTTCCGGCAGGATGAGTGGCGCGCCCTTCTTTGCCACACACTTGATCGCTTTCAATTGCGCCACATCATGGACGATGTTTGGTTTCGAGTGCAGCTGCGAGGTGGGAGTATTGCGCAAAGTGGTCTCCATGCGCAGCCGAAAGACTCGGGCCTTCGGTTTTAGAAGGTGGTTGACCAAAAGGCCGGCTAGCCCGAACAATCCAGGCATCATGAGGCCATCGTCGTTGGCCATTCCGAGAACGAACACGGCACCAAGGCCCTGGCGCACGGCCACGATGGCATCGGGAAAACATGCCAAATACCAGTATCGCGATCCGCCGTGAGTAACGAGAGGTCCGATTATGACGCCCGCAGGAGCCAATGCGGGCTTTGCGGCAATGTTCGCCATGCTGGTAGGCTGCCATGTGGCCGAAATGGCAGTCCACCTGATTTCTGCAACTTCCGTTACGCTCGTAACGCGGCAATCCAGCAAGGCCTTCGCGGCGGTTTGGATCCCACGTTTGCGCCCCATAAAACACGGGGCGCAAATTGCGAATCTGGGGTGATCTTTAAGGCCTACTGGATGTCCATCGAAAGCGCTGATCCGTTACCTGGTTTTTTGATCGGAGGCGGTCTCTTCTGGCTGCTCTTCTGTTTTTCGCCAACTGGAGTTGGGGTTATATTCCTTCATAGTCCTGGCGGCGGCCTCGGTTTTTTTGCCCAGATCTTTTTCGTATATCACTCCGTCCTCGCCAATGATGAATGTCATTACGCCGGATGATCTGTATTCCGCTGGATAAGCCATGAAAGCGAAGCCATCGGTCATCTTGCCATTTACGATGTAACTTTTCGCGCCGCCTGCTCCGTTCTTCCCCTGACGAGTCAAAATTCGGTAATAGTAGCCCCGATAGGGGGTCGGAGCGACGTCCTGGCCTTTTGTGTATCCCTCGGCTACGGCCGCAGCCACCAGCGGGCCGATCGGGCTTGGGGATTCGCCGCCGGCAGCTTTCCAATAAAGGCCGTCGTGTTGGCCTTCACTGCTGAAAATTTTCTGCGCGTACTCATTGTGCTGCGCGGCGTAGTATTCCTTTTGCGCCGCCACCAATTCCTGGGCCACGCGAATCGCGGACATTTCATTGCGGCCAATTCGTCGATACAGGATTTCTTTCTTCCCGGCCTCAGTGTCGAAGTACCAAGCGCTGCCTTTGTTCATCAGCGGTATGGGCGTGGGCCAATTCTTCGCCCCGATGTACAGGATGGTCGAGCCATCCGGATCTTTCGCCAGACGGTGCATCTCCTGATATTTCTGAACGAAGTTGCTTCGGCTGTTGGCGTCTTCGACATCGTCGCCTGACGAGACGATGTTCTTTCCGTCCGGTCCGAGGATTTCGAGGGTGGCTTTTTCGTCGTTACTTTGTATAGCCATAACAAGCGCGTTGCTTGCGTCTTCCGCCGACGGGAAAGTTTTCTGACCCGGTTGCTGCGCCGTGGAAGGGATGGACGCGCATCCTGCTAAAACGATCGCGATCACTAAGACTTCGGATTTAAATTTCATTCGCATACGCCATTTCTCCATTTCATTTCACACGCCAGGGGCGAACCCTCGATTAGTGCCGTCCACCGCCGTGGCCTCCGCCACCGCCGCGCGCGCCGCCGAAGCTGGAGCTTCCGCGTGAGGAAAAGCTCCGAGTCTGACCGCCATGGTCATAGCCGCTAAAGGCGCCTGAATGCACCCCACTTTGACCTCGGGGTTCGCCATATCCTCGAGCGGCTCTGCGGTTTCCATCGAAAGGCCTGTTGGACAGGCCGGGGCGATTTTCAAATCCGCCACGGTTTCCTACATTGCCGCGGCGATCAAATCCCCCCCGCCCAAAGTTGGCCCGGTTGTAAAACGTGTTGCTGTGGGAATAGTAGCGGCCGCGGCCGTACACGGCGTATCGGTCATGCCAATTGAATCCCCAGTTGTTCCAGCCCCATCCAAAACCGCCGTACCAGCCGATGCCGAAGCCGGCTCCCCACGAGAGATATGGCCCCTCAAACCAGATTCCGGGATATGGATACCAGCCCGGCCATGCCAGGATGGGATCACCGTAAACCAGCCACGGATCATAAGCAGGAACGTAAACAATCTCCGGATTGGCGGGCGCCACCGTGATCGTCGAACCCTCCGTGGTTACGTTTTGCTGAGAAGTAGTTTTGAGATCGCCGGCCGCCTGGGCCCGCTTCCGCATGACTTGCACGGCATCCATCACATCTGATTGCTGGTTGTAGTAGGCGTCTCCCAGAGACGACGTCCACGAGAGGTTCTTGTCCATATTTCCGAGCACGGACGGGAACGCAGCCAGCGCTTTGACGCTGGGATCCCATGGCTGCTGATCGACCGCTTGGCCGAGCGCGTCACCCTTCAAATCAGGATGCGCCTGCACCCACCGGTCGGCCTCGACCACCTGTTCGGGAAACGTGGACGCGGCTAAAACCTGCGCCACCAGTGAATCCGGATAGAGCGCGATCGGCGCTACGAGTTGGTCCAATTGCTCAGGAGTTTGCTGGGTGTGAGGCGGAGGCGCGCCTTCGGGAGCCGCAGTGTCCGGTGCCGGAGCGTCTTGCGCCGCGGCCTGCGATGCTGGTGCGTTTGGCAGAGAAGCCTGGGAGTCCTGCGCGAACGTCACTTTTTGAGTTGAAACCGAAAACAACAGAATAAGTAGGAGAATCTTTCCCAATCGAAGTGAAGAGAAAGTCGCAGCCTTGCCAAGGTTCTTCATTTTTTGAACCCCTTTATGTCCCTTCATCATTGGATGCACCGGAACAATGGATGGTTCGGGAAAAAACTAAGAGCTTCGGTTGCCGGCGGGATAAACGATTTTTTCAGCTATACTTCCGGCAAAAGGGTGGGCCCGGGGTACCAAAACTTTCGGCGGTCAAGGAGCGTAACGGGTGAGCAGATTGCGGATCCTTTCTCTGATCGTTGTCCTTTCTTTCACCCTGTTTGCGGGAAAGGTGGTATTCGGCCAAAACCCCCTGCGGGTGGGTGCGGCGCGTGTGGACATCACCCCGCCTTCCGATCCCGCCAGTCCTCCTTCCGGCAAGTATGAGCACGAAATGCTTTATGTGCGGGCGATCGTGATCGATAACGGTTCGGCGCGGGCTGTGTTGGTCGGAGCGGACCAAGGCGGGCTTTCAGAAATCATTTGGCAGGCCGCCTCGAAACAGATCGCCGCCGAATTGAACTGCCCTATCGAGAATATTGTCATGTCTGCAACCCACACGCATAGTGGTTGGGGGCCGGGCGGCTTTCCTGGGATGCGTGGGCTCAGGGCGGATCCCAGCGCACCACCGCCTCCGATCGTGGGTCAGATTGTGGACGCGGTGCGACAAGCCAAAGCCAAGCTGCAACCGGCCCGCGTCGGATTTGGTACCGGCAATTCCTATCTGAACGTGAATCGCGACACTGTCGATAGCGAGACCCATCTTTGGACACAAGCCCCGAACCTCGAAGGGTCTTCCGACAAAACTGTAGCGGTAGTTGAATTTCGCGCGGCGAACGGCCAACCGATTGCCGTGTACATGGACTACGCGATGCACCCCGTAAACGGTTTTCTTGCTGGAATCACGAGTGCGGATTTCGCCGGGGCAGCCTCTCGATACGTCGAGCAGGCTTTTGACGACAAGATGGTCGCAGTCTTCGTGCAGGGCGCGAGTGGCGACCAGAATCCACTTTATCTGAGGGCCGCGACGAATGCGATGGCCTCGCGCAGTAGCATCCCGATCAGCGGATACGTCATGACTCGCGAAACGGTTGAGGCGCCGATCCGGGATGAAAAAGTCAAAGCCGTTCCGCCTGATCCGAAAGTACGTGACGTGCTGGAGCGCGTTATGGACAGCGAAGGTGTATTGCTCGGCGAAGAGGTGATCCGGGTCATTAGCAATATTAAGAGGCTGGAGGCGAACCCGAGTATTATCGCCGAACAGAAAACGGTGACGTGTCCCGGACGAAAGCGTACCGACACAGCCCGCGAAGGCACGCCTGGACGTTACGAAGACGGAGACCCCGTGAACATTCGTTTGGGAGTGTTGCGCGTTGGGAATATTGCGCTGGCGTCGGTCGATGGGGAAGTGTACAGCGAGATTGCTAAACGGCTAAAGCGAGAGTCTCCCATGGCGAATACATTCATGGTGACGCTGGCGAACGGCGCGGCGAACTCCGGGTACATCCCCAATGACACCGCTTTTGGCGCACTGACCTTTCAGGTGCTGGGGTCAAGATTGAAGCCGGGGTGTGCGGAGACCGCGATTGTGAACGGGCTGGGTGATTTGATCGCGGCGAGTCAGAAGTAGAGGGTGCTCTGCGACAAGGCCAGTTTCCGGTGGTTATCGCTATGACACGGATGAACTATCAAACAGTGTTTGAGATAGGGCTCAGCTCCTTTCCGTGGGGCGGAGTGGCCCATCCACTGAGTTTCGTTGGCATTGGGCTGCTTCTCTGCCTATTTGCGAGGAGCAAAAAAGTTTATCTTCTTATCGGAGTCTCGATGGCTTCATTAGCCTCGATTTTTTCCCTTATATTGCTGGTGATCGCTGTTCCAAACTTCATTAAGTTGCGGAGCGCCTATACATCTGGCAAGAGCTCGATCATAGAGGGTGTCGTCGAGAATTTCCGCCCGGCTCCGACAATAGGTCCCGCAAGTGAGTCGTTCTCGGTGCGCGGAGTAATTTTCTCGTACAACGCACTCGAGGCCACGCCATGTTTTCACAACGCTCCTCTGCACGCCGGTCCAATTCGAGACGGGTTAGGCGTCCGGATCCGTTACTACGAGGGATGCATCGAACGTGTCGATATCCTTCAGAACCCCGGGTTGGCCCAATAGTGGAGCTTCTCTCCCGGAACAAAAACCACGGAACTTCTTTCGCCCTCCCCGCGTAACTCCCTCCAGCGGATTGCTCGGAGCTTCCACATCCGAGAATCTCGAGCCCGGGAGGGCCATCGATATGAGAATCATCAAGATAGCTTTGCCGCTTTTTATTGTGTTTCTTGCCGGAACGATGGTGATGGCGGCCTCGTCCGAGCGCTATTTGCATATCAGAGTTAGTAATCCGGACAAGCACGAACAGGTGCGGATCAATGTACCGCTGGCACTGGCCGAGAAGGTGATTCCGGCCATCAACCACGGTCAGCTCCAGAACGGTAAAGTTCACGTGGGACATTTATCGGCGGACTCGGTGAATCTAAAAGCGATTCTCGATGCGCTGAAGACGGCACCAGAGGGCGAGTTTGTGACCGTACAGGAAAATGACAACGACGTGCGAGTCGCCAAGGAACGCGGGCAGTTGGTGGTTCACGTGGTTGATAAAGGGAAGGACAAACAAAACGTCGATGTGACCATTCCCTGGAGCGTGGCCATGGCGCTCTCGTCCGATTTGGACGGAGATCAACTCAATGTGGAAGCGGCGATTCAGGCGCTCGAAAGCGCAGGCGATATGACATTGGTTGCGGTTACGAGCCGCGAGGAAACTGTCCGCATCTGGATCGACTCGAGCAACACCGCGGAATAGGTAGACGTGCTTAAAAAGGAGAAGACCAATGATTCTTCTGGCTAAAATTGGGGTCGGTATCCTGGGAACCGTGGTTGCGGGCGGCGCCATGATTTGCAGCGAAGGATTCATGCAAGTCAAAGTCCACGAAAAACAGGCAGACGGAACCAATGTCTCACTCATCGTTCCGGCCGCACTGGTGCCGATCACTTTGAAGTTTGTGCCCAACCGCCATCTCGCTCAGGCTTCGAGACAGTTGCGTCCTTACATGCCGCTCATCGACGCCGCGATACCGGCATTAGAGAATTGCGCCGATGGAGTACTAGTCGAGGTCACTGATCCCGGCGAACATGTACTAGTCGCCAAGCGGGACGGATCGATTGTTGTGGATGTGAACGACGGCAAGGATGTGGTCCACGTTGCGGTGCCGCTGCGGGCCGCGCACAGCGCCATTCGGGAGATCGCCCAAGCGAATGAGGCGGATTAAGGAGTCGGGAGACCCGTGTCTTCTAAAGTCTTGTCATTCCCAATGGGCTTCAGCCCATGAGGAATCTCACCGCCGGTAGTCTGACACGACGTTGTGTATTAAAAAATGTTTACCTAGGCTGACGTCCGTGCGCTGCATGGCTGGACACATGAGCGGCTCGATCTTCGTTCTCGATCACGCCGACACGCTGACCCCCGAACAGTTCGTGATTAAGCTTCCGGGTTTGGTATGGGAAGCGTTCGCGACCATTGGGGAGACGGACTTGCGGCCGTGAGATTCCCCCTGGGCTAAAGCCCATTCGGAACGGCACGTTCTTAATTTTTTTCCTTGGTTAAAACCGCCTGCCCCAGATGATATGCGATGTGTCCTGTCCTGCCTAACAGGATGGTGAAGCGGTTGCGATGGGGCTCTTTTTTGAAGTCCTCTTCGGAAACGGTAGTGTGTTTCTGGAGCCATTCTCCGGGCGTTAGTTTGGAGTACGCGGTCCAGAGGGATTGATTGATTTCATCCCACATCCGCTTCAGGTCTTTTCCAGTGATCGTGTCCGGCGAGGAGCGGTCGGGATTTTTCACGAAGATCGCGTCGAGTTCTGGATGCAGTCTGGGGCCGACGCCGAGGAGCGGAAGGAGCGCGTCATTGACCGCGGTCAGATGGCCCCAGAGATAAATCAAACGGTTTTTACCGGGGGCGATCTCTTGTTGAAGCTGTTCGTCGGAGAGCGCTGAGAAAAATTTATCTGAACGGTCGATATTTTGTTTCCAGGTGCGGAGGGCGGAGTCGACTAGAGACGTTTCGGTGGACATTGTGTTTCCTTTCTTGGATAAAAAACTCAATATGGTTTTGTCATGCTTGCTCGTCATCGACTCTCGCCACTGGAAAATCCTAACCCCCACCCCGTCTGCTGGTGGCAGGGGTCCTTCGACTGCGAGTAAACCTCGTTCCGAAGTTTCCCCTTCGCTCAGGATGACAGGGTTTTAGATTTGTGCGGTCCCGCCGTCTACGAACAACTCTATGCCGTTCACGAAACTCGAATCGCTGGAGGCCAGGAACAGCGCCACCGTTGCAATCTCTTCGGGACGTCCCATCTCGCCACGGGGGATTTGCGATTTGAAAAACTCTTTCGCGTCCGGACCTAGCGGATCCAGGATAGGCGTGTCGATGGTCCCCGGACTCAATACGTTCACTCGGATGTTTCGATCTTTTAAATCCACCAGCCAGGTGCGCGCGAATGAACGGACCGCGGCTTTGCTGGCGGCGTAGACGCCGAATGCCGGGAATCCTTTGATGGTGGCAATCGATCCATTCAGAATAATCGAACCTCCGTTGCTGAACAGCGGCAGAGCTTTTTGCACGGTGAAGAGAGTACCACGGACGTTTAAGTCGAAAGTTTTGTCGAAACTTTCTTCGGTGATCTCGCCGATCTTGGCCAATTCACCGAAGCCGGCACTGGCGAAGAGAACGTCGATCTTGCCCTTCTCTTTTTTCACAGTCGTGTAGAGGCGATCAAGATCGGCAAGGTTGGAAGCGTCGCCCTGTACGCCGGTCACGTTGCGGCCGATCGTTTTTACGGCTTCATCCAGTTTGTCCTTGCGGCGGCCGGTGATGAAGACGTAGGCGCCTTCTTCCACGAACAGCTTTGCCGTGGCCAGAGCCATGCCTGACGTTGCGGCTGTGATGACAGCTACTTTCCCGTCTAATTTGCCCATTGGAGTTTTTCCTCTTCTTCGGTCAAGAGCCCCGCCCAAGCATAGCTTGAACGGGGGCATCCTACGGTTCTTGATTAGCGCGCGCCGCCGGTAGCCAGAATGGTTTCGCCGGAGATCCAGCCGGAGTCGTTCGAGGCCAGGAATACGGCGACCGAGGCGATATCTCCCGGTTGTCCACTGCGGCCTAGCGGAGTTTGAGCGATGAGTCCCTTTTCGAAATCGGAGCCGATGAAGCCAGCGGAAGTGGTGCCTTCAGTTTCAACAATACCGGGGTTGATGGAGTTGACGCGAATCTTTTTCGCGCCGAGTTCTTTGGAGAGCACTCCGGTAATAGCGTCCACCGCGCCCTTGGTGGCAGTGTAAACCGCGCTTTGCGGAGGCAGAATGCGGGTAACGCCGGAGCCAATATTAATGACGCTCCCGCCTTCGCCAAGGTGTTTGACGGCAGCCTGCGTCACGAGCAGAAGACCGAGCACGTTGATGTTGAACATCCGATGGAAGGATTCTTCGGTGACAGCTTCGATCGGCCCGAACTCGTAAACCCCGGAGTTGTTGACCAGGATGTCGAGGCGTCCGTAATTCTTGATGGAGGCGTCGACGATGCCCTGGGCTTCGGCAGCTTTGGAGACGTCTCCACCGACCGCGACAGCCTTGCCACCGGCTTTGATGATCGCAGCTACGACTTTGTCCGCGCCAGCTTTGCTGGAAGCGTAATTAACCACGACGGATGCGCCTTCCGCGGCGAGTGACTTGGCGATGGCGGCCCCGATGCCTTTGGATGCGCCGGTAACCACTGCGACTTTACCCGTAAGCTTGCTCATGCTGTAATCTCCCTGGCCGAAGCCAATACTTCGATAATTCGATGAACGTCTAATTGATGAGGAAGGCGAGAGGAAAGATTCAAAGGTAACGGGAAAAGTGGGTCCGGGTTGTTAAAAGTTGTTAAGCCTAGAATTCCGGCGACTCAGAGTTGCTAACGTAGGCACGGACGCCTCGTCTGCGCCGCGAGCGTGAGCTCGACCGAAAGCAGGTTACGCCTATTGACCAGATGAGGGCACCCCGTTCCTCACGTGAGCACTTCAGGCCAGGTCGGTTTTGAGTCGGTGGAGATAAGCCCGCAGAACGCGGGTTTCCGCAAAGTAGTTGACGAACTTTCCGGCTTTTTCGGACCTGACGAGGCCCGCGCTTTCAAGCTCCTTCATGTGGTGCGAAAGCGTGGCGGGCACGATACCGAAGCACGCACGCATGTCACTGCAGGGGGTTGCAGAATCGCGGCTGCCTAACTTCTTAAGGATCTCGTAGCGGTTCGGATCGGCGAGGGCCTTCGCAATAAGCTGAAGCTGGCGTTCGGAAAGCTCCGCGGATTGCTTCGCTGTAGCCATGGCGATTGGATGCGTTACCGGGGCAAAAGGCGCGAGGCCCATGATTTCCAGGAGTATAGCGCTGGAAGCCAAGTCTATCCAGTCCAGGATGTACCCGCTTCAGTTGGGTTAGACTGTTAGACGGGAGATCATTCCATTTATGGCTAAGAACCACTACGTTACCAAAACAAAGCGCCGGAACAAATCTGGCAAACGAATGAATGAAGGCCGCGAGACCGCGCTGGCCTTAAGACAGTTGAAGGCGGCTGACAAGACCCGCGCGACGGTGCCTGCTAAGTAATTGGGAACATTGTCCCGCTAACATCTCAAAGCCCCGCCCTCCTGCCAAAAGCGCGGGAAGGACGGGGCACCTTCAGCACATGTAAGTGAAAACTCTCGTTTTCTATTATCATTCTGTCCGGGAACCGGGCGGCACTCTTCGCGGCAAGGCTCAAAACGTTTCCTAAACATTCTTAACGAGGTTACACATGAAGCTGCAGTGGATGGGTGTGTCTCTGATTGCGGTTGCTCAACTACTTCCTGCTCAGTCCAACCAGGCACAACCTTCCGCAAATGTGGTCCTCGGCGGGTACTCATCAAATTCCGCCGTCACACAGAAAGACTGGGAAAAGAAGTTCCGCGATGGCATTACACCTGACAATATTCGCGAGAATATGCGGCAACTGAGTGCGCGTCCCCACCATGTTGGATCGGCCTATGAGAAAGAGAATGCCGAATGGTTATTGTCCAAGTTTAAAGAGTGGGGCTTTGACGCGAAGATCGAGACCTTCAATGTTTTATTTCCGACTCCCAAGGAACGGATCGTCGAGTTGGTGGAACCAACAAAGTTTCGCGCCAAGTTGCAGGAACCTGCCCTTGCCTTCGGATCCGACATCGAACCAGACCGCTGAACAACTTCCTACTTACAATGCATATTCCATCGATGGAGACGTGACCGCGCCGCTGGTGTATGTGAACTATGGCAATCGTGAAGATTACGAGCAACTCGATCGGCTGGGAATTTCCGTAAAAGGTGCGATCGTGATCGCACGATATGGCCAAGGCTGGCGTGGCATCAAGCCGAAAGTTGCCGGCGAGCATGGGGCGATGGGATGCATCATTTACTCGGACCCAAAGGGAGATGGATATTTCAACGGGTGATGACTATCCCACTGGGGGCTGGCGTCCGCGCGATGGAGTGCAACGCGGCAGCGTCATGGACACGGATTATCCGGGCGATCCATTCACTCCGGGCGTAGGCGCGACCGCCGACGCGAAGCGGCTCTCGAATTCAGGAAGCAAAGACGATCACTAAGATTCCGGTGCTGCCGATTTCATATGCGGATGCGCTGCCACTTCTTTCGGCGCTCAAGGGCCCGGTCGCTCCTGAGGATTGGCGCGGAGCTTTGGCCATCACTTATCACGTTGGACCTGGGCCGGCGAAAGTTCACTTGAAAGTCACTTCCAACTGGGACATCAAGCCGATTTATGACGTGATCGGAACTCTGCCATGGCGCAGATGACCGAGCAATGGGTAATTCGCGGCAATCATCACGACGCGTGGGTCAACGGCGCTGACGATCCAATTTCCGGCCAGGCCGCCATGCTCGAAGAGGCGCGGATGTTGGTGAGTTGCATCGTCAAGGATGGACTCCGAAACGCACCATCATTTATTGCGCGTGGGATGGAGAGGAGCCCGGCTTACTGGGGTCGGTCGAATGGGTGGAAACCCATGTCGACTGAACTGAAGAAGCACGCAGTTGCTTACATCAACTCCGACAGCAACGAAAGCGGGTATCTCTTTCGCCGGGAGGCACACAAGATTTGCAGAGTTTCGTCAGCGGCGTGGCCCGCGACGTCGAGGATCCGGAGACCCACATGTCGGTCTTTCAGCGCTCGCATCTTGTCAGCATTGCAAAAGCGAAAGATGCAGAGGAGCGCAAGGAAATTCGCGGGCGCAGCGATCTGGTGGTCGCCGCGCTCGGGAGACGGATCAGACTACACCGCTTTTCAGGATTTCGCCGGGATATCGACCCTGGATATTGGCTTCGGCGGCGAGGAGGATGGCGATCAGTACCACTCGATTTACGACGATTTCTACTGGTACACGCATTTCATGGACACTGATTTTGTCTACGGGCGTGCGTTGGCGCAAACCGGAGGCACTGCCATCATGCGCCTCGCCGATGCGGATTTGATTCCCTTCGATTATTCGCTCCGCAAGCTGCAGCGATCGCGAAGTATGAAGCGGAATTGGAAAAGCTGCTCAAGGACAAACAGGACGAATTCACCGAACGCAATTTGCAATTAAAGGAAGGTGTATTCACGGCGACGGCCGATCCGCGGAAACCCTCTGTACCTCCGCCGGTCGAGATTGTGCCGCCATTCATGAATTTCGCTCCGATGAAAAATGCGATTGATCTGCTGAAGAAAAGTTCGGAGCGCTATTCCAAGATGCTGGCTCGACTGGCAGGCGAAGGGTGCGCCGTCGCTTCGATGGCCTTGGAGTCGTCAATGCGGACTTACTTAAATCCCTCGTCTTGTTCTTGAACGAAAAAGGACTTCCGGAGCGTCCCTGGTTCAAGAATCAGATTTACGCGCCGGGTGCCTATACAGGTTACGGAGCGAAGCCGATCGCTGCCGTTCGCGAGTATATGGATGAGAAGAAGTGGGCGGAAGCGGAAGCGCAGGTACCGCAGGTTGCCCAGGTCATCGAAAATGTTGCGGCCGGAATTGGCAGGGCGGCTGAAGATCTGGAAAGTGCGATGAATCAGCATCCGTAAAGTGGAGGTCAAAAGCCCCACCATCCTTCGCAAAGAACGCGAAAGAGAGAACGACGAGCACCCGCGTGAAAGTTGGAAATGCCCATAAATTAATTGCCGAGCAAAGGTTGAGCCTTGGATCGCATCCTAAAGGTCGGATCCAAAAGGGTCACGATCTTTCAGGAGGCATTATGGCCATTTACAGCACGCTCGGAGATTACCGGTTTCCTAATACGGAGGATGCCGCCCACGATCTACGCGGTTCGAAAGTTTACGGAGCAGACGACGACGACAAGCTCGGCGAAGTGGATGACGTCATCTTTGACCAAGCCACTGGCGCAATCGTGTACGCAGTGGTCGATACTGGGGGATGGCTTTCCAGCAAGAAGTTCATCGTGCCACCTG
This sequence comes from uncultured Acidobacteriaceae bacterium, assembly GCA_963794195.1. Classification (GTDB taxonomy): domain Bacteria; phylum Acidobacteriota; class Terriglobia; order Terriglobales; family Acidobacteriaceae; genus DATBAX01. The sequence goes on from CAWCCU010000016.1 coordinate 416,658, forward strand.
AAAAGCTTCAGGCTTCCGCGAAGCATGACAGAGACTTTCGAGTGAACCTGACCAAAGAACAGATCGAGAGTTTCCCCCCGTACGATAGTGCCAATGTGGCGTCGGAAGCGGGCTGGGCGGACTACGAACAGCGTTATCGCTCGAAGTGGGAGACTGGGCCGGTGATGCATCGCGAGGGTACCGATCGCAACATCACGCCGACGACACGGCAGCAAATTGATGCTGGTTCCGGAAGTCTCGCCTCCCCCAATGATGCCGAGACGTTCGAAGTGACGCCGATGCGTACCAATGCGGAGATGGAAGTTTCCGCGACTGGGCCATCGCTGAACTGGACCACGTTTGAAGACAAACTTCGGCAGAAGCGTGAAGATGTGCTGGAATCTTCGATTAGGTTGGCGAAGCAGGCGTCCGGTGAATTGCCGCAACGGAAGGCAAGTTAGGAACTAAATGTCGAAAAGCCCCGCCCTCGCGCGAAATTGCCAGAGGGATGGGGCATTTTTTCCTCTGGCAACAGCTGCCATTCTGATTCGCTGCAACCGATCGTATCGACAGTCATCTAAGTTGCAGTAAGCCGAGGATCGGGACGGAGGCCAGCATGCGCAGATTAGAAGGTAAAGTTGCAGTGATTACCGGCGGTAACAGCGGAAATGGCCTGGCTACAGCCAAACGGTTTCAGGATGAAGGCGCTCGCGTAGCGATTTCCGGGCGCAGCCAGCAAACTCTTGACGAAGCGGTAAAAGCACTCGGCAAAGATGTGCTGGCGGTGCAGGCAGATGTTGCAAGAGTCGCGGACGCGGAAAAACTCTTTTCCGCCGTGCAACAAAAATTCGGGAAGATCGATGTGCTGTTTGTAAACGCAGGGGTCGCGAAATTTGGTCCCATCGCAAGCGTGACGGACGAATTCTACGACGAGCTATTCGATATCAATACCAAGGGCGCCTACTTCACCATCCAAAAAGCGCTGCCTCATCTGAATGACGGAGCATCGATTGTTTTGAACACCAGCGTTGCCAGCCACATAGGATCACCGAATGGGACCGTTTACGCTGCGACCAAGGCGGCCATGCGATCTTTTACCCGCTCTATGGCGGCCGAACTGGTGGGCCGCAAGATTCGCGTCAACGCCGTGGCGCCAGGTTCCACGGAAACCCCAATCTTCGGTCGCACCGGACTTTCTCCTGACCAGCTCGCCGAATTGAAGAAGAGATTTTTGGACGGCATTCCGATGAAGCGCTTCGGACAGCCAGAAGAAATCGCTGCTGCGGTCGCATTCCTGGCTTCGCCGGACGCGTCGTTCATCACTGGCGTTGAACTCGACGTGGACGGCGGCAAGGGGCAGATTTAGATCGACAATCCCGGAGGGTGCCCCGTCCTTCCCGCGCCTTTTTCGGGAGGGCGGGGCTTTTGATCTATACCGCCTGCTTAATCTCCCTCTTCGGAGCCTCGTAACTTCCGGGAGTTATCCGGCCGGAAATCGCCAGCCGGTTCCACGCGTTGATGGTTGCTATCGCAAAAGTCAAGTCCGCAAGTTCCTTCTCGTTGAACTGTTTTTTGACTTTGTTATAAATTTCATCCGGCACGTGCGTTTCGGACACGCGCGTCACGGCCTCAGTCCAAGCCAACGCAGCACGTTCGCGATCGGTGTAGTAAGGACACTCAGCCCATGCATCCAGCGAATAGATCCGCTGTTCGGTTTCACCCAGGGCACGAAGATCTTTCGAGTGCATGTCGAGACAATACGCACAGCCGTTTATCTGCGAGGCTCGCATTTTGATTAAATGCAATAGGCCTTTTTCCAGTCCGCAGTCGTGCAGATATTTTTCCAGTCCCAACATTGCCTGATAAGCCAGCGGCGCCACTTTGGCGTAATGAATGCGTTCTTCCATGAAAACTTTCCTCCTGTTTGAATCTAATTTTACTCTGGGGTGTGACCCGTTCAAACCCAGCCTGGGCGGAGTCTTTAACAAATTCCTTCAGGGTTCTCTACCAACGAAAAAGCCCCGCTCAAGCAAAGCTTGAACGGGGCACCCTCAGGTCTGTGTTTATCCCGAAATCTCCCGCAGCGCCGCCAACAATCTCGTCACTTCTTCCGCCGTGTTGTAATGCGCCAACCCGATCCTCAGAAAGCCACCGTCTTTTTCCACATCCAGACGGTCGGTGAGGTTGATGGCGTAGTAGTTGCCGTCCCAGGTGAAGAAGCCGCGGTCGCCGAGTTTGGTGGCGAGTTCGAGCGGACTGTGTCCCTTGATTCGCAGGACGATCGTCGGGCAACGTTGATCGAAGCGGTTGGGATCGGTGATGCCATACAGCTTCACGCCTGGAATGGCGAGCACTCCAGCGATAAGAGTTTCCATCAAGCCATATTCATGTTCGTGGATTGCCGCGAATGCAGCTTCAATCGCTGCCCGGCGATTCTTCGCGGAAGGATCAGCGCGTCGTCCCAGGTCTGCAAGATATTCCACACATGCGCCAATGCCCGCAATGCATTCGTGATTGTTGGTGCCCGATTCCCAGCGGCTGGGGATTTCATCGGTGCAGGCGCGAACTTTATATGGCTTCAAGCCGCTTCATGTGCTCGCGTTTTCCGTAAAGCACGCCCATGTGTGGCCCGAAGAATTTGTAGGTCGAGCAAGCCAGGAAATCGCAGTCGAGCTCGCGAACGTCAATCAATCCATGCGGCGCATAGTGGACGGCATCAATAAAAGCCATCGCGCCCACGGCGTGCGCGAGCCGAATCACTTCTTTCACATTGTTGATCGTCCCACCGCATTCGATGCGTATCCCACCGCGACCAGCTTGGTTTTGCTGTTGATCTTGCGCGCCAGGTCTTCCATGTCGAGCGTGCAATCTTCTTCATGGATATCTGCGATACGAATCGTGACGCCGCGTTCTTCGAGAGCTTTCCATGGCGCGAAGTTGGCGTCGTGATCGAGCAGCGTGAGCACGATTTCGTCGCCAGGGCCGAGTTCGCGGCCGATGGAGCGGCTGATGGCGAACGTCAACGTGGTCATGTTTGCGCCGAAGACGACTTCTTCAGGATCGCAATTCAGAAAATCCGCCATCGCGGAGCGAGCGCCATCAATCACTGCATTGGTGCGCCGGCTGGTGGCATATGCGCCGTTGGTGTTGGAGTTCGAATGCCCCAAATATTCGCTGATGGCATCGATAACGCGCTGCGGAACTTGCGTGCCACCCGGGCCATCAAGAAATACGGCAGGCTGTCCATTCACGGTTTGCGCGAGAGAAGGGAATTGCGATCGCACCCAATCGAGATCGAGCGCCGTGGTTTCGTCTTTAGTGGTGAGCATGTCGGCAGTTAACCCATCACCGTGGTGTGTTCAGGTTGGATCTTATAAATCACGCGGACTTCGCTGGGCTGGCCGTAAGGATACTTGTCCACACCAAGATATTTCTTCGCCATCTTGTCGATGTGCTCGGACGCACCTTGTTCAGTGATCTCCACCACACGGCCGCGAATTTCCAGAAAGCGGTAAGGGTTATCAGGATCGATGATCGCAAGTGACACCCGCGGATCGCGGCGGACATTCTTATCTTTCTGCCGGCCTTTGGCAGAGTTAAAAATAACCAGATCGCCTTCGAGGTCAACCCACACCGGCGTGACTTGCGGACGGCCGTCAGGCATAAGCGTTCCGAGACTGGCAAAAGCTCGCTTGCTGAAAAGATCTCGATATTTTTCGGGGATGGCGTGCGACATGAGTTCCTCCTGTAAACACGTGATTATAGATGTTTGCGAGCCGGACGGGGTTTCGATCTTGTCAAATCCATCCGTCTGTCATCTTGAGCCCAGTGCGGTTTCGCGAAGCGGTGATATCCGAACCAGCTCCGGAGGAGCGACCCAGCTTAGCCCAGAACGAAAAAGTCCTGGGTACGCGCCGAACGAGAGAACGCGACCGGAGAGTGCTATGGGAGATCTCAACGAGTCCTAAGATTAAGACAGTTCCCCTCGGTCGCGTGGTCATGCGCAACGCCGACCCAGGATTTCGTCCTGGGCTAAGCCGGGTCGCGCCTCCGGTGCTCCTTGGCGCTGCTCAATTTTTTCTCGCCCTCAAATGCCTTGCCCATCGCCGTTTCCGCCGGAATTTTCACACTTCCGCGATCCCGCAATCGCGCTTCAACCTGCAAAATCGCCCGAAATTTCACTATCCGGATCCCCACTGCACCAATCCCAGTTCACCCGCCTGTGGATGTCCCGCACTCCATTCAAAACACGCCACATACAGTCGCAAAGTTTTTATTGACTCTAAAAATAGAAGGTATACAAACACAATCGTTCTTCGGCACCTTTAAAGTTTTCCCGGTTGGTGCGGCGTCCGGGGCTCAAGCGTAGTCACCCTTCGCATCGCAAGATGCAGCAAGGGAGGGCGAGCAAGGGTCTATAGCAAAGCGCTGGTCGAGGCGAATCAAGAGAACTGTTGAAGGCAAGATAAGGATCCCGAGGCGTCAAGCTGGTTTATCCGGTTGGCGGTAAGCCCGGAGCCCGAGCAACAGATCGCACGCTGCCACCCGCAAGGGAGCAGCTTGGACAGGTCGGCAAGGGTCTAACGCGAGCTACTGGCCGAGAGGAACGAGCTTAACACCACCTCGGGATCCTTTATTTGTGGCGCAGCGTCGTCCTGCCGTTCCTGATCGGATCAGCTCTTCACACCCTCCCCCTGTTCACGAGCAGGTCGAATTTCGGTATGGACGGATGACGCTGATTGCCCGCCTGAACTTCCCTCTGATTTTGACGGTGTAGGGCGTACACTCCTGTCCGCCTGGGGTCGAATTTGGTTTGCCGGCGGGAAGATCAATTACGCAAGGTTAAGTGCGGCAGACAGGAGTGTCCGCCCTACATACAAAATCTACGGCCCCTGAATCAATCGCAGCTTGCCATTGCTCACCAGCCGCGCTCGATAAATCACATTCGCTGAAGCTACTTCAGCCACCGCATCCGCATTAATCTGGTACGCCCCCCAGGCCAGGTTTTCACCAAAAGGAATTGGGAAATTAATGGTCTGCGGTTTCAAAGTGAAATGTTGATAGCCGATAGCGGTGGCGCGTCCGTCTTCGGCGATCGCCATCACGATTATTGTGAGATCGAAATCCACGCCAGTTTGATTGGAAACTTTGAGTCCGCCCTCCACCCTGGTTCCGTTAATTTTCGGAGCGGGATTCCAATCCAAAAGCATGGGTGCGACCACCTGCAGGGTCAGCGGATAGTTCAGCGAGCGCGGTGGCTTACCGCTGTCCGTAATCGTCAGCACGAGGGCAAAATTGCCGACGGCCGAAGGTGTGCCAGAGATCAAGCCGTCATCGTTCAAGCTCAATCCAGGGGGCATCGTCCCGGTCGCCAATTTCCAATGCAGTGGCGTGATCCCGCCATCGGATACCAATTGAAACCGGTATGGCTGCCGGAGAAATCCCTTATCCAGCGTGGATGTGCGGACAGCCAGAGGCGGACCCGTGGCGGCAGCTTGCTGCGCCTGCATGGAGGCACCGGCCACACTCATACTCAGAAACACAAGAGCAGTTCGCGCCGCTACGGATCGGATCATATGCATGCTTAGAGCCATTATAGGCCGCTCTGTTGGCTGGGACGCTCCCCGAAAAGACATAGGCACCCCCGAAGGAGTGCCCATGCAAGGAATTAAAACCCCGACCCTTCCGATTACTGCTGCTGATTCATCATTCCGTTAATCTGTACACCGGCGTCATTCTCCAGAATGTAAGCATTCGAGCCTGATACAAGGTAGAAAACGATGTCATTGTTGCTATAAGACAAGTCATTCACTGTTGCCGCGGTACGTCCGTCGCTGGAAACGGTGTAGGTTCCAGATAAAGCACCGGAGGAATTGATCGTCCCATTGCTATTCACGTTCTCATTCCACGTCAACCCGCCATTACCGTTCCATTGAATCCAGCCCACCCTATCCACGAAGGTTTGTGATCCTCCGTTTGCCAGAAGGTCGATTCCGTCCATGGAGAAGGCGTACTGCCCGTTTAGTGACGATGTTGAGAAGGCTCCTTGCTGTTCATCGGCCGTGCCGTCCTCGATCTTGCTCGGGTCACTCGAGTCGCTCAGAGTCAGGAAAAATGCCCTGGCAGGATTTACCATCCAGAAGGCTTGCGTCACGGTACTGGGAATGGCCGTCGTGGAGGTAATCGCTGTCCTCCCGACCCCCGACACTGTCGAATAAGACCCCCCTGTAAAGGAAACATTTGCATACGACGTTGCGCCATCCACTGTCGAGTCTAACGTGCCACCTGTAATGGCCCCACTGCTGGCGGTGAAACTTCCAACCGTATCGACAGCCCCGGTTCCCGCGTTGTCGTCCGCCTTGCTGCCGAACGCATAACTATTGCCGGAGAGAGGATCGGTTGTGAAAGGCGCGCCGGTCTGGGCCTCGACACGCCCGAGTCCAACCACACCGACGTCCGAGATAAACAGTCGAATGTTATTCGCGTCCACTACGTAATATACAAAATCAGTTGTTCCAGTGGCGTCAGCGATAATTGCGGTGCCACGACCGCTCGTGTCAGGAGCTGCGAACGACGAAGTGCCGAGTAGACTCACAGCAGCGGTGGTGCCATTGTCGACGGTTCCGTTTCGATTTACATCGTTGCTGCCGCTCAGTGAGCCGGTCGCCGACATGGTAAATTGACCCACATTGGAAAAATCTTGGATCGAGCTAACCCCATGATCCTTGAAAACAAACGCAGTCGCAGTAGTCGGCAACGCGACGAAATTCTGCTTCTCAATCACTCCCGTGGAATTCAGCGCGTCGGCCTCAATCGCGTACGCCTTGCTGGTGCTTGCCAGAGTGATGGCGAGTTCGATAGTGCCAAATCCTGTGTTGTTGAGCGTGATGACGCCGGTGCCATCGCTTTGAACTGAATAGGTTCCGGTCGTGGCGCTGTCAAGAGCCGGGCCAGAAGTCTCGGCAACGTCGTCCTCACCGCTTGTGATCGTTCCACTTCCGTTTGCAGCGAAAACGCCCGCTTCACTATAAGAGCTTCCAGTATTCAAATCGGTTCCCGCGATCTGATACACATAGTTTCCGGTCAGGCTGGAATTGGAATAATGGCCGGTCCCAATCAGACCGTTGATCCCGTTTGAGCCGCAAGCTACAGAAAACACAAGTGAAAACAGCATTACTGCAAGAGATATTTTTTTCATGGCAGTGGGGGCAGCGAAAGGCTGCATGAACTCCTTAGAGATTCAATTCAGAACTACTGTTGCCTGGTGGTACCTGTCTAATTAACTGTCCCTAACCTACGCAGCTATCTAACCCGGAACAGGAAAGAAAGTTGTTGATGAAATTCGGACAGGACAGCTTCTGAACTCCGATTTTGGCTGGCAGTCGCTTCAGCGCTGCGTTTAAAGTCTTTGTTCCCAGAACTCGAGGAGGCTCCCCAGGGCAAATCTTCCCCGTCCGGTCATCCGCTGCAGCTCCACGTCGAGCGCTGGGGCGCGTTATCGAAACAGAAACCTTCCAGCTCTGCAGCGCTGCTGCGCTACTCTACCCAGGAACAATCGAATTATCCTAAGTCGCATTGCGCAAAACTTCACGCACTTTGCGCGACAGTGCCTGCAAAGTAAAGGGCTTTTGCAGGAATGCGGTGCCCGCTTCCAGGGCTCCCTCCCGGATGATCGAATCCTCTGTATAACCTGACAGATAAAGGACTTTCAATTCGGGATCCAAAACGCAGAGCCGCCGCGACAGCTCCTGTCCACTCATGCCAGGCATCACTACGTCGGTAATCAGAATGTCGATGGGGATGCCATGATCGGACGCGACCTTCAACGCCGCTTCTCCATCCTCGGCTTCCAACACCCTATACCCGCCCGCTTGCAGAGTTTCGCGGACCAGTTGACGTACCGACGATTCGTCTTCCACCAGCAGAACGGTTTCCGAGCCGCCCACGCTTTGCATTGGACGCGCCGGCACCAGCGGTTCGATGGCATCTTCCACTCGCGGCAGATAAATCCGAAAGGTGGTGCCCTGCCCCACTTCGCTGGTAGCGAAAATATAGCCGCCGCTTTGCTTTACGATGCCGTAAACCGTCGACAGCCCAAGGCCCGTCCCTTTACCTTTTTCTTTCGTGGTGAAGAATGGCTCGAAGATGCGCAGTTGCGTTTCTTTGTCCATGCCGCAACCGTTGTCGGTGACGGACAGCAGAACGTACGGGCCGGATTGGATGTAGAAGTTTTCCTGGTTTCCGCCGCCCAGAGTTTCATTCCCGGTTTCGATGGTAATTTTTCCGCCCTGTGGCAATGCATCTTTCGCGTTCACCACCAGGTTCATAATGACTTGTTCAAGTTGTCCAGCATCGGCGCGAGTGCGGCCAAGGTCGGATGTCAGCCGCGTATCCAGCGTGATGTTGTCTCCGATCAGTGGACGCACCAGGCGCTCCATGTCGGTAACAATCACGTTGACATCCACAACTTTCAGCTCCAGCATCTGGCGGCGGCTGAAAGCCAGCAACTGCCGGGTCAGACTGCTGGCCCGATCGGCAGCCCGTTGGATGGCTTCAATCTTGGGATAAAGAAGACTGTCCCGCTCGGTGTTTTCCAGCAGGACTTCACTGTAACCGCAGATCACCATCAGCAGATTGTTGAAATCGTGGGCCACGCCGCCGGCTAGACGCCCGACCGCTTCCATTTTTTGCGCCTGGCGAAACTGATTTTCTAAAGCGCGCCGGTCTTCTTCCGCGCGTTTCTGTTCGGTGATGTCACGATAGAGGGCATAGAACGCTACCTGCACGCCGTTTACGACCACCGGCGCGCCGGACATGAAGACGTCCACCAGGGTTCCGTCTTTACGTTGGCGTTTGGTTTCGAGGGCCACTCGTTCGCCGCGAGCCAGGGCCTCTGCGGTGCGACGCGTCTCGTCCATGCGATCGGGAGGAACGATGAGAGCGTCAATGCCGCGGCCCAACGCTTCTTCGGGACAAAATCCGAAGATGCGGGTGAACTCGCTGTTAATGCGCATGATCCCGTGCTGCGTGTTCAGTACGCTGATCGCTTCCGGAGTGCACTCCACCAATTGTTCGAGATAAGCTCTTTGTACGTCGGGCAGGCCGAAGGTAAAGTCGGAAGGATTCTTCGCGATAGGCGTCACGCCGGACGGTGTGGTGCGGGAAAGGCGCGGCGTGCCATGCCTGAGTGCTTCCTTCAGGGACTTGGCGCGCGCAAGGTCAGCGCTACCCGCTGGCCGGGTGATCTTGTCACCCATCAGAACCCCCTCCCCATCCGATCCAGAGCCTAACCCGGATGTTAGAACGGCAGGCGATTACTCTAAAGTTACCGAGGTAATTTGCCGAAGGGGCGGTTGCCGCGACTATTGAACGCGGAGTACCATTTTGCGCATTATGCAATTGCACGTGACCAGCAAGAATTGGTTTAACTGGCTTTCAGGAGTCTGCATCGTGTTTCTCACAGCCATTGGCATTCTGGTTCCATCCGATCACTGGGGCCTTCAACCATGGAAATGGGTAATCCTGGCGCTGCTCGTGCTGGCCGTGATTGGATTTACGGTTCAGTTATTCATCCAATCGAGGGAAGATCGTGACCGTCAGAACTCAGAAAGTAAGCGCGATGAGCGCCAAGCTGGGATTGAAACCAAGCTCACAGAAATGACGCAACTAGTTTCTTCCGGTAACGTCAAAGCGCCGAGTACGCTGGTGGTCGAAAGTAGTCCGGTCGCGACGCAGCCAATGATTCCACCAGTGTTGTTTGAGGCAGCTTTGGCCAATTCTTCGTGGCATCCTTCGGAAGCATGTGCTCTTTCTTGTCGCGATGAAATCCGTAAGCGATCAGACCAGCGATTGCGCCAACGAATACGAGCAACTGCCAAATGGCCGTCATTTTGCACTTCCTTCTACTCCGACGAAACATACCAGGACACTTGATCGGCTCCAGCCAACAATCTTTGGGGGATTCACGGATATGAAGCGATTCAGTTCTTTTTTGGGGATGTGACCACTATTCCTTGGCCTCCATACTCTCGCACAACCGCCGGATCGCCTCCGACTGCTCTGGGCTGCGGCCAAGAAATTCGAAGCCGTGGCGCAAGCCTTGGTGGTAACGCACGATGGCTCGAAGTTTCAGGGGAAAAGAAACTGTGGGAAGTGACAGTTCCATGGAAACAACTTCGCCGGCTTCGATTTCTCCGGTGAGAGTGGCGCTGATGCCGTCGGCTCCAAACTCGGTGGAGCGTCCCCAGAATGATTGTGTTTTCCCTTCTCGGAAGACATGCACCGATACCCGGATATCCAGTGGATAGCGCGGGAAACGCCGCGTAATGTGTTTGGGCTTTGAGGCGGTTTCGCTCATTCGGATCGCTGCTTCGCTGAAACTTCCACCATGTTATGTGAAAACTTGAAATCAGGGGAGATGAATTTAGGGTAAGTGCCAAAGCTTAAACCACCAAGGACAAGAAGGATCACCAAGGAAAACGTTTTAATAAGATTTCCTTAGTGATCCTTAGTGTCCTTGCTGGTTAATCGCTCTTGCGCCCAGCTAAAAATCGGGCCAGAGAACGACTGTCTCTGGCCCGATTGGTTTGATGAACGCGTTCTACTTTTTCCCAGCGTCAGGACCAGCAGCCGGCGCGAAGGCATTCGCGAATGCTTGCCCATTCGGAACTCCTACGCCAGTCACGTTGTCCCAACCCGGTTTCGTGTGCAGGGCGGTCGGATCGGTGCACAGGGTCCCGTAAAACTCCACTGGACCGGTTGCCGAGCAATCCATGCCGAACGAAATGACCAGTGAGGTATTCAGCTCGGAAGGATAGTCCCAGATGGCGCTGACGTACTTGCCAGGAGTGCTGCCACCCAGTACTTCTTTTGCGGTGTATTTGTCGATTTCCGTAGCGGACTCTTGAATCGAGGCAGTTACGTTGTTCTTGATGGTGACGGGAACGATGTCAGCGATCGTGCCAGCCGGCATCGAGTAGAGGTAAGGTGCAGCCTGACCAAGTTCGACTCCAGCTTCCTGGTTGGCAATGGCCCACAGCGCGGAGAACATTGGGCAAGCAACGCTTGTCCCTCCCCACACCTGCCATACCTGCTCAGGAACCTGACCCGGAACGCTGATCAGGATGGCAACTCCGGTGAACGGATCCGCCAGCCACGCCACGTCCGGGACTTGGCGCGCCTTGCCAGGCAAATGCTTCTGGAACCACGGCTTGGGAAATCCGCCGAGGCAGTTGAAGTCAGAATCCTGGAAAGCGCAGTTGCTGGGGCCACCGCCTGCGCCGCCAATGAAGCCGAAAGCTTCAGAAGCAGGTGGGTCGGCGATGAAGCCGGCTTCAGACAACAGAACTTCATTATTGCCCCAGCCACCTTGCCATGCGATGGAGTTGTCAGAGTTCAGCGCCAACGCGACGCCGCCCACTGCGGTTGCATATGGAGAGTCCGCAGGACTGCTGACGGTTGCAGGAATTCCGAAGAATGAATAGTCTCCATCGTCTCCGGAAGAGAAGTTCGTGGAAATTCCCGAGACTGCGGCGATTTCGGAAATCAGGCTCTCGTTGTCCATATCGGTTGCGTCAGTAAAAGACTCGGGCGAACCGAAGCTGCCTGAAATCACATTGGCGAGGCCGTAAGTGACAGCAGTGAATTCGGCTTCATCAATGTCAATGAATTCCGCTGACGGAGGAACGATGAGGTTGATATTGGCGCCCGGTGCCACGGCATGTGCCCACTGGACGTCAATGTTGATTTCGACCTGATCGGCAGAAATGCAAAGACTCGGGGTTGGAATATAAGTGATGGCAAAATTCGACGAGGTCAGCAAAGGCAGGCCGAACTGCGCCGAAAATGCATTCGTATCCTGGAGAATCGTGGACGAACCGCACCAGTCGATAATTCCGATGGTTTGGCCGGTGCCGTCGAACCCCGCTTTCCAGAGTTTATCCAGGCCATACGCAGTCGCAATCGGTCCCGGCGTGTAGCCGCAACCTGCGCTGGTCAGGCTTTGAATATTCAGATGATTGCCCTTGTAAGTTCCAATCGGATATTCACCGTCGTTGTTGGTCGAGAATGTTTCCTTCTCCGTGGTATCAAAGCAATTGCTGGAGAAGAAATCGCTGGGGGTTGCGGTGGTGGCTGCCTTGGCGGTGATAGCGGTGGCCTTGGCATTTGGAGGACCAGTAGGACGCTGCATCGCAGGATGCGTGTATTCGCCCGTATTCAATCCGGCAATCGCCCGCACCAGCGGACCCGCAGCCCCATCTACATAGGGATCGCGATCGTTCGAGCGGATGACTTTGCCGCGCACCTGATAGTTGTTGAGTTGCACATGGAAAGCATTCTCGACATCGCCCACCGTTCCACGTGCATGCACGAAGAAATTGTTGGGTCCGGTGCGAACGACTTTCAAATTGTGCGACTCAAGAAATTCTTTTACGGTTTTTGCTTCTGCCGCAGTCGGTCCAAATTGTTTCGCGATCTGCGCCGACTTTAAAAAGTGCCGATAAGTGGGAGACGAAGGGTCGTAAAGTCCCTGCGCCAGTTTGTCGAGTGCGGCGCGATTGTGGGGCTGCAGCCAAAGGCTGACTTCGATGGTTTTTGCCGCGTCCTCGGTTCCGAGGTTTTTGGCAGTGGCTACATATCTGGGTGTGTTATGCGCGATGAACTTTCCATTGGCCGCACTGGCTGGCAAGGCCACGGATGCGATCAGGGTCAGGAGCAAAGCAGAAATTGTCAGGGCTGAAAATCTACTTTTCGGATCAACGGTAGGGAGAGTTCGTTCCATGGGGGTTTTTCCTTTTACCTTTGTCGTTGAAATGTGATTTCTTTCTCGAATTAGAAGCTCCATTCGATTAAGGATGAGAGGAAACTCCTTGAGAGAGTTTTCCAAAGTGGGAATTAAGCGAGGCAGGATTCTGAACTTAACTACGCAATGGTGTCAAGATGAAATAATTTGCACTGTTTACTCGGAAGCCGCTAGGGGCGCGCCATCCCGGATTTTCGATTCGCACCATCACATCTTCAATTGCCCTAGCTTTTTATTCAGCTCTCAGGCTGCCCCGTTCAACGAAAAAAGCCCCGCCTAAACGAAGCTTGAACGGCGCACCTACAGTTGCTGGGTAGTGAATCAGTTTGAACTTTCTTCTTAAATTAAAACGGGTCATCCTGAGCTTGCGAAGGATCTTGCGCGGAGCTAGAGTGCACTGTCTGCTGATCCGCGCTAGATCCCTTGCCCCGCTGAAGTGCGCCGGATCTTCGGGATGCCTAGAATAAAAACTTCAAATTGACCCAATACCAGTTGGTGACCTCACGACCGGGCCCCTCTTTCCGGGTGTAGAATCGCTCTTGGCGAAAAATTCTCTCTGAAACGGACTTCCTCGTTTCGTCATCAAATTGAAAGACACTTTTGGAGGAACACGAAATGGCGCACGAACTCCCCCCTTTGCCGTATGACTATTCCGCTCTTGAACCCGTGATCGATGCCGCTACCATGAAGCTGCATCACGATATGCATCACGCAGCATATGTAAAGAACCTGAATGCAGCTCTCGAAAAGCATCCCGAATTGGCATCGAAGAGCGCGGAAGACCTGATCCGCGACCTGAACGCCATCCCGGAAGACATCCGCGGCGCCGTCCGCAACAACGGTGGCGGGCATGTCAATCACTCGATGTTCTGGAAGATCATGAAACCAAAGGGCGGCGGCGATCCCTCCGGCGCAATCGGCGAAGCCATCACCAAGGCCTTCGGCAACTTCAAAGACTTCCAAACCAAATTCAACGAAGCCGGCGTCAAGCAATTCGGCAGCGGATGGGTCTGGTTGGCCGCCAAGCCTTCTGGCGAAGTCCAAATCCTCAGCACCGCCAATCAGGACAACCCCATCTCGCAGGGACTGTCCCCGATCCTCGGCAACGATGTCTGGGAACATGCCTACTATTTGAAGTACAACAATCGCCGTCCCGAATACCTGGCAGCGTGGTGGAATGCCGTCAATTGGGACGAAATCAACAAACGCTACGCCAGCGCGAAATCCGGCAAGTGACGGTTAGCTACCCAAGAAGCGGATCGACCCCGTTGCGATTCCCGCACCGGGGTTTTTCTTTTTCCAGATCAAATTCTTGCACTTTCAAAATGATCACGTGGATCCTGTGACATCCATATCAGCCTGACCACCCTGCAACGGCCTGCTTATCAGCGGCTTAGGACGTTCCATCCCCGCAAGAGATTGGGCCAGGAATTGCACTGATCCCATGCGGAGACAGCGACCTCTTTTACTTCCCCCATCCAGTCGCCGCACCCAAACGGTCAAATCGTAGCCAGACGGTCCGGGATTTGATCTTCTCCCCCAGTTGCTAAATCTTGCGCTAGGGAATAACCAAAATGATCTCCAAGAAGCTGGCTCTCCTGGTTGTTGTCATCGCCATTGTTTCGACTCTGACCGCCTGCGGCGGAAGTTCGAGCTCACCTGCTCCCGTGACGGCATTGATCTCCGTTGCTCTTCAGGCGAATCTTCCGAAATCGATTGGCGTGAACGCAGGCATTCCGATGACCGCGACCGTTACCAACGACTCCAGCAACGCCGGCGTCGATTGGACGGCGACCTGCGGTTCCAGCGACTGCGGCAGCTTCAGCGCGACCCATACCGCGAGCGGTACAGCGACGACGTATACCACTCCAGCGACCACTCCGCAGGGCGGTACCGTGGTGGTGACGGCTTCGTCTACCAAGAATCCCGCCAGGGCAGCCACGGACACCCTTACTATTGCCTCCGCTCCGATTTCAGTTTCGTTTCAGACTGCGCCGCCAGCGTCGCTATTTACCGGTGGGACCACTTCGATTACCGCCAATGTAACCAATGACACAGGCGGCGGAGCCGATTGGACCGTTACCTGCGCTTCCAACGATTGCGGTTCATTCACCCCAGCCCACACGGACAGCGGCACTCCCACCACCTACACAGCCCCGGCCACCGTTCCAACCGGAGGTTCGGTCATGATTGCGACAACTTCGACCGCCGATGCGACGAAGTCCGCGACCGCCGCCGTCACCATTTCCGCTCCCATCACTGCTTACAACCAAATGCTCAACGGCACCTATGTATTCGAGATCAGTGGCGCGGCGCGGACCGCAAATCCCTATCACATCGCCGGAGTCATTAATGCGGACGGCAATGGAAACATCACCGGCGGCACGCAGGTTTATAAGGATCGCAACGGCGTAGTATTCAGCGCCATCGAAAGTGGGACCGCTTATACATTCGGAACCGACGGGCGGGGCACGATTGCCCTTCATCTTTCTTCGCCTTCGATTGGAGTGGCTGGCAACGAGACGCTCGGAGCGGTGGTTACATCTCCCTCTAAAGTGCTCATCACCGAGTTCGATAGTTCAGCCTCCGGACGTGGAACCATGGATCTGCAAACCGCCATCAATCCTTTAAACGGTGGCTATGCCTTTGTCGTCGGCAGTAACTATGAGCCCGTCTTCGGAGGCGTCTTCAATGTGGACAACAATCCGGCGACTGGAGGCATTTCCGGAGCGGGAAGTGTCGCTGACTACGATTCCGCCGCGGTGATCACCAACGGCCCTCTCAGCGGTAGCGTCACCGCGCCCGATGCGAACGGGCAAGTCACGATTACAACGAGCACTTCCAACGGCAATTTCACTTTGACTGGATTTATCGTCGACGATTCACACATCAAACTGATCGAGACCGACAACTCCGGCCGAAACGGCGGGGTTGCGATCGCCCAAGCTACATACACCGGCACTTACTCGGACAACAGCGCGCTGGCTGGCAATTTGGTTTATGGAGTACTCGGCGGCTATCAAGGGAGCGACGCAGGAACTGCGATTGCCGGGACCTTAACGGCGGATGGTGCAGGCAACCTGACCGGCTTCATGGATCTGAACCACGGCACTTCGATTGTGACCAGCTCCGCCATGACCGGCACCTATGCCGTGGATGGCAGCGGCACCGGGCGGATCACGGCGACCACCACTCTTGGACCCGCTATTGGGCCGAACTTCGTCGTGTATCTCACTCAACCCAACCTTCCGGCACTGATCATGGAAACCGATGTGCGTTCGGGCGCAACCGGATTTGCCGTCGTTCAGGCTGCGGGTCCATATTCGTTCTCCGGGACTTACGGCTTGGATTTCACTACGCTCGCCGGTCCGGAATCAGATGGCACCGCTAACATCGTCGCCGATGGAACCGGAGCATTCGCGGGCGCTGCGGACGTAAATTCCACCTTGACCGACACCCCTGTATCCGGCCTCCCATTTACGGGTATCTTTACTCCGGACCCGAGCGGACGCTTCCAGGCTACAGTGACCCTCAACCACGGGATCCCCTACAGCGCGGCATTCTATTTCATCGATTCCACTCAAGGATTCATGATCGAAAACGATAACGGCGCAGTGACCTTCGGCGAATTCCAAATTCAACAGCAACTCGACTCGCTCCTGCGAAGGGGAACCCCGAACGTTAAACTACAGAAAAAATAAAACCGATGAATGTTCTTATCGATGGGTGACGCAAATGACCGCGTCACCCTTTTTTTGATATGTCATCCTGAGCGCAGTAACTTGTTTCGCGAAGCGAAGCAGTTACGGAGTCGAAGGACCTCTACCTGCTGCCCACGTCTTCGTTCCGGGCCTCCGGAAGACTCAAGATAAAGAGATTCCTCTCTTCGTGAGAATCAGCACTTGGCATTTTAGCCCTTCCACGGGTCCTACTTCCATCAATCAAAGATTGTGCAAGCGACCGCGTTTCTGCATTTCCTGTGCTTACCCTGTGGATAATTCGGCAGCCGATCCCATCCAATTTTTCGGCACCTGCCCGGCACTCACCAACAGACCCTCCACACACCGCGAATTCACTCGCGCTTCAAGTACTCCTTCACCTGTTCGCGTTTCGATAATTTCCTCACCAGGAATTTTCCGACTGCACCATTCTTATGGGATTGACCGCATGACTTTCTGCAAGTAGATTCGTCCTCACCTTCGTAACCGATTTGTCAGCCAGCTAAATCCAAATTTCAGGAAGAATCCGTCCATTGCAAAATCCGGCAGCCAACACTTCGACCCTCCCTCCCCCGAAGGGTGGATACCACGTGAAGAAAATTTTTACCGAATGGAAAACTTATCGCACTCGATTTCTGGTGCGCGCACATCAACTCGACCAGGCGCTGTCATTCACAGACGTTCTCGGACGAGAGCATCGTGGTCATATCGGCGATTACTTGGTCGAATCTTCGGACGGCGCCCGCAGCATCGCTCCCCGGGCAATCTTTGAAGACATCTATGTCGCAATGGGAATGGCCGAGGCCGGCATTCCCGAAAAGAAACCTTCAGGCAGCGGCCAGCTCTCGAATTCGACCCTGAAACGGCGATCTTCTTTAAGGATCGCCTCCGCCTGAAACCTATGAAAACAAACTGTGGAAATCTGGGGTCAGAACCCCGCATCCGAGCGGTTAATTGCTTGCGGTACAATATGTAGGGGTGGGCTATTGACAGCCCCCACATACGGGCGTACTGTTTGACATCCCAAGGCATAAAACGACTCTGGGAACGGAGCCGGGTTTAAGCAAGAAAGGGACGAAAACCAGGCCAGAGGTGACCTGTTATTCGCCCCGGTAATTTGATGGATTTGGACATCAGGCTGCACTCAGAAGGGACAGGGCCGGTTGCTTCGCTGAGAGCTGATGACTAAAAGCTGATGGCCTTGTTTTGGAGCGGTGGCCGTTTCCCGGATTCTGTCTGAATTATCCCCCTCCGGGGAACGACGAATGACAATTGACAACCAGGCTGTGGAAAATGCCTCGATCGATGGGGATGAAGTCCCTGTCTTTCGAGGAGCAGTTGAGGAGCCCCCTATGGAAGGTTTGACGCATTTAGTCACGGAATCATTGGCCCGCAATGGCTATGAAACCAGCCTCGACCACCGCCGCCTGCAATGGTCAAAGTGGTTCCGCTGCGAATCCAGTTTTAGCGTCCTGCTGGCGCCCAGCAAGCCGGGTGTCTTCGCTTTAGGGGAAGAAATAATCGCCCCGGGCGACACGGCCGCCACCGATGGGAAAAGAATGCTGGCCCTGTTCCGGATCGCGGAAGCCGACGATTTGGGCATGGCCCTGGGCCACCTGTTCTTACCCGGAAATCCCGAGCGCGAAAAGCTGTCCGCCGGAAATTGCTTCGTCCGTTACGCAGTAATAGAAGATGCTGTGCAGCGCCAATCCGCCCACGCAGCCTTACAACAATGGATGGCAGCCTCGTCAGAGGCCGCTTCTGGCGAATTCACCACGCACAATTTTCCGTCAACCAATCAAGAAGTAAAAGCCGAGACCGCAGAGCAAGAAGAAGAAACAGCAGATCCAGAAATAAAAAACCCAGCCGCATAGCGGCGGCATTCATCAGCTCCGGACGTAAGTCCGGGGTAGAGAAACAAACAAGAAAGTCCCGCAGGGACGGCGCAATTTGTAAAGATTCGTATCAGAAAAAAGAGCGGCTTTAGCCGCCAATCACGCGACAGATTTCGATATCCTTAAGAATAGAAGGTAACAATGTCCCAAACGATCGGAGCCCCTCCCACTACCGAGAAGACCGCTTCCCCCAGCGTGACGCCCGGCACTGCCGCCACCGCAAACACCAAGAAAGCCCCAGGTCTCAACTTCCACCGCTTCTTCACCAAAGCCGGCGTTTCACCGTATGACGAAATCGAATGGGAGCTTCGTCACGCGCAGATTACTGATGCCAAGGGCAACATCATTTTCGAACAGAAAGACGTCGAGACCCCGAAAGATTGGTCGATGACCGCCACCAACATTGTGGCCAGCAAGTATTTGCATGGAACTATGGGCACGCCCGAGCGTGAATCCGGCGTCCGCGCGCTCATCACCCGCGTTGCCGAAACCATTCGCGACTGGGGAATGAAGCAAGGCTACTTTGCCACGCCCGAAGACGGCGCAACGTTCCACGATGAGCTCGCGCACATTCTCGTTCGCCAGTACGCGGCCTTCAATTCGCCGGTCTGGTTCAACGTTGGCTGCGATCGCATTGAGCCTGATTCCGACGCGCAGAACTGGCACTGGAATCCCGCCATTGGCCGCGTGGAATTCGGCGTCACCGGATACAGCACGCCGCAATGCTCGGCCTGCTTCATCAATTCGGTAAAAGATTCTTTGGATTCGATTCTCACCCTTGCCAAGACCGAAGGCATGCTGTTCAAGTGGGGCAGCGGCACCGGGACCAATCTCTCTACGTTGCGCTCGTCCACCGAACAGCTCAGCGGCGGAGGCACCGCCAGCGGCCCGCTCAGCTTCATGAAGGGCTTTGACGCTTTTGCCGGCGTCATCAAGTCGGGTGGCAAGACTCGCCGCGCCGCCAAGATGGTCATCCTCAACGTCGAGCACCCGGACATCATCGACTTCATCGAGTGCAAGAGCAAAGAAGAAGCCAAGGCGCACGCCCTGGTCGCCGCTGGATACGATGGATCTTCACCCGACTCGGAAGCCTATTCGTCGATCTTCTTTCAGAACGCCAACAACTCCGTTCGCGTCACCGACGACTTCATGTATGCCGTCATGAAGGACACCGACTTCTCCACTCGCGCCATCCGCGATGGCCGGCCGATGCACACTTTCAAAGCCAAAGACCTGCTCTACAAATTGTCCGATGCCACCTGGCGCTGCGGCGATCCCGGCATGCAATACGACACCACCGTCAACCGCTGGCATACGTCGAAGAACACCGACCGCATCAACGCCAGCAATCCGTGCTCGGAATACATGTTCCTGGATGACTCCGCCTGCAACCTGGCCAGCATGAATCTGCTGAAGTTCGCGCCCAACGGCACGTTTGACGTGGACGCGTACCGCCAGGCCGTGGACGTTCTCATCACCGCGCAGGAAATCCTGGTCGACAACGCCGGCTATCCGACAGAAATGATCGGACGCAACTCGCACGACTATCGTCCTCTGGGATTGGGCTATGCAAACCTCGGCGCGCTGCTGATGGCTGCAGGTCTTCCCTACGACTCCGACGGAGGCCGCGACTACGCCGCCTGCGTCACCGCCATCATGTGCGGACAGGCTTATCTGCAATCTTCAAAAATTGCGGAACTCTGCCCGCCGCTGGTTCCCGCCACTGAGCCCACAAAGAAGGGACTCGACCAAAGCAATCTCGGCGCGAACCTCATGCCCGGAGGCGCATGCCCCGGCTGGTACATCAACCGCGAACCGTTCCTCGACGTGATCCGCATGCACCGCGCATCGGTCAACAACATCAACAAGACCAACGTCCCCGCATCGCTCATCGAGGCCAGCAAACAATGCTGGGACGAAGCTCTCGCCCACGGTGAAAAGTTCGGCTATCGCAACGCCCAGGTCACGGTCCTCGCGCCCACCGGCACCATCGGCTTCATGATGGATTGCGACACCACCGGCATTGAGCCCGATCTCGCTCTGGTGAAATATAAAAAGCTGGTCGGCGGCGGCATGATCAAGATCGTCAATCAGACGGTCCCGGCGGCCTTGTTCAAGCTTTCCTACACCCACGAACAGACCGACGCCATCGTCAGCTACATCGACGCGACCGGCACCATCGAAGGCGCGCCGCATATGAAGGACGAGCACCTCGCCGTATTCGACTGCTCGTTCAAGCCCAGCAAAGGAACGCGTTCCATCCATTATTTGGGCCATCTGAAAATGATGGCAGCCGCGCAACCCTTCATCTCCGGCGCGATATCCAAGACCGTAAACCTGCCGAACAACGCCACCGTGGAAGACATCATGGAGGCCTACCTTCAGGCATGGAAACTGGGACTCAAAGCCGTGGCCGTGTATCGCGATGGATGCAAACAATCTCAACCGCTGAGCGCCGCCGGCAGCTCGACTGCGCTCTCGAAGAAAGAAGACGCTCGCGTGGCCGCCTCGGCAGTCCACGAAGAAGCAAACCTGAACGCGCCGCCACGCGCCGTCCGCCACAGATTGCCGGACGAACGCGCCTCGGTCACCCACAAATTCAATGTCGGCGGACACGAAGGCTACATCACAGTCGGCCTCTATCCCAGCGGCGAGCCCGGTGAGCTGTTCGTCACCATGGCCAAAGAAGGCAGCACCGTCTCGGGCCTCATGGACAGTTTCGCCTGCGCCGTTTCGCTCTCGCTGCAGCACGGCGTGCCTCTGAAACTTCTCTGCGAAAAGTTCGCGCACACCCGCTTCGAACCCAGCGGCTGGAGCGGCACCGCAGAAATCGGATTCGCCAAATCGATCATGGACTACATTTTCCGCTGGCTCCAATTGCGTTTCCTGACCGGCCAGCAACAGATGTTGTTCGACACCCTGAGGCCCAGAGTCCCCGGTGCCTTACCACCGACAAACGAAAGCATGGCAGACGCCGGCACCAGTCAGTCAAGCTTTTCGCCAACGACCAACGACCAACGGCCAACGACGGGTTCCGTCCATGCCGCCGACGCCCTGGCCAGCTTAATCGACCTGGGCGATGCCCCGAGTTGCAGCTTCTGCGGCAGCATCATGACCAGAAACGGAAGCTGCTACAGATGCGGCAGTTGCGGCAGCACCAGCGGCTGCAGCTAAAACGGCAGCACGAATTACGACAAGAAATACGAGGCGGTGGTTCTGAAATCACCGCCTCAAATCTTGTCATTCCGACCCGAAGCCGACAGGCGAAGGGAGGAATCTGCAGTAGACGGGGAAGTAAATAGCGAAGCCATGTGGTGCGGACGCCCGCTCCCAGCCTTTGACCTACGCAGCAGCAACGACGCATCAAGGGGTCAGCAAGCGTAGGAATCGAGCCCAGGGAGTACGAGTAGAAGCAGGTAAGCCGCAGGCCAGACACCATCCGCCTCCACCTTACCCCAGGCCGAACCCATCTCGAGAGCCAACGCCGCCGGTTCCAATCTCCCGCCCTTCGGATGTAAACTGTGCCCATCCAATCCGCGCGGAGGTGACCCATGCAGCGCAGAGAGTTTATTCGTCGGACTGCTTATGGAATGGGAGCGGCCTGGCTTGGCGCCAAAGGATTCAATGCCAACGCGCTTGCGTTGCCGCAAAAGTTCAGCGCTTCCGACACGGTGACGATCGGCAAGACCGGCATCACTACCAGCCGGCTTGCGATGGGAACGGGGACGGTCGGCGTTGGGCATTCGTCTCATCAGACTGCGCTTGGCGTGAAGGGCCTCTCCGATCTGCTGCTCAACGGACACGATCAAGGGTTGCGATTTTTCGACGCCGCCGATTCTTATGGAAGTCATCCCCACGTGGCGGAAGCGCTCAAGCATTTATCGCGTGACAAAGTTACGGTGCTCACCAAAACATTTTCGCGCAGTGCCGCGGGGGTGAGGGCTGATCTCGACCGTTTTCGCCGCGAGCTGGGCACCGACTATCTGGATATCTGTCTGATGCATTGTGTCACTGAAAGTGACTGGACGGAGCGTTATCGCGGCGCGATGGATGTTTTGTCCGAAGCAAAAGAGAAGGGAATTATTCGGGCGCATGGATGTTCATGCCATTCGATCAAGGCGCTGCGAGCAGCGGCGAAGTCGCCGTGGGTGGAAGTTGATTTGGTGAGGATCAATCCCATTGGTTCGCACATGGATGCCGACCCTGCGACCGTGGTCAGCGTGCTTCATGAAATGAAGGCGGCTGGCAAGGGGATTGTGGGGATGAAGATTTTGGGTCAGGGGGACATGCGCAATCGTCAGGATGAGGCGATCAGGTATGCGCTGTCGCTGGGATTGTTGGATGCTTTTACCATTGGGGCCGAAAGTAAATCCGAACAGGAAGATTTGATCCGGCGGATTGGGGCGGCTGCCTGAACTGCGATTTCAGATTGCAGATTTTAGATTTCGGATTGAACTCTCCGCTCTTGAATCTGAAATCTAAAGTTACAAATCTGAAATACCATACAAAGCCTGCACGAAAAGCCCCGCCCAAGCGGAGCTTGAACGGGGCACCGTGGTGATTTCGGGCCTGCCTGATTACTGGACCTGGATCGATGAGATGCGGTCATTCCAGGTTTTTCTGGGATCGGTAGGCAGCGGCCAGGCTTTTAAATTGCTGAGGCTGCGTCTGGTTTCCGCGCGCAGGCCGGTGAAGTCGTGATCGTTAAAAAAGATGACTCCAGCGTGGAAGGTGCGGATCGAGGAGATCCTGTCATTAAAGCCTGGCGGCAGGAAGCCGTAGGATTGGCCGGCTGACATGCAAAAGTAATCACCGCTGAAGTTGATGTCCCTGTAAAAGCACGCCCCTCGATTAGGACGAGGGCCACGGCCCCAGACCAGGCCGGGAGGCGGCGGACCTTGCGCAAAACTTAGGCTGCTCAGGGCGATTAGGAAACCCGATATCATCAATACGCGCAAATAATTTCTCCTGGAACTCATAGCAAACCCTTTCTTGGTGTGTATACCAGTACTGTTGGAGTGAGACATCACGAGTGAGCAATCCGTCTTTACAATCGACGGGGCGAAACGGTAGTGTTCAACTTACCGCATTATACCTTCGCAGAATTTCGAAGAGCAGTTAAAGCACTCTCATCTGGAATGGGTCCATGCCATTGTTGTAATCTGCAGCCATGATGCTGAATCGATTTCATCCCCGGATAATTCCCGCGCTGCTCATCGCCGGTCTTGTGATTGGCGTGGGAGGGTTGATGGTGCGCCCTCTAAATCTGGCGGCGCAGCAACAGACGATTGAATGGAGCGCGCAGGAAAAGCCGATTGCAGTTGCATTACATGGACTGCGCGGGTTGCCCGACGACGTTCGCTCGACGACAACGAAAGATCTTGCTTTGAAGATTCGCCAACTGCCAACGGTTCCGAACAAATTGAGATTGGCGAACGGTCTGGCGAATTTGTCCACCGAAGGCGACTTTGGCCACGACACACTGCAGGAAGTTACGACAACATTGGCGCTAGCTTTGCAGGAGCAGCCGGTGCCGGCGGCCAAGAACGGCGATCCGGCCGAACCCTACACGGAGTTAGCAACACTGGCCCGATACGAACACTTGCAGACTACGCCTTTGTCCGCGTCGAATACTCCGCAACTCGCTGCCGCATTGGCTAAGCTTGAGGCTGATGACCAACACCGACAGGAAGCCGACTTCACGCTGACTGACTTGCAGGGAAAAAATTGGACGCTGAAAGATTTGCGCGGCAAAGTGGTGCTGGTGAATTTCTGGGCGACGTGGTGTCCACCGTGCCGCAAGGAGATGCCGGACCTCGATGCGCTCTATCAGAAATTTCAGGGTCAAGGACTGGTGGTGCTGGCCATTTCCGATGAAGATGCCGGCAAGGTCAGGCCATTCGTCGCGGAGCGGAACATTTCCTATCCTATTCTGCTTGACCCCGGGCGCAAGGTGAACGGGCTGTTCTCGGTGGAAGGTATGCCGAAAAGTTTTGTTTATGATCGCGATGGAAAATTAGTAGCGCAATCGATTGATATGCGTACGCGGGGACAGTTTCTGGAAATGTTGGGATTGGCAGGAATTAAGTAAGAGCGCCGTTGGCTGTTCGTCGTTGGCCGTTGGCCTCAGAACTTTTGATAGCGCGAAAGAGCAGTGCCGTCCGAAAGCAGATTCCTCCCTACGCTTCGCTTCGGTTCGGAATGACAAGGGAGGTATTTTGGTGGTGGCTAGGGGCCTGCGGCTGAGGGCTACGGGCTGAGGGCTAAGGGCCAACGACCAACGACGTACGACCAACGACCCCTTCCCCGCCGCTTATAGTTCCCATTTAATATTCCGATGACTTCCGCGGATTGTTTTGGGTCTATAATCCGCGGCATGGACGGGAACTGGAAGTCACAGGTTTCCGCTCGAGGAGCGTGTGCGATGACGGCGAAGCCATGGCCCCTTCGTGAACTTACACTCAAGGTGTTGGATCTTCCTAAGCAGACCGCCTTCTACGAAAGTTTTGGATTGCAAGTATTGGAACGTGGTAAGCGGGAGGCGGTGCTGGGCGCAGGCGAGATGTTACTTCGCCTGAAACAATTGCCGGGTGGAAAACAGCGTCCGCCGCGCACTGCGGGACTTTATCATTTTGCGCTGTTGCTTCCGGCGCGCCAATATCTCGGCGCATTTCTGCGCGCCGCGTATCTGAATCAGTGGCACTTCGCGGGATCGGCTGATCATTTAGTGAGCGAATCGCTTTATTTTTATGATCCCGAAGGCAATGGCATCGAAGTTTATGCGGACCGTCCGCCGGAGTCGTGGGACTGGTCGGACGGTACCGTGAAAATGACTACGTGGGCTCTTGATCTTGATGAACTTACGCAGCTCTCCGGCCTGGAGTGGAGCGGGTTTCCTGCCGGCACTCGGCTGGGACACGTGCATCTTACGGTGTCTGATCTTGATCGTTCGCAAGAGTTTTACGAATCGCTGGGCATGAATGTCACGCTGGATTGGGGTACGTTTCGGTTCCTGTCTTGGGATGGTTATCACCACCATGTGGCCATCAATTTAGTGGAGGGACGGAAGGCCGCGGCGGTGACTCCGGAGATTAGTGGATTGGAATCGTTTTCGCTCAATCGGGATTCGTTGCAGTGGCAGATTGTGGATCCCAATGGGATTGCGCTGGAGCAATATGGGGCGGTGAGGAAGGCGAGCTGAGAGGAGCTTTCAGCTTTCAACTCTCAGCTTTGCCCTCGGCCCTGACAGCCCGGCCTTCACTTTGAAGCATGGTTTCCGATGCTATCCATCCCAATTCTGGTTCGTCCATCATCATGCGGTTTCCATCCAGAGTTTGGAGCTATAATTTGCCAAACTGGAGGATCTTGTATGAGAATCCCCATTCTTCTTTTATTCGGATTGCTTGTGGCGGCGGTTGCGCCGGTTCATGGCCAGGCGACGGTGGACTCGCTGCAATCCATTCCATCATTGAAGTTCGATCTTGCGAACGCCGACGACATGGCAATCGATCAGTACAGACTGCCACAGAAGCATGCCTACCCTCTCGACCGGCTACTCTCGAACGATGCCCCGGAGGGCAAGGATCAAGTCTGCTACACCATGCGCAGCTACAAGGTTGAGAGGACGGAGCGTATTGATGAGTCGACGGCGCCGATGAAATATTCGACCTGTCTGCCTTCCTCCGGGTTTGATGTGAAGAAGGCGGATGAGAGTGTTGTCGAGCCAAAAGAACCGCAGCCGTGAAAGGAGTAAGGTCTTTCCACTCCGCTCAAGATGACATGAGGTTCGGAATGACAAGATTTAATTAAACCTGCCTGCCGTAACCTTTTTCTCTTCCCACAGTTTTATAGTCAGAGGAACGATGGCCGTTAGAGCGCCGGCAGCGAAGGGGTCTCGAATGGAGGCAGAAGATCGCCTGCTGGTGGAGGCTGCGCAAAAAGACCCCGCGTTTTTTGGCGAACTCTATGAGATTCATTTTGAACAGGTTTATGCGTATATCGCGAGGCGTGTGAACAGCCGCGAAACGGCCGAGGACCTGACTTCTGAGGTGTTCCACAAAGCGCTGACCAATCTGAATCGTTTCGAGTGGCGGGGCGTGCCGTTTGTGGGATGGCTGTTTCGGATCGCGTCCAATGCGATTATCGACCAGGCGAAACGGTCGTCCAAAGAAGTTTCTGACCTCGAGGATCCCGAAGAAATCGCAGTGGCGGAAGTGGATTTTGCGGGTGCCATCCATCGCGCGCGATTATTTCGACTGGTAGAGGAGCTTCCCGAGGACCAGCGGCGAGTAGTGATGATGCGCTTTGCGGAAGAGAGAAGTATTCGCGAGATCGCGACGGAAATAGGACGTAGTGAGGGCGCGGTAAAACAATTGCAATTCCGGGGATTGCAGAATTTACGCAGTCATGTTGAGAAGAAGCCAGGTGGCAAGAATGGCTAGGGTCAGCGTGTACGAACAACTCGACGAAGCGGTACAGGCGATCGTCACCCGTTCGAGCGATGCCAGGGGCGGGATCACCCGCGCTCGAGCAGACGCTCGCATAGTGCCCCTGATTGGCGTCGCCACCGAATTGCGTGATCTGCCGCGAGAGAATTTCAGGGCAAGATTGAAATCTGATTTGAGAAGGAGTGCACTTATGGCAACCGTAGCTGAACCTGTTTCCGCAGTTCGTCAATCCGTCTCGGCGTATCTGACTGTAAAAGGTGCAGCCCGCGCCATCGACTTCTACAAGCGGGCGTTTGGCGCGATTGAAAAGGGGCGGCTGACCATGCCGAGCGGGGAGATTGGACACGCCGAGATTGAGATTGGGGGTTCGACGATCATGTTGTCCGACGAATTTCCTGAATACGGCAGCATGAGTCCGGACAGGCTTGGCGGTTCGCCTATCAAGTTGCATCTTTACGTCGACGACGTGGATGCGTTCGCGGAACGGGCGGTGGCCGAGGGAGCGAAGATTACCAGGCCAATCGCTGACCAGTTCTACGGCGACCGATCGGGATACATTGCCGATCCTTTTGGATATACCTGGCTGGTGGCGACGCACAAAGAGATGGTGCCGCTGGAGGAACTTCAGAAGCGCTTCAATGCCATGGCGCCGCGGCCCGCGAAGAAGGAAACGGGCGTGAGTCCGGTGCCGAAGGGCTATCACACGCTTACCACTTACCTGGTGGCGCGCGATGCCGACGGGCTGATTGATTTCGTGACCAAAACATTTGGCGCGGAAGAGAAATTCCGCAGCGTGGGTTCGGCTGGAGGTCGCCATGCCGAAGTCCGAATTGGCGATTCGATGATCATGATTGGCGGGGGCATCGCGGGAGGCGCTTGGAAGGGCGATCCGCTGCCGAGCGCATTCCATGTTTATGTTCCAGATTGCGATGCGGTTTATCAGAAAGCCCTCGATGCGGGGGCGACGTCGCTGCAGGCGCCCGCTGACCAGCCGTATGGCGAGCGCACTGCCAATGTGAAGGATGCAGCCGGCAACTTCTGGTACATCGCGACCTTCAAGGGAGCGGACTACAAGTCAGAGGGCGCGCCGGATGTGCAGCCCTATCTGCAGCCACTGCGGGCGGAACCGGTAATCAATTTCCTGAAGCGTGCATTTGGGGCGCAGGAGATGGGGCGGTACACTTCGCCCGACGGCGTGATGCATCACACGACCATCAAAATTGGGGATTCGGCTTTGGAGATGAGCGAAGCGCAGGGGATTTATCAACCGATGCCGACGATGTTCTATCTATATGTGCCAAATTGCGATGAGCTTTATCATCGGGCGATTGGAGCGGGGGCGGAATCGATCTCAGCGCCTGTTGACCATGATTACGGAGATCGCAGCGGCGGCGTGAAAGATGTGTTTGGGAACCAGTGGTATATCGCGACGCATATAAAAGATATGTAGATGTAGCTTCCTGGGGGGACTTCGTTTTTGATCCCGCGCTTAAGCGCCTGAGGTACCTTCAGGGCTAAGCGCGTGCGGGCAACGCCAATTCTTTATCGCAGCGCGGGAGCGACCGCGCCACCCCAACACCAGGGCCCACAGTAAGGACCGCGTGGCCAGGGTAACTTGCGGGCCAGTGTCCAATTCGGGCCAAAGGTCTAGGGCGGAATAGAACCTCGGGTATCTCAACTGCAGAAAAATTGGCTGCTAGACTTCTCATCTATGCCGGTCTCCAGCGAAGAGTCCCAAGCGCAAACGATCGATAAGGCCCAGGCGCTGGTGCAATTGCTGCGCACCCGGTCTTATGAGGAGATTCGCGAGCGCATGTATGACAATGCGCCGGGGAGCCCATGGTGGGCGGCCTGCAAGGCTGAGTTGGATTTGCGGAATGGGCAACAGGTGGCGGATGCGTCACTGGGAATGTCGCGCGGCGTGGAGAAAATGAGAGCGTCCACCCAGCACTTCGAACAACTTGCCGATACGTTGTGCCAGAGCACAAAAGACGTCTCCGATTTACTGCGGAACACGGAAGCGGCGGTGCGCCGGCTGGAAGTTGTCGTTTATGTGGCGATTGGGATGACGATTGTGCAGCTGTTCAATTTGATTTTTGAAGTTTTTCGTAAGCGGTAAAAGTGCCGCGGGGCACCCTGTTTGCTTTTGATTCAGACTTCCTGAGTCACAGGAGAAAGCGAAACAGGCACGCGACGGTTGGCGCCGTCCAGCAGATGTTTCACCAGATCCAAAACTTCCTGGCGAATTTCGGGGACCGCCGTGGTCTCCCATAAGCTGCCTTTGCGCGAAGGGCCGATGGTGAAGAGGAAATCCGACGGGGTGCCATTGGCGTCAATTAATGCGCCATCGTCTGAAACGTCAAGACCGAGAAACAGGGAATCAGGGCGCGCGAGATGGTGCTCCTGCAGGCTGGCCAGCAATGGATTATCGAGACGCCGCCAATCGGTTTCGGGGCCGGTGCAATTAATTACGCGGTCGACACGCAGGCTTTCGTCTTTGCCGGTTTTGCGATCCCGGTAGGAGATGTCCACGCCACCGTTGTCTTCCCGGTAGCCGGTAATGCGGCCGGCGCGCGCCTGAATGTGATGGTTCACCAGTTGGTATCCGATCAGGCCGCCG
The DNA here is from genome assembly GCA_963794195.1 of uncultured Acidobacteriaceae bacterium. Lineage (GTDB taxonomy): Bacteria > Acidobacteriota > Terriglobia > Terriglobales > Acidobacteriaceae > DATBAX01. The sequence continues at coordinate 446,120 of CAWCCU010000016.1, forward strand.
ATTTCCGGGGCGATGCGATGGCGATGCACCTCCCAATAGGGACGCGCGTGGCGAAGGAACCGCCGCTTTTCGTCTTTCGGCAGCGACTGCCAGATTTGCTGGGTGAAGGGACGAAGTGAATCGATGACGGCGCGCCAGTCGCAGTCTTCTGCATAAGCGGCTTTAACTTGTTTTCGGATCAGCCGCATCAGTCCGAGCGCAGTTCTGGGCGATTGTTCGTTCCAGAACGCCGGCCACTTTTTCGCGAATGCATGTTTGTGCGGCAGCAATCCCCGGCGCGACAGAACATGAATGGTCCCGCGAAATTCCCGTGCGCGAAGCGCGACGGCTAAATCCACGCTGGTGAGCCCGGAGCCAATCAGCAAAATATTATTTTCGTTCTCCACGCCGTCGAGCGCCGCGCCGGACCATGCGAATTGCATGTACCGGGGGCTGTTCGCAACTCTGCCCGGCAGCGGAGGATTGCTGGGCGGAAAATTTCCCAGCGCGAGGACCACTTTATCGACAATCACGGTTTCGCCGCCGAGGAGACCGATTTCGACTTTTTCGCCTGAGCGGGTAATGGAAATGGCTTGATCGTTCTTCCACTCGAATTCGCCGGGCCGTGCATTCGCCGCCTCTTTTAGCAGAGACTCGATATATTGTCCGTAAACCCGGCGAGGAAGAAAACTTTCCGGTCCCACGCGCGAGTCGAAATTGTTTTGTGCCCAGCGCAAAAGGTGGCCGCGATCTTCGGCGAATGCGCTCATATCGCCGGCGGGAACGTTGAGCAGGTGCCATCCGTGCATGGTGGAGTAAGCGACGCCGCGTCCACGGGTCGTCGCGCGTTCGATCACAATTACCGAAAGCGGTTGGGTCGCGTGGCGCAGGAGCTGGGCAGCCAGGGTGGCGCCGGAAAATCCGCCGCCGATGATGGCGATGGTTAGTTTTTCGTTGCGTTCCTGATCCATGGGTGTCCTGATGCCAAGCCAGATTATATAGAAATGTCTATTGATGTGATAGACATTCAAAGAAAACGTTGGTAATCGAGAAGGACGAACCAGCATAAGTGGTGTCGGCCAGTTTCGATCTAATAAAAATCAAACGACCTGTCATCCTGAGCGCAGTAGAGGTTCACGAAGTGAACGTCTATGGAGTCGAAGGACCCCTACATCCGGCAGAAGCGCTCGGTAGTGGGGTGGTTGCGTCCTGGGACACGTAGTCAGATTTCGTCCCTACCCAGGACTTCGTCCTGGCCCAATCTGGGCCGCTCCTTCGGAGTTGGTTCGGGACGTTCTACCTCTTTTCGCGCTTTACTTGCGAATAGCGGAAGCAGTCTACCGCGTGATCATTCACCATGCCGACGGCCTGCATGAAGGCATAGCAAATAGTCGATCCCACGAAAGTGAATCCGCGCCGTTTCAGATCTTTGCTCATAGCATCCGATTCGAGCGTCGAAGCTGGACGCGTTTGCGACGATTTCCACGAATTCACTTTCGGTTTTCCACCGACGAATTGCCAGATGTATTTGTCGAACGAGCCGAATTCTTTCTGTATTTCTAAAAATGCTTTTGCATTTTTGGTTACTGATGCAATTTTTAAACGGTTGCGCACAATGCCCGGATTTTTCATCAGGGATTGGAATTTTCGGCTGTTGTACTTCGCGATGCGAGTGGGATCGAAGCCATCGAGGGCGGCACGATAGTTGTCTCGTTTTTTCAGAATCGTGTCCCAACTCAATCCCGCCTGTGCGCCTTCTAGAACCAGGAATTCGAATAGGACGATGTCATCGTGCATGGGCACGCCCCATTCTTTGTCGTGATAAGGAATGGAAAGTTCGTTGCTTGCCCAGGCGCAGCGGATAAGTTCTGATTTGGCCATTTCGTGGAACCCGGACTTTCGGATGGATTGCGAGAGGCGGGCGCGGCCGCCCGCCCCAGACAACACACCAGTAATTACTCTAAGGACTTCGGATCTGACAGGTTCTTCGGGCTCTTCCGGTTCAGCAGGGCGATCAGCCCTGCGGCGGACGGAGGGGCTTTTACTTTGTGCTCGCGGATGATTTCCTTGGCGTCCAGTTTTTGTCCGTAAAGTTTTTCGTTGGCGCTGCCATCGGAGCGCAGCGTGGAGCCTTCGAGCGAGACTCCGGCGAACAATCCTTTGTTGCGCGAGTAGGAGAGGATTTCGGCGGTCATTACGATGTCGGTCGCGCCCTCCGCGGTGCGGCCTTTTGGACCGGCGGCTGCGGAGGCATCCGCACCCAGCTTGACCTTGCTGCTCAAAAGCGATTCCGCGCCCTTGGGATTCATGACCAGCAGCACGAAGTCGGTGGCCTGGCCGCCCAATCTGGAAGCCGATGCTGACGCCTTCCAGGGCATACAGCGCTGGCGGTCCCCAGGGTCCGGTGTAATGTTGGCCGCTGCGGCAAATCATGACGCCGCGGCCGTAGCTCCCGCCAATGCCAAATGCGCCTTTTTTCACCGAAGGCAGAATGATCAGGCATTCGGCTTTATCGATCAGGTCTTGCGGAATGTCGTCGGGAATATTGAGAATTTCTTTTAAAACCACGCCTGAATCTTTCACTCGATCGGCTTCGGTAGCATCGTCGGCGGCGAAAGCGGCGGGCAAGAAAGTGAACATGAGCAATAATGCGTAGAAGCTTCTTCATAAATCCTCCTGTTTAGCGGTAGCCATTTTAACTCCCTGGGGCGGGCAATCCTAAGCGCGGATCGAGATTTACGGCGGTTAACTCTCTGATGGGACTGCCAAAAACGTTGCCATGACCAAATGAGTGCTCCTTTTGTAACTTGGCACTGGCCTTATGGTCGCCTACAGTCAACATACAGAAGCCGTGTCCAGCGTGGATATTCGGCCCTTGAAGTGCATCTAAAGGGGTGAATGGCTGTAGTAAGGATGATTGTTTAGCGTGGAAATTTGGGATGGCTTGGGAATGAGTTACACGAAATCGGCATTTTGTGCTCGGGACCCTGCTTCTGGCTGCTGCGGCGCTGCCGTTGCGCGCGCAGTCGAATTACGCACTTCCGGCGAGTGCCGTCGCGGTGGTGTCCACGTCGGCAGCTCGACTCCGCCGGCTTCGACCCAGACCCGATGACACCGTTCTCACCATCAAGAAGCGAGTGGACGAAGTTAATTTGCTGTTCATCGCCACCGATAAGCATGGCAAGTTTGTCCGCGACCTCAATCAGGCCGATTTCTCGATTCTTGACGACCATAAGCCCCCACAATCGATCGCAAATTTCCGCCGCGAAACCGATCTACCGTTGGAGCTGGGTCTGCTTGTAGATACCAGCGGATCCGTGCATGGCCGGTTCGATTTCGAGCAGGAAGCCGCTGTCAGTTTCCTGCAACACACCGTACGTGCCAATTTCGACGAAGCTTTCGTGATGGGTTTTAACGGACACAATCAGGTGACCCAGGGTTTCACCGATAGCGTTCAGTTGCTGGCCACGGGCGTGCACAATCTGAAGGACGGTGGTGGCACGGCGCTGTATGATGCCGTCTATCGCGCCTGCCGTGACAATTTGATCAAGACAGCCGCGGACCATCCGGTGCGGCGGGCGATCGTGATTGTCAGCGACGGAGAAGATAACCAGAGCGAAATCACACGAGCCAGGCCATCGAAATGGCGCAACGCGCAGAAGTGATTATTTATGCGATTTCCACCGACGACAGCGGTTGATATCTGCGCGGGGACAAAGTCCTCCAGCAACTGGCCGACGCTACCGGCGGACGCGCATTCTTTCCCTTTAAGATGAAGGACATCAAAAGCTCATTCGCCGCGATCGAAGACGAACTGCGCAGCCAATACGTGATCTCGTATCATCCCGCGGACTTTGACGCCGACGGCCGGTTCCGCTCGATAGAGATCACGTCCCAAAAGAAAGATCTACAAGTACGCGCCCGCAAAGGTTATTTCGCGCCCCGCCAGTAGGTTTTCAAATCCAATCTCTATGCCCCTTGTTCCTTCGGCAGCAGGGCGCGGGACCAACCCTTCGCCGGGTTGGTCTCAATGTTTTTGCGGTTTAACTTCCCGCGAATGGACGAATCCTAAATTTGGCTACGTCCAAAAGGCCTATATTGCGGCGGAGTCTCGAGTGCTAGAATTAGCGGAGATCGTTGCGGCAGGTTCCTCGAATGGCCGCAGGGCAGGATTATGGCTGGATTGCGAATGTCGGGCAAACTGGGGTTCGCTCTTCTTGCGGTGGTCGTCAGCTTGCCGGGGGTTGTTCCGGCCCAAACGACAGCGCCTGCTACGTCCCCTCGACGTCATGCCAAGAAAAAGGCGGTGAAGGCGGTTCAGCCTGCCGCTCCGACCCAGCCTTTGCCGCCTTCCGGACCCTTGCCGGGATTCAACCTCGACCAGATACCATCGTCAGCGCCTTTGGTGGCTTATCAGAGCGGCCAATTGACGATTGTGGCCCAGAACTCCACCTTGGGAGACATCCTGCGGGCGGTGCGGGCGCGCACCGGCGCGTCGGTGGATATGCCATCGAATTCGACCGAGCGAGTGGTGGGACATTTCGGTCCCGGGCCGGCGCGTGAGGTTTTGGCGTCGCTACTGAACGGATCGCATTTCGATTACGTGTTGCTGGGTACCGCTGCCAACCCGACTGCTCTGGACAAGGTAGTTTTGATGGCCAGGCCGATTGGGCCGGCGGAACAGCCGGCCGTCGAGGCCAACGCGGGTGGGCAGCCCCGGGCCGGAGCGCCGGGGCCCTTTGGCCGTCCTCAAGCTGCGGCGGCGCAAGCGGCAGAAGATGCGGCTGATGATTCCGCAGCCGACGACGCGGCCGATGACTCAGCCGACCAGCCCGACGATCAGGCAGGTCAACCGGCACCAGGGGCGGCCAATGGTCAAGCTGCTCCCAAAACCCCGGAAGAGCTTTTACAGCAACTTCAGCAACAACAACAGCAACAACAGCAGCCGGGCGGAGTCCCGGGGACACCTGTCGCTCCCGGCCAGATTCCAATTCAGCGAATGCCGCAGGTCAACAATCCGGAGCCGCAATAGGGCAATCTCAGATTTGTGATTTCAGATTGGAAGCTGTGGCTTTTCAAGGTGGCGTCTGAAATTACCATCTGAACTAGGCCGCAAAGGAGAACGCTTGAAGGGAAGGTATCTCGGATTTAGAGCGGAAGAGCCTGCAATCTGCAATCTAAAATGATTCAGTCTCCGCCGACGGGCGACTGGCTGGGTACCAGGACAAGGGTCCGGACGGGACGCTGGCGCCGCGACTGATAAGCAAAAGCGTGGAGGATGCCGATCACGGCACCATAAGCGGCGAATATCCCAATTGCGACGACTGAAACAGCAGTAAAAGTCATTACAAAAACTACCAATAAGCTACTCAAGATCGGCCCACTTTCCCAATGAAATTGCCGCTGGAATTCTCTGGCAGGGCCTGATGACCGACTCCGCTGAGCGCTTCCTCAATCTACCCGTCTTGACGCTCCTTACTGTTAGCAAATAAGATACGTGAGTAGAGTTGCGTACACCTACTGTCGAACATTTCTGTAGACCCGTCCACATTACGGAAGGGAAATACTGTCGGGATTAATGGCCATCACCAAAATCTCGGTGCGCGGAGCGCGCCAGCATAACCTGAAGAATATAGACGTGGAAATTCCGCGGAATTCGCTCACGGTCATTACCGGCCTGAGCGGATCGGGGAAGTCTTCGCTGGCCTTCGACACCATCTACGCCGAGGGGCAGCGGCGCTACGTAGAGACGCTTTCCGCCTACGCCCGCCAGTTTCTCGACCAGATGGAGCGTCCCGACGTGGACGCCATTGACGGCCTCAGCCCGGCCATTTCGATTGAGCAGAAGACCACCAGCCGCAGTCCCCGATCGACGGTGGGTACGATCACGGAAATCTACGATTATCTTCGCCTTTTGTACGCTTCGATCGGTGTTCCGCATTGCCCGAAATGCGGACAGGCGATCACCCGGCAGTCGGCAGAGCAAATTGTGCAGCGAGTGATGTCGCTGACACCCGAGGACCGGGTGATGGTGCTGGCGCCAATCGTGCGCGGCCGCAAAGGCGAATTCAAGAAAGAGATGGAGAAGCTGGTACAACACGGCTTCTCCCGCGCCCGCATCGACGGCGAACTAGTCAATCTCGAAGACGACCTCGCGCTGGATAAGCGCAAAAATCACACCATCGAAGTGGTGATTGATCGCTTGCTGGTGAAACCGGGGATCGAGCATCGCCTCGAACTTTCGGTAGGCCTGGCGATGAAGCTGGCGGCGGCCTGGTGCAGGTTGCGGTCGTGGGCGGCGAGGAGCAGCTTTATTCGGCGAAGTTGGCTTGTCCGGATTGTGGCATCAATGTGCCGCAACTTGAGCCGCGTTCTTTTTCCTTCAACAGCTCCTATGGTGCCTGTCCGGAATGCCATGGTCTGGGAAGTCGTTATGACTTCGATCCCGGCAAAGTGGTGACCGATTGGTCGAAGCCGATGCTCGAAGGCGGATTGGGACCGGGATCGGCATCGCAGAATCTGGTTCACATGGTCGAACTCACTGCTGCGGCCCACGGCTTCGATCTGACGACGCCCTTCGACAAATATCCCGAGAAGATCCAGAACTTATTGCTTTACGGCGACGGCAAGGGCGGTCGAACTGGATTTACCGGCGTGCTGGGATATTTGAAGCGGGCGGCGGAAGATTCCAGTTCGGAGAATTATCGCGAATTTTTGCTCGATTACATGTCGGCGACGCAATGTCCGATGTGCCATGGCAAGCGGTTGCGTCCCGAAAGTTTGGCGGTGAAAGTGAATGGCATGTCGATCGCCGATTTCACTGCTTTGCCGGTGTCGCGATCACTCGAGGTCGCGCGGAAGATCAAGCTGGCCGGGCGCGAAGAATTAATTGCCGGACGCATCATGCATGAAGTCGTCGAACGGCTGGAATTTCTACATAACGTCGGACTCGGCTACATTTCGCTGGATCGTTCAGCCTCCACACTTTCCGGTGGCGAAGGCCAGCGCATTCGTCTGGCAACGCAGATTGGATCGAAACTTCGCGGCGTTCTGTACGTGCTGGATGAGCCGTCGATCGGACTGCATCATCGCGACAACGAACGTCTGCTGAAGGCTCTGGAAAATTTGCGCGACCTTGGCAATACCGTGCTTCGTCGTCGAGCATGATGAAGAAACCATTCGCCGCGCCGACTACGTCATCGATCTCGGTCCCGGAGCCGGCCGGCACGGCGGCGCATTGGTCGCGCACGGCACGCCCGAAGAAATTATTCGCGTGCCCGGGTCGCTTACCGGAGCCTATATTTCCGGCACGACAGCAGATTGCAATGCGTCCCCAGCGACGCAGCCCAACGGAAAAGCGATCAGCATTCTTGGCGCGCGCGAAAACAATCTCAAAAATCTCGATGTCATTTTTCCGCTCGGCGTGATGACAGTTGTGACCGGCGTTTCCGGCTCCGGCAAATCGACGCTGGTGAACGACATTCTCTATCGCGCTCTGGCCAAGGGCTGTATCGGTCGCGCGAAGAACCCGGCACGCACAAATCCATTACCGGAGCGGAGCACATCGATAAAGTCATTCGCATCGATCAATCGCCGATCGGCCGCACGCCGCGTTCCAATCCGGCAACCTATACCGGCGTATTCGCGCAGGTTCGCGATCTCTACGCCATGCTGCCGGAATCGCGCGAGCGCGGATACAAGCCGGGACGATTCTCTTTCAACGTTGCCGGCGGACGCTGCGAAGCTTGCCAGGGCGAAGGGCAGCGCCGCATCGAAATGAATTTTCTCCCGGACGTTTACGTGCAGTGCGAAGTCTGCGGCGGCAAGCGATACAACCACGAAACGTTGGCGGTGCAGTACAACGGCTATTCCATCGCCGACCTGCTGGAAATGCCGGTCGCCGACGCGCTGCAGATACTCGAAAATATTCCGCAGGTCAGAGCAAAAGTTGCAGGACGCTGGTGGATGTCGGCCTGGGATACATTCATCTGGGACAATCCGCGGTCACTCTTTCCGGAGGCGAAGCCCAGCGCATCAAACTAGCGCGCGAACTGAGCAAGCGCCAGACCGGCAAAACTCTATATCTGCTCGACGAGCCGACTACCGGACTGCACTTCGACGATGTGCGAAAGTTGCTCGACGTTCTGCATCGCCTCACCGATCTTGGCAACACGATTATCATCATCGAACACAATCTGGACGTGATCCGCAACGCCGACTGGATAATCGATCTCGGCCCTGAAGGCGGAGAAGACGGCGGCCGAATCGTGGCGCAGGGCACGCCCGAACAAGTCGCGCGCGTCAAGAAGTCTTATACCGGGCAGGCTTTGGTCCAGTATTTCGCCGGAAGCCCCGCCAGGATGCGGAAAGAGACTTCCATCGCGTAGAGTGGGGGCAACTCCAAAACCGTGGCTGAACTGAACAATCCGTTTCCAGCTTTTGGATCTGAGCCCATCGCGCCGGAAGCCCCGGATATTGCTTTGTCGATTGCACAGCTAAATCAGGAACTGCGCCTGCCGCGTTTCGAGCCCATTAATCCCTACGCTGAAGATCCGTCCTGGACCGGCCTTGATCTTTTCTTGATAGTCGTCGTCATGTTTACGGCGCTGTATTTGTTTAGCATGATCGCGTTGGGGATTGGCACTCTGTTCACGCATTCTTCTTTCAAAGAATTATCCAAAGACCCCGGAGTGTTATTCATTCTTCCTCCCACCGGTCTGGCCTATGTGGTCGTGATGATGTTTATGTACGTGCGCTTGAAGCGAGTGCGCCACGTGCAATTCTGGCAGGCGGTGAGCTGGCGTTGGCCGAAAGGGCTGGGCTGGCTGGGTTTTCTGGTGGCGGGTTTCGCCACCAGTATTGTCCTGGGTCTTCTTGCTCGATTCCTGCCCATCCCAAAGTCTTTACCGGTGGATCGTTTTTTCACCGATCCGAAAAGCGCATACCTGATGGCTTTTTTCGGAGTACTGGTTGCGCCCCTGATCGAGGAGCTTTTGTTTCGCGGTTTTCTTTATCCGGTGCTCGACCGCTGGCTGCAAACTTTGCTCATGCTTCCAGGAAATCTTCGGCGAGGCAGTCTGTGGGTTTGCATCATCGCGGCTTGGGGATACGTTGAGCACAGAGTACCGTATCCCATGGTCCGGGATTCTTACGCTGGCAGTATTTCTGGCGATGCTGGTGTTGTTCCTCTCGCGAAGTACCAACCCTGGCGGGAAGCCGGCTTATTTGATTCTGCTGCCCGGCATGAGTCTTTTGATTTGGGGAATGCTGGCGCGGAGTTTACCGGGCCGCCAGTCGATTTATGGCGCTGCGAGTTTGCTGGGCCTGGCCCTGCTGACATTCGCCATCAGCGCGGCCCCTGCATTAAGAGCTTGGCCGGCCTCGAAAATTGGTCGCGGACTTGCTGTGCTCATCACGGCCGCTGCTTTCGCCATGATGCACAGTCTCCAACTCGGAGGCAATTGGGCGGCGCTGCTCGTACTCTTCGGAGTGAGCTGCATTCTCACCATTACCCGCGTGGTGACGCGGGCAGTTGCTCCCGGAGTATTGATTCACGCCGGATACAACGCGCTGATTTTCTTCCAGATTTACTTGGTCAGCGATCATTTTCGTAACTTGGATAAATTGGCCCGCTAGAAGCGCCACGGATTTACTCCGATCTTCGCGGATTCTTTTTATCTGTGCTGCTTGGCTATTTTCAAACGTTCAGTCCCGGGATTCGTTAATGTCTTTACCTGTCGGATACTTGGGACATGCTTGAGTTTCGTCTTTCCCAGCGGATTTTGTTTTTTTATCCGCGCGAATCCGAGTAATCCGTGGCCAACGGGTGCCGTGTTATCTTATTTTTTCATGCCTACTGCTCGTCAGGAATTATTAAGCGTGCTCGCCAGGAAGTCTTTCCGGTTGGGAGAGTTCAAACTTTCCTCCGGGGGCACCAGCGACTATTACATCGACTGCCGTATCACGACGCTGGATGCTCGTGGCGCGCAACTTACCGGACAGGTTTTTCTCGAAGAAATCCACGAGCGGGGATGGAAGCCGCAAGCCATCGGCGGATTGACCATGGGAGCGGATCCAATTGTGGTGGCTGCCGCAGTAATCAGCGGCGAATTAAATGGATTCCTGGTGCGCAAAGCCGAGAAGCAGCACGGTACCGGACAACGGGTCGAAGGCTTCCGGGAAAAAGGCGCACCCGTAGTGATTGTGGACGATGTTTGTACTACCGGTTCCTCGACCATCCAAGCCATCGAAGCTGCGCGCGAATTTGGATTTGAAGTTGTGGGCGTGATGTGTCTGGTGGAACGTCAGGAAGCCGGCGGACGTCCGAACGTGGAGAAAGCCGCATCACCAGCGCCGTTTGTATCGCTCTTCACCGCCGCCGATGTCCGTCAAGAACATATATCGCAAAAATCCTAGGGCCTAGAGCCCAGAGCCAAGAGCGAAATCAATGATTCAAACTCTCGAATGGACCGACCAAGGTGTGCGCTTCATCGATCAGACGAAGCTGCCTACGGAGGAAACCTATGTAAACTGCACCAGCTACCAGCAAGTTGCCGACGTGATTCGTGACATGGTGGTGCGCGGGGCGCCGGCGATTGGCGTGGCTGCAGCTATGGGCATCGCGCTGGGGATACAGAAATCAAAAGCTGAGAGCGGCGGCGATCTGAAGCGCGACTTTGATCAGATTTGCGAAGTCATCGGCAAGACGCGGCCGACGGCGGTGAATCTTTTCTGGGCCATCCGGCGCATGCAGGGAAAATTTGAGACACTTCGAGTGCGCCCCATTGCGCAAATCAAGGAGTCTTTGATTGAAGAAGCGAAACGCATGCATGCTGAAGACATCGCCGCGAACCAAGCCATGGGCCAGCACGGTGCAACGCTGATGCCCGCCAGCGGTGGCGTGTTGACCCATTGCAACGCCGGCGCGCTGGCTACTTGCGGATACGGCACTGCGCTGGGCGTGATTCGCGCGGCCGTCGATCAGGGCAAAAAGATCGACGTGTTTGCCGACGAGACGCGGCCGTTTCTGCAAGGCTCGCGATTGACGGCGTGGGAGCTGAGAAAGGATGGCATCCCGACGACGTGATTACCGACAACATGTCTGGCGCATGATTTACAATCAGGGAAAGATCGGCTGATGTGGTGGTGGGCGCGGACCGTATCGCGGCGAATGGCGACGTCGCGAACAAGATCGGGACCTACACGGTGGCGGTGCTGGCGAAGGAAAAAAGGATTCCGTTTTATGTGGCGGCGCCGATGTCGACGTCGATTTGACGCACAAATCCGACGGGAGCAAGATTCCCATTGAGCAAAGGAATTCGGCCCAGTGAAGTGACGCACATGTCGGGCAAGCAGATGGTGCCGGATGGGGTGGGCGGTGGAGAATCCAGCGTTCGACGTTACGCCGGCGAAATATGTGACGGCGATCGTCTCCGAGCGCGGGATTGCGCGAGCGCCGTATGAAGAATCGCTGCGAAAGCTTAGCGGCTAAGAGCCGCTAAGGACTGCGCGGATTTTCGCGGATAAATTCTTAAAGCGAAAAACCTTTCGCCGATAATTGAAATAGATCGGCTGGAACCGCCGCTCTATCTACTTGGCTGTGGCAAAGCTCATGTTTACGTCGGCTTTGTCGGCCTCTTCTACCTTGAACATGGGACGCGGTGTCAGTTTCATGAAGGCTGCGACGAATGTGTCCGGCATTTGCTGGATGCGGATGTTAAATGTGTTCACAGAATCGTTGTAGAATTCGCGGCGATCGGCGATCTGACTTTCCAGTTCCGTAATTCGTTTTTGCAACTGCATAAAGTTGTTGTTGGCCTTCAAGTCCGGATAATTTTCAGCGACCGCAAAAAAACCACGCAGCGCAGAGGTCATGCTCCGGTCGGCCTGTGCCTTCTGGTCGATGGTCGAAGCCTGCTGATATTGGCTGCGCGCCTGGGTGATCCTGATTAATGTGTCGCTCTCAAAGTTCATGTAGCCCTTGCAGACGTCGAGCAACTTGGAGAGTTCGTCATGGCGCTGCTTGAGCATGATGTCGATGTTCGCCCAGGCTTTGTCGATATCGTTTTTGAGCTCGACCAATCCGTTAAAGATGGTGACGAGATACCAGACGATCCCGGCTGTGGCAAACAGTAGCGCCACTAAAATTATGATGCTCATGGTTGTTGCTCCTTTTTCTTAAGCGGTTACAACAATCTAAAGTAGTCGAGCAAAATGTAGACGCACAGCACGGTCAACAGCGGGCCGCCCCAGATCATCAGCGTCGATTTCCAGCTTAGCGCCTGCACCACATCGCGTTGACTTCGCCAGGACATGAAAAATGCCGGGTTGTGCGTGCCTCGCATAAGTACGACTGGCGGACGCAAATCGAATTCTTCCGGCGCAATCTGCGGGGCCGCGCCATTGCCATCGCCGGATTGCGAAGTCTTCACATTTTGCACGCCGGCCGCGGCCCAGGCAGCAGGATTTACGATCCCGGCTTTCGTCATGGCGGCCGCCAGTTTTTCTTGCTGGCTCATGTCGAGGGCGCGCGCCGGCACGCTTTCTCCGGAGAGCCGGATGACTTCCTGGGTTGTGGTCGTATTCGTTCCTTGCTGCCAATTGAGCCGACTGGTGCTTACGCCCGCTAGCGGAACTGAAAAAAGCGAAGTGACTCCGATCGCGGTACCGGATTCGCTGCGAACCGGGGTCGGGGTACAAGACACGCCGGGATTAGTGGCCAACGTGCCGAGCACGAATAACGCATTCTTTGGTTTGATACAGTACTCCTCGATTTTCAGTTTGTGATCACTACCGACCCCGTGACGAGCCACAAAGTCAGCGACATTGCCGGGGATTTCGAGACTGCTGGAGAAAATCGAATTGCTGAACTCTTCTTTGAAATCGCAGTGAATGTCCAACTCGGCGCCCTGTGGATCGACCAGCACGCGCCCGGAATTGTCATCAAGGAAGAAAGGCACGTGCAGATTTTCATCGGCGACTTTTACCCACTCGCTATTTTTGCCGTGGTGTTCCCATCGCCATGCCACGGTGCGGTAGTAGTAACAAGGCAATCCCGTAATCGGAGCGGTGACGGTGTAGGGGCCGCATGCCAGGCCGCTTACTTCAACCAATCCCATGGAAGCGCTGCGAATCTTCGACGACGGCGTATCGAGAATCAGGCGCTTGCGTTGTAGCAGACGGAATCCGCGATAGAAAATATACACGCCAGCACCAGCGCCGGCGAGCGCCCACATCCAGCCATCATGCCGGCCGGAGTAAATGATTGTCAGGGCGAGGATCATGATTTCGGTTTCGACACTGCGGCTTCAATTCCAGCGACGGCATCGCCTCGAGAATATTATGGAGAGGCTGTGGCGAGAAGCAGAAAGCGGCGGCACCGGTTAACTTCGGTAACCCCCACCTGGCGGAGCCGGTCGTCCCGCAAAGAGGCTTAATTTTGTGCCAACTGTGGTCCTTGCGGTGACTTTCGTAATCGCGCCAGTCCGTGACTTGATTGCCGCACAGGTAGGCTGCCCCTAGAATTCTTAGTGGGTTACTCCGCAACTTTTTCTCCCATGACAGAAACGACCAAGCGAGTGGACCGGGCCGAGATCGGAAAGCAGATAGAGCGGGCGGAAAAGCTTCTCCAAAGAGGCAAAACCGCTGAGGCTCTGGACGGGTACGTTCACGCCCTCGCGGCCGATCCCAGCAATGACACGGTGCGGCAAATGGCGGCCGACTTGTGCCTATCATTGCAACGAATTCCCGATGCCGTAAAGCTTCTGGGCGAGCTTTTCGAACGGCAAATGGAAGCCGGTGACGCTACTCGGGCCAGTCTCACTTATAAAAAGTTGGCGCGGTTCGTAAATCCTACGTGGGAACAGAAGCTCCGATTCGGCCAGATCCTGGAAAACTCCAATCGCAAACTGGCGATGGAGACTTATCAAAATGCCTTTGAAGAACTGACCCATCAGGGCCGCAAGCCGGAGTCGCTGCGGGTTTTGCAGCGCAGTGTGAATCTCGATCCGAGTGAGCTGAACTTACAGCGCCTGGGCGAACTTTCCGCGGATGTGGGAGATCACAAGTCGGCTGCCGACGCGTTTTCCAAGCTTGCGGAAGCCATAAAAGCTGCCGGCGGCGACGCTACTCAATGGATCGAACGCGCTTACACGGAAGATTCCAGTGACAGCGCAATTGCGTTGGCCTACGGCAAAAGCCTGCTGGCACAAACTCAGGTTGGCGCGGCGATTTTCGTTCTGGAGCCGCTGGCGAATGTCCCTTCGGCATCGTTGGAATTCAGCGAGACCTACGCCAGGGCGCTGCTCGCGGCCAATCGGCTGACCGAGGCGGAAGTGATTCTCTGGAAGCTTTTCGAAGAGAATCCGGCGCACATGGACGATATCTCAAACTTGATTGGGCAGTTCATCGACGCCAATCAGGATGTGGAAGCGGTGGACCTGGCTCGTAAGCTGGAACAATCGCAGCGACGCAAAGGGGAGCGGCGCGCTTTTCTGGCCACCATGCAGGAAATCGTTGCCAAGCACAGGGCTTCGCCCGAGCTGCTGGAGTTTTTAAGCGAGCAATTTAATGCGTCCAATCGCGAGACCGACTATTGCCAGACGCTGATCAAGCTCTTTGATTTGCATTACGGTATGGGCAACTTTGCAAAAGCGGCTGAATCCTTGGATCGCGCCGCCGAAGTGGATGCCTACGAACCCGGCCATCAGAAGCGGTTGGAATCGTTGCGTGGAAAAATTGACGAGAACCGTTTCAAAGTCATTTCGTCGCGCTTCACGAGCCTCGCGGTGTCGGCGGAGCCAGCGCGCAGCGAAGAGAAAACGCTCGGCTCGGCGACACTGCAAGACCTCATGCTACAGGTCGAAATCCTTGTCCAGTACGGGATGCGGACCAAAGCCATTGAGCGCCTGCAACGCATTCAGGAACTTTTTCCGCGGGAAGAAGAACGCAACGAAAACTTACAGCAGCTTTATCTCACTGCGGGATTGACCCCGCAGTACTCGAACGCCGCGCCCGCCCGGCCGGTTGCGAGCGCACCGGCCGCGGTGGTCGTTACGCCAGCTGTCCAGGCAAATGAAGCTAACGACGTTGGCAGTTTTACCCGAGTCGCCGAAATCACTCGCAAGCTTTACCGCCAAAGCAACGCCGACGCAGTGCTTTCAACCACGGTGAACGAAATTGGCGAACAATGGAAAGTTAGCCGCTGTGTGGCGGCCATGCGCAAACCCGGACTCACTCCGACGGCCGTAAAAGAATATTGCTCGGGCACCGCCAAACTGGGAAATGCCGGCGCGCTGGAAAAAATTGTGGCCGCGACCCAGGACCTCGCAGTGAGCCGCGGAACTTTGACGATTACGGATGCGCAAGGTTCACCGGAACTGAATTCTGTCCGCGAAGCTTTGGCGGAATTGGGGGTGAGTTCGTTGCTGGCCTTGCCCTTGACCGACGGCGCCGATCATGTGGGCGTTCTGCTGTTGATGAACGGCACGCCGCGAGGTTGGAATTCCAACGACGTGGTCGTACTAAAAACCATCAGCGAGCAGATTGTAATTGCGCTCAACAACGCCGGCTTGCGCCGTCTGGTGAAGAGTCTCTCGGTGACCGATGAGAAATCGGGCTTGTTGAAACGGGCATCCTATCTTGATCTCTTGATGGCGGAGACGCGGCGTTCGGTGCAGAACAATACTCCTGTGACGGTTCTGCTGATGCGGCTGGGCGAGCGTGCGGTCATGTTGAAAGAATTCGGAGAAGCCGCGGTCGAAGCTGCCATGCAGCAGATTGGTTTGCTGTTCGCCGCGAATATCCGGCAAAACGATTTGGCCTTCCGCTATGAAACGACGACTGTCGCGATCGTGCTCGGCGAGACGGGCGAAAAAGAAGCAATGATGGCCGTCGATAAGCTTCGCAAGCTTCTGGACGACGTGCATATTGCCGACAAGCCGGCTTCGATTCCATTTGCTGCCGGAGTCGCTGAGGCGGTTGTGCGTCAGCAATTCGATCCCGTGGATATCGTTACTGAAGTGATTAATCGAGCGGAGCAAGCATTAGATTCCGCGGTTGCGCAAGGGCCCGGCAAAGTGGTGATTCAAGGTGCGTCGATTTCCAGCGCGGCGGTAGCGTAAAACAGCTCCTAGCTCCTAGCTGCTAGCTAAGGCATAAGACCGCAGGGCTAGAGGCTACGAGCCCTCTGTAGCGAAACCTAATCTCCGCTGTTAAACTCACCTGTTTGGCTCTTCTGTAAGGAACCCATGCTGAAGCCCGGAGAAATCGCCATCGTTAGTGGGGCGCGTACGCCCTTTGGCCGCTACTGCGGCAAGTTGAAGGACTTCACCGCGCAACAGCTGGGCGCGATCGCCGGCAAGGCCGCAATCGAGCGCGCCGGTATCGATCCCAAGGAATTCGACCACGTGGTTTTCGGCAATGCGCAACAGACATCCGGCGATGCGCTCTACGGTGCTCGTCACGTTGGATTGCTCACAGGACTTCCCATTGAGACGCCTGGGCTGACGGTGAATCGATTGTGCGGAAGCGGCGTTCAATCGATCGTCAACGCCGCGCAAATGATTCAGCTCGGCGAAGCGAATGTGGTGTTGGCCGGCGGCATGGAAGCTATGTCGCAAGCGCCCTTTGTCATCCGCGGACGCGACGGCTTTACCCTGGCTCCCGGCGGCAAGCTGGAAGATTCTCTGATGGTCGCCCTGCTCGATACTTATTGCGGAATGTACATGGCGAACACCGCTGAACTTTACGGCGAGCAGCAGGGAATCACCCGCCAGATGCAGGACGAATTCGCGCTGCGCTCGCAGCAACTCGCCGACGCCGCCTACAAAGAAGGACGCCTCCAGGAAGAATTGATTCCGGTGCCGCTAAAGAATTCCAAAGGCGAACCCACCGGAGAAAGCTTGACGGAAGACGACCATCGCCGTCCGCAGACGACAATGGAAGGCCTGGCGAAATTGAAAACTGCGTTTGGGAAAGCTGGCACCGTGACTGCCGGCAACGCCAGTGGCATCGTGGATGGCGCAGCGGCCGTAGTGCTGATGTCTTTGGAAGCAGCGCAGAAACGAGATCTGAAGCCGCTGGGACGGCTCGTGAGCTGGGGCATCGCCGGCGTCGATCCCAAAGTCATGGGACGTGGCCCGGTTCCTGCGACGAAAATCGCCCTGCAAAAGGCTGGGCTGACTCTCGATTACATTGATTTGATCGAAGTGAATGAAGCTTTTGCCGCGCAGTATTTGGCGGTCGAAAAAGAGTTGGGCCTGGATCGAAACAAAGTAAACGTCAACGGTGGCGCGATTGCTTTAGGGCATCCGCTGGGAGCGACTGGGACGCGCTTGGTCATTACGCTGCTATACGAGTTGCGGCGTAGGAAGAAGAAGTACGGATTGGCTTCCGCGTGCATTGGTGGTGGGCAGGGAATTGCGATGGTGGTGGAGAGTTTTAATTAAAGTCTGGCCACGGATTACAAGGATTCGCACAGATAGAGCAACATCTTAATTTGTATCAGTGACAATCCGCGTGATCCGTGGCGGTTCTTTGGGGAATAATCATGAAAAAAGTTGGGGTTCTCGGTTGTGGCTTGATGGGCTCGGGCATCGCGCAAGTCGCGGCCACTGCGGGATTCGATGTCATCGTCCTTGAAGTTGAGCAGAAATATCTCGACAAAGGATTTGCTGGGATCGACAAATCTCTGGCGAAGTTTGCCGAGCGGCCTCCCGAGAAGGGTGGCATCACAGCTCAACAAAAGGACGCGATCCGCGCACGTCTCAAAGGCACAACCAACAGGCAGGACCTGGCCGATTGCGACATTGTCATCGAAGCCATCATCGAGAATGTCGAAGACAAGAAAAAGATGTATGCGTCTTTGGACAGCATCGTAAAGAAAGACGCTATCTTCGCCTCGAACACTTCGTCGATATCCATCACTGAGTTGCTTACATCGACCAAGCGTCCCGAACGTTTCGTCGGCCTGCACTTTTTCAATCCTGTGCCGCTGATGAAGCTGGTGGAAGTGGTCCGCACCATCGCCACTGCCGACGACGTTTACGATTCAGCGTTACGAGTTCGCCAAAAAGCTGGGCAAAGTTCCCGTCCGCACCAGCGACAAAACTGGATTCATCGTCAATCGCCTGCTGGTGCCGTATCTGCTCGATGCCATCCGCGCCTACGAAGAGGGCGTCGGTTCGATTGAAGACATCGATAGCGCCATGAAGCTGGGCTGCGGATATCCCATGGGGCCTTTTACGCTACTCGATTTCGTCGGCCTCGATACCACTTATTACATTACGCACGTGATGTACGACGAATTCAAAGAGCGGCGGTTCGCTTCGCCGCCGTTGTTGAAGAGGCTGGTGATGGCAGGATGGTATGGGAGAAAGACGGGCAAAGGATTTTACGATTATTCCGATCCCAACAATCCAAAACCAAATACGCCTGTCATCCTGAGCAGAGCGACGGACCCATGCATTTTGCTTACGGCAAGGGAATACATAGGTCCTTCGCTGCGCTCAGGATGACAAACCTTTAACATCCCACAGGATCGTGGCGGATTTTAATTCTATGAACTACGAAAATATTCTCCTAGAAAAGAAAAACTCCATCGCCTACGTCACCGTCAATCGACCGAAGGTGCTCAATGCGCTCAACATGGCGACGATGGAAGAGCTGCGGGGGGCGTTCACTGATATCAAAGACGACGCCTCGATCCGCGTTGCGATTCTCACTGGTTCCGGTGAAAAAGCATTTATCGCCGGCGCCGACATCGGAGAATTGGCCAAGCATGGTGCCGTTAGCGCCAAGGAATATACGCATCGCGGCCAGTCCGTTCTCGACTTAATCGAAAACCTGGGCA
Source organism: uncultured Acidobacteriaceae bacterium (assembly GCA_963794195.1). GTDB lineage: Bacteria > Acidobacteriota > Terriglobia > Terriglobales > Acidobacteriaceae > DATBAX01. The sequence continues at coordinate 464,949 of CAWCCU010000016.1, forward strand.
AGCCGGTGATCGCATGCATCAATGGATTCGCCCTCGGCGGCGGATGCGAACTGGCTCTGGCCTGCACCATGCGTCTGGCCGGCGAAAACGCCAAGCTCGGGCAGCCCGAAGTGAAACTGGGAATCATGCCGGGATATGGCGGCTCGCAAAGATTGCCGCGTCTGGTGGGCAAAGGCATCGCCAACCAGCTTTTGCTTACTGGTGAAATGATCACCGCGCAGGAAGCGTATCGCATCGGACTGGTGAACGAAGTCACGGCTCCAGCCGATTTGATTGCCCGCGCCGAAGCCATCGCGCAAAAGATTATTGCGAATGCTCCGCTCGCAGTTCAGTACACTTTGGAAGCAGTGAACAAAGGCATGGAGATGACGCAGGCCGAGGGCCTGTACGTCGAAGCGACTTTGTTCGGGATGTGCTGTGCCACGGAAGATAAGAAAGAAGGAACGTCGGCGTTTCTGGAGAAGCGTCCGGCGCAGTTCAAAGGCAAATAACCGGGCCACGGATTTGCGCGGATTAACTGATGAAATCTTTTCGGACTTATTTGCGACTCAAGTGTGATGAGGACCTGCAAGAGGTCGCTCGTTTGCTCAATCTCCTCGGATTGTCTCCGGAAATGGAATTTGAAAACAAGGGGGGCAGTGGTGCAGGGTTTCGGTTGCCGGAAGGGCAGATTGAACTTTTTGCCCCAGCAAAAGGAAGCAAATGGGTAGGCCCTCCGGGTGACGCGGACATTCTCATTCAAGTGGCGAACAGCGATGCCATCTTTCAGACAGTAACGGAGCAGGGTTTCAAGGTAGCTTACGATTCGACTGATCCGGTCTTAGCCAAAGTGTTAGCAGAGCGTCCTCCGCGTGGCGTCACGCGTAAGATGATCGAGTCTATGTCGTCCCGTCCTCGCACGTTTATGGTCGACGTAGGCGGATTGCAAGTTGCTTTCGCGCAGGCGCTTCCAGAGCAACGAAAATCTGTGAATGTAAGGATAAATGCCTTCCGGAAAAGATTTGCGATCGTAGTCAGCCGATTCAATTCCTTTATCACCGAACGATTGCTCGATGGTGCATGGCAAGGCCTTTACCAAATGGGTGCCTCTAAGAATGCGATTGACATCGTCCGTGTTCCCGGAGCCTTCGAGATTCCATCGGCGGCACGGACTTTAGCAGAGACGAAGAAATATGACGCCATCATCTGCATCGGCTGCCTGCTCCGGGGGGACACCGCGCACTACGACGTGATCGTCAACGAAGTCACACGCGGCATTGGGCAATCTGCACAGGAAACCGGTGTCCCGCATGCATTTGGTGTGCTCACCTGCGAAAATTTGGAACAGGCCATCGATCGCGCCGGCCTGAAAATGGGAAACAAAGGCTTCGAGGCGGCGATGGCTGCGGTGGAGATGGCGAATCTGAGGGAAGCCGTCGTTGGCCGTTCGTCGTTGGTCGTTGGCCAGAACAAAACCGCTCGCTCCAAGCCTCGGGGCGCGTCAAGGTCCAAATCGAAGCGCTGAAATATTCTCCAAATCACAAACCCTGTAAACTGGTGTTCGTGGTCCGAAGGCACTTAGCCAACGGCCAACGACGAACGGCCAACGACTGCCCCAATGGGAACCCGCCGAAAATCTCGCGAACTAGTACTTCAGATGCTGTTTCAAGCCGACATGGGCAAGCAGCAGGCCGACGACGTGCGCCGCGTCTTCTGGAATGAGCGCAAGGACATTGGGCCCGACGTGCAGGGTTTTGCCGAGGATATTTTTCGCGTTGCGACCGATCGTACCGCGGAGATCGACGGACTGATCGAGAGCCATGCCGAGCACTGGCGCATGGAGCGGATGGCGGCTGTCGATCGCAACATCTTGCGCGGTGCGGTAGCGGAATTTCTGGGTTATCCGGCCACGCCTCGGGCCGTGATTATCAATGAAGCTCTGGAGATAGCCCGCAAATTCTCCGGCCCGGAATCTGTCCAATTCATCAACGGCGTTCTCGATAGCGTCGGCCGCGACCTAGGCAAGGCCAAAGCCTAAGAGAAATCAGAAGTAACCCAGTTCGACTTCTGCATTCTCACTTCTCACATCTCACTTCTGACTTTAAAACCTAAAGTCGAAAGCCCAGCGCCGGTCTTTTCTACGGTTTCACCGCAACGAAATCCGGATAGCAATAGCCAACCGGCGCCGGCGGCTCAGGTGTTGGAGTGCCTGCTCCGATGCAGAAAGGCTGCGGCGAATCCTGGAAAAGGATTTGCTGGACATCGGCGCCTTGAGTCGTATCCAGCACGTGTACGGAACCGAGAGCCGCCGGAGGCGGCGCGTCTTCGGCACCCACGTAAAGAAACTTTCCGTCCGGAGTGAGCGAAGCTTGCAGTGCAATCGCATTCCCGGTCAGGGTGATCGCCGACGTAGTTTTGTTGGCAATATTGAACGCCAAGATGGTCGAAGAATTTTGCGTGACAATGTAAGCCGACAAGCCATCGGGTGAAATGAGGAACTGGGTGGGGACAAAGTTGCCTTGACCCAGGTTCACCGATCCCGCGAATGAAGTGGTGAGGGTCGGAGGACAGCCCACCGGTGCGGTGGTCACATCTATATAGTCGATGCCCGGTGAATCCATCGCCAAAACCTGTGAACCATCCGGTAACGGCCGGAGCATGGACGGAAGTCCCGGCGTGCCGACAATTTGGTCCGTACTTCCATCGGTTGCAATGTGGTTGTTGCAGGTCGTATACGCGGTCACTGTATTCGGCGGGCCGCCGGCAATCTCGGCGAAGGCACCCACTGGCAGAAACGCGACATCGGTTGCGCTTTGGCCGAGCGTGACACTTTTCGGGCTGTCGATGGCGGAATAAATATAGAGCTGGTTCCCCGCCACAATGTACGCCTTAAGATTATCTGGCGAAACCGATGCCGCGGTGGCCCCGGTAATGTTCAGTATCGCAACCGCGGTGTTGCTGACAGTATTGAAGATGTATACCTGGTTCGGGACGTCGACCGTGTCTGAAAGAATCACAGTCTTCCCGTCCGGCGAAATTGCCAGAACTTTCCCGGGCGCCGTAGGGTAGAGAGCCGCCGAACCGGTCGCGGTCGTTAGCACGATCAAACCTCTAGTCCCGAGTTGTCCGCTATCCACGCCCAGATAAGCGGCCGTGCCTCCCGGCTCAAAAACCATGGAATTCGGCGGGCTCGGAAGATTGCTCGCATTCCCGGCGGTATTGGTGCCCGTACTGCTGCCGGTAATAGGAATCACACGAACCCCGCACCCGATCGTCGCAGCACAACTCCAGGGGCCTGTACTTGGATCGATGCCAGTGCCCTTGCTGGTTGCAAATACTGAATAAGTAGCGGCGGCGGTCCCACTTCCCGTCACCACAAAGCTGATCACTCCAGTGGGATAAATTGGCAGTGACGGGGAGGAGAATCCGATATTGCAAGTGGGCGGAGTGCAAGAGGCAATCACGCCCGCGGCTCCAACCGCCGACGCGGTTGCCGTCCCCACGCTACCGAAAAGCGTACTGGTAGCGCCGGCAGCCGTGACGGAAGTGCGGTTCGAGGAACTCCACGTCAAAGGGACGCCGGTAATCGTGTGGCCCAAAGTGTCCACCACAGTTGCATCGATGGTGGTTGAAGTTCCGGTGGGAACTACAAATGAAGCGTTGCCGGAGGGGATTCCGTCATTGGGGACCGCCAGTGTGATCTTCTGCACCGGGCAAGTCACAAAATTTAAACCCGAACTGTTTACGCCACTTACACTCGCGAAAATGTTCGAGGTACCGGGAGTTGCAGCGGTGGCGGATACCTGGTTCAGCACCGGTTGGTTGCTGGAATTTATAGTAAGAGTTTTCAGGGTGACCACGCTGCTGGTATCGGTCTGAAAGGTGAACTGACCGACCGTGCCCGTGATGTCCGTCAGTCCCCCGCCAACGCCACTGAAGGCCGAGGCCTGGAAATCGAGTGACTGGTCTTTCGAATAGCAGGGCCCGGAAGGATTGGTTGCGGACGGTACGATGCTGATCTGAATACTGTTAATATGCTGATGAATATAGACCGTCGTCGGCGGGCTGCTGACGCCACGTGCCGAGGCTGTGATGAAGGCGACGCCGGTGGGTCCCGGCGTGCAGGTGGTTGGAGCGGTAAGTGAATCCCAGGTTCCGGCGCAAACGTTGCCGGTGGCCGCCACAGTGGCTACGGCAGGATTGCTGGAATGATACGAAAACGTCTCGGTGATTACCGTATTGTTCTCATTACGGGCCGAAGCGACAAGAAGCTGGGTGGCACCCACATCCATGGAGGCAGTTGGGGTGGGCGACAGACTCACACTCGCCGGCACTTCATCCGTCACAATGGTTGTTGCGCTGCCGCCGCCACATGCAGACAACCCGACGGCCAAAAAAGAAAGCGTCAGCACTGTCAACCCGACTGAACCCAACCTACCCATTCATCCTCCCCGCTCCATGGTCGCCCACGGGGCGAGCACGCCTGGTACTCAAAATACTGGTACTCGAAGTAGAAGTTCTCAAAAATATTAACTTTCGGAAGTTTCCCAGTGTAGAGGCTGCCAATCTTTAGAGCAAGCTGCGACCCCTGGTAGTGGTGCAGTTTCAGCAAGAAACCTCGAAACTTGTCATTCCGAGGCCAGGTTTATCGGCCGAGGAATCTGCTTTTTCTCAACAGCGGCGCGCCAGATTCCTCGCGCGATAGTGCCGCGCTTCGCCATGACGAGTCCTTTCCTTCTAGCTGCTCCGCTACCCGCTCCGGGCGACCGTGCAAAGTCATAATTCACGCCTAATTTTTTCCTGGCGTTCTTTGCGGCTGACACTTTGCGATCTTTGCGGTTAAAAGCTCTTGATCTGGCCCCAAAAGTGAGATGCGGGAATTGGTGGTTGACGATGTGTGAAGAGGATTGTTATATTTATAAGGTTCCGCGAGTTAAGTCTGGCTTGTCTGTACGCGGCAGTCGTTTTAATGACTGCGGCTGAGAAGTAGGATACACGTTCTTGAGTAGCAACAATTCTTGAGACGCCCTCGCTGAAACGTCCTGCGCGCACCTTTCGTCAATGAGAGGCTATGTAGGACGCTGCTAACGAAACGGAGCATCTCCTGAGATTTTCTTCAGGCTTGACGTCACCGTCGTTGGTGTCAGTCTAACGGGAAACCGAAAAAGTTCTTGCCTTGCGTTTAGGGGTAAGAAGTATGGCTGGACGAATCGCCAGCCAGCCCCTTCATAAGGGAAAAGCAGAAGCGGCGTGAATCCGCATTTGTGCGCCTGTGTTTGGCGTGCGACGGAACAGCGCGGCTAAGGAGCGGTAAAGAGTGCCTACTTTTAATCAATTAGTGCGTGACGGCCGCAAGCGGCCTCGATATAAGACGGCCAGCCCTGCCTTGCAGGGATGTCCGCAAAAGCGCGGTGTCTGCACCCGCGTCTACACACAAACGCCGAAGAAGCCGAACTCGGCTTTGCGCAAGGTAGCTCGTGTGCGCCTGACCAACGGGATCGAAGTCACGACTTACATCCCAGGCGTCGGTCACAACTTGCAGGAGCACTCGATTGTGCTGATCCGCGGCGGACGTGTGAAGGACCTGCCGGGAGTTCGATATCACGTAGTGCGCGGCACGCTGGACGCGGTAGGCGTCGCCGGCCGCAAACAGAGCCGTTCGAAATACGGCGCGAAACGCCCGAAAGCATAAGAACCGTTGTTGGTCGTTCGTCATTGGTCGTTGGCCTGAGAGCCAACGCTACAAGCTGAATAGCTAGAAGCTAGCAGCTAGGAGCTAAGAAGTAATGCCTAGAAAAGGACATATCGCCAAGCGGACTGTGGAAGCCGATCCGGTTTACGGATCGGACCTGGTCACGAAGTTTGTGAACTCGATGATGTGGCAGGGCAAGAAGAGCACCGCCGAAGGCATCTTTTACGAAGCCTTGACCAAGATGGAAGCCAAGGGCGGCGACGAAGCTTTGAAGCTCTTCAAGAAGGCCATCGAAAACGCCAAGCCGCTGCTTGAAGTCAAGAGCCGCCGCGTGGGTGGCGCGAACTATCAGGTGCCGGTCGAAGTGAATGCCGATCGCCGTACATCGCTCGCGATTCGCTGGTTGATTCTTTACGCCCGCGGCCGTGGCGAAAAAGGCATGGTCGACAAATTGAGCAACGAATTGCTCGATGCCGCCAACGGCAAAGGCGCGGCGATCAAGAAGAAGGAAGACGTTCATCGTATGGCTGAAGCCAATAAAGCTTTCGCGCATTATCGATGGTAGAGAAGAGCTGCTAGCTCCTGGCTTCTAGCTAGGGGCCAACGGCTAAAAGCTAATAGCTGCATTTCAGAAAGAGTAGATAAAGACAGTGGCGAGAACAGTCCCATTAGAACGGTGTAGGAACATCGGCATCATGGCCCACATTGATGCCGGTAAGACCACTACGACGGAGCGCATCCTGTTCTATACGGGAAAGACGCATCGCATCGGAGAGGTGCACGAAGGCACTGCCACCATGGATTGGATGGAGCAGGAGCAGGAGCGCGGCATCACCATTACGTCCGCAGCGACCACCTGCACCTGGCGCGATATTCGTATCAACATTATCGATACCCCCGGTCACGTCGATTTCACGGCTGAAGTCGAACGTTCTTTGCGCGTACTCGATGGCGCGGTTGCTGTATTTGACGCGGTCCATGGCGTACAACCGCAGTCGGAAAAAGTCTGGCGTCAGGCTGACAAGTACGGCGTTCCAAGAATTTGCTTTATCAATAAGATCGACAAGATGGGTGCGGATTTCGAGCATGCCGTTGACACTCTCCGCAAGCGCCTCAATGCCAAGCCCGTCGCGATCCAGATTCCCATCGGTCAGGAAGATAAGTTTAAGGGCGTTGTAGATCTCATCAACATGAAGTCGATTACCTGGAAAGATGAGACCATTGGCGCCGAGTATGTGACTGGCGAAATTCCCGCCGAACTCCAGAAAAAAGCTGAAGCGTTTCATGCGCAACTGGTCGAAGCTGTCGCCGAAACCGATGACGCAATCCTGCACAAATTTCTCGAAGGCGAGACCATCTCTCCTGACGAATTGCGCGCCGCCCTGCGCCGCGCGACGATTTCTCTGAAAGTATTTCCGGTAGTCGTTGGAACATCTTTTAAGAACAAGGGAGTTCAGCCGCTGCTCGATGCGGTTGTTGATTATCTGCCTTCGCCTCTGGATACCGCTGAAATTCACGGAATTAATCCTGACAAGCCGGAAGAAATTCTGACCCGCAAAGCTGACGACAAAGAACCGTTCTCGGCGTTGGCGTTCAAGATCATGGCGGACCCGTTTGTCGGCCAGCTAATTTTCATCCGGGTTTATTCGGGCTCGCTCAAGTCTGGTGATTCGGTGTTGAATCCACGCACCACGAAGACGGAGCGCATTGGGCGTCTGCTGAAGATGCACGCCAACAAGCGCGAAGACATCAACGAAATTCTGGCCGGCGATATTTGCGCGGCCGTTGGACTCAAGAATGTCAGCACCGGCGACACGATTTGCGATGACGACAAGCCGATCGCTCTCGAAAACATTGTTTTTGCAGTGCCGGTAATTTCGGTTGCGGTGGAGCCGAAGACCAAAGCTGACCAGGAAAAAATGGGCATGGCGCTGGCGAAGCTGGCCCAGGAAGATCCCACCTTTAAGGTTCACACCGATCCCGACAGCGGACAAACCATCATCAGCGGCATGGGCGAGTTGCATCTGGAAATCATCGTCGACCGCATGATGCGTGAGTACAAAGTCGAAGCCAACGTCGGCAAGCCGCAGGTCGCTTATCGCGAGACCATCCGCAAAAAGTCGGAAGCCGAAGGCAAATACATTCGCCAGACCGGTGGCAAGGGTCAATACGGACACGCCAAGATTCGCCTCGAGCCGCAACCACCGGGCACGGGTTACGAGTTTGTCAACGACACCACAGGCGGTTCGGTGCCCAAGGAATTCATCAAGCCGATCGATCAGGGCATTCGCGAAGCCATGGAAGGCGGCATTCTGGCCGGCTACGAAATGGTCGATGTGAAGGCGATCCTGTACGACGGCAGCTATCACGACGTCGATTCGAACGAAATGGCATTCAAGATCGCCGGTTCGATGGCGTTCAAGGAAGCCGCCCGCAAAGCGTCTCCGGTATTACTCGAGCCAGTGATGGCGGTCGAAGTTGTGACTCCGGAAGATTATGCCGGCGTGATCATGGGCGACTTGAGTTCGCGTCGCGGACGTATCGAAGGCATGGAGCATCGCGCCGGTTCGCAGGTGATCAAGGCGACGGTTCCTCTCGCGGAAATGTTTGGATACGCGACCCACATGCGTTCCAGCACCCAGGGCCGCGCCGAATACTCGATGCACTTTGGCCGTTATGAAGAAGCGCCGCGGTCGGTGTCGGAAGAAATTATTGCCAGAGTGCAAGGCACTGCGAAGTAGCGGAGCCTGAGTTAGCAACCCAAAGATTCAGCAGACAAAAGCACGGAGCTAGGAAATGGCGAAAGAAAAATTTGATCGCAATAAGCCGCACGTAAACGTAGGGACGATTGGTCACATCGATCATGGCAAGACCACGTTGACGGCGGCGATCACCAAGGTATTGTCGAAGCACAACCCGAAGATCCAGTTCCGGTCGTTTGATTCGATCGATAACGCGCCGGAAGAAAAGGCACGCGGCATCACCATTGCTACCGCGCACGTCGAATACGAGACGGCGAACCGGCACTATGCGCACGTCGATTGCCCAGGGCACGCCGACTACATCAAGAACATGATTACCGGTGCGGCGCAAATGGACGGCGGCATCTTGGTCGTCGCTGCGACGGACGGTCCGATGCCGCAAACCCGCGAGCACGTTCTGCTTGCACGCCAGGTTGGTGTGCCGTATCTGGTTGTGGCTTTGAACAAGTGCGACGCAGTGGATGATCCGGAATTGCTCGAACTGGTTGAACTGGAAGTGCGTGAGTTGCTGAAGAGCTATCAGTTTCCGGGCGACGATGTTCCGGTGGTGAAGCTCTCTGCGTTAGGCGCGCTGAATGGCGAAGCCAAGTGGGAAAAGCAAGTTGACGAGTTGATGGAAGCGGTCGACAAGTACATTCCGCAGCCAGTGCGTGAACTCGACAAGCCGTTCCTGATGCCGATCGAAGATATCTTTTCGATTCAAGGCCGCGGCACGGTTGTGACTGGCCGTATTGAGCGTGGCAAAGTGAAAGTTGGCGAAGAAGTAGAAATCGTCGGCTTCCGCGAAACCCGCAAAACGGTTGTCACCGGTGTTGAAATGTTCAAGAAGCAATTGGACGAAGGTCTGGCGGGCGACAACGCTGGACTGCTTCTTCGCGGTATTGCGAAGGAAGACGTCGAGCGCGGCATGGTGCTGGCTAAGGGCGGTTCGATCACGCCACACACCAAGTTCAAGGCCGAGGTTTACATCCTGACGAAGGAAGAAGGCGGACGTCACACTCCGTTCTTCAAGGGATATCGTCCTCAGTTCTATTTGCGTACAACCGACGTAACGGGCGTAGCGGAATTGCCAGAAGCCACCGAGATGGTGATGCCTGGCGACAACGTGAGCTTGATTATTGAACTGATCACACCGGTGGCGATGGAAAAGGGATTGCGATTCGCGATCCGCGAAGGCGGCCACACGGTGGGAGCGGGAACGATCAGCGAGATTATTAAGTAAGCAGCCGTTGGCCGTTCGTCGTTGGTCGTTGGCCAAGACAAAAGCCACGGGATTTGAGTTTTGTTTTAGCTAGCGGCTAGAAGCTAGCAGCTAGTAGCTGAATTAAGCGGCTTGCAGCTTGCCGCCAGTTCTTTCCTTCCGCAGGCGGAAGGGGTTAGAGAGAGAAATGATAGGAAACGAAAAAATTCGCATCCGGTTGAAGGCTTACGACTACCGCATTCTCGACCAGTCGACGAATGAGATTGTCGAAACTGCCAAGCGCACCGGCGCACAGATCGCGGGGCCGATTCCATTGCCCACAATGAAAAATAAATACTGCGTGCTGCGTTCCCCGCACGTAGACAAGAAGTCACGCGAGCAGTTTGAGATCCGCACGCACAAGCGTTTGCTCGACATTCTTGATCCCACGCCGCAGACGGTGGACGCGCTGATGAAGCTTGATCTGCCGGCTGGTGTGGACGTTGAGATCAAGGCGTTCGGAAAAGAGCATAAGTAGTCGTTGGTCGTTCGTCGTTGGTCGTTAAATGCAGACCAGCACCAGCCAATAGCAGACAGCCACGCTGGATGAACGGAGAAAAAGGAAAATGGCAAAAGTAACTGGAATTCTCGGAAAAAAAGTCGGCATGACGCAGCTCTTCGATGAGAAGGGTGACATTCATCCCGCAACCATTCTGCAGGCTGGTCCTTGTGTCGTGACTCAGCACAAGACGCAGACCAAAGACGGCTACACCGCCGCGCAGATTGGGCTGGTTGAATTCGTGAAGGAATCGCGTCTTACCAAGCCGATGAAGGGCCATCTCGGAAAGCACAACTTGCCGCCGATCAAGTTTTCGCGCGAAGTGCCAGTCGAGGTTGACGAAAAAGCCGAGCCCGGGACCGATGGCAACATCAAGGCCGGCGACCGCATTCTGGTCGATATTTTTGACGGCGAGAAATTCGTCGACGTAGTGGGCATCAGCAAAGGACGCGGCTTTGCCGGCGTTGTGCGGCGGCATCATTTTGCGGGTGGTCCGAAGTCGCATGGTTCGATGTTCCAAGTTACCGGTTCGATCGGATCGTCGGCGTTTCCTTCGCGCGTGTTCAAGGGCATGCGCATGTCCGGACACATGGGCGTGGACCGCGTGACTGTTCGCAACCTGCGCATTCTGGGCATTGAAGGCGAAGACAATTTATTGATCGTGGAAGGCAGCGTACCCGGCCCGAATGGCGGATATCTGGTGATTACCAAGGCCAAGAAGCCACCCAGAGAGCGCCGCGGATTTGCCGGATCTGCAACTGTCGATCCGTTGAAGGCGGCCAAGCGCGCGCAAAAGGGCAAATAGGGATTGGGAATCAGGAATTAAGACAATGGCAAACATCGACATTCACAATTTGAGCGGGGCCAAGGTTGGCACACTCGAACTCGCCGACGAAATCTTCGGCGCAGTCAACGAGGACTTGCTGTGGGAAGCGGTCAAGCATTACCGCGCCGCGCAGCGTGCCGGCACCCACGCCACCAAGAACAAGAAGCTGGTCTCCGGCGCGGGCAAAAAGCTCTGGAAGCAGAAGGGCACTGGACGCGCCCGAGTCGGCTCGATCCGTTCGCCTCTGTGGCGCCACGGCGGCACGGTCCACGGACCGCAACCGCGCTCGTATGACTACACTTTTCCGCGCAAGAAATTGCTCGGGGCGTTGCGTTCGGCCCTGGCTTCGAAGTTTGCCGATGGGAAGTTGATCATCGTCAATACCTTCGAAATGAAGGAACCGAAGACCAAGCTGTTTCGCGAAGCGCTCGACAAGTTGAAGGTCGAGAAAACTGTTTTGATCGTGGAAGTGCCGAAGCGCGAGAATCGCAATCTTGATTTGAGCGCGCGCAACCTGGCAGGCGCGGAAGTGGTCAATGCGAACGAAGTTCATCCTTATCATCTTCTGCGCTATGACAGTGCGATCTTCTCGCAGCCGGCAATTGAGAAGTTGCAAGTTTCGTTGAAGAGTTCAACTTCGAAACGCAAGCACAAGAAGGAAGCGGGCGAAGGCGAAAAGCCAAAGAAGTCGGCGGCTTCTCCTCGGCGTCGCACGCGGCAGGATAAAGACAAAGCGGCGGAGGTGGCCTGATGAAATCCGCATATCAAATTCTTAACCGTCCGGTGATCACGGAAAAAGGCCTGGCCATCAAGGAAAACCAGAACACTCTGGTGTTCCAGGTAGCGACGGCCGCGACCAAGACCGAGATCAAACAGGCCGTGCAAAGCATTTTCAAAGTCAAGGTGCATTCGGTACGCACCGCGGTATTTCCGGGAAAAGAACGCCGTCGCGGAAAGTTTGCCGGCTACCGTCCCGACTGGAAGAAAGCATTTGTTCGCCTGAAGGCCGGCGAGAAGATGCCGGAGTATGCACAGAATTTGTAAAAAAGCAGCTTCTAGCTCCTAGCTTCTAGCTAGGGCCTTAGACTAGAAGCTAGTAGCTAGAAGCTAAAAAGAGTTTTTATGCCAATTAAGACATATCGACCGCGAACTGAAACGTTGCGCTATCGCACGACGCTAGTCAACGACGACATTACAAGCACCAAGCCGCACAAGCCGCTGGTTGAGCCGAAGCGGCGCACCGGCGGACGCCGCAATAGCGGCAATACCACCATGCGTTTTATCGGTGGCGGCCACAAGCGTCAGTTGCGTCTGATCGATTTCAAGCGCGACAAGACTGGGATCCCTTGCACCGTGGCGACGATTGAGTACGATCCCAATCGGTCCGCCCGCATCGCGCTGCTGCATTATGCCGATGGCGAAAAGCGTTACATTGTGCAGCCCGACGGTCTGAAGGTTGGAGCGAAACTGATCAGCGGTCCGGAAGCGGACATTCTGGTTGGCAACGCGTTGCCGCTGCGGAACATTCCGCCAGGCACGACGATCCACAATATTGAGTTGAAGCCGGGCAAAGGTGCGCAGATGGTGCGCTCCGCAGGTGGTTCGGCGCAGTTGGTGGCGAAAGAAGGCGAGTACGCGCTGGTGAAGTTGCCTTCCGGCGAAATCCGCAAAGTCGCGCAGAATTGCATGGCGACCATCGGACAAGTCGGCAACAGCGATCACGAAAACGTCACGATCGGTAAAGCAGGACGCTCGCGCTGGTTGGGAAAACGTCCTCACAACCGCGGCGTGTCGATGAACCCGGTCGACCATCCGCACGGTGGTGGTGAAGGCAAAACTTCAGGCGGACGCCATCCAGTAACGCCCTGGGGCCAGCCGACTCGTGGATACAAGACACGCAACAACAAGCGTACGGATGCATTCATCGTCAACCGTCGCGGGAAGAAATAAGCGTCGTTGGTCGTTTGTCCTTGGTCGTTGGCCAGAGCGAACGCGGTTTGGAATGAAAAGATTTAGCTAGAAGCTTAGGAGCTAGAAGCTCCAAAGCTGACAGCCGAAAGCTGAGAGCGATTTTTATGGCACGTTCAACAAAAAAAGGGCCGTTCGTCGATGCCCACCTGCAACTGAAGGTGGACGGAATGAATGCGCGCAACGAGAAGAAGGTGCTGCGGACATGGTCGCGGCGCTCGACCGTCATCCCCGAAATGGTGGGACATACCATCGCGGTGCATAACGGCAAAAAATTTATTCCGGTGTACGTCACCGAAAACATGGTCGGCCATAAGCTCGGCGAGTTCAGTTTTACCCGCCAGTTTAAAGGCCACTCCATGCGGGCGGCCACGGAAACGGCAGCCAAGCCGGCCGGAGCGCCGGGTGGCGCGGGCGCCGCGGCGCCGAAGGCATAAGGAACGACTATGGAATTTCGAGCTGAAGCCCGGTACATGCGAGTCTCGCCACAGAAGGCGCGGCTGGTGCTTGATTTGATCAAGGGCCGCCGTGTGGAGGATGCGCTGAACACCCTGGTGTTTACCAAGAAGCGCGTGGCTGCGACGATTGAAAAGCTGCTGCGTTCGGCTCTGGAAAATGCTAACTACCTGAGCGGCGAGAAGAATCTCGATGTCGATATCGACAGCTTGTATGTGAAGAACGCTGTCGCTAACGATGGGCCGCGGATGAAGAGGATTCGTCCCGCGCCGATGGGCCGGGCTTTCCGATACGTGCGGCGCATCTCGCACATCGAAATTTCACTCGCAGAACGCAACAAAGACAGCGAATCCGTGGCGACCGTAGTCGGCGAAGAGCGGACCGGCGGCAGGACATCCGGAAAAGCCAAGGCTCGCACATCGAAGAACAAGCCGAAAGGCCCTGCCGGCAAGAGCAAGCAGGAAGCAAAGCAGAAGAGCAAAAAGAAATTTGTTGGATCGAGCAAGTAATTTTTAAGAAGGAATTGTTAGGAGCATCATGGGACAAAAAGTCCATCCTTATGGTTTTCGCCTCGGCTACACCAAGCCGTGGAAGTCGCGTTGGTTTGTCGAAAAGGATTACGACAAGCTGTTGCTCGAAGACATCAAGCTGAAAGCTGAGCTGAAGGACAAGCTCAAGTCGGCGGGTGTCAGCTCGATTGAGATTGAGCGTCCGGGCAACAAGCTGCGCGTTATCATCAAGACCGCGCGTCCTGGCATCATCATCGGACGCAAGGGCGCTGAAATCGACAAGCTCAAAGCCGATGTGCAGAAACGCACCGGCCGCGAAGTGTTCGTCGACATTCAGGAAGTTCACAAGCCTGAACTCGATGCGCAACTGGTTTCGGAATCGATCGCGCTGCAACTTGAAAAGCGCGTTGGTTTCCGTCGCGCCATGCGTAAGTCAGTGGACTCGGCGCTGCGCTTCGGTTGCAAAGGAATCAAGGTGCGCGTGAGTGGCCGTCTAAACGGAAATGAAATTGCCCGTTCGGAATGGTATCTGCAAGGGCGGTTGCCGTTGCACACACTGCGCGCTGACATCGATTACGGATTCACCGAGGCGCGCACCACGTACGGCGTCATCGGCGTAAAGACCTGGATTTATCGCGGCGAAATTTTGCCGGCCAAGAAACGCGAATCGCAACAAGCAGGCGCGTTTTAAGCGAATTTAGAAATTAGAAGTAAGAATGCAGAAGTTAAGAGAAGCTTTAATTCTGAATTCTGAATTCTTCATTCTGCATTTGAGAGAGCTCATTTTATGTTGATGCCAAAGAAAGTTAAGTACCGCAAGCAGCAGCGCGGGCGCATGTGCGGCAAAGCATGGCGTGGCAGCGAGCTGGCTTTCGGCGATTTCGGATTGAAAGTGCTCGAGCCTGGCTGGATCACCGACCGCCAGATCGAAGCCAGCCGCGTGGCCATGACCCGTTTCGTGAAGCGTGGCGGCAAGATCTGGATCCGTCTGTTTCCAGACAAGCCCGTCACCAAGAAGCCGGCCGAAACCCGTATGGGTAAAGGCAAAGGCGCTCCGGACCATTGGGTTTGCGTGGTGCGCCCTGGCAAGATTTTGTTTGAAATGGAAGGCGTATCGGTGGCGGATGCTACCGAGGCCATGCGTCTGGCGTCCCATAAACTGCCGCTGCGTACGCGTTTCGTAAAGCGAGAGTCTGCGGCTCATTAAGAAGAAGATCTTTTAGAAACTGAGAACCGAATTATGAAAGCGGAAAAAGTTCGCAACCTGACCGACGAAGAACTGAAGCATCAAGAGGGTGACCTGAGTGGTCAACTCTTCAAGCTGAAGTTCCAGCTCAACATGGGACAGACCGAAAGCTTGAAGAAGATGCGCGGCCTGCGCAAGGACATCGCGCGCGTGCAGACGATCGCCCGCGAACGTGAAATTGCAGCCGGCAAAACGGAGAAGAAGTAATGCCCGAGACAAACCCACAGCAAGTCCCGGCGGCCGCAGGGCGGCGCAAGGAAGTGGTTGGCGAAGTGGTTTCCAACCGCATGAAGAAAACGATCGTCGTCGAAGTGGTGCGCAAGAAGTCGCACGCTTTCTACGGACGCGTGGTTTCCAAGGGCAAAAAGTTTTATGCCCATGACGAAACCAACCAGGCCCACGTGGGCGATGTGGTCCGGCTCGAAGAGTCGCGGCCGCTTTCGAAGCTGAAGCGCTGGCGCTTGAAGGAAATTGTCCGCAAGACCGCGTTGGTGCCGGAGAATACGGCAGCAGAACTAAAAGCTTAACCGCCGCTGGCACAGAGGGAGACTGAATTATGGCGTTAATGATGAGAAGCTGGCTCGATGTCGCCGATAACTCCGGCGCTCGCAAGCTGCAAATGATTTTGCCGCTGGGCGGTTCGACCGGATTGCGCGCGGGACTCGGCGACACCATTACCGCCAGTGTGAAAGAAGCGTCGCCCGACGGACAGGTCAAGAAGGGCACGGTCGTAAAGGCGGTCATCGTTCGCACTCGCAAGGAATATCGGCGGCGCGACGGCACTTATATCCGCTTCGATCAGAATGCCGCGGTCTTGATTAACGAAACCGGCGAGCCAGTCGGAACCCGCGTTTTCGGGCCCGTGGCCCGCGAGCTGCGCGACAAAAAGTTTTTGAAGATTGTGTCGCTGGCGCCGGAAGTCATTTAGTTCAACATTTTATTTTAAGAAGACGAACGGGAACTGAGAATTGAAATGAAGACAGTCAGCCGAGCACATGTACGAGTCGATCTGAAGCGTAACGACACGGTCAAAGTCATCACCGGCCGTGACAAAGGTAAAGAAGGCCGTGTCCTGCGCGTATTTCCGGGAGACAGCAAGCTCCTGGTCGAGCACGTCATGATCGTGAAGAAGCATGTACGTCCGAATCCGCAGAAGAACATCAAGGGCGGAATCGCCGAGCAGGAAAGCCGGATCGCGATTTCGAACGTGCAGATCGTTTGCCCGTCCTGCGGCCCGGTACGTATCGGCCACGCGATTCAGGGCGATAAAAAAGTTCGAGTTTGCAAGAAGTGCGGCACGACGCTGGATAAGTAAGTAAAGAAGCTTCTAGCTGCTAGCTTCTATCGAAACAACGAATTTGAGGGTGCTTACGAACCGGGACAACGCTTTTTAGCTAGAAGCTAGTAGCTAGAAGCTAAAAACTTCCCGATACCGTGAGAGAAAGTAACTGAGTATGGCCAAAGAGAATCAAAAAGAGAAGAAAGCTAAGCCAACCGAAAAGGTTGAAGCCAAGCCGGGCGAGGCAGCGCGTCATAGTGCCAAAGAGACGCCGCGGCTGAAGGAACGTTTCCATAAGGAAATCGCTCCCGCGCTGATGAAGGAATTCGATCTCAAGAATCCGATGGCGGTGCCGCATCTTCATAAGATCGTCATCAACATGGGTATGGGCGATGCCACGCAAAACGCCAAGCTCATGGATCCGGCAGTGAACGAACTGGGACAGATTACCGGACAGAAGCCGGTGGTGACGCGGGCGAAGAAATCGATTGCGGCTTTCAAGCTGCGCGAAAACATGCCAATCGGAGTGATGGTTACTTTGCGCGGCGATCGCATGTACGAATTTTATGATCGCCTGGTCAGCGTAGTTTTGGCCCGTGTGCGTGACTTCCGTGGAGTATCGACCAAGTCGTTCGATGGCCGGGGAAATTTCACTCTCGGACTGCACGATCAGTTGATCTTTCCGGAAATTGATTATTCGAAAGTCGACAAGCCGAAGGGCATGAACGTAACCATTGTGACCACGGCGCGTACCGACGATCAGGGGCGGGCATTGTTGAAGCATATGGGCATGCCGTTCCGTCCGTAAGTTCGCAAGATTTCTAAAACCGAAAGTTTTCTTTCAGTAAAGGAACAAATGGCAACGACAGCAAAAAGAGTCAAGGACGCAAACATCCAGAAGAAGTTCGAGAAGGCCCGCGCCGAAGGGAAGCCGAGACCGAAGTTTTCCTCGCGCCGGCATAACCGCTGCCAGAATTGCGGCCGTCCGCGCGCGTTTCTACGCAAGTTCGGATTGTGCCGCCTGTGTTTCCGCAGCCTGGCATTGAAGGGCGAGATTCCTGGAGTCTCGAAGTCGTCCTGGTAATTTTTCGGTAAACGCATGGCTTCGGCCATGCCGCAACGATCGCCGATCAAGGGCCTCGGCCCACGATCAGTGGAACACGTCGCCGCAGGTTCTTCGCTTCACCGCAAGACGAAGCAAAGCAAACGGGCGATTGAGGAGAAGCAAGAATGAATTTGACCGATCCGGTCGCAGACATGTTGACGCGCATTCGCAACGCAATCAATGCGCGCCACCAAAAAGTTGATATTCCCGCTTCCAAGCTGAAGCTGGAGATTGCCCGCATTCTTAAAGAAGAAGGCTACATCTCCAATTTCAAGGCGACCGAAGAAGAGAGCCACAAGATCCTTCGCGTCTATTTGAAATACGGCAACAACAACGAAGCCGTGATTTCGAACGTGCAGCGCGTTTCGCGGCCGGGTTGCCGCGTCTATGTGCGGCGCACCGAGATTCCGCGCGTCCTCGGCGGCTTGGGCATCAACATCCTGACCACGCCTCGCGGGGTGATGACGGGACGCCAGGCCCGCAAGCAAGGTTTGGGCGGCGAAGTTCTTTGCGAAGTTTGGTAAAGACAGCTACTAGCTTCTAGCTACTAGCTAGAGGCTCTTAGCTAGAAGCTAGAAGCTAGAAGCTTCTGGCGGTGAAGATTAGGAAGCGACGAGCTAACTTATGTCACGAATTGGAAAAAAGCCGATCCCGCTGCCGGCGGGAGTTACGTTCAAGGTCGAAGGCAACACTGTCACCGTGCAGGGACCGAAGGGCAAAGTGGAAAATCATTTGCCCGATGGCATCCGCTTCGAAAAGCAGGATGGCAATCTGATCGCGATTCGCGATAACGATTCGCAGGCAGCTGTCCATGGACTGGCCCGCGCCTTGGTCAATAACGCCGTCGAAGGCGTGACCAAGGGCTGGGTCCGCGAACTGGAAATTGTCGGAATCGGTTATCGCGCGGAAATGAAGGGCAAGAGCACGGTCGTGTTTACCCTGGGCTTCTCGCATCCGATCGAGTATCCGTTGCCCACGGGCGTCGATGCGACGGTAGATGCGAAACAAACCAAGTTGACGCTAACCGGAATCGATCGCCAAAAGATCGGACAGGTTGCCGCTGAAATGCGCAGCTTGCGTCCACCCGATCCGTACAAAAACAAGGGTGTACGTTATTCCGGCGAGCGCTTGAAGAAGAAGGTCGGTAAGACCGGAGCGAAGTAAACCGTCGTTGGTCGTTGGCCGGTAGTCGTTGGCCAATTACCTTCGGCATAGAAAAATGTTTCGAGTTCTGGGTCTGGCCAACGACCCAGGACGAACGACCAAGGACGAATTTATGTTAACCATTTCATCGAAGAACACGAATCGGCGGCACGTGCATAAACGCATCCGTAAAAAGGTGCAAGGCACGGCGGACCGCCCCCGGTTGAATGTCTATCGTTCGCTGAACAATATTTACGTTCAGGTGATCGACGATCTCAAGGGCGCGACGCTGGTCTCGGCCAATTCCGGCGAAAGCGCGGAAAAAGGCAAGAAGCGCGCGGGCGGCAACCTGGCTGCGGCCAAGGAAGTCGGCAAGACTGTCGCCGAGCGCGCGAAAGCCAAGGGCATTAAGAAAGTAGTTTTCGATCGCGGCGGCTACATTTATCACGGACGCGTCAAGGCCCTGGCCGACGCAGCTCGTGAAGGCGGTTTGGAGTTCTAACTTCACAAAATTGGAAATGAGATTCAAAGAATGCCAACAGTAATCAAAAAGCTCGATGCGAATTCCTACCAGTTGAAAGACCAGGTAGTGGCGATTAACCGCGTGACGAAAGTCGTCAAGGGCGGCAAGAACATGTCGTTCGCGGCGCTGGTTGTGGTCGGCGATCCCGGCGCAGGCGTCGTCGGATACGGATCCGGAAAAGCGAAAGAAGTTCCGCAGGCCATTCGCAAAGGAATTGAATCGGCGAAAAAGAATCTGATGAAAGTCAATCTCACGCAGACTTCGATTCCGCACTTGTCCCTCGGACACTTCGGCGCCGGCAGAGTGCTGCTGAAGCCGGCTCCCGAAGGAACGGGTGTGATCGCGGGCGGCGCAGTGCGTGCGGTAATGAATTCGGTGGGCATTCAGAATGTGCTGACGAAATCGATTGGCACGACCAATCCGCACAACGTGATCAAGGCCACATTCGATGCGTTGAAGCGGTTGAAGAACAAAGAATCGGTCGCCTCGATGCGCGGCAAGCTGGTCGAAGAGCTTTAAAGGAAGCGGGAATTCGAATCATGGTGAAGACAAAAACAGCGGCAAAGTCGAGCGGCACAATACAGCTCAAATGGGTGCGTTCGACGATTTGCGCCCCATTCAAGCAAAAGCTTGTTATCAAAGGCCTGGGTTTTACCCGGCTGAATCAGGTGATCGAGCGTCCCAACAATGCCGCGATTCGTGGCATGGTGGCGAAGGTGCCGCATCTGGTGGAGTACGTGCAATAAACGCAATTAGCTATCAGCTGTCAGCTCTCAGCTACACCGGGACTGAAAAGCTGAGAGCTGAGAGCTGAAAGCTGACAGCTATTTTATGAATCTCTCAAATATTCGAGCACCGAAAAAGGCAGCCGAGAACAAGAAGCGCGTCGGCCGCGGTATGGGTTCCGGCATGGGTAAGACCTCAGCCCGCGGACACAAAGGGCAGCGTTCCCGCAGTGGTTCGCGCATGATGCGTGGATTTGAAGGCGGCCAGATGCCGCTGCATCGCCGCATGCCGAAGCGCGGATTCACCAACATTTTCCGCAAGGAATTTAACATCGTGAATCTGGATAAGCTGGTGCTGCTCGGCGAGACCAACATCACGCCTGATGTTTTGCGCAAGGCCGGCGTGATCAGCACCAAGCGTCCGGTAAAAATTCTTGGCACCGGCGAGCTGACGGTTGCGCTCACCGTGTACGCGCATAAGTTTTCCAAAACGGCCCAGGACAAGATCACCAAGGCTGGCGGCAAATTTGAGGTACTGTAGTCAAAATGCTCGATAAACTGGCCAACATTTTTCGGATCCCCGACCTTCGCAAGCGCATTCTGTTTACGCTTGGGCTGTTGGCTGTATACCGCCTGGGCGGCCACATTCCAACGCCCGGAGTCAATGCCGACAAATTGGCGCAATACTTCGAAGCGAACCGGGGTGGCTTCCTCGGTCTGGCTGACATGTTTTCGGGTGGCACCCTCCGGCGTCTTACCGTTTTTGCATTGGGCATCATGCCCTACATTACGGCTTCCATCATTTTGCAATTGCTGACCGTGGTCTATGAGCCACTGGCCAAGTTGCAAAAGGAAGGCGAGATGGGCCGCAAGAAGATCACGCAGTGGACCCGCTACCTGACCGTGGTATTGAGTGCGATCCAATCTTTCGGCATCGCCATCAGCTTGCAGCGGGGTGGTGGCGATTTCGTATTGAATCCCGGCCCTGCCTTCATTCTGATGACCATGCTGACCCTTACCACGGGCAGCGCTTTCATCATGTGGCTAGGCGAACAAATCACCGAGCGCGGCGTGGGCAATGGCATGTCGCTGCTGATTTTTTCCGGCATTGTTGCGGGCTTGCCGCACGGAGTTCTGGAACTGGCGGAAAAAGTCCGACAGGGCGCCTGGGGCGTTTTCACCGTGCCTGCCGTAATCATGTTGATAGCGGTGATGGTGTTGATTGTCGCCTTCATCGTTTATGTGGAACGCAGCGAACGCCGAATTCCGGTGCAATACGCCAAGCGGGTAGTGGGACGCAAAGTGATGGGCGGTCAATCCACTCATTTGCCCCTGCGAGTGAATGCAGGCGGGGTGATGCCGGTTATCTTCGCTTCCTCCATCCTGACTTTGCCGCAAATGCTTGGCCAGGGATTGAAAGATAACCGCTATTTCGGTTGGTTAATCCATGCTCTGGGTTGGGGTGAGCCGCTGTATACGCTCCTTTATGCCCTTGGCATTATCTTCTTCGCCTATTTCTACGTGTCGATTGTATTCAATCCCAGCGAGGTCGCCGACAACATGCGCAAGTATGGCGGCTTCGTTCCCGGCATTCGTCCCGGCAAGCGCACGGCGGACCATATCAATGAGATCCTTACCCGCATTACGCTGGTCGGCGCTCTATACCTGATTCTGATCTCGTTTATTCCGGAATGGATGATCGCCGGAATTCACTTGAACCATTTGCCGGGGGCGTTGGGAAGCTTCTTCGACCGCCTGCCCACCTGGATCACCAATGGTTTGGGTGTAACATTTTATTTCGGCGGCACGTCGTTGCTGATCGTGGTCGGCGTTGCTATGGATACTGTGACTCAGATCGAAGCGCAACTCATCATGCGTCATTATGATGGATTCACACCCCGTAGCGGACGCATCCGCGGACGCCGTACGTGGTGAAGAAATAAGCTTGATAGTACTTTCGGTTTTACATGAAACTTGGCAGGAAGATTGGATCGGGGACTGACTGGGGCCAGTTCAATGGCGGAAGAATCGTTGCGCGATATCGGGCCGATCGTTCTGCTTGGGGCGCCGGGGGCCGGCAAAGGCACTCAGTCCAAGCGGATTACTGAGCATTATCACGTTCCTCAGATTTCTACAGGCGACCTGCTAAGGGAAAATGTGGAGCGGGGCACTGATCTCGGTCTCCGCAGCAAAGCCAATTTGGCGTCGGGTCAGTTGGTGCCCGACAACCTGGTATGTGACATGGTGGCCTGGCGGTTGCGGGAACCGGACTGCCAACACGGCTTTATCCTCGACGGCTTCCCCCGGACAGCGAAACAGGCGTCCTGGCTCGATGGATTTTTGAAGTTACAGTTCATTGACAACTCGAAGCATTGCAACTGGTTGCCGATTGTGATCCGGATTGACGTGGATTATAATCAATTTAAGCTGCGGCTTACCGGACGTAGGACCTGTCTCGCCAACGGACACATCTATAACGTCTATTTCCAACCGCCTCGCGTCGCCGATGTTTGCGATATTGACGGTTCTCCGCTGACCATCCGCGACGATGATCGCACCGAAGTGATTGAGGAACGCCTGGCCACCTATGACCGGCAGACTAAGCCGGTGGCTGAGTATTACGCGCAAAAAGGGCGGTTGGTTTCGGTGAATGGCGATCAGCCGGTGGAAAAAGTAACCGAGCAGATTTTTAAGGAGATTGAAAGCCACGCCGCCGCTGCGGCGAGAGGCTGTTAGAAGAGCATGGCAATCGTTTGCAAATCGGCGTCTGAGATCGAGAAAATGCGGCACAGTGGCCGCATCGTTCGCGAAGTGCTGGATCATCTCAAGACTCTGGTCGCGCCCGGGGTCAGCACCATGGACCTCGAACGGGCGGCCGAGGCGAAGATGAAAGAGCTGGGCGCGAAGCCGGCCTTCAAGGGTTATTACGATTATCCTTGCGTGCTGTGCACCTCGATCAACGAAGAGATTGTTCACGGCATCCCTTCGGAAAAGCGGGTGCTCAAAGCTGGCGATATCGTCAGCATTGACTGCGGAGTGGTTTTAGACGGTTATTACGGGGATGCAGCGATCACAGTTGCAGTAGGCGAAACGGTTCCGCCGGAACTTCAGAAATTACTCGAAGTCACGGAAGCCTCGCTCTACAAAGGCATCCAGCAGGTGCTGATCGGAAACGCGGTCGGCGATGTAGGCGCGGCAGTCCAGGAATTTGTGGAAGCCAACGGCTTTAGTGTAGTGCGGGAATTTGTAGGACACGGCATCGGCACCAAGTTGCACGAAGAGCCGCAAGTCCCCAACTACGGAGCGCGCGGACACGGAACCAGATTGCGCGAAGGCATGGTGCTGGCCATCGAGCCCATGGTCAACTTCGGCAAGCCGGGCACTCGAGTGTTAGACGACAAGTGGACCGCGGTGACAGCCGACGGCAGCTTCAGCGCCCACTTCGAACATTGTGTAGCGGTCACGAAAGATGGACCGGTGATTCTGACGCAGTAATGAAGCGGCCGTTGGCCGTCAGCTAAGAGCCAGCAGCCAGAGGCTAACAGCAGATTCAAGGAGCCATTTGAGTAAAGAAGACGCGATTGAAGTGATGGCAACGGTTCTCGAACCGCTGCCGAATGCCATGTTCCGGGTGGAACTGGAAAATAAGCACAAAGTTTTGGCGCACGTTTCTGGAAAAATGCGCAAGAATTTTATCCGCATTCTGCCAGGGGACAAAGTAGCCGTAGAACTTTCTCCCTACGACCTGAATCGCGGACGTATCGTGTATCGCTACAAATGAGTTGGCCAGGTGGTTTAGCCAACGGCCAACGACGAACGGCCAAGGATTGATTTTATGAAAGTACGAGCATCGGTAAAGAAAATTTGCGACAAGTGCAAGGTCATCCACCGCAAGGGTGTAGTGCGGGTGATCTGCGAAACAGCAAAACACAAACAGCGTCAGGGCTAAAACAGAATTAAGTAATTAGAAATTCAGAGGAGCACTATGGCACGTATTGCAGGCGTCGATCTTCCCCGCAACAAGCATGTGGATATCGCGCTGACTTACATTTACGGCATCGGTCATCCGCGCGCCGCCCGCATTCTGGGCAAGGCGAATGTGGAAGCGCAGAAAAAAGTCCAGGACCTCGGGGAAGACGAAGTCAACCGCATCCGCCAGGTTATCGAGGCTGAGGGCCAGGTCGAAGGCGATCTGCGCAAGGAAATTTCGATGAACATCAAGCGTCTCATCGAAATTGGTTCCTATCGCGGATACCGTCATCGCCGCAACCTGCCGGTACGCGGACAACGCACCCACACCAATGCTCGTACCCGCAAGGGCCCGCGCAAGGGTACGGTCACGGCCAAGAAGAAAACGACGAAAGCATAAAAACGTCGTTGGTCGTTCGTTATTGGTCGTTGGCTTAACCGCCTCCGGCAGACGAGCTTTAGCCAACGACCAAAGACGAACGACCAAGGACAAGACTTTATGGCAAAACCAGCAGCAGCCGGCGGCACTCCGGGAACTCCGGAGAAAAAAGGCAAAAAGAAAACGTTCAAGAAGAAAGAACGCAAGCATGTGTCGCATGGCATCGCGCACATCCAGGCGTCTTTCAACAACACCATTGTGACCATCGCCGATCAGGCCGGCAACGTCCTGTCGTGGAAGAGTTCCGGTTCACTGGGCTTCCGCGGATCGCGCAAAGGCACTCCATTCGCAGCGCAGCAGGCCGCATCGAACGCCGCCAGCATGGCGCGCGATCACGGTGTTCGCAGCGTGGAAGTACGAGTTAGCGGTCCCGGCTCCGGACGCGAGTCCGCCATCCGCGCCCTGGCCTCGTCCGGCATCGAAGTGCGCAACATCAAAGACGCCACGCCGATTCCGCACAACGGGTGCCGTCCGCCAAAGCGTCGTAGGGTGTAAGAATCGCCGTTAGCTGTTGGCCCTTGGCTGTTAGCCAAAAGCCAACGGCTAATAGCCAACAGCAGTCGTCCGGGAAGAAGGGTTGAAGCCATACCCGTAAACCGGTCATCTAATACAGGAGAGTAAATTGGCACGATATACAGATCCCGTCTGCCGTCTATGCCGCCGCGAGGGCATGAAGCTGTTCCTCAAAGGCACCCGCTGTTTCAGCGATAAATGCGCCATTGAGAAGCGCAACTTTGCCCCCGGTCAGCACGGCAAGGATCGCAAAGCCAAAATCGTTGGATACGGCCTGCAACTGCGCGAGAAGCAGAAGACCAAACGCATGTACTTCACGCAGGAAAGCCAGTTCCGCAACTACTTCGAGAAGGCCGCCGCGGCAAAAGGCGTCACCGGCGAACTCCTCTTGCAGTCGCTGGAACGCCGTCTCGACAACGTTGTTTATCGTCTGGGCTTCGGTATTTCCCGACGCCAGGCGCGTCAGTTAGTGCGTCACGGACACATTCACGTGAACGGAAAGAAGGTAAACATTCCTTCCTATCCCGTGAGCGTGGGCGAAGAAATTGCCATTCGCGCCAGCAGCGCTAAGCTCGCGATTCTCGAGCCGGCAAAGGAATTTGCCAGCCACCAGAACGCGCCCAACTGGCTGGAAATCGATCGCGAAAATTACAAAGGCAAAGTTTTGGCCTTGCCGAAACGCGAAGATATCAATGCGCCGATTAACGAACAGTTGATCGTTGAGTTGTATAGCAAGTAAAGGCAAAGGCGTCATTGGTCGTTCGTCCTTGGTCGTTGGCTAAAACCAGCGCTCACGGGCCAACGACCAACGACGACCGGCCAACGACTGTTTTTTCGGTCCACCATTTCGAGCCAGATCAGCCTGTACTGGCGCTTGACCTGAAACTGGACCGTTTCAGGGAGCCAGCACTGAGCCAAACGGCCGAAGGAGAAACACATGCTTTGGAAGGGCTTTCAAAAACCGAAACGTCTCGCAGTTGACACTTCATCCTTAACCGACAAGTACGGAATTTTCTGGGCACAGCCGTTTGAACGCGGCTTCGGCACCACCATCGGCAACGCGCTTCGCCGCGTAATGCTTTCCTCGATTGAGGGAGCAGCCGTGACCGCCGTAAAGATCGAAGGCGTGCTGCACGAATTCCAGTCCATCACCGGAGTGGTTGAAGACGCGACCGACATCATTCTTAACTTGAAGCAAGTCCCGTTCAAGTTGAGCAGCGACGCGCCCAAGGCCATTTATCTGCGCGCCGACCAGCCTGGCGTCATCACCTCAGGCATGATCGAAGCCGATGGCGATGTCGAAGTTCTCGACAAAGACGTTTACATTGCCACCGTCAGCGAAGGCGGCAAGCTCGATATGGAAATGCGCCTCAAGCGCGGTCGTGGTTATGTCTCCGCCGACAAGAATTTCGACGAAGACCTGGGCATCGGCTTCATTCCAATCGATTCCGTCCACTCCCCGGTGCGCAAGTGCAATTACACCGTGGAAGCAGCCCGTCTCGGTCAGATCACCGACTACGACAAGCTGACTCTCGAAGTCTGGACCAACGGCTCCATCACCCCAGCTGATTCGATTGGATTGGCGGCGAAGTTGCTGAAGGACCACATGAACATCTTCATCAATTTTGAAGAGGACATCGAGACCTCCACTTCAAGCGAAGAGCGCAAGCCGGAGATCAAGAACGAAAACCTGAACCGCTCCGTCGAAGAGCTCGAGCTTTCCGTACGCAGCTACAACTGCCTGAAGAACGCAAACATTCAGAGCATTGGCGAACTGGTCCAAAAGACCGAAGCCGAAATGCTGAAGACGAAAAACTTCGGCCGCAAGTCGCTCAACGAGATCAAGGAAATCCTCGGTACCATGGGGCTCAGCCTTGGCATGAAGATCGACGAGCAGGGCAATGCCGTACCGGGTCCCACATCAAACCAGGTGCTGCCGGCCTCGGCTTACGGGGATAGTGATCTGTAGAAAAACGAGTTTCGAGTTTCGGGTTTCAAGTTTCGAGTAAGTGCTCGGACCTTGAACCTGAAACTCGAAACCTGAAACTCGAAACTTGAAACTGGGGTTTGAGCCATGCGTCACAAAGTTGCAGGATTTACACTGGGCCGCAACACTGCCCACCGCCGCTCGTTGCTTCGCAACCTGGTCACGTCGCTCATTTTGGAAGAGCGGGTCGAGACCACTTTGCCCAAAGCGAAAGCCATGCGTCCGCTGGTCGAAAAGATGATCACGCTCGGTAAGCGTGGCGATCTCGCCGCCCGCCGCCAGGCCCTCGCCTATCTGATGACCGGCGCCGCCGTCGACAAATTGTTTGACACCATTGGCCCACGCTTCGGTGATCGCCAGGGTGGCTATCTGCGCATCGTGCAACTGGGATGGCGCAAAGGCGATGGCGCCGACACCGCCTTCATTGAACTCTTAGGCAGCGAAAAAGTGGTGGAAGAGAAGCGCGAAAAGCGCGCCGAAATCCGCTCCAAGCGCGCCGAAGAAGCCAAACGCGCCATGGACGAAGCTGAAGCCCAGGGCGGCGTTGAGCACCCCACAGGGACTCACGCCGAAGGCGAAGACAAGACCGAAGACGCGAAGTAGTTTCACGCCATCGCAGTTCATAGGGACGGCCAAGAGCCGTCCCTAATTTTTTGGTACCTGTCATCCTGAGCGTAGTGAGTTTGCTCGTTTCGAGCGAACTCACGGAGTCGAAGGACCCCTACATCCATCACGTCTGCCGGGAGCAGGGGTTCTTCGACTGCGGGGAAACTCTCGCTACGCTCAAGTCTCCTCTTCGCTCAGGAGGACAGAGTTGCGGAATGGTTCGTCTCCACTCCTAACAACCTTGTCATTCCGATCCGAGCGAATGCGATGGGAGGAACCTGCCTTTCCCGCCCCAGCAGTACATGTCCTACCGAGGGTCACGCTCGTAATCTGGCGTTAATTACCGAGCCAGCTACACTTTCATGGGAGACTATGGAATTTTCCCGGACACAAATCGGCATCGCGGCAGGCGCAGGCGGCCTGCTATTGGTGATTTTCCTTGGCTACTTGATGTGGCTCAACGGACAGCCTCCCGTGCTGTCACGTTCTCTAGACGTCGATCCGCTTTCTGGCGTCCCCAATTCGATCGACCTGAATCCCTTGCGTGATCGTTCCTCGGAACGCGCGGCGGCCCAATATCTAAAGGCGATGCGTGACGGAAACTGCAACGAACAACTCGCCAAATGGGAAAAGGACTACCACAAAAAATACGCGACCTTCATCTGTAATTCCGAGGCTCAACATCCATTACTCTCCTGGCAGATTGTTGACTGGGAGGACAATCCACCGTTGCGGATTCTTCACTATCGCGGCAAGCGTCGCACCACGCCCGGCGTAAAGGGCACTTATAAAGAACTGCTCTCCGTCACCTTGGACAACCAAAGCGGAGAATGGGTCGTCACCAAATACGACGCCATGTATTGATCTAATTCCTGGCGCGCGTCCGCCATCGAATAAAAAAATAAATCACAATCTGCGCGGTCAATGCTGCGGAGCTATCCAGCACCACATCGTGCCAGGTCCCGGTTCGAGACGGAATATAGCTCTGGTGCCACTCGTCCATGCTGGCGACAAAAGCCGTCATGAAAAATGCACTGCTGGCCCAGCGCAGGGCCCAGCGAGGCGATCCTGCTAGGGGAAACGTCGCTCTCCAGGTGCCGAACAAGATCAGGCTCCCGGTGAAGTAGCCGACAAAGTGTCCCGTCTTGCGAAGATAGTGATGAAGAACTTCGAAGTGACGCAGGTCCATTTTCAAAAGAAAATGAAACAAGGGATAAAGATAGCGGCTGGTGTGTTCGGAGGAAAACTGATCGGTAGATTCCGTGAAAATAATTCCCAACCAGAGCAAAGACGCGATCCATGTTTTGAGCAGCTCTTTTTTGTGAGGCGTCAAGCGTGATTACCGTGGGGCCTCGAGGAAAGCAGATTCCTTCCGTCGCATTCGCTCGGATCGGAATGACAAGGGTGTAAGTAGCCGAGAAGAAATATTCCGGAAGCCCTGTCATCCTGCGCAGTCGAAGAAGCCCCTACCGCCAGCAGACACGATGGGTGAAGAGTCCCTATTCCTTGGCATAATTCGGCGCCTCGCGCGTAATCATCACATCGTGTACATGACTCTCG
This sequence comes from uncultured Acidobacteriaceae bacterium, assembly GCA_963794195.1. Taxonomy (GTDB): domain Bacteria; phylum Acidobacteriota; class Terriglobia; order Terriglobales; family Acidobacteriaceae; genus DATBAX01. Next base: position 493,975 of record CAWCCU010000016.1, read on the forward strand.
CGCAATCCCGCATTGCTGATGCGCACGAAGCGCGTTTTCTGGAGCAGCTCCGGGATCGTGCCGCAACCGCAATAGCCCATGCCCGATTTCAATCCACCCACCATCTGATGCACGATCATCGAAACCGATCCTCGATACGGCACACGGCCCTCAATGCCTTCCGGCACCAGCTTGGCCGACCGGTTTCCATCTTCTCCAATGCCGGCAGCGGTGGACGCCTCGCCTTCGATATTCTGAAAATATCTTTCGCTCGATCCTTGCGCCATTGCCCCTAATGATCCCATCCCGCGATATGACTTAAATGTACGACCCTGATAGAGAATCAATTCGCCCGGACTTTCATCGGTGCCGGCAAACATCGATCCGATCATCACGGCGCTCGCGCCCGCTGCCAGGGCCTTAGTGACGTCCCCCGAATACTTGATTCCGCCGTCAGCAATGACGGGAACGCCGGATCCTTTCGTCGCCCTGTAAGCTTCCGCGATCGCTGTAATCTGCGGAACACCGGCGCCGGTTACAACGCGCGTGGTGCAGATCGATCCCGGACCAATTCCAACTTTGATGGAATCAGCGCCCACTTTCACCAATTCGCATGCGCCTTCAAACGTGGCGACGTTGCCGACAATCAAATCGACTTCCGGGAACTTCGCTTTGATGGCTTTGACCGCGTCGATCACGCGCGTCGAGTGTCCATGCGCGCTATCAATCGCCAGCAAGTCAACTTTATTTCTGACCATTTCCGTCGCGCGTTCGAGGAAGTCGCCGGAGGCGCCAATCGCAGCGCTCGCCCGCAAGCGCCCCTGCTCATCTTTCGCTGCATTCGGATACTTCAATTTCTTTTGAATATCTTTTACGGTAATCAACCCCTTCAGGTTGTACTGGTCATCCACGACTAGCAGCTTTTCCACGCGATGCTTGTGCAGAATTTGTTCAGCGTCTTCCAGAGTAGTTCCGACCGCAACCGTAATCAGATTGTCCTTGGTCATCACCGAACTGATAGGGATATCGAAGCGGCTTTCAAATCGCAGATCGCGGTTGGTAAGAATCCCAACCAGCTTTTTGTTCTTGGTAATCGGCACGCCGGAAATTTTGTACTTGCGCATGATTTCCAGCGCATCGGAAACCTTGTCATCCGGCGACATCGTTACCGGATCGACAATCATCCCGCTCTCCGACCGTTTCACCTTGTCCACTTCATTGGATTGCTGCTCGATCGTCAGATTGCGATGAATAATCCCAATGCCGCCCTGCTGCGCCATCGCAATCGCCATGTGGGATTCAGTCACGGTGTCCATGGCCGCGCTGATAATCGGAACGTTGAGCCGGATATTACGCGTCAGCTGAGTTTGGGTATTGGCAAGCGCGGGAACGATATCCGAATGAGCGGGCAGCAACAACACGTCATCAAAAGTAAGCGCTTCAGGAACAGGAAAATGAATCATAATTTTCTCAGGAGTGGGAGGCCACTTTCTATTCTAGGGAGTGGTGACGGTTACTGGCAAATTGGAGTGCAACACTTCCTAAGTTTTCTGTCATCCTGAGCGCAGCGAGTTCGCTCGGCAAGAGCGAACTCACGAAGTCGAAGGACCCCTACGATCACTACGGAGCCATGGATCGAGTGCTTTTGACTTCCCCACTCCACGAATTTCACCGCTCTGATCGGCCATTTCCGCCGCTCACGCGTTTGTCTTTTACCCCCCACCAGCGTATATTCAAGGTTGGAAACTGTTGTGTAGGTACCAGCATTTGGCGAGACACACCAGTGGGCGCAAGCCCACTTTTTAGTTTCCGGCACTTTTGGGCCCCGGTAAGTTATTGGTTTCATGGCATTTGACGTCGACCAAGTACGGGAAGTCGCGGAACGGGTAGCAGCCTCCAGCGGACTGGAAATCGTTGAAGTTGAGTTGCGCGGCGGAGGCAAGGCCCGCATGCTCCGAATTGTGATTGATAAGCCCGCGGGCGTCACTCACGAGGATTGCGCGAATTTGAGCCGGGATGTCGGCACCATCCTCGATGTGGAGGACGCGATTCCGGGCAACTCGTATCTCCTGGAAGTTTCATCTCCAGGGTTGGATCGAAAGTTGTTTCGCGCAGCGGATTACGAACGCTTCACCGGCAGCCGCGTGAAGTTGATGACGCGAAATCCGGTGAATGGCAACCGTCACTTTGAAGGACGGCTGGAAAATTTTAAAGATGGCAAGCTGACCTTGGACTTGCGAAAGCCATCGAAGTCGAACAAGAAGTCTTTGCAGCAAAAAGTGACAAGCGCGCCAGAGAAACTGGAACTGGACCTGGCGAATATTGAGAAGGCGAATTTGGTTCCCGAGATTTAGAAGTATTGTCATTCCGAAGCGGCTTTAGCCGCAGAGGAATCTCAGTCACCGGATTAATTATGGCAAGCGAGCTTTACAACACGATCGACGCACTCAGCCGGGAAAAGGGCATCGATCCGCAAATCGTCGTGAGCGCGGTGGAAGACGCCATCGTTGTCGCCACCCGCAAGTATTACAAGACGCAGGAAAATCTGCGCGCTGAGCTCGACAAAGACACCGGCAAGATCCGTGCTTATGCGGTGAAGACCATCGTGGAGACCCCCGAGCAGGTCGAAGATCGCGACTTTGCAAATCACGTCTGGAAGATGCTCGCAAAGTCGATCCCGCCCTCGAAGTCGGCGGGGAAGTGCAGTATCCGAAAGTCACCGAAGGAATTCTGGGACGCATCGCCGCCCAACTCGCCAAGCAGGTAATTTTCCAGAAGGTGCGCGAAGCCGAGCGGGACACGGTTTACAACGAATACATCGGACGCGTGAACGAAATCGTCAACGCCTCGGTCAAGCGGATCGAAGGGCCAGACATGATTTTCGATCTCGGCAAAGCCGAATCGCGCATGCCGCGCAAGGAGCAGTCGCGTCTGGAGTCTTTCTGCGATCGGCGAGCGCGTACGGGTGGTCATCGTTCGTGTGGAGCGCGCTTCGAAAGGCCCAGGCGTAGTCGTTTCTCGCGCCGCGCCGGAGCTGGTGCAGAATCTGTTCCAGACCGAAGTGCCGGAAATTTACGACGGCACAGTGGTGATTCGCGCCATCGCTCGCGAAGCCGGCGAGCGCACCAAGATCGCCGTCATGTCGAAAGACAAAGACGTGGACGCCGTCGGCGCCTGTGTCGGCATGAAGGGCATGCGCGTGCAATCCATCATCCGCGAACTGCGCGGCGAAAAGATCGACATCATCGAGTATCACGAAGATGCTGTCACCTTCGCGGAAAAAGCTCTGCAGCCCGCGAAAGTCAGCCGTGTGTCCGTGATCGACTCTGCCGACAAGCATCTCGAAGTCGTGGTCGATGACAGCCAGCTCTCTCTCGCTATCGGCAAGAAGGGCCAAAACGTCCGCCTCGCCGCCAAACTGCTCGGTTGGAAGATCGACATCAAGAGCGAAGAAGAGAAGCGTCAGGAAGTCGAACATCGAAATGTCGCGTCTGGTGGGCGCTACTTCGACTCCGCTTGAAAGTGTTCCGGGCATGGGTGAAGGCGTCGTCGAGAAGTTGACGGCCGCCGGTGTCACCACGGTCGAAGCGCTGGCCGACATGACTCCAGAACAGCTCGAAGCAATCGAAGGCATTGGCCCCAAAACGGTGGAAAAAATCAGCCTGGCGGTGAATAATTATTTCGCCAGTCTGGAAGGCGGCGAAGCCGTAGCGACCGAAGGCGAAGAAGTTCCGGCGGAAGAAGCGGCCGCCTCCGAAGAAACTCCGGAAGCGCAGGAAGCTGCGGGCGAAGAAACCGCCGAAGCTGCCAGCGAAGAAAATAACGAAGAGACTGCGGAAGTTCCCGTAGCCGAAGAACCGGGCGAGGAGCTAGCTCCCGCCGAAGCCAAGGAAGAGTAAGTGCGAACCTCTCGTACTTTCGCCAATCGCGAAAGCGCGGATTTGAAAACTGACACCGTGGGGTTGATATGAAGACTTAGCGGAACAGTCGGAGGAAAGAAAGGGCGGATGAGTAAGATTCGAATCAACGATCTGGCCAGAGAGCTGGAAGTCAAAAGCAAGGTCATTCTCGATACTTTGACGGCAGTCGGCGTCACCGAGAAGAAGACCCATTCCAGTTCCGTTGAAGAACACGAAGCCGCGAAAGTGCGGGCCCATATTCGTGGCGCCAGCGATGCCCAAAGTTCTTCCAAAGCCGCTCGTCCCAGCCGTCCTGATGCTGATGGGATCAAGACTAAAATTGATCTCTCGCAGATTTCAAAGCCGGGCGATGTACTGAAAGCCATCATCAGCAAGCAGCAACCGGCTGCCGCTCCGCCAACGCCCCCACGTCCCGTAGCCGCCGCGCCTCCAGTCGCAGCCGCACCAGTCGCTCCCACAGCGCCTGCCGCTCGTACTGTCGTACCGTCCCCAGTTCCTGCACCGGCCGCGCCAGCACCGAAATTTGTTGTCCCGCAAACCGGAGTCCGACCCACATTTACCGTGCCCGCGCCTCCAGCAAAGCCTGCGGATGTTGTAGCCGCCGCGCCCGTTGCTCAAGCTGCGCCGCCAGTCGCCGCCAAGCCGCCTGTAGCGACGCAGTCCGCCGCGCCCGTGGTTCCCAGCGCTCCGCCGCGACCGACGATTGCTCCGCCGCGCATGATCGTGCCGCAAACCGGGCCGCGCCCGGTGTACAAGGCGCCAATTCGTCCAGCGCCCACACCAGGTCAACCAATCGCTGCAAGACCTGTTCCCGGACGTCCAGTGCCCGGTCAGCCCATTTTTCAGCGTCGCCCCGGTGCAGCTCCGGGACCTCCCGGCAGCCGTCCGATATTACGTCCCGGCGAGCGCCGGCCGATGCATCCTACCCGACAATCGCCCACCGGAACGCGTCCTCTGGGCGTTGGCCCCGGTGCTCCACCTCCAGGCCCTTCGCGTCCAGGAGCCCGTCCCGGTGGTCCAGCGCGACGCCCAGGACAGCGTTACGTTCCGCGTGGCGTGAAGGAAGGCCCGATGAAGGGCTACACGCCTCCGCCGCGGCTTTCGCTTTCGAACGAGCCGCAGCCGATCACGCGTAGCATCACCATCACCGAAGGCGTAAGTGTGAAGGATCTCGCTGAAAAGTTGGGACTTCGCGCCAAGGATCTGATCGCGCGTCTGCTGGCACGCGGCGTGTTCGCCACCGTTAATCAAACGCTCGACACCGAACTCGCCAGCGAAATGGCACGCTTCTTTGGAGCGGATACAAACGTCATCAGCTTCGAAGATCAGGCGCAAAAAGAAATCACCGACGCTGCCGCCAGTGAAGAAGGCGTTGTTGGCGAAGGCATCGCGCGTCCGCCCGTGGTCACCATCATGGGCCACGTCGATCACGGTAAAACGACTTTACTCGATTCCATTCGCCTGACCAACGTGGCGGGAGGCGAAGCCGGCGGCATCACGCAGCACATCGGCGCTTACAAAGTCGCCATCACCGACAAAAATTCGCCCGCCTTCGGACGCCAGATCGTGTTCCTCGATACGCCTGGTCACGAAGCCTTTACTCGTATGCGTTCGCGCGGAGCGAAAGCGACCGACATCGTTGTGCTGGTCGTCGCTGCCGACGATGGCGTCATGCCGCAAACGGTTGAAGCCATCGATCACGCCCATGCCGCCGAAGTTCCGATCATTGTCGCCGTGAACAAGATCGACAAGCCCGGCGCCATGCCCGACCGTGTCAAAAAGCAACTCGCCGATCGCGGTCTGATGCCGGAAGACTGGGGCGGAACGACAGTATTCGTCGATGTCTCGGCAAAACAAAAAACCAATCTGAATCTCCTGATGGAAATGATCTGCCTCGTCGCCGATCTTCAGGAACTCAAAGCCACGCCCGAACGCGCCGCAACAGGCGTCGTGCTCGAAGCCAAACTCGATCGCGGCCGCGGCCCCGTCGCAACCGTTCTCGTGCAGAACGGAACTTTGCGCGCCAGCGACAATTTCGTCGTCGGCAACGTTTACGGAAAAGTTCGCGCCATGCTAGACGATCGCGGCGCACAGATCCAAACTGCACCGCCGTCCACGCCAGTAGAAATTCTTGGTATGGAAGGCCTGCCGCAAGCCGGCGATCAATTCGTCGTCGTCGCCGACCGCGACAAAGCCCGCGGCATCTCCGAATATCGTGAACAGAAAGCCCGCGAAGCCACGCTGGCCAAGAGTTCGCGCGTCTCGCTCGAAGGCCTCGCCGAAGTGTTGAAGAGCGCCGGGATGAAGGAATTGAACATCATCCTCAAGGGCGACGTCGGCGGTTCTATCGAAGTGCTGAGCGATTTGCTGACCAGACTTTCGAACGACAAAGTCCGGCTCAAGCTGTTGCATTCAGGTGTCGGCGCGATTACCGAAACCGATGTGCTTCTCGCGTCGGCGTCGAATGCCATCATCATCGGCTTCAACGTGCGTCCGGAACGCAAGGCGCAGGAAATTGCCGACCAGGAAAAAGTCGACATCCGACTGCACTCGATCATTTACGAAGTCCAGGACGAAATCAAACGCGCCATGACCGGCCTCCTCGAACCAACCATCAAGGAGACTTATCAGGGTCGCGCCCTCGTTCGCGAAACCTTCCGCATTCCGAAGGTCGGAACCATCGCCGGATGCCAGGTCTCAGACGGCTTCATCAAGCGCGATTCCGAAGTCCGGTTGCTGCGTGACGATGTCGAAGTATTCAAAGGCAAGATCCAATCGCTACGCCGCTTCAAAGACGACGCCCGGGAAGTCACCAATGGCATGGAGTGCGGCATCTCGATCGCCAACTACGGAGACGTCAAAGCCGGCGACGTGATCGAAGCCTTCATGACGGAAAAAGTTGCCGCCGAGGCAATGGCGTAAAAACAGTCGTTGGTCGTTGGTCGCACGTCGTTGGCTGGGTGTTTTGGCTAACGGCCAACGACGAACGGCCAACGACTTTTTCATGATCGCCTTTCTCACCATCGAGCTGAGCATCGAAGCCGCGCAGTCTCTCAAAGACAAACGTCAGGTAGTCCGCAGCATCAAAGACAGGTTGCGGGCGCATTTCAACGTCGCGGTCGCGGAAATCGAACCTAGCAGCCTGTGGAACCGCGCTACCATCGGAGTGGTCAGCGTCTCCGACTCGCGCGATTATCTGGATGGATTGATGAAAAACGTGGAACGCCACGCCACCCGGATCGCCAACAATCACGGCGCGGAGATCAACGATTCGTTTGTGGATTTTCTGTAGCAGGTCTCCACAAATCAAGTGGGGAGCGGACGCCTCGTCTGCCCACCGAGCGAAGCGAGTCGTCGCGATTTGTATCTAATTCAAGAATACCAAGCCGAACCAGCAAAATGGGCCATAGGCGGCATCAAAATATTGTGCGAGGATTGAACGGGTTGCGGGGAATTGCCGGCTCCAGAGAGCTTGACAGGCTTCACCCGAAACACGCATTCGAAGCCATTTTCTGATATTCTCATTCGTTTTCCCCGAGGTGAAACCATCATGGAGAGTCGCGGCGCAAAATATCATCGTGGACGTTTAGGGGAATCGCTGCGCCAGGAGATTGAAACCATTCTCGAAGGTGAACTGGCAGACCCGCGCATCGGTCTCGCTGCGGTGAGTAGCGTGGCCCTGGCCGACGATTCCCGATCAGCGCGGGTCTTCGTGACCGTCGAAGGCGACGATGACGAAGCCGCCACTACGCTCGAAGGATTAAGCGCCGCTGTGGGTTACATTCGGCGGGAATTAACCGAGCGCCTGCATTTGCGGCGTGCCCCGGAAATTACTTTTCAAGTCGACCGTACGGGACAGCACACCGCGCGAGTCGACGAATTGTTGACGCGGGCGAAGAAGAGAAGCAAGTCGCAGGAGAGCGGTCCCGGGTCTTAGGTGTTTGTTCTCTGGAACCTCCGGCTATTGGCTTTTAGCCGTTGGCCGTTGGCTTTTAGCTGGGATTGTGTGGAGCGTGATTTTGGGTGGCGCAGCGCTTCAGTACTGCGACTAAGGTTCGGTTCATAGGACGCGTTTTAGCGCCTGGGGTACATTCAGGAGCTCCATGCTGAGGGAAGTTCTAAAGCAAATCGAGCAGCGCGACAAGTTTGTGCTGACCTCGCACGCTCGCCCTGACGGCGATGCGATCGGATCGGCTCTTGCCTGCTGCCAGATCCTCCGCTTGATGGGCAAAGAGTCCGAAGTCGTCTTGCATGATGGCGTCCCGCGCATCTATCAAACCCTGCCTTTTGCCGACAAAGTCGTGCAATCAGATCGCGTGAACGGAAATCACGACGCGGCCATCGTCCTTGAATGTGACAGCATCCAACGCACTCGTTTATCGGGCCTCGAAAACAGTTTCCTGATCAACATCGATCACCACATGAGCGGACGCCCATTCGCCCAGGTCAACTGGATTGATCCCAAAGCCGTCGCCACTGCTGAAATGATTTACTGTCTCGCACGAGAAGCCGGGGTCACGATCTCCCCAGAAATCGCGACTTGTCTTTACACGGCCGTTCTCACGGATAGCGGTTCGTTCATGTTCGAAGGCACCAATCAACATACGTTCGAGTTGGCGCGCGAATTAGTTCTGGCCGGCGCCGATCCTGCGCAATGCGCGCGTAACGTGTATTTCGCGCATTCCACGGCCAAAATGCGATTACTCGGTGCGGCCCTTTCGGATCTGCATCGCGATGGGCCTCTGGCCTGGATCTCGCTAACGCAGGAACAGATGAATCGCTTTTCCGCAAAAGAAGAAGATTGCGAAGGCTTGGTAAATTACGTCTTATCGATCAACGATGTTGAAGTCGCAGTATTTTTTCGCGAACTTCCCAACGGCAATTTCCGCGTCAGTCTGCGCAGCAAGGGTCAGATCAATGTTGCTGAAGTCGCTGTACAACTCGGTGGCGGCGGACATCAAAATGCCAGCGGATGCGCCGTGGACGGCCCACTATCGAATGCCGTCTCGCGAATTCTTGCGGAACTAAAACCATCTCTGCCGCCTCGGAACCAGTCTTGAATTCTCCTTCCCGATTTTCAAATTCCAGAGATTGGCTGTTGCTCGTCGGCTTTTGTGGCTTTCTCTTCTTCTACGGGCTCGCTGCCTTTGGCCTGATCGGCGCGGACGAGCCCCGCTACGCTCAGGTGGCGCGCGAAATGTTTTCCCGGCACGATTGGATCACGCCCACACTCGGCGGCAAGCCCTGGCTGGAAAAACCAGCCTTCTATTACTGGCAGGCCATGATCGCTTACGCGATATTTGGCGTAAGCGATTGGGCCGCCCGCCTGCCGGCGGCGGTTGACGCCACGTGCATGATCGCGGCGATCTATCTTTTTCTCCGGCGCTTCAGTGCGGGATTTGAATTAGACGGCGCGTTGATGACCGCCTCCGCAGCGGGGGTGATCGGCTTTGCCCGTGCCGCTTCCATGGACATGCCGCTCGCCGCAACCTTTACCATCGCTTTGCTTGCATGGTATGCGTGGCATGAAGGCGGCCGCAGACTTTATCTGACGTTGTTTTATCTTTTTCTTGGTCTTGGAGTATTGGCAAAGGGGCCAGTCGCACCGTTTCTAGCAGCCATGATTATTGTTGTCTTTTCGCTGGCGATGCGCGATCCGCGATTGATCTGGCGAACGCTGTGGCTGCCGGGAATCCTGCTTTTCTCTGCCGTTGTTCTACCCTGGTACATCGCCGTGGAGATCAGGAATCCCGAATTCCTTCGTGTTTTTATTCTGGAACATAATTTTGCGCGCTTCAGTACCAATCTCTATCACCACAAAGAGGCGTTCTGGTATTACGTGCCAGTGGTGCTCCTCGGCTTGGTGCCTTGGACAATCTTTATTGTTGCCGCGCTCGTCGAGAACATCCGCGGCTGGTGGGGCGGCGGCCGCAAGCTGTCTTCGGAAGATGCGCTAAGCGCTTTCCTCATTCTCTGGCTGGTTGTGCCCGTGATTTTCTTTTCCATTTCGCAATCGAAATTGCCGGGATACATTCTGCCTGCCTTGCCTGCGGCTACGCTGTTGCTATCGGTATACCTGAGGGCGCATGTCGCCGCTGACGCGCGTCCGGGACTGGTGCGGATCGTCGCGCATTCCGCGCTCGCGGCCCTGACGATCGTTCCGGCGCTGATGGCGGGATATCTCGTGCTTCAACACCGGCTACCCTGGGGCCGGGCGACGGAGGTTTCGTTTGCGCTGGCGGCCGCGGTTTTTATCGTAATCGGGTTCGTACTAAGCCATTTCGGCCTTCGGATGTTACGCACTGTGACCCTGCTCCCCGTGCTGCTGGCGGTTGCGATAGGAATCAGCCGGGGCGCAGCCCTGGTTGATGCCACCATGTCGCTTCGTCCCGTATGGATCGAGGCCAGCCAATTCAAAAGCAAACCCCTGCCAATCGCAATTTTCCTGCTGCCGCGCGAAAGCGAGTATGGCCTCCAGTTTTATTCGAATCAAGTCCTGAGACGATACGAACTCCTGCAAATACCAGACGAAGAGCACCTTGTCATTGCGGAAGAGGGGATCCAGGCAAAAATGGTGCGGCGGACGGTCGGGCGACGCTGCGTATATCTGGGCAATTTTGCGGCCCAGCATTTGGATTATTACTGGGTGGGAGCGAAGTAAGGTTCCGAGTTTCAGGTTTCGAGTTTTAGGTCGCGGGTCTCAGGGTCGTATCGAGTGAGCAATCGAGCTTTCAGGATTCGACGTATCCGAAACTTGGAACCCTAACCCAAGGATCACAACCGAGGCCCGACACCTGAGACCGTCTTCCTGTTGCCCTTCCATGTTCTTTCGTTTGCCTCTGCTCCCCCAATCCAACTACACTCGCATTCGCGGAAGCATTGCAGAGTCTCTGCTCCTTCCGCGACCCTCCAGGAGCCACTCTGAGTGGAGATTCTCGATCTCAGGCATTTTTCGTCGGTCGACCTGCGTCCCCTGCTGGAGGACGAAATCCAGTTATGGGCGCGCCTTCTCTCCTGGGACTACAGCGGTTCCTCGGAAATGATCCTGCGCTATGTCGACGCAAAAATCCTGCCGGGATATGCAGCAGTTGAGCGCGGACGCATTTTCGGCTATGCATTTTTCGTCTATGAAGGCAACAAGGGTGTGATTGGAGATCTGTTCGTCGCTACCGACCCTCGAGTCCCCTATCCTGCTGAAGTGGAAGCACAACTGCTGACTCATGTGATTGAGACGTTGCAGCAATCGCCGGGAATCCATCGCATCGAGGCGCAATTACTTGTGCACGAGGCTGGAACGGTGGCGCGGCCTTTTCAAGAGCAGGGCTTTCAGCAGTACCCACGCTTGTTTATGGTCTTGCCGCTTACCGCGCCGGCAAAACGCCAATGGCATTTAGATGAGGAAATCGAAATCCGCCGCTGGTCGGAGCAGGATTACCAGGCCGCCGCCTCGGTCATCACCAATGCTTATCGTGGACACGTCGATTCCGAGATCAACGATCAATACCGCACTCTAAGCGGCTCATTACGATTTCTGAATAATATTGTGCGTTTCCCGGGATGCGGTACTTTCGATCCCGAATCTTCATTCGTCGCTGTACACAAACGAGCGCACACGCTGGTGGGATTGATTCTCTGTTCGCGGGTCCGGAGCGACGTAGGCCATGTTACCCAGATCTGCGTTCTGCCGGAATATCGCCGTCACGGGACCGGCGAGTCGTTGCTGGCGGCCACCATGGCCAATCTTCAGCACCGCAATTTTTCTTTGTTATCGCTGACGGTGACTGAAGCGAATGATCGCGCTGTGGAACTTTACAAGCATCTGGGATTCGAGACCAAGCGAGTGTTTGATGCGTTTATGTGGGAAGGATAGAAGTTGTCAACTGTCAGCTTTCAGCTAAAACCCAAAGCAGATTCTTCGCTTGTCTTCGTCGCGCTTGGGGCGCGACTCATCTGGCGCGTAGGATGACAAGATTCTTGGGGTCTGATTTGCTGGGTTCAAGCCGACAACTGACAGCTATCTCCGCAACAACCACATCGCCCATCCGGCCACGAAGACTCCGCCGACAAACATTGCGAAGCAATAGGGGCCATAGCGAATTTGGTCGCGGACGGCACTGCGTTGAGTGATGGCGAAGACGACCGATGTGAACAGAGCAAATAACACGGCCGCGCTGAAGTGAGAGAGGTTCATGGCTTTTTCCCAATGGCGATGTGGTAAGCGTCGGCGACGCTAATGAAATTCAGCAGACCGGCCACGATAATGAATACTTTTCCGTAGTCCGCCGTGGCCTGCGCTGCGGGTCCGCCTCCCAGGTCCATGGCGCGCGCAATGAAATAAAGCCCGCCCGCGCCCAGGTCGCCGACGAAACCGAGAATGTCGAGAATGTCGCCGCCGTTGGGCTTATAAACGCGCCCATTCATCATCAATCCAATGATGAACATCGCGCCAATCGATGCCATAAGCAGCACGCCGCGGACCCAGCGTCTTTGAATCAGATGGCCGGCGCCCGGAATGAGCCATCCAATTGCCGGTGCGAGCACCGAGATGGTGGTGACTTCGGGTGCCGCGTTTTTCTTAACTACTGAGAAATTCGCCATTCAGATGACCACGATCTCTCGTTGGATTTTACCAGTTACTTCGGCGGCTTTTGTCCGCACCAGCATATTCACTTCGCTGCGCACGCCGAATTCCGGCAAATAAATGCCAGGTTCGATGGAGAAGCAGAGTTCGGCAGGATTTGCCGTTCGTCATGAATTTCGAGATCGTCCATGTTGGCGCCGTTGGCGTGGATTTCTGTCCCAATCGAATGGCCGGTGCGATGCACAAAATATTGTCCATAACCAGCTTTGGTGATGTGGCCGCGCGTAGCTTTATCGACCTCCCAGCCCGGCAGACTGCGTCCGGCCGACACTGCATCCTGCACGGTCTTGATGCCTGTATCGCGCGCGTCGCGTACGATGGCGAAAATTTCCTGCACACGGTCGGAGGGCGCTTTCCCGACAAATGCCATCCAGGTGATGTCGTAGTAAACCGATCCGGGCGTGTCCTTTTTGCCCCAGACATCAAGCAGAACCGAATCGCCTTCACGAATGGGCGCCGAAGTCTCCGCCCGAAGGTCGTAATGCGGATTGCCGCTGTTTGCATTCACAGCGACGATCGGCGGATCGACCGTCACCAGATCTTCGCGGTGAAAAGCTTCCAGCATCCATTGCTGCATGGCATATTCGTTGGTGCCGCCATTTCGTACTCGCCGGCCGATTTCTTTGAAACGTCTCTGGGACAATGGAATCAATGGCGTCGCGAGCGGCGAAGTGGCTCTGGATTTGTTCTTCGCTCCAGGTGGCTTCGAATTGCGCCACCAAATCTCCAGAGCTGACTACATTTTTTCCCAGTCCGCGAATCATCTCGAGCGTACCGCCATCGACCAGCGAAACCGTGAACACCAGATTATTGGGCGAGTATTGCATGGCGATGTCGCGATGGTTCGACAGCATCGCCTTTACCTGCTCGAACAATTCCTGCCAGGCGGCATATTGATGCTTGCTGCCGGGAAGGGAATCCAGATGTCCGGATTCAATTTTGTGAACCAGTTTGATGGGATCGCCCTTGGCGGGAATCAGATAGTACCAGCGCCGGGTGACCATGGTGCCTTCGGGCAGGCCCAAGCACCCGGTAGGCAATTGGATCGCGATGATGGTGATCGTAGAAGAGCCAGGCATCAATGTTGCGCTCGCGCAGAGCGGCCTGTATGGCGGGAAGGTTCATGGGCAAACAACCATTCTAATCAAAGGCGGCGATTTCGGCGAATCGGCCTTCCGCTTTCCGAGGAAGAGCTTTTAACTGCAAGGAACGCAAAGAAATCCGCGAAAGAAGCCGGGGATTCGAGGCCTTGAATTTCGTCGGCTGAGAGTTTTTGATACACTACGCGCGAAAATGTCTACGATGACTGCAGTTGCGTCCACCAAGCGGATTCGTCTGGAATCGATCGATGTGCTTCGCGGCGTCATCATGATCGTGATGGCGCTCGATCATACCCGCGATTTTTTTTCCAGTTCCGGATTCAATCCCGACCGATCCCGCGACCACAACGGTGCCATTATTTTTCACCCGCTGGATCACGCATTTCTGCGCCCCAACTTTTTTCCTGCTGATCGGCACTGGCGCCTATCTTTCGCTGCGCAAGAAATCAAAAAGCGAGTTATCGAAATTCTTGTTTACTCGCGGCCTCTGGCTGATCTTTCTCGAGATTGTTGTTTTTCGCTGCTTCGGCTGGCAGTGGAACTTTGACTATCACCTGACCATGCTCGTGGTCTTGTGGGCGCTGGGCTGGGCGATGATCGTACTTTCAGGTTTGGTGTATCTACCGGCATGGCTGGTGACAACGTTCGGCGTAGTGATGATCGCGGGCCACAATTTGCTCGATTCCATCCAGTCCTCCAATTGGCTCTGGACCATCCTGCATTCGCCCAATTTCCTTCTGAATACTCCAGAGCACACAATCTTTGTTCCTTATGTGTTGATCCCCTGGGTTGGCGTGACCGCGGCGGGCTATGGTCTGGGACAGGTATTCCGGTGGGAGCCTGAACGGCGAAAGAAATTCTTATTGCGCCTGGGCCTCGGATTGACTGTGGCTTTTATCGTGATTCGCGGTATTAATATTTACGGTGACCCGCTGCGTTGGACGACCCAGAGATCCGCGGCATTTACCGTGCTTTCATTTCTGAACACGACGAAATATCCGCCGTCGCTGCTCTATCTTTTGATGACGCTGGGACCGGCGATGCTTATTCTTGTGGGTGGTTGACGGCAGGACGCCGCGATTTCTTCGGCCCGCCCTCACCGTCGGCAAAGTGCCGATGTTTTATTACCTGCTGCACGTGCCGCTCATCCATCTGATCGCAGTCGATTGTCTGTTACGCCCGCTACGGACAGGCGCATTGGATGTTCGAGTCGCCTGTCGCTCGGGGAATTTCCCATCACCAAGCCACCGGGCTGGGGATACTCGTTGCCGGTTGTTTATATGATCTGGATTTTCGTGGTGCTTGCGCTTTATCCGCTGTGCTCATGGTTTGCGGATTTGAAACGGCGTCGCAGCGATGCCTGGCTTAGTTATTTCTAAGGCCGGCCAGACACGGAGATTACCTCGCCATGATTTCTTTTCGAAGCGCGACTGGCAATGTCTCACAAGCCGTCCGCAACACTAGCCGCGGCGCTCTTGTGCGAATCCTCATTAGATAAGGGACGGTCCGCCTGGGATCGGCCTTGGCGGTTTCCCGCAGCAGCCAGCCCAAACCTTTCTGCACCATGTCATCCTCGTCTGACAAAAGCAGGTCGGAGAGCCGGACAATTTCCAGGAAGAACAATCTTCGCCGTGTGCCTCGGATCAAGGCCACGCAGGCTGCCCGCCGATGCCACCGATCCGGCGATTTCGCCCAGCGAAACACGCGTTTGGCGCGAACGGGATTGGCAACAACCATAGGGGCTATCAAATCGTGCAGCAACCCATCGTGGTCGGCCCAACTGCTGATACGATCAAGCCAGAATTCAAACATCCGGAATTCGCTGTCGCCAAACTCAACCACCAGTTTTTCCAACAGGAACACGGCAAAGACTTTCTCTTCTAATACCCGCCCAGAAAAGAGTTTGTCCGCAATCTGGAGCAGGAAATTCAGATCATACTTGCCAAGAATTTCGCGCCGGACTTGCACTGCCGCCCGCCGCAAGTCTGCCGTGTACCAACCGTGCGATTTGATTTCTTCTTTGAAGAACCGCTGCGCGCCTTTGGCGTGCTCGGCGGAGCCGGTGCTCTTGAGCATTCGCCGCAGATCTCTGGCGACTGAGGTTGTTGTTGATTTGGCAGAAGACACAGAACACCACTCAAAGGCATTGCGAAATCGGACGACCTAGCTTCCCCCAGACACGACTATCCTGTCATAAATCCAAAGCGCCACCGTTGTCATCAGGCCGACCGCCGTTACTACCCACCACATCCGTCCCGGCTGATGCCTGACTTCTCCAAAATGGTGAATGAGGGTTCCGCCGAACCATCCTCCAATGAGAGATCCGATGCCAATCGGTAGAAAGGCAAAACCCATGTAGGTGCCTTGTTGTCCGGGAGGCGCGAGTTTGGAAATGTATTCGTAGTAGCGTGGCTGCTGGGTGATTTCGCCCAGCGCCAGCACGAACAGCGAGAGAATGGCTCCCCAGACGGTGGGACGGAAAGCGACAATCAGCCATGACACGGAGGTGATGAGGGTGCCTAAAATGATCGCTTGAAATGCGGGGACTTTGCGGATCAGAAAATTCACTGCCAGTGTGAGGCAGATTACCGTCAGCCCATCGGTCACCAGAATGCGCTCGACGTCCGCGTTGCCGTTAATGTATCCGTGAATGTAGCCGGGCAGGCTGATGTATTGTTGCCAGAACACTACCCAGTAACCGGTGAACAGTACCAGGAACCACATGAAGCGGCTGATCCCTGCGAGCACCAGCGCCAGCATCCCAAGCCAGGCCCACCAGGGGATTGTGAACGGCAGAAAGAACATCGCGAAGCGCAGCAGCAACGCGATCAGCAACACGGGCAAGACCAAGCGGTAGTTGCCGACCACGATGCAGAAATTTCGCGCCACAGTCGCGATCGATGGCGGAGGCGCATCGCTAACTTTGCGGGGTTCGCGGAAAAAGAAAAGGACGACAAAGAACATTGCAAAAACACTGAGGGCCGCCAGTCGATACACATTCTCGACCCCCAGATGCCGATGTGCCCAGGAAGCGCAGAGGGGGCCAAGCGCGCCTCCGACATTTACCATGGTGTAATAAATCGAATAGCCGATGGAGCGAACGTTTTCTTTGGATGCACGGGCTGTGGTGCCGACTACACACGGCTTCACCAGTGAGATACCGAGAGCGGGAAGAATCAGAATAAATCCTACAAACAGACCGAGTGGCACAGCATTGCGGATGGGAGCCAACCAGGGCGCGCCAATCGAACCGATCAGGAAATATGCAGCGCCAAGAATTAAATAGGCGATTGAAAGTGCGCGGCGAAAACCCAGGCGATCGGCCGCGGCCCCCCCGAAGATTGCGAGAAACCAGACCATGCCACCGAAAATGCCAGTGAGAGTTCCGGTCTGCTGGGTGGAGAAATTCAGCTTTTCCTGTAAATACAAAGCAAGCGACGCAAAAGCTCCGTAGTAAGAAAGCCGCTCGAAGATCTCGGTAATATTAGCGACCCAGAACGGTCGCTCAAATCCAGTGCGAATTTCCTGAAAGCGTTCAGAAAAAGTCATCGAGTTTTTATCCGGTAATGCAGCGTGGGCCCCCACGCCCGTGTGACGGCGCAAGCCTAAGGCAACCGTTTCCGTACCGCCTCAGCCGACATCCCCGCCACGCGAACCACTGTCCGGCGGCTACTCTCGCCGGACGCTATGGTAACGGAGGATCGCGGAACGTTCAAAAGATTTGCGAAGAATTCGATGCAGGCGTCATTGGCTCGTCCATCGATAGGAGGGGCGGTCAAAGACAGTTTGAGGGCATCGCCAACTTCACCAGTGAGGGCGTTCTTCTTGGCTCGAGGACGAACTCTGACCGCGAAACTTATGCGGGCTGGGGTTTCGTGAATCGGAATCAACTAGAACTCGAAGTACCCGCCATTAGATGCCCTTCGAGGGCCTTCATCAGTGCCAGTTGCCGGCAGCACGCCGACAATCCCTCGCAGACTTTCCCATGCCGCCTGATTCAATGCGGGATCGGCGCCGACGAGATCGCGAATCATGTTCCACGCGGCGATATTAAGGGCGCCTTCGGGCGGTGGCCCCATGGCGAGCGAGACCGAGCACTGCGGACAAAAGCAAATCCTCTGGGATGACGATTTCTGGCGTGGCCTCACACCCACCGTCTGCGCGAACATATAGACGGCGACCGATTTGTTTCCCGGTTCAAGCTCCCGATTGCAGCGTAGGCAATATAAATTTTCCAAAAGGTCTTCCTCGATGTTTTCGATAAAGAGAAAATAGTGGCTCTCCCGCGACCCGGGCGCAAGTACGAAGAAGGATTCCCGTAGCTGAAGCGCCGCTATTTCACGGTACTCCAACGGGTTATGTTCTTGACCTTAGACCCACGAACCAAGCTGAGTTCTAGCCAGAAGCGGACAGCGTCGTGCAATCTGATGCTATGAGCGTACGAGATTCGAAGTTGAGCAATCGCTGGACGCCCACCCTAACGCATCAGCTACCCGCCAAGTTCTTTCGACTTTCGCAACTGCGCCGGATGCGTGGAAGCGAACAAGTTGCAGCGGTTTGTTTCCGGATGCGAGGCGGCTCCCTTGAGTTCCTGCTGGTGCAGACTCGCGGCGGTCGTTGGACTTTTCCCAAGGGCCATGCCGAGCCGGGTCTGTCGCACGCCCAGGCCGCGGCACTCGAAGCCTTCGAAGAAGCGGGAGTCCACGGACGCATGGAAGAAATTTCGTTCACCCGCTACGTTCGCCGCAAGCGCACCACGAAATCCGCGGCGGAAAAGGAATTAGGCGTCAACGCTCATTTGTGTGAGGTCTTGCGGCTGGGCGCGCCGCAAGAGTCGGGCCGCAATCCTTCATGGTTTTCAGCGGAGAAAACGAAACGGCGTTTGCGCGAAGCCCGCACGCCCGAGTACGCATTAGAACTCGCTCGCGTCGTCGACCGCGCCGTGACTCGCATTCAGAGGATGCGCAAGGGTCTCAATGCTATCGTTGAGCGCCCGCGACTGGACGGCCCCAAATTCGAGCGACCGAAAAAAGAAGGGCTTTCGAAAGTCCACGTTATGATCGAGACGCCTCGAAAAAGAATCAATGCAGCCAAAGTTTCCGGAACCCCAAGGAATATCCGCCGAAATATCGTTCAAATCGATCACTTCTAAAAACAGCCGCTCACCTCGAATCTTTCCGTAGAAATCTAGCTTGCTAGCCTTGGCTGTACTCTGTGTTCGGGGTGGGAAACGTAGCAAGCTATGTTCTACCCAGACCGCTTCCCAAAGATTGCTGTTCCCACTCGCACGCAAGTTGAACCTTCCTCAATTGCGACTTCAAAGTCGTGCGACATGCCCATGGAAAGCACGTTCATGTTCACTTTTGGCAATTGTCGAACCGCAATGCGATCGCCCAACTCGCGCAGCTTGCGTAAGTAGGGACGAGCTTGTTGAGGGTCTTCGAAAAAAGGCGGAATTGTCATCAGTCCGCGAAATTCCAAATGTTCCAGCCGTGGAATCGCTTCCAGTAGTTTCTCCAATTCAGGCGAATCATGAGACAGCCCGGTTTTGGCAGCCTCTCCGCCTACGTTGATTTCGATCAGGACACTGAGCTTTTTGTTCATTTGCTGCGCCGAATCGTTCAACTTTTGTGCCAATTTCAGCGAGTCCACCGAATCGATCGCACTGAACAATTCGGCGGCCTTCGAGGATTTATTGGTCTGCAGATGGCCGATCATGTGCCATTCGGCCTCATGAAGATCGCCGAGCGAGACAGTTTTCGCCGCAAATTCCTGCACACGATTCTCGCCGAACTGCCGAAGCCCGCAAGTGTAGGCTTCGCGGATGAGCTCTGGAGGGAACGTTTTGCTGACCGCCATCAGTGTGATGTCGTCGGGATTGCGTCCAACCCGTCGCGCTGCGGCTGAAATTCGCTCCCGGATCAGAGCGACGTTTCGTGCGATTGGCATGCGTAGACCATAAACCACCAAGGACACGAAGGGTTTGGGCTTTAGGTTCTGGGCTTTAGGCTCTAGGCTCGAAGTCCCGAACCCAAGGCCGAAAGCCCAAAGCCCTGCTTCCGTGTCCCTGATGGCTGAATCCCTTGTAGGGAAATCACATCATCGCTGTCGGCGGCGCTGGCTCACTCGGATCGCCGGCACTCATCAACGGGAGACGTATCATCAGCGCTGCCAGGCTGACGAGAACCACCAGTCCCACCACATAGGATGGTGCGCTGAAAATTTGTGGCAGTGTCCAATGGCGCCACTGTCCCACGGCGACTACGCCAGCCCAACCGAGTCCCATCAGAGACTCGCCGACGATCAATCCCGATGCAGTCAGCACCCCTGCATTTTCCACTCGAGCCAATTGCGCAGGATTGAATCCACGCTTCTTCGCCAGCCGGTCCGAAAGCGCGCGGAAGATGCCACCGAGAAAAATGCCATCCAGACTAAGAAACGTCTGCTGTGACTATTTCTGCTTCGGGCTCACCCGGCTGTCCGTCACCTCTTCGCACATCACCTTGCCGCCTGTCTTTCGCGAGATCATGCGGATGTGCTGCTGGTAGATGTAGTGCATGCGCGCCGCTTCGGTGCGGTCCTGATTCGCGGCAACCGTCGCCATGATCTCGTCTGCGGTCGGCGCGAGGGTCCCGCGGTCTGTGCAGCGATCGTGCAAGGACAGACAAACGAACGCTATGGCGAATAAGGAGAGGCGGCGCACGATGCCATTTCCTACGCTCGCAACATGCCATCCGGTTCCGCATTAACTTATTCGACAGTCACGCGGACAAAGCAGTTCTCCGGCAGTTCGCCTTCCAGCAGATGCACCACGCCGTTCTTGACAAAGCCCTTCAGCGTGCGCTTTTCGGTACGGTCTTCGCGGTCCGTTCCGCGGAAGCCACCACGCGGGCAGCGGCGCAGACGGAGGCGCTGGCCGTCCTCTCACTGCGCCCGCTGATCTCTTTCACCGTCTTTCCGGTTCCCCGATCCATCGCCTGGTTCGCCAGCGCGTCCGCACGCTTGTTCTTGCCCCGCAGCACATGCTGAATCTCGAAACGCTCCAGCCGCGCCGCGCGTCGTTTCGCCTCTTCCCACAGCGGCCGCAGGTCCGGGCTATTCACCCTGGTACTGCCCCTTCATCTGCTTCACCATCAGTTCGGAGTCGGCCACCACTCGCAACCGTGGATGCCCATGGCTCAGTGCATACTCGAGCGCCGCCAACAGCCCGGAGTACTCAGCAAAATTGTTCGTCTTTACGCCCAAAAACTCGCTCAGGTCGGCGATTGGGTGGCCGGCCGCGTCCTCAATCGAAACGCCATAGCCGGAGGGCCCAGGATTGCCGCGCGAACCGCCATCGCAATAGGCGGTAATGAATTCCGTTGTGTTTGCCTGCGTCATCAGCACGAGTGTAGAAGACCGGGTGCCTGTGCAACGCGCGGACGGCCTGCTTCGTGACTATTGCTTGGTCTCCAGCGGATGCTTCGCATCCTCATAGAACTGGTGCTGCAGCTTCACGACTCGCTGTCCGCCTTCACCGCGCGGATCACGTCCGCGATCCCGGCGACCTACGCCTTCATGTCGTACTCGCCCAGTTCCTTCGTCGCCAGTGATGCCGTCGCCCGAGTAATGATTTGGGAACCGCGCATACCACCAGATGCCGGTGTACACGACCGTCGGGCAGATGCAGCCGCGCCTGGTCCGCTCCCGATTCCGATTGCGCCCGATCCAGTGTGGACCAGCCCCGGCCGCGAGACCATGGTGTGCGCGGTCTCCGCTCTCGCCGGCATGCATGTCCATCGTGTCCCGTATGCAGCCGCGGCGCCCCGGCGCCTTCGGGGCGACCAGGTAGACGTAGACGACATAGTCATGCGGCGTCTGCATCTGCAGTCTGCGCAAAGAACGGCAGCAGGCTCTCGTTGCCGCCATGTCCATTTACGATCACGATCTTCTTGCAGCCGTTGCGCGCCATCTCATCGGTCGTCTCCTGCAGCAGATCGAGCTGCATGTGCACGCTGTAGGAGACCGTTCCCGGCTGCTGCCGCGCCTCGGCAATCTGTCCGAAGTAGTACGCCGGAAACACGACCGCGTACTCCTGCTGCGCTGGCTTCTCGTCACAAAACGAACGTTAATCAGGTCCGTGCCCAGCGGCAGATGCGGCCCATGCTTTTCGATGATCCCGAATGGCAGCAGGCATACGCCCTGCGACTGGTGAATGGCTTGGACGAAATCCGGCCCGGTCAGCTCCTCCCAGTGCACGGAAAGAGGGTTCTGGGCGAAAGCCGGCGCGCAGCAGGCGAGAAGAGCCATCACAAGGCGAAGCAGCGAAATGGAACGAGTCATTGGCGGAGCACCCGGGTCTGGGATGTGCCGAAGAGGAGATTCTCCGGCGACGCCAGCATAAACCTGTTGGCGAGCAGTCTGACCATTGGCCGCCAAGATTGCATTTACCGCCTCGTCTGGGGGGCCGAACATCCAGGTGGGTAAATTGTAATTGACTTGTATTTTCTGCTACCAAAACCCATACTTCTGCGTCCTCATATGCGGGGGAGCGTCTACCTTACAGAGGACGTATCTTCTGGTAAGAGGTAAAGCACGATGGGAACCGAAGCACTCCGTATCCAGCCTGGGCTCCAATCTGGATCACTCGGCACGGCTCTTCCGGCGAACCGCACCAGCCAGACCTGGCCGGGCCGCCGTGCCGTTCAGACACGCACCGGCGGCAGGCCTGAGCCCGGAAGACCGGTCCTCGGAGACGGAGTTGATCCGCCAGGCGCAGAAAGGCTCCGCGACAGGCCTTCGACACCCTGGTCCGCCAGTACGATCAGGCGGTGCTCCGCCTTGCCCTGCACCTTCTCGGTTCGGAAACCGACGCGCAGGACATCGCCCAGGAGGCCTTTCTTAAGGCCTATCGCTATCTCGGCAACTTCCGCTTCGAGTGCTCCTTCTACACCTGGATCTACCGCATCGTCACCAACTTGTGCCTGGACCTGATGCGCCGCCGCAAGACCCGCCGCGAAGACCCGGCAGTCGTTATGGACTCCTCCGGCGAAGAGCTCGACCTGCTGGGGATGGTCTCGGACGAGCGCGCCTCCGCCAATCCCGGCCGCGAGCTCGAGCGCAAGGAGCTCGGCGCAGAAGATCGCCACCGCCCTCGATAAACTGACCCCTCGCGAGCGGATGGTCTTTGAACTGAAGCACTACCAGGGGCTCCGCCTGCGCACCATCGGCGAGATGCTCAACACCACCGAAGAGACGGCCAAAAACACCCTCTTCCGCGCCACCAAAAAGCTGCGCGCCAGCCTGGCCGTGGTTCGCAGTAGTCCGGTGTCCCTATGACGGTGATGGAATGACCTGGCCTGGCCATGACGGCACACTGAGCTGTGACGCAGCCCACGAGCAGATCACGCTGCTCTCTACGGCGAGCTCAGTGACGAGGCTTGCCATCGGCTGGAACAGCATCTGGCCGGCTGCGTCGATTGCCGCGATGAGCTGGAGGTCACCCGCGCCCTGTCGAGCGCGATGGCTATCCTGCCCGTCCGCGAGCCTTCCGCCCAATCTCCTGGCCCAGACCCGGCTCAAGATCGACGAGGCCCTGGAACAGGCGCCGCACGACACCTGGATTGACCCACCTCCGCCGCTCGCTCTGGACCGATTTCCGCCTGCTGCGTACCGCGCCGCTCGCGGCGGCCACCATGCTCGTCGCCGGCGTAGGTCTCGGTTTTGTCGGCTTCAGGCTCGCCCAACCGCCTACCGCCACGCAGACCGCGGGGGAATGTCACTCCCCACCGCGTCGCCGCCGTCACCGGCGTCGCGCAGGATCCCGCCACCGGCATGGTCCATGTCGAATACAGCAGCCTGATGCCACTCGAGGCCGTCGGCCCTGCGGACGACAACAACATTCGGGGTCTACTGCTCATCGCCACCCGCGCGCCGCTGAATATTTCCGTCCGGGACAAGGCACTCGGCATCCTGACCGGTACCTGCAGCGGCACTAAATGTGCCGCCGATGACGACTTCCGCAGTGCCCTCATGGTCGCCCTGCGCTATGATCCGAATTCCACCGTTCGCGCCCAGGCCCTCAGCGGCCTCGCTCCCTACCTGGCCGAGGACATGCACGTCCGAGACGCCGTTCTTGAAGCCGTCCTGAACGACGGCGACCCGCAGATCCGTACCCAGGCCATCCAGATGCTCGCTCCGATCACCGCCGACTCCAGCGTCCAGCAGGTCTTCAGAACGTCGCCACCCACGACGGGGACCCTCTGCTGCGCAATGTCTCCCGGACCATGCTGCAGCAGATGCCGCAAGTGCAATAAAGCCTTCTCGGCCTCGTATAGACCGTCCAAGGGCTGCTAGCCGTATTGCCGAAAAATGCTTAGCCAAAAGTCCCTCCAATGGGTTAAGGTTCTGCCGCGGAGCGTGACTTTCGCGTTTCCCATCCGTCTGAAAGAGTGGCCATGTATTCGTCTCCAGTCAGGAGCTTGTGTTTCCCATGCTTTCCCGTTGTCCATTGGCTCTCCTGCCGACTACACCCCTGAGCACTGTACTCAGCGGTTCGGCAGTATTCGTTTCGGCAGTGTTGGGCTCTGCGGCTTCGCCGCGGCATGCTGACGCTGCCCGCCTACGGCGCGATGCAGGCCGTTCTCGCACCATCCCCGGTCTCCGCGCAGCTTCCCCAGGCCGTGATGGACGGCAACGCGCGCCTCGTCCTCGCCTCCACGTCGCAGGGTTATCTTGGCGTAACAGTTCATGATGTCGACTCCGCCGGTGCGCAGAAAGAGAAGCTTTCCAGCCCCATCGGCGCTGAAGTTGTCTCGCTCGACCACGATGCGCCCGCAGCCAAGGCCGGGGTCCATACCGGTGACGTCATCCGGTCCATCAACGGGCAGTTCGTCACCGACGCCGCAGCCCTCACCCGCATGCTCCGCGACATGCCCGTCGGCAGGGTCATCGAGATCGACGTCGTTCACAACACCCAGGTGAAGCGATACCGCGTCCAGCTCGCCGATCGCAAAGCGCTCGTTCAGCATGCCTGGGCCCACCACTTCCATGTCCCCATCCCCGAGCCCCGGGTGCAAGCCTTCGTCGCGCCGGGCAGCTACACCGACGGCGATGCTCCCTCCCCGGACAGCGACGCTCCCGATCCGCAGGCCTATGTCGGCGCGGAGGTCGAGCCAATCACCCCCCAGCTCGCCAAGTACTTCGGCGTGCGCGCTGGCAACGGCCTGCTCGTCCGCTCCGTTGAGGACAAAAGCCCCGCCGGCAATGCAGGACTCGATGCCGGCGACATCATCGTCACCGCCAATGGCATGCCGCTGGAGACGACCGCGGACTGGCTCCAGACGCTCCGCACCAACGCCGGCCACCCGGTGGCCTCCCGGTGCTGCGCAACCGCAAGGTGCTGACCCTCGCCATCACAGTGGACTGCGCGCATCACCCAATCGGAACTCGTGATACCCGAGCAGCTACAAAAGCTGCGCGAATCGCTCTGCCGCTACAGGCTCTGACGGATTTCAAAACCAAGAAAAGCGGGCATCCTGATGCAGAATGGACGCCCGCTTTCTTGTCTGTCAGCTTTGCTATTTCACGTTCACCGTGAAGGACTTCTTCTGCAACGACTGATCCCAGCCCACGGCATAGATCGTCACGACGTGGCTGCCCTTGGCCAGACTGAGATTGTGATTCAGGAACGTATAGTTCGAACAGCCATCCAGTTGCTCGGCCAACTTCTTCCCATCGACCCACACTTCTACGTCGCGCATCACCACCTGACCCGCAACTCCTATCTTGAAGGAAATCGGCGATGCGACGGCGATGCCTGCTGCCGGCGAGCACACGTTAATCCCTTCAAATGCATTCGGCGCCGCGCAGGTGGGGAAACTGCCCGAGGTTGTGTTCAGCATTAGAATGTTGCCCACCATTAGATCAGGTTTGGTATCACGATTGGCACGAAGGACGCTAATGAACCCCAGTTGCTCGGGCGACGTGTCGATGGTCTGCTGCGGGTTATAGCTACCGTTGCTGTTGCGCGTCAGTACCCCCACGCAATAGCTGCTCGGGCTTGTGCAGAACTGTTCCACGACGATCAGATCGTTGATTCCGTCGCCATTGACATCGGCCACGGCGGTTTCAAAGGCGGCATGCGGAGTAGGAATCGTGGTCAGGCTCCACGTCCTATTTGCTTTGCCGTAGAAGACGGAGACGTGATCAACGCCGGCACTCGGCTGAGTCCCAATGACGTCCATCCTTCCATCACCATTCACGTCGGCGGCCGTGAAGATGACGTTGACGTCGTCCGTTTCAATCACGGAGATCTTGGGAAAGCGGCCGGTACCGTCTCCATACAATACCTGTATGTCAGGGTCCTCGAAGGCCCCGAAGGCGAGATCCGCTTTTCCGTCGCCATCAAAATCGCCGAGCAGCACATAGTCACCGCCACCACCGGGAGCAAACGACGAAGTGGGCCCAGCGGTGAAGCCGCTCTTTCCATTCCCAAACCAGACAGTCAGCAATGGCACGCCGTTCTTGCCGGTTTGAAACGCGACATCCATCACACCGTCATGATTAAAGTCGCCGACAGCGGGATGTGCCCCGCCACCTGGAATCGCGAAAACCGCCTTCTGGCTGAACTTGCCGCTACCATTATTCAGGAAGAGATGAAGGGCGCTGTCCGACCCGAAGACCAGTAAATCCGCCTTTCCATCGCTGTTGAAATCACCAACTGCGAGATCAGTCGTATCCGCACCGCCCGGAATCGTATAAGACGCGGGAGATGCATAACTCCCATCACCAGTTGAAAGCACAACCTCAAATGCGCCAGTGCCGGCATTCGGATAGACAAAATCCTCCCGGCCATCGTTGTTCAGGTCAGCATGCTGCCCTGAAAAACCCTCTGGGAGGACAACCTTCGAGAAGCTCACGCTCGAGGCGAAGACGGCGCCGGGAAGCGAACAGGCCAGCGCGATGACAGATGCGAATCGGAACCTTGCAGAATGCACCATGGATCAACCCCTCGGAATAGAAAGTTGCTAGGTAGCCCATGGGGGATCCGGCCCAAACATGTAACTCAACACGCGACTATCCATCCGCACCCATCACACAATCAAGAGGATTTTTTTTGCCTGTCAGCGAAATGCCTTTTACCTGACACGGCCACCTCTAATCCGGGCAGTTGGTGCGCCGATGCTCCCCAGGCGCTTCCCATACCGCTGTCGGCTCTGACGACATTCCCGCCCGATATAATAAAAGCAGCCAGAATGTCCGCCGCCACCACAACTCCAGCCCTCCCTATCCCCCACGGCAAGAGCCGGGTCAAGGTCGCTACCCGCAAACTGCGGGAGCTGGGCATCGTGGGTCACGCCCTGGCCTCCACCCATCACGTCGTCATGGCGCAGATCGTCCCATGCGCTTCTGCAACCTCTCCTGCGCCTATTGCAACGAGTACGACAAGGTCTCCGAGCCCGTCCCGGTCGACGAGATGCTCCGCCGCATCGACCATCTCGCCCGCCTCGGCACCAGCATCATCACCATTTCGGGCGGCGAACCGCTCACCCATCCCGATCTGGACCAGATCATCGCGCGCATCCGCCACCACGGACGCCTCGCCGGCATGATCACCAACGGCTACTTTCTGATGCCGGACCGCATCGAGCGTCTCAACCAGGCCGGCCTCGACCACATGCAGATCTCCATCGACAACGTCCAGCCCGACGAGATCTCCAAGAAGAGCCTCAAGGTCCTCGACAAGAAGCTGCAATTTCTCGCCGCAGTACGCCGACTTTCACGTCAACATCAACTCCGTCGTCGGCGGCGGCATCAAGAACCCGCAGGACGCGCTCACCATCGGCCACCGCGCGCTGGAGCTGGGCTTCACCTCGACCATCGGCATCATCCACGACGGCAGACGGCCAGCTCAAGCCGCTGGGCGGCGAAGAGCGCCGCGTCTAGTACGAGATGCGCGGCTTCGAGAAGAAGAACTACTCGCGCTTCAACCACTTCCAGGAAGCCATCGCCAACGGCGAGCCCAACGACTGGCGCTGCCGCGCCGGCTCGCGCTATCTCTACATCTGCGAAAACGGCCTGGTGCACTACTGCTCGCAGCAGCGCGGCTTCCCCGGCGTGCCGCTGGCCGAATACACCCAGGCCGACCTCAAGCGCGAGTTCCTCACCGAAAAGACCTGCGCGCCCAACTGCACCATCTCCTGCGTCCACCAGATCTCCTACATCGACCACTGGCGCGCCCCGCAGAACCGCACGACGACGCCCGCACGGCGATCACACCGACCATACCTCTGATCTGGTCAATATCGAGCTCTGAGCGAATTTCCTGCCCGCGCGAAAAAATAACCTCGTTTCTTGTGCAATCGAAGTGTTCCCCTATCTGCCGCAGAGCCAAAATCTTTGAAGCCGAGGCAGGAACGCGATGGAACAACGGATCAGCATCGGCGGAATGACTCTTGCCTACAACACCCGGAGCCGCGATGAGGTGGACTTGGTTCTTGCTGAGGCCGAATCGGCTGGCGCGAGATTTCTGAAGCCCGCTCAGAAAGCCTTTTGGGGTAGTTATTCAGGATATTTCCCGGCCAGACGGATTTCACACTTGCCGATTCCGAGATAGCCGAGCATCCACTGCAAGTCGATCGATGCAGTGTTGCGCGACACAAACTTAGCTTCCGTTCAAGAATCCCAGGAAAAACGATTCGCCAGCCGCTAAAGCGATGTCTCGCGGCAAGATGTTGCACGAAACGGGCCGAAAGTTACCGTCAGTTACTCAGTAGTTTGGTAAGTGTTACCGCATCATTGTTTTTCTTAGTCGATATCAGGGTATGTTGTGGTCATGCGGTGATGTGATCGCTCGCGCAATGGTGTTGAGTCTTTCGGGGGAGGGACTCAACGCCAGGGCGCTAACGGCCTCATCACCGCCGCATACACGCATCTCATCTGTTACATTGCTTCACTTTTGGAGAGAATCGAGATGAAGGCCATCGAGCTCGCACACGCATTAGAGCAGTCCCGGGCAATACCGTTGGACCAGATCGCCTCCATCGCCATGGACCACAAGCGCAATCTCGCCTTTGTCCAGCTTCACACCGGCACCGAGGTCCAGCTCGAAGCCTCCGGCTACGGCGATCTCATCCAGAAACTCACCGAACTCTACTCCGGCACCTACAACGCGTAATAGACCGCCAGCATAGCTTCGAGAAACGCCAAGCCTGTCCTGCCCACTAACTCATTTATTTGAGCTGATTTAGCGTAACAGTGCAGCCTTGGCCCGCTTCCCGGCGCGCACCACAACGCGACCCGGAACCGCGACCCGGGCATGCGTACCCTGCACCGCTTCGCCATCCAGCCGCACGGCACCCTGCTTCACCAGGCGGGTGGCTTCCGCAGCAGACCCCGCCAGCCCCAGCCGGACCAGCAGCTTGTCCAGCCGGATGGCGCCGGTCTCCGCCGTCCAGCCAGCCTCCCCAGCCGGAGATCGCGACCTCGTCCAGGTCCTCCGGCGTCTCATCGCGCTGGAATTGCTTCGCCCAGTTTTCATCGGCCTTCTGTGCTGCCTCTTCCGAATGGAAGCCGGCCACGATCGTCCGCGCCAGCCGCTTCTTCACCTCCATCGGATGCTCGGCGCCGCTGGCCACAGCGGCCTTCAGCGCCTCCACCTCGCTCTGCTTCAGGTCGGTCAGCAGCGTCCAGTAGCTCCACATCAGCGCGTCGGAGATGGACATCAGCTTGCCGTACATCTCCCCCGGCGGCTCATGGATGCCGATCGCATTGTTCAGCGACTTCGACATCTTCTGCACGCCATCGGTGCCCTCGATGATCGGCGTCATCAGGACGATCTGCGAGGGCTGGCCGTAGATGGCGCTGCAACTGCCGCGGCCGATCAGCAGGTTGAATTTCTGGTCGGTGCCGCCGAGCTCGACATCGGCCTTCAGCGCGACGGAGTCGTAGCCCTGCGTCAGCGGGTACAGCATCTCGTGCATGGAGATGGGTTTTTCTTCCTGGAAGCGCTTGTGAAACTCCTCGCGCTCCAGCATCTGCGAGACCGTGAACTGCGACGCGAGCCGGATGATGCCCTCAAAGCCCAGCGTGGCCAGCCACTCGGAGTTGAAGCGAACTTCGGTCTTCTCGCGGTCGAGGATGCGGAAGACCTGGTCGGTATAAGTCTTCGCGTTCTGCGTGGATCTGCTCGCGGGTCAGCGGCTTGCGCGTCACGGAGCGGCCGCTTGGGTCGCCGATGAGCGAGGTGAAATCGCCCACCAGGAAGATGACCTGGTGGCCCAAATCCTGGAAGTGCTTGAGCTTGCGCATGAGCACCGTATGGCCCAGATGGAGGTCGGGCGCCGTCGGGTCAAAGCCGGCCTTCACGCGCAGGGGGCGGCCGGTCTTGCGCGATTCTTCCAGACGCTCGCGCAGATCGGAGACGCGGATGATCTCCGCTGCGCCCTTCTGCAGGTAGTCCAGCTGTTCGTCGACGGGCGGGAAAGCTGTTAGGAGATGAACTGTCAGGCATGCGTGCAGACAGTATAAAGTTCACGCAGTCCGCCGGTACAGTCGACAGTCTGCCCGGTTGGCGGCGCATACTCTCGGCATGGACAGCGAGAGCGCACGCGCCTTCCTGCTGCGTCTCCCATGTGGAGGAGACGCTGCAGTGGGGCAACAACCTGGTCTTCTGGGTGGGCGATAAGGCGATCGGCGGCAAGATGTTTGCGCTGCTGAACCTGGATGCGGACAGCAACGGCGTGCTGTCCTTTGCAGCCGGCCCTGAGGGCGCCGCGGAGTTGCTGGAGATCGACGGTATCTTCCCCGCTCCCTATCTGGCTCGCGCCCACTGGGTGGCCTGGAGCGATGGAATGCGCTGCGGACAAGCGAGTTGGAGGCGCGGCTGCGCGCGCGCGCGACATCATCGAAGCCAAACTGCCCAAGCGCACACGCGATGTGCTGGCCATGCCGCCTGGCGAGCGGCGAAAGCTGATCGCGGCCCGCAGGAAGGAACTGGCGAAGGGCGGGAAACCGCAATAGAGAGCAGCGGGTTGCGCGCACACGACAGCTTCGGTAGCGTCGATGCATGCAATCGACAACAGTGCCGATGGCGCTTGATGGCAAAGTCGTCCTCATCACCGGCGGATCACGCGGCATTGGCGCGGCGGCAGTGCGTCTCTTCCGTCAGGCCGGCGCGCGCGTGGCTTTCAACTACCGCGACCGCAAAGGAGCGTGCGGAGATACTCGCCGCCGAGTGCGGCGGCGAGCCGGTCTGCCTGGCCTTCGCCAAGGATCTCGACTCGTCCGAGGCAGGCCGCGCGCTGGTGGAGGAGACGATTGCAGCCTTCGGCCGGATCGACTGTCTGGTCGTGAACCACGGCATCTGGCCGCCTGAGGATGCGCCGATCGCCACGATGGACGAGCGGCAGTGGCGGCGGACGATGGATGTGAACCTGGACAGCGTCTTCGGGCTGGTGCAAGCCGCAGTGGGTGCCATGCAGCGGCAGTCCGCGTCCAAAGGAGAGGTGCGGGGGCACATTGTGCTGGTAAGCTCGACGGCGGGCCAGCGCGGCGAGGCCTTCCATGCCGACTACGCCGTAAGCAAAGGTGCGCTGATTTCCCTGACCAAGAGCCTTTCAAGCGAACTGGCGTCCCAGGGCATCTACGTGAACTGCGTCGCCCGGGTTGGGTGGACACCGAGATGGCCGCGCCCGCACTGGCGACAGAGGCGGGGCGCGCGAAGATCTTCGGTACCATCCCGCTGGGCCGAGTGGCACGAGTGGAAGAGATTGCAGCGCCTATCCTGTTCCTCTGCACTCCGTGGGCAGGGTTCATCAGCGGCGAGGTATTGAACGTGAATGGTGGCGCGGTGCTGGTGGGATGACGATACGGCGAGGCATGACTTGTGACTGCATTTGATCCTGTGCGGCGGCCTGGCCCTCGCGCCCAGGCACCCGCCGACGCGGCTGCCGGCGACCCAACCGCCAATGCCGAGCAGCAGAAGGTGAAAACGCTGCTGCAGCAGATGATCCAGGCGCTGGGCGGCGACGCATGGCTGAACGCGCCCGGCTACGAGCTGATTGGACGGACATCCGGGCTTCTACCAGGGCAGACCGACGGGGGCAATCACCGACTTCTTCGACTACCACCAGCCGCCGGATAAGGAACGAGTCGAGTTGGGCAAGAAGCGGCAGGTCCTACGAGATGTACATCGGCGACCAGGGATGGGAGGTCACTTACAAGGGAAACACGCGATCACCCGAAGATCGAGATGGATGACTATCTGCGGCGGCGTAGATCACTCCGTGGATGCAGCAGCACGCATCTGGATGAAGGACCCGGGAGCGCTCTACCTCTACGGCGGCCAGGAGCAGGTAGAACGCCGCCTGGCGGACAAGATCACGATCCTTTCCTCCACCAACGACAACCTGACCCTGGACCTGGATGCAAACACGCACCTTCCCGTCCGCCGCAGCTTCGAATGGCGCGACCCACTGTACAAGGACAAGAACCTCGAAGGGGAAGAGTATGACGATTACCACAAGTTCAATGGCATCTCGACGCCCTTCTCCATCGACGCGCTATCACAACGGCGACATGACGAATCAGCGCTTTCTGTACAACGTCACGTATGGCGGAGCGATTCCGGCCGGAGATGTTCGACGTGAATGCGGCGGTGCGGAAGCTGAAAAAGTAGGGCGGCTCGACGGCTTGCCGCGGCATATTTCTCCTCTCGGCTCTATATAATCGTTCCCCGTATGAAGACGGAAAATACGCAGACAGCAACCAGCCTCGACATCAACGAGATCATGCAGATTCTGCCGCACCGCTATCCCTTCCTGCTGATCGATCGCGTGGTGGAACTGGTGCGCAATGCAGCGGATCGTGGCGATCAAGAATGTCACCATCAACGAGCCTTTTTTCCAGGGCCACTTTCCCGGCTACCCCATCATGCCGGGCGTGCTGATGGTGGAAGCGATGGCGCAGGCAGGCGGCGCTTTGCTGCTAACCGAGGTGCCGGACCGCGACAACAAGCTGATGGTGTTCACCGGGATCGATCAGGCACGCTTCCCCGCGCCCGTGGTTCCAGGCGATCAGGTCCGCATCGAGGTGGAGGTGATGAAGTGGAGCCGTCGCGGCGCCACCATGCGCGGCAAAGCTCAAGTGGATGGCAAGCTGGTGTGCGAAGCGGAGATCAAATGTCTGGTGGTGCCGCGTGGCAGCGCGCAAATCAGAGCGGCAGGAGACCGCCGGCGCCTTGCCGGAGCCGCTGCCGAGTGAGCATTCACCCAACCGCCCTGATTGAGACCGGGGCCATCGTTCCCGAATCTGCGAAGGTGGGCCCGTACTGCACGATCGGGGCCAATGTTGTGCTGGGTGAGCAATGCGAGCTGGTTTCGCATGTGGTGCTCGATGGCCACACCCGGCTCGGCGACGGATGCCGCGTGTATAGCTTTGCCGCGGTAGGCGTCGCGCCGCAGGATCTGAAATATGCCGGGTGAGCCAACCAGCGTGGAGATCGGCGAGGAGACCGTGATCCGCGAATGCGTCACCATCTCGCGCGGAACAGCCGGCGGCGGCGGGACGACGCGCGTGGGCAGGCATTGCCTGATCATGGCGTATGCGCACATCGGCCATGACTCGAGTATTGGCGACACTGTATCCTCGCCAACGGCGCCACGCTGGCCGGACACGTGACCGTGGAAGATTGGGCCACTGTGGGCGCGCTGTGCCCGGTGCACCAATATTGCCGCATTGGACAGCATGCCTACGTCGGCGGCGGCACGACCATCACCCAGGATGTGCTGCCATTTTCGCTGACCTCTGCGAAACGCGAGACGCGCGCCTACGGGCTGAACAAGGTGGGACTGGAACGGCGCGGATTCACCGGCGAACAACTGCGCGCACTGCAGCATGCATACCGGCTGCTGCTGGCCTCGAAACGCAACACCTCGCAGGCGGTGGAGGCATTGCGGAACGAGGCAAGCTCGTGCGAAGAGGTGCAGTATCTGCTTCGCTTCGTGGAGACAAGCGAGCGCGGCGTGTTGAAGTAGACCGCGACGTCCTGAATGAAATAGATCGCGGAGTGTTGACGTCAGCATGGCAAACAAGTCTGATTCCAAACAGCCGCTCGGATTGATCGCCGGCAACGGCCGCTTCCCGTTCCTGTTGCTCGATGCAGCCCGGGCGCATGGACGCCCGGTCGTGGTCGCAGCGATCCGAGAAGAGACCGATGCTGCGATGAATGCGCGCGCCGTTGAGGACTCCGGCATCGACGGTGTACTGGCTGTCGCTGGGCGAGCTTTCGCGGCTGATCGAGACCTTTCAACGTGAGGGCGTGACCGCAGGCCGTCATGGCCGGCCAGGTGAAGCATAAGCAGATCTTTTCGAGCATCCGTCCCGACTGGCGGCTGGCCAAACTGCTGCTGAATCTGCGCACGCGCAACACCAACATGCTGCTCGGGGCGGTTGCCAAGGTGCTGAGCGATGAGGGCATCGAGCTGATCTCGTCCACATCGTATCTGGAGCCGCTGCTGGCACAAGCCGGGCGTCCTGACCGCCCGCGCGCCAAACGAGCAGGAGCGGAAGGACATCGCCTACGGACGCGAAGTGGCGGCTGCGTATCGCCGGCTACGACATTGGCCAGACGGTCGTCATCGCGGGACAGGCCTGCGTTGCGGTCGAGGCGATGGAGGGCACCGACGCGACCATCGTGCGGGCCGGCGCGCTGATGCGAACGCTGGAAGATGAGGCATCCACTCTGGAGCGCAGCCTGACCGTGGTGAAGGTAGCCAAGCCCAAACAGGACATGCGCTTCGACGTGCCGGTGATCGGCGAGGCGACCATCGCGACGATGCATGAGGCACACGCGACCTGCCTGTCGCTGGAGGCGGAGCGGACACTGATCTTCGATCGCGCAGCGGTCGTAGCTGCGGCCGATGCCGCAGGAATCGCGATCGTCGCGCAACCGCAGGCTGTAGTGCGCTCGATCCTGCCATGGCCAATCTTCACCGAATTGTCACTTCTCCGCCTGTTTCTGTCTAGAGTGAACGGAAAATGCTCTAATAAAAGTGTCCTCAGGAGGAGGCCTATCGATGTCCACGTCACGTTTTGCAGTTCTGGCTGTACTGGCGCTCGCAGCCATTGCCGGTATCTTCGCTGTGCGGAATGCACGGGCCGCAGACGATGCCGTGCCCGCGGTCGGCCAGCAGGCGCCGGTGTTTTCACTGCCCTCGCAGGAGGGCACGCCGGTCAGCCTGGACCACTACCGCGGCAAGTGGGTGGTGCTCTACTTCTATCCCAAGGACATGACCTCCGGCTGCACGATGGAAGCGCACAAGTTCCAGGAAGACCTGCGAAGTATCAGCGCGGACAACGCAGTGATCCTGGGCGTGAGCGTCGATTCGGTCGCAAGCCACAAGACCTTCTGCACCAAGGACGGCTTGAGCTTTAAGTTGCTCTCCGATGAGCAGAAGAAGACGGTTTCGAAGTACGGCTCGCTGGGCAACTACATGGGCATGAAGATCGCCAAGCGGAATACATTCCTGATCGATCCGGAAGGAAAGATCGTGAAGGTGTGGACAGGCGTCGACCCGTCGAATCACAGCGCAGAAGTGTTGGCAGCGCTCGCGGATTTGCAAAAGAAGAACGGTTGATGGCGCCGTAAAGCACCAGTGTGCAGACGCAAAAAAGCCCGGCGCAGATGCCGGGCTCTTTTGCTTGCCTCGTACTACTGGTTGACTACTTCTTCTTTGATGCCTTCTTCGCGGCCTTCTTGGTGGACTTCTTCTTTGCCGCTTTCTTGGTTGCCTTCTTAGCCGACTTCTTCGCCGACTTCTTCTTTGCTGCTTTCTTTACAGCCAATTGAGTACCTCTCTTCGTGGATTTACTACGTGCACCCTTTTTGCCGGCCGCCTTTTTGGCTGCCTTACCGCCGCTGCGGGCGCTGCTGCTTTTTTTCGCGGCAGATTTCTTTTTGAACTCTTCTTCTTGGCTGCTTTCTTAGCAGTAGCTTTCTTGGCCGCCTTCTTCGCAGGCGCTTTCTTGGCTGCAGCCTTTTTTGCAGGCGCCTTCTTCGCGGGT
Source organism: uncultured Acidobacteriaceae bacterium (assembly GCA_963794195.1). Lineage (GTDB taxonomy): Bacteria > Acidobacteriota > Terriglobia > Terriglobales > Acidobacteriaceae > DATBAX01. Next base: position 529,659 of record CAWCCU010000016.1, read on the forward strand.
GCTTTCTTTGCAGGTGCTTTCTTGGCCGCCGCCTTCGAAGAAGGTGCGCTCACTGTGGACGCCGGCGCCGTTGCGGGCCTGCCATAGTCGTCATCATCGCGGCCGTCGTCCGCCGAAGAGCCGGGAACGCTGATCTCTTCATCTTCTTCGTCTTCGTCAATCTCTTCTTCCATCTCATCCGAGTAGTCTTTGCCCTCGGGCTCGTGTTCACCATCGTCGTACGCTGCTAAGAGCTTCCGTTCGTCCTGCATCTGTTCGCCCTCCGGGACTTTACTCTTCGTTGGCTTCGCTTGTGGCAGCGAGCGCAAATATCGACCACTCCACCTGCGGCGCGGATTATAGCAATAGCTTGCAACGGTCTGCTACCGAACGCAAGCGAGAAACGCAGATGCGTCCCTCGAATCGATTACGGCTGATCGCCCTTCCGAAGCGGTTGATGCATCTGTTATCCGTCGCGCGCGACCATCTTCAGTTGTGATGCGGCTTCGATTTGGCCGGTGCTGCTGCTCCTGCACGACGCTTGCCGCGACGGCCACGTTTTCCCCTCGCTGAGGCGGAAACGTGCGCCGGTTCCGCTACAAAGAGCGTCTGGCCCGGCCGGATGGCGCTGGAATGTAGATGGTTCCAGCGGCGTAGTTGTTCCGTCGGTGACGTTGAAGCGATCTGCGAGCGTCACCAGGGTATCTTCGCTTTCCACACGGTAGCGCGCACTGCTGCGCTGCATGCCGGAGGCCGCCGGCGGAGGAGTGGGAATGATCAACGCGTCTTCACCGGATATGTCGGCTGTCGGCTTGATCTGATTCACGAAGGCGATATCTGCTGCCGAGACGTGATACGTCCTCGCCAGGGCGGCCAGCGTGTCATCCGGCTGCACGCGGTGATAGCGCCACGCAGTCCGCTTGTCCGGTGGAATCTCCGCAATCGCTTCCATGAAGGAAGACTTGGTGCCGGATGGCAGATGCAAATCGTAAGGCTCGTCCGGCGGCGTCATCATCCGCAGCAGGCTCGGATTGAGGCCGACAATCTGCTGCACAGGCACGTTGACGATGTCGGCGACCAGGCGAAGATCGATGGACCCAGCTGACGGTCACGGTATCGTCGGCAATCGGCGGATCGGCGTTGATGTCTGTAAGACCGTACTGCACGGGATTCTTCGCCATCACGGCGGCAGCCAGAATGATGGGGACGTAGTTCTTGGTCTCCTGGGGCAGGTTGTTGCGCCTGTAGAGCTCCCAGAAATCGGCATAGCCGGTGCGCTGCACGGCACGCTGCACATTGCCTGGTCCCCAGTCATAACCAGCCATGGCCAGGTACCAGTCGCCAAACTGTTGATAGTTCTTCTTGATCTCGCGGGCGTAGGCGCGTGTAGCTTTCTCCGGATCGAAACGCTCGTCCACCCACCCATTGCGCTCCAGACCATACGCGCCACGGAAGGGCATGAACTGCCACATGCCCCGCTGCGCCTGTGCGTGCGTTGAGAGCCTGAATCTGGAAGCCCGACTCCGCAACGGCCTGGTAGATCAGGTCCGCGGGAACTCCTTCTTCCCGCAGCGTGCGTTCGATGAGGTCCTTGTAACGTCCCGCGCGGCGCAGCGAGCTGATGATGGTATTGCGTCCGGTAGAGGTGTTGGAGAAGTAGCCGATGTAGCTGGTGACCGCGTCGTTGATGACGAGTGGCAGGTCGGACTGGGTGGTCTTGAGTTCGGCCTCGGCGGCGGCGCGGATATTCGGATCGACGGGAAAAGTGACGTCATTGGCCACCCCGACAGGCGTCTGCTCCATGGGCGGGGCGAAGCCGTTGCCTTGTTTGAGCGCATCCATTTCAAGGGTATTGACTGCATCCACGATGTGCTCGAACTCGTCGCTGAGCGCGGGGCTGTTCTTCAGATCGAGGCCGCTGGAAAGCATGGTGTCGACCGCATTGTCGAAGTCCTGCTTGGCTGCCGCCAGATCGCCGGCATGGTAGTTGCGCATGCCGCTCTGCGTAGGCGTTTTCCGCAGCGGAAATCACTTGCTGTTCCCGCGGAGATGGCGGCGGCGGCGGATTCTGCGCGTTCCGACCGCTGGCGTTGCGACCTGCGCCTTTTTCTGAGCGGATGGCCGTGCGGCAGCCGCGGTAGCGGTGCCGCAGCAGCAGCGAGCGAGGAGGGCCGCCTGAACGAGAGCGGCAAAAGGCTTTGAAACATGCCATGCGGTTCAGACGTGATCCTCGCGCCATTGTAGAGCGCCGGCCTGCAGCGTGCCGATGATAAACTCAAGCTTCGAGCGGATGTCGGTACTCTCAGACCCTTTTCGCCATTGTTGTATCTTGGACCGGTTCCGCGAAGGATGGCTTTCCCTGGCGAAAAGCCACGCTGATGGCGGTGCTCTCGTATACAACCTTCAGATGAAAATGCTTTAGCGCCGGCGCATTCGCTCATCTCCGCGCGTCGCACCCGATACAGACTCATAGCAAACTACATATCCGCATCCATGGACACCAAGCACATCCGCAATTTCGCGATCATCGCGCACATCGACCACGGCAAATCCACGCTCTCCGACCGGCTGCTGGAGCTGACCGGGTCCGTGACCGCGCGCGAGATGCAGGCGCAGGTGCTGGATGCGATGGACCTGGAGCGCGAGCGCGGCATCACCATCAAGGCGCATGCCGTCCGCATGCTTTACAAGGCCAAGGACGGCGAGACTCTATCAGCTCAATCTGATCGACACGCCGGGCCACGTGGACTTCTCCTACGAAGTCTCGCGCTCGCTGGCATCGTGCGAAGGCGCACTGCTGGTGGTCGATGCCACCCAGGGCGTGGAAGCCCAGACCCTGGCGAACGCCTACCTGGCCATCAGCAACGGGCTGGACATGATTCCCGTCATCAACAAGATCGACTTGCCCAGCGCGGACATCGTGCGCACTCAGGAGATGATCGAGAACACTGTCGGCGTCGGATGCTACCGACGCGATTCCCGTGAGCGCGAAGACCGGCGAAAACGTCGACGCGATATCCTGGAAGCGATTGTCCACCGGCTTCCACCGCCCGCCGGGGATGCAGAGGCGCCGCTACAGGCTCTCATCTTCGACTCGTGGTTCGACACCTACCGCGGCGTGATCGTGCTGACTCGCGTGATGCAGGGCACGCTGCGCAAGGGCGCGACGCATCCGGCTGATGTCGAATGGGCGCGTCTTCGATGTGGAGTCCATGGGGATCCTGACGCCGAAGCCAGTGGAAGTCGAAGAATTGGGCGCTGGCGAAGTCGGATTCTTTGTCGCGACGATCAAGAATGTCGGCGGACACGAAGATTGGCGACACCATCACCGAGGATGCGCGGCCCGCAAAGGATGCGTTGCCGGGCTTTGAAGACATCAAGTCGATGGTCTTCGCAGGACTCTACACAGTGGACTCCCACGAGCACACGCTGCTGCGCGAAGCGCTCGAAAAGCTGCGGCTCAACGACTCGTCCTTCTCGATGGAGCCGGAAAGCTCAGTCGCGCTCGGCTTCGGCTTCCGCTGCGGCTTCCTTGGACTGCTGCACATGGAGATCATCCAGGAGCGGCTGGAACGTGAATTCGATCTGGACCTGATCACCACAGCGCCTGGAGTGAGATACAAGATTCGTCTGACCGACGGAAGCAGGATCGAAGTCGACAACCCCTCGCGCTGGCCGGATCCGAGCGAGATCGAAGAGATCGAAGAACCAGTGATCAAGGCCACTATCCTGACTAACGAAGAGTATGTGGGCGGCATTCTGAAGCTGGTCGAAGAAAAGCGTGGACGGCAGCAGAACTTCGAATACGTCACTCCGACGCGAGTCATGCTGACGTACGAATTGCCACTGAACGAGATCGTGCTGGACTTCTATGACCGGTTGAAATCGGTCTCTCGCGGTTACGCATCGCTCGACTACACCCTGTCTGGCGCATGGGTATCACCGATGGTAAAGCTGGACATCCTGGTCTCAGGCGAGCCAGTGGATGCGCTCTCGATCATCGTGCACCATGACTTCGCCTACGAGCGCGGACGCGCCCTGGTATCGAAGATGCGGGAGCTGATTCCCCGGCAGCAGTTCGAAGTGGCGATTCAGGCGGCAATCGGATCAAAGATCGTGGCGCGGGAAACGGTCGCTGCATTGCGAAAAAACGTGCTCGCAAAGTGCTACGGCGGCGATATCAGCCGCAAACGCAAGCTGCTGGAAAAGCAGAAGGAAGGCAAGAAGCGCATGAAGCGGATCGGGAAGGTGGATATACCACAAGAAGCCTTCCTGGCAGTGCTGAAAGTAGGCGAGGACGCCGGCAAATGACGCTCTGGATTTTCACCCTCATACGCCATCTGTGGAAAGCTCTCGGAAGCCAATCGCGGCGTTTATTGCCCATTCATACCTGCAACGGATCCGACTGACGCTACAAGTCATTGCAAATGAATAATTTATCCGGGAAAGTGCGTAACCCGCATGTCGCAAATCTCGTGCAGGCATGGAGTTGTCTCGCGGGCAGGCCCAGCGATCCACAGAAATTTCCACACGCGTTGAGAGTGATCTCGGAAGCAGGCGGGGTGTGACAGCGGGCTCCGAAAGCGTCACTCGGAGCCCGCGGATAAGCCTTTTATTTTATTGTTGCGGTCGCGGGGCTGGGGTGCGGGCCGGAGTCCGCGTGGTTGTCCCGGTCCGGGGTGCCGCCGCACTGGCAGGCTGCGCTGGAACGCCTGACTGCTGGTTGTAGGCCTGGACCACAGCCTCAGAGATGTTGGTGGACTCAGCCGCCCACAAAATCGGCGATTGCTGCTGCTGCGAACCTGCGTCGAGGATCAGGGTATAGCCGTTTTGCTGGGCGTAGCGGGTCATGACCCCGGCAACCTTCTGCGCGACAGCGCCGAGCTTCTCATTCATCTCGCTGCCGAAGTCGTTACGCGCGTCTTCCACGTTGCGCTGCAGCGTCTTTTCCTTCTCATCGATCGTGCGCAGGCGGGCTGCGCGCTCCGTATCGCTCAACTTGTCGCCGGAGGTCTGCATGTCCTTCTTCAGAGTGTCGACTTCATCGCTCTCCACCTTGATCTGCTGTTGTTTGGGCTGGTACTTGGTATTCAACGCGGCAAATACGCGCTGGCCTTCATTGGTCTGGCTGACAACAGCCTCAAACTGGATGACCGCGATCTTGGTGGGACCGGCGGGAGCGGTGGCAGCGGGAGCGCCGGGGGCGGAGGGCGGCTCTGCTGCGGTCTGAGCGAGCGCGCTGGCGCCCAGGGTGGACGCGAGCATGCAGACGAGTGACAAAGAACGCTTCATTTGGGTAAGAAACTCCTTAAAAGTTCTTGTTAGGTGTCCTGATTCGTGTTCAAGGGCACTTGCGGCGCGCTGCCCTGTGCTCTCCCCTTGCGCAATTCCGTTGCGGCCACATAGCGCCCTGGAGGGCACAGTTTGCGCACAAGAGACACGGACAGAGGACATCTCAGGAACTTGCGACGATTATAGAGCAGGTTCCGTGTTGCAGGTACACCATACAGCCGGCGTAGCGACCGTCGGAAACACACCCGGGTCTGGATTCAGGCAGTGGCCGATGCATCTGGGGCCGCGAGAGAGGCCGCGGCCCAGACTGGAATGGAGGGCTAGAAGGTGGTGCTGACGGCCAGCCGGAAGGTTTTGCGCGGCTCGCGCAGCTGGATAGAGCGACCCGTAGAGCTGCTGGGACTGCGCGTAGCTGAAGTCGCCGGCGCCGCCAGCAGGGAACATGTCTGCGGGTGATGAGATTTTCACTGCGGATTTGCTCCAGTAGCCGCAGCGGATTGTAGGCGTAGTAGATGCGGAACGGCGCATTGACGATGGGCAGCATCACGTCGAGCTCGCCGCCGAGTGGACATGCGGGGCACCGCGTTGGTGCCCTCCATCGGCCGGATGCGTATTGTCGAAATGAATTTGGTGGCCGCCCTGGCAGGTGCCGTTGACGTAGACGGGGCAGCCGTAGAGCGGCGCGTTCAACTGATCGATGGCGAGAACGCTTTCGACGCAGCTGTGACTGGCGCAGTGGCCACGGCCATGCCGAAGTCGTCAAAGAGCTTGAAGGTGACGGGGCCGCCGATGCGGAATGCGGTATTCGATGTTGCTGGTGAAGCTGGTATCGCCGCCGACGGAGACGATGCCGTAGACGGGGATGGGCACGGTGATGGTGCCGAGCGTCGGGTTGGTGGGATCGCGGGGCACGGGCGTGCCGTCGGGATTGGTGAGGATGAACTGCACGCGTGTGCGGAACGAAGGCGTAGGGCGTGACGGAGCGGATGTCGAAGCCGCGAAGATCGTGCTCGCCGCCGGCGTAGAAGCGGTGGAAGGGCGGAGCGACATCGCCGCCGAAGCCGCTGAATGTACTGTGCCTGGAAGCGGATGCCGAAGACATTGCGGCCCTCTGTGCTCGAGCTTCAGTCCCTGCATGGGGATGAACTGCCTGTATTCGAAGACCGGGCTGAAGTAGCTGACGTTGCCGCCGAGGCCGGCGAACTGCAGCAGCGGCGGTGAGCTCCATGCCGTCGTGCGGGCTGTAGCGGATTGCCGATCTTGTTGATAGGTGAAGCTGAGAGTGAAGCCTGGCTGGTAATAGATGCCGCTCGAGCGCGTTCTGGCCCTGGATGCCGCTGCGGAAGGCGAGCGTCTGGAAGAGCGTTGGTGGAAGCCTGGCTGAAGGCTGGTGATCGAGCTGCTGATTGAACGAGTAGGTGACGCCGACGCGCTTGAAGCTGAGTGCCGGATGCGGATAGCTGGCGGAGACGGTGAAGCCGGTGGAGGACTGGTTGTAGTTCTGCAGCAGGGACTGCTGGGCAGCGCGTCAGGTTGCGCGCCGCCGGTGAGATCTGATAGTTCTTCGCGGCGTTGTAGTCGTACTTGCTGGTGAAGACCTGGAAGCCGAGCGATGAGGGGCTTGTTGCGGAAGTACGGCTCGTTGAAGCCGAAGCAGCAGGTTGCGCTGCAGATTGCCGAGGTTGGCCTGGACGCTCAGCGTTTCGCCCAGGCCGAGGAAGTTGTTGGTCTGGTAGTTGAGGCCGAGGAAGGCGCCGGAGAGGCCGCTGACGCCGCCGTTCAGGCCGATGGAGTTCTTGCCCTTTTCCTTGCACCTTGAGCAGCAGGTCGACGGTGCCGTTCTTCTGGTTCTGGTGCGGTTCGGAGTCCTGGTCGACCTTGAGCGGATCGAAGTAGTTGAGCTGGTTCAGGCGCAGCAGGCTCATCTCCCACAGATGGCTGTTGTAGACCTGGCCTTCTTCGAGGAGCAGCTCGCGGCGGATGACGAAGTCGCGGGTGACGGTGTTGCCCTGGAACTCGATGCGGCGAGACGTAGAAGGGCTTGCCTTCGTCGATGTCGATGTCGAGGTAGACGCGTCTTCTTCGCCTCGTCGAAGCGTGGGCGTGGGGATGGCGGCGAAGTTGATGTAGCCGAGCTGGCCGTAGGCCTTGCGCAGGTTTCGAGACCCTTGCCGAAGGCGGTGGCGTTGAACCAGTCGCCGTCCTTGATGGCGAACTGGGCGCGCAGAGCTTTGACATTGGTCACGGCCTTGTTGCCGGTGAAGGTGATGCCGCCCAGGCGATAGCGGTCGCCCTCTTCGATGGGCATAGTGATGTCGATGCGCTTGCCCTTCTTGGGCCGGAAGGTGAGGAGCGAGAGTCCGCCTTCGTTGCGGATGTGGGTGGCGGCTCGCCGACGGCTGGCGCGGAAGTAGCCGTGGTCGCGATAGGCCTGGCGGACGCGCTCGGTGTCTTCTTCGAGCTTGCTGGCGTCGTAGGTGCGGGCAAAGAGGTTCTCGAGGAAGATGGAGTGGGGAATGCCGATGGGGCGCAGGTTCCTCATGGAGTCGCGCAGGATGCGCGAGCTGACGTGCTGGTTGCCGGTGAAGCTGATGTTGCCGACCTTGACCGTGGGGCCTTCCTTGATGATGAAGTTGACTGCGACGGAGGCCGGCGGGATGGTCTTGACTTCGGCCTTGATGGTGGCGAACTGGTGGCCGTGCTCGCCGAGCAGCTCCTTGAGGACGGCGATCGCGCTGCGCGATGCGCGTCGGGTCGTACTGGCTCTCGACGCGAGAGGCCGACCTTTTCCTTCTTGAAGCGGTCGAGCACGTCGGACTGCGTGACGGAGTTCAGGCCCTTGTAGTTGATCTCGCGGATGGTGGGCTTTTCGCGGACGTAGATGTCGAGGATGACGCCCTTGGGAGTGTCTTCTTTCTCGATGCGGACGTCTTCGAAGTAGCCGGTGTTCCAGAGCGAGTTGAAGTCGCGCTCGACGGTGGCGGGATCGTAGGTGTCGCCGACGTGCGAGAAGAGGCGGGCGAGGACGGTTTCCTTGGGGATGCGGCGGTTGCCGATGACGCGGATTTCGGAGATGACATTGCTGTTTTGCGCGAATGCGGGCGCAATGGTGCAGAAGAGTACGGCCAGAGCACCCAACCCTTTAAGCGTCAGTTTACGAAGGATCTCGGGACGAATGGTCTTGTCCTGCTGGATCTGGGAGCTCATGCTCCGCCGAATGACGGGAAAAATAGGCACACCCTCACTGCAACCAAAATCGAACTTTCGCTCTTTCGTGCTGGAAAGCCGATTCTATAGCAACCGGGGCAGCGGCGACCAACAAGGCGCCCGAATCGGCCACCGGACAGGCCGAAAATAACCCTGATCTCGTATTAACTTTCAAGCTCTGCATGGATCGCAAATCCGCCGTCGGCGGCGCTCCAACGTATATCCAGCAGGTTGGGTTTGCAACAGACCTGGCAGTCCTCCACGTACTGCTGGCGGCCGCCTGCGGATTCATCCACAGAGGTGTCGTTCCACTCCCCGCACCCCGCACATTGGTATCTGGCTTCAGCCATGCAGCATTCCAAAAAGGACACCCCGGATGACTGGGTGTCCGTTAGTCTTCTGCGTGCGCCCGTTCACTTCTGCGCTCACCAGCGCACCACACAATCCCGGCAAAAAATCAGCACCACCGCTTGAACCGCGCGGCGTGCCGAGCCGGTCCGAAACGGTGCCGCCGAGAACATAGTGCAATTGTATGCAGGGAAATCAGGTAAAACGCAGGAAAGAATGGTTTTGGGACAGTCGCTGGCCGGCGGGGTGCAAAGTTTTGGCAACTCACGGCATCTGTCATGATCTAAAGGACAGACTTTCTTCTGGAGACCCTCGAGCGGGTGAATCATCGGATTGCAATTGGGGCTGCGTGCGTCGCGATCTTCTTCGGCGGGGCGCGGTTGTACGCACAGGACGCGCAATCAAGCGGGGCCGTGAACGCCCCGACTCCTTCGACCACTTCAGATGCCACAAGTACGACGGGAAGCGGCTCAGCGTCGTCTCCATCGACAGCCACGACTGCCGGATCCACGACTGCCAGTTTGACCACCCCGTCGGCGCAATCGCTGACGAACCCGAGTTCGGCGCAGAATCCTTACTACGGCAGCGTGACAATGGGCACGGTATCGTCTGAGACGCTGCACCTCTCGCTGGATGACGCGATCCAGCGTGGGATCCAGGCAAATCTGGCGATGACGGAGGCCCGTATCCAGCAACAGCAGTCGGATGCGCAGCGGTTGGAGTCACTCAATTCCCTGCTTCCCTCCATCAAGGCTGAGGCCTCGACCGGCGCGCATCAGTACAACCTGGCTACCTTCGGATTCAACGCCGGGCTTCTCAAACAGATTGCGCCGCTGTTTCCCGACGTCAATTTCGCGGACTTCAATCCGATCGTGAAGGTAGATGTCACGACGGCAGATGCCGCGCTGGACTGGACAGTGGGCGATTTGGCCGCGATACACGCGGTATCGCGCGGCGAAAGAGAGCCTGAAGGCGGCGTACTACAACACCCAGTCCTCGCGCGGCCTGGTGGTGCTGAACGTCGGCAATCAGTATCTGCAGACGCTGGCCGATCAATCGCAGATTGACAGCTCCGAGGCGCTGCTGCGCGCCGACGAGGTCCTGCTGAAGCAGGCTCAGGCGGAGCACGAAGCCGGCACCGCGGCCAGGCTGGATGAACTGCGGGCCCGGGTGCAGTACCAGACGCAGCAGCAAAAGGTGATTGCCGCGCAAAACACATTTGAGAAGGACAAGATTCTGCTGAAGCGCGAGATTGGGGTGCCGGTGGAGCAGGCCATCCAATTGACCGACACTGCGCCGTATGCGGACCTGGAGCAGATGTCCATTGAGGACGCGCGTCACATGGCGTATCAGAGCCGGCAGGACTACCAGGGCATGCAGCGCCAGGTGAATTCGGCACGATCTTTCACGCTCCGCGGCGCGCTACGAGCGCCTGCCCACCCTGACCGCGAGCGGCAACTATGGCGTTACCGGGCTGACGCATGGCCTGTATCACGGCACGTTTGTCGCGATGGGCGAACTGAAACTGCCTATCTTCAAAGAGGCACAGTTCCGCGGTGATGCCGATGTGGCTGAGGCGCAGCAGGCCGACACGCTGAATCGGCAGGCGGATCTGAAGCAGCAGATCGATCAGCAGTTGCGTGACAGCATGCTGGATCTGAATTCATCGCAGGCGCTGGTGCGCGTCTCGCAGCAGAATGTGGATTTGGCGACGCACGCGCTCTCCGATGCGAACGATCGTTTTGCCGCAGGCGTGGATGACAATCTGCCCGTGGTGCAGGCGCAGGCGACGCTTGTCGCAGGCACAATCGCAGCTCATCTCGGACACGCTCAGCTACAACCAGGCAAAGCTTGGGCTGGCCCGCAATCTGGGCATCGTGGACACACAGTACAAAACCTACCTGCACGGCAAGTAGGTCAGGCGGCGACTGGCTCGCTCCAACCGCGACGCGCAATCACGATCGAGATCACGTCGATGATAGCGACCATGGCCGCACACGCCGTCCATCCGCCTAGCCTCCAAACCAGGCTGGGCGCGACCCCCGCCACTGTCCCACCGATGTAATAGCAAGCAACATACATTCCCACTGCAGAGGCACGCGAGGCTTCCGGCGCGGCTTCACGGAGAAAACTGGTGGCGCAGCTCTGCGAGATGAATACGCCGGTGCAGCAAAGCGCGAGGCCCGCCACGACAACAACCAGGGAGGGAACCAGAGTGAGCAGTACGCCCGCCAGCGAGAGCAGGATGGAGCCAGTAATACCGGTGCGGAGGCCAACGCGCGGCAACAGGGCTCCGGCGAGCGGTGTGGCGACCAGCCCAACCAGATATACGACAAACAGCAGGCTGAGCTTGGCGGTAGAAAGCGAAAAGGGCGGCGCGGCGAGATAAAACGTGATGTAAGTGAAGACGCCGACGAGCGAAAACAGCACATTGAAGCCCACGAGATATGTGGTGAGCAGGCGCGGGTTCCGCAGATGGCCAGCATGGGCAGGAAGAGCCGGCGGAATGCCGGACGGTCCCCTGGAAGTGCGAAGGTGGCCGGTCTGGAAGCAGCCATGCTACGAATGCGGCGCCGCCGAGAGAAATCACGCCGAGCAAGACGAAGGACGGACGCCAGCCGGCGTGGTCTGCCATGAAGCCGGTAATCGCGCGGCCGCAAAATCCCCCGAGTGCGGTGCCGCTGACATAGATGCTCATGACAGGAGCGACCGCGGTGGGCGGCCACGTTCTCGGTGATGTAGGCGATGGTGGTGGCAAAGACGCCGGGCGTGATGAGCCCCTGCAGCCAGGCGCCAGAAGATCAGCCAGCCGAGGGAGGTGGAGGTGGCCGCGGCACACGTGGGCACAGCGAGCAACACGATGGAGACGAGGATCACGCGCTTGCGGTTCATGCGCTCGGTGAAAGTACCGAGCAGCGGCGCAGAGATGGCGACGCCAAGGGTGGAGGCGCTGACTGTCCAGCCCACTGCCGACTTTGAGGCATGGAAGAGCGCCTCAAATAAGGGCAGAAGCGGCTGGGTCGCATAGAGAGTCAGGAAGGCGACCAGGCCGCAGAGGAAATACACCGACAACACCCGACAGCGGATGCAGCGGATGCGCTGGCCGAGCGCATGCCATGGGAAGAGCGGCAGAGGCCGCCGATGCGCCTTCGCCAAGAGGCAGCCTGGGCGCGGCAGACTCGTGCAGCGGATGCGACGGTTGCCGTCGGAATCAGACATGGCGAGCGAGACTCCAGAGTAATCGAGCGCACAGCACTCGGTGTCCTGCGACAATGGAACGAAGCCGCACGAAAGAGAGCATGCCGACACCGAGCAAGAGGGGCCTGGGAAAGAGGAGCCTGGCAGTCGCGGCGCAGCCGCGTTTGCCTACCGCGATTTCCGGCTCTACCAGATGGCGCGCGCCATCGTGATCATCGGCGCGGAGGCGCAGGCGGTGGCGGTGGCATGGCAGGTCTACCTGATCACGCATCGCGCCATCGACCTTGGCTATACCGGGCTGGTGCTGTTTCTTCCGGGGCTGATTTTCATTTTGCCGGCTGGCCATGCCGCCGACCGCTTCGATCGGCGTGCGGTGATCCTGGTCTGCTACTCGCTGCAGGTGGTCTGTACGCTCGACGCTTTTTCTCTTTGCGTTGCACGGCATACACCGCATTCGTGCCGATCTACGCGGTGCTGTTCTTCATCGGAACGGGTCGCGCGTTCAGCGGGCCGGCCAGCTCGGCACTGGTGCCGCACCTGGTGCCGCAGGAGCACTTCGTGAACGCGGTCACCTGGGGCGCGACGATCTTTCAGATTGCCGAATATCGCCGGGCCGGCGGTGGGCGGCATGCTGTTCACGCTGCCGCTGGCGCTGGGGCAGCCGCATATTGCGGAGCGCGGTGGTCTTTCTGTTCACCTTGCTCACGCTGGTCGGCTTTCTCGCGCTGATCGGATGCTCTCATGTGCGTCCGGGCCGCATGGAGCATCGCTCGACCACCTCGACTGATGCTTGACGGCTTCCGCTATGTGTGGCGCGCGAAGCTGCTGCTGGGGTCGGTCACGCTGGATCTGTTCGCGGTGCTGCTGGGCGGGGCGGTGGCGCTGATGCCCATCTTCGCGCAGAACATACTGCATACCGGCGCGCGCGGCCTGGGAGTGCTGCGCGCTGCGCCGGCGCTGGGTGCGCTCGCTGTGTCGATCTTGCTGTTGTTCCGGCCGATCCGCCGCCGCGCCGGACGCATGATGTTTATCTGCGTCGCGATTTTCGGCGTGGCGACGATCGTCTTCGGGCTGTCGCGCAGCCTGTGGCTGTCGCTTGCGGCGCTGGTCATTCTGGGCGCGGCGGACATGGTCAGCGTCGTGATCCGCTCCTCCCTTCTGCAACTGGCGACCCCGCCGTCGATGCGCGGACGCGTCAGCGCAGTCAATTCGCTCTTCGTCGGCGCATCGAACGAGCTGGGCGAATACGAGAGCGGCCTGACCGCGCAATGGTGGGGCCGGTGCGCGCGGTGGTGCTCGGCGGCATTGGCTCGCTGATGGTGACGGGATCTGTGGACGATCTTCTTCCCCACCCTGCGCGACGCCGATGCGTTGTCGGCGGAATCGCTGATGCAGCCGGAGGAGCAGTTGGAACAGCCATCGATTTAGTCGAGAAGAGGCTCCATGAAGAATTGGAAGATCATTGGCGCGATCACTTTGCTGGTGTTGGCGATCGCGGCGTGGCGCATCATCTCCTATGAACGCGAACGCAATGCACCGGGCGTCGTGGCGAACAAGACCGGCACCGCGACCGCATCAGCGATGACCAGCTGGTGTTCGTGAAGCAGATGCTGATCGACAGCATGAAGTCGGCGCGCGTGCTGAACGGCAAGTCGGTGTGGATGAAGACCGGCTACACCCTCGTCTATTATCCGTATCGCACCGGCCGAATCGTCTTTACGCAGCCGGCAGGCTGGCTGCCACCTGCGCAGGAGTTGCAGGTGAAGGACTTTGTGGAGGTCACCACGCCTCCGGACTGGGCGAGCAGCATTCCGCGCGGGCCGAAGAATGCGTTTGTCGTCTTCACGGAGCCGGGTCGCGACGGCGAATTTGCCGCGCCAGTGGCCTCGCTGGATGGCGCGAATTCCAGCTGGGCGTGCGACGACATCTTTTTTTACGACGATCCGAAGACGCTCTATCATTGGCCGGCGGATGTGTGGCAGGCGGTCTCGCAACACACCGCCAAGCAGGGCATGAGCGAGTTCCAGACGACGATGGCGCTGGGCAACCTGCAGCAGTCCGATTCAAAGAACTCGGCAACCGCACGGTGAAGTACGTCACGATCGACCAGGGAAAGACACGTCACTTCAGCGTGGATTTCTCCGGGGACAAGGCGACTGCGGTGAGCTCGCAGTAGCGCCTAGACGCTCGCCTGCTCCTCCAACTGCTGCATCAGATCTTCCCACTCGTCGGAGAGGCTGGCATGCTCGGCGCGTAGGCTCTCCAGCGCGGTGCTTTGGCGCTGCGTCTCTTCGGCGCTGACATAGTTCCCGAGCGCCTGTTCCGTCTCGGCGATCGCAGTCTCCACGCGCGGAATCTCTTCTTCCACAAAAGTGAGGCGATCCTGCATCTGCTTCTGCTTGATAGGGTTCACGCGGCGAGCGCGGCCGTTGCTCTCGGCCGCTTCGACGGCAGGCAGAGAGACCGCTGCCGCGGCAGCGGCGGCAACGGGATCGGCGAGCCCTGCTTTGCGGCGCAGATAGTCTTCGTAGTTGCCGGGGTAGACGTGCACGTGGCCGCCTTCGACCTCGAAGACGCGCGTGCCGAGCGCGTCGATGAAGTAGCGGTCGTGCGAGACGAAGATGACGGTGCCGGTGAAGTTGCGGATGGCTTCGAGCAGAACATCTTTGGCGCGCAGGTCGAGATGGTTGGTCGGCTCGTCGAGCAGCAGGAAATTCGCCGGGCTGACCAGGATGCGGGCCAGCGCGTAGCGATTGCGTTCGCCGCCGGAGAGCACGCCGAGCGTCTTGAAGGCGTCGTCGCCGGAGAAGAGAAAGCAGCCCAGCAGGCCGCGCAGCTCGGTCTGCGGAACCTGCGGCGCGATGCTGCTGATGTCGTCGAGCATGCGGCGCGTCGGGGTTGAGCACCTTGTACTGGTCCTGCGCGAAATATTCCGCGAGCACATTGTGGCCGAGCTTGAGCGTGCCGCTGGATGGGCCCTCGCTGCCGGAGAGCATGCGGATCAGCGTGGATTTACCCGCGCCGTTCACGCCGACCAGCGCGATGCGGTCGCCGCGGTCGATGGTGAAGTTGACATCCCTCGAGCACCTGCTTGGCGCCGTAGCTCTTCGCGAGGTCGCGGACTTCGACCACCGTGCGGCCGGAGGCAGGCGGCTGCGGGAAGGTGAAGTGAATCACCGGCTCTTCCTGCGGGAATCTCGATGCGCTCGATCTTCTCCAGTTCCTTGATGCGGCTCTGCACCTGCTTCGCCTTCGTGGCCTGATAGCGGAAGCGGTTGATGAAGGCCTCGAGATGCTCGATCTGCTCGCGCTGGTTGCGGTAGGCGGCTTCGAGCTGCGCGCGGCGCTCCTGCTTCTGCTCAGATATTTCTCGTAGTTGCCGTGATAGACGTGGAGCGCCTTGTTCCAGATCTCGACGATCTTGTTCACGGTGACGTCGAGAAAGTAGCGGTCGTGCGAGATGAGGATGTAGCCGTTGGGATAGGTGCGCAGATAATCCTCCAGCCAGTTGCGCGTCTCGAGATCGAGATGGTTGGTCGGCTCGTCGAGCAGCAGCAGGCTCGGCTTTGCAGCAGCAGCTTCGCCAGCGCGATGCGCATCTGCCAGCCGCCGGAAAACTCCTCCGTCTGCCGTGGCCAGTCTGTCTTGCTGAAACCGAGCCCGTCCAGCACGGCGCCCACCTGCGCATCCAGCGCATAGCCGTCGTGGGCACGGAAGCGTGAGTCGATCTGCGAGAAGCGGTCGGCGGCCGCTGCGTAAGCGGCTGACGCCGGGTCGAGCTCGGCCAAGCTGAGTGGAAAGCGCTTCCAGCTCGTGCTCCATCGACGCGATGCTCGTCGAAGACGGAGAGGCATTCGTCGAAGACGCTGCGGCCGGAGAGCGCGAGACCATCCTGCGGCAGATAGCCGACGGTGGCGTTGCGGGCGCTGCAGCGTGCCGTAGTCGAGCGACTCGAGCCCGGCAAGGATCTTCAGCAGCGTCGATTTGCCGGTGCCGTTCGCGCCGACCAGCGCGGTGCGCTCGTCCGGCGTGATCAGCCAGTTTGCGTCTTCAAAGAGAGTTCGTGGCCCAAAGCGCTTTCCGGCGGAGGTGAGTTGCAGCATCGAGAAGCCTGCTGCTATTTTCTCATTTTGCTGCGGGCGCTGGCGGCTGCGCCTTCGGCGGGTCGACGCATGTTTTCGCGAAGCCACCAATGCGCGCCAGTCGGCTTCTGTCTGGTCTGCATACGCTTCCGCGAACTCGCCCAGTGCGCCATCGAACTTGTCCTGCTTGCTTCCCGCGCCGAGATATCCGGTAATGAGGTGCACATCGCCGGAGCGCGCATGACCGCGCGCCAGCAGCTCGCCGCAGACGGCGGCATATTCGGCCAGGCCGCCACCGCGCAGTTCCTCGAGATCGACAGATGCTTTGTGGTCGTTGAGCTGGCGGACGAGATAGTCGCGATTTGCAATGGTGGTCCAGCCAAGAAACGGATCGGACTGCCATTGCATGGCACGCTGGCCCTCAGCAACACGCTGTCCCTGATGTGTCGCGGCGTGGAGGCGCCGCACCGTGGATTGCGAGATAGGGCGCATACGCCGAGCCGGGCTCTTCTTTGATCTGCAGGAAGAGCGGGTCGTTTTCGCCGTTGCCTTCGAGGTAGACGAGGTAGTCGCGCAAGCCCACGCTGCCGGTACCCACCACCTTGAATGCGACATCCACGGGCACATATTGATCGAGGAAGTGCCGCCGCTCCGGCAGGAGGCTGTCGCGATACCGCGCGAAGCTTGCAAGCACGGCGCGCGCCTGGGCCTGGGGTAGCGCGCGTGAGCAGTGGCGGCTCTTCTTTGAAACGGCGCCGGACGCGACCTGCTTTGTCGGTCTTCATGACCTCCGTGAACCTGCCGAGCGTGCTGAGCGGGGTTTCGCGCTCCGCCTTGTGCAGCGCATCGGATACCGGGGTCACCCGTTCCAGGCGATGCACCTGGTAGCGCGCAAGCTCCACCACCGGCATGCGCGCGAGCGTCGGCGGCCAGCCGGCGGTAGTTCAGGGCAAGGATGTGAACGGCGTCGCGGCAGGCGGACGATTTCTGGCCGTTTTCCCGTCCCGCAAGCACGAGACTGGTGGCCATGCGCTTCAGGTCCCATTCGAAGGGCGCGGCGCAGGTTTCATCGAAGTCATTGATGTCGAAGATGAGGCGTCCGTCCGGCGCGGCGTAGGCGCCGAGGTTACGTACATGGGCGTCGCCGCAGATCTGCGAGATGATTCCGGTGTTGGGCAGTGCGGCCAGGTCCGCGGCCATGACCGGCGCGGCACCGCGAAAGAAGCCGAAGGGCGAAACGAGCATGCGCTCGTACTTCAAAGCGACCAGGGACGGGATGCGTCCCCGCATGGAGCGAGCGATGGTGGTGACGGGTGAAGGCCGACTGGCCGGCAGGACGCCACTGCGCGTGGTCCTGACGACGCAGTTGTTTTCGACGCGCCTGGCCCAGCGCGTGCCGCTCCGCGGGCGAAATGAGAGCCGCCATACGTAGCTGACGATACATGCTGGAGCGTGCGGCGTAAAACGCCGCGCGGGGAGGATCAGGACGACAGAGCGATCTGATGCATCACGGCTTCCCGTTCTGCCTCCGGCAGAGCCGGCATGCCGCCAGCATGGGACGCCACCCAGGCGCCCCAGCGGTTGCCGGCGGCATTGAGTTGAGACAACGGCGCGCCGCGCAGGTAATAGTGCGTCAGCGCAGCAGTGAATGCGTCGCCAGCGCCGACTGCATCGACGATCTTCGCCGGATAGCCGGGGTGGCGATCGACTTCCTTGCGCGTGATCAGCAGACTGCCCTGAGCACCAAGCGTAATGGCGACAAGCTGCACGGGAAACTGATCGATGATCTGGCGCGCGCCGTTGAGCAGGAAGTCCGGGGTGGTGCCCGCCGCATCCGGAAAGCCCAGTAACGAGAGCACCTGGGGCATCTCATCCGCATTCAATTTGAATATGGTCGCCAGTTCGAGCGATTGCTCGACGATCTCCGGACTGAAGAACGGCGTGCGCAGATTGACGTCGAAGATGCGGACGCACTCCGGACGCGTTTCATGGAGAAAGCTTTCGATGGTGCGGTGCGACGCCGGCGAACGCTGCGCGAGAGTTCCGAAGCAAACGGCGTCCGCTTGCTCCGCGAGAGCGAGCCAATGCGGGGTGAATTCCAGAAAGTCCCACGCGACGGGCTCGTGAATGGTGTAAAGCGGCTGACCCTTTTCAATGCTCACGGTCACCGTGCCGGTGATGCGGCTGAAATCTTCCTGGATATATCCGGTGTCAACGGTGTGGTCTTGAGGAAGTGCCATAGCCTCGCGGCCAAGCGGATCCGTGCCGATGCGGGTGGCGATGGCGCCGTTGTTGCCCAGGCGCGCGGCCATCACGGCGAAGTTGGAAACCGCTCCGCCCAGCTGCGGGCCAGCAGGAAGGATGTCCCACAACAACTCGCCGAGACCCACGATGGACTTGCGGTCGCTCATGCAGACCTCGACGCACGTGGGACGTGGTCCGGAGGCTGCAGACCTATTCCGTTCCGTGCGAAGGAGCGAGTTTGTCAACCAAGGCATCACTGAAGCCGCCGATGCATCGTGTCTCCTGGAAACGAATCACGATCGTAGACCATGGACTGCACGGACGTGCCCCGAGCCTATCACGCGGTTCGCGCCTTGAAGCACGAGGGAATCGCACAACTCTATTGGATGCCGACATCATACGCCGAGCTGCGTCGCGCGTGGTGGTAGGCTTCGATGCCGGGCGGCTTGTGCGATCAGCGGGAGCCTGCAAGGAGGGGCGATGAACAGAGCAATTGATGCTGGCAGCAGTGTTGGGCCTCAGCGTGGCGGTCACAAGCCATACCGGGTATGCGGCGGACAAGAACACGCAAGGGAAAGCTGAGAGCAAAGCGGCGGCGGCGAGAAGGGTGACGTCTGGTGGAAGCATGCGGTCATCTACGAGATTTATCCGCGCAGCTTTCAGGATTCGAATGGCGACGGCATCGGCGACCTGAACGGCATCACCGAGCGGCTCGATTACCTGAAGGCACTCGGCGTGGATGCCATCTGGCTGTCGCCGATCTATCCCTCGCCGCAGGTCGATTTCGGCTACGACATCTCGGACTATGTCGGCATCGATCCCGCAGTACGGCACCATGGCCGACTTCGACCGCCTCGTGGCTGAAGCGAAGAAGCGCGATATTCGCGTCATCATGGACATGGTGATGAACCACACCTCCGACAAGCATCCGTGGTTTATCGAGTCGGAGAGCTCGAAGACCAATCCCGAAGCGCGACTGGTACGTATGGGCGAACGGCAAAGGCCCGGGGCGAGCCGCCGAACAACTGGCAGTCGGCTTTCGGCCACTCCGCCTGGCAGTACTCGCCGAAGACGGACAGTGGTACTACCACAAGTTTTACATCCAGCAGCCCGATCTGAACTGGCGCAACCCGAAGGTCGAGCAGGCGATGTGGGGCGCGTGCGTTTCTGGCTGAAGCAAGGCGTCGCGGGATTCCGGCTGGACGCGGTACCCACGCTCTTTGAGGATCGCCTCGCTGAAAGACGAGAAGATCCTGCCGGGTACGAACAAGTATGGCGATCCGAACATCGATGGCATCGCTGACCGAGAATCTGCCGGAAGTCCATCGGGTGCATGCGCGATCTGCGCGATGTCACCAACGGCTTCCCCGGTAACCGCGTGCTGATCGGCGAGACCTATCTTCCCAATATCCAGGAGCTCAACAGGTGGTATGGCGCCAACCACGACGAGCTGCAGCTGCCGATGGACATGCAGGTGGGCTTCATCAACAAGCTCGACATCAACCTGTTCCGCCAGCGCATCGAATGAGGTCGAACACGACATCGACGACAACCAGCCACTGCTGATCTTCGACAACCACGACAACCCGCGCATGGATGCGCGCTATGGCGACGGGAAACACGATGTAGACATCGAGCGCATGCTGGCTACCATCCTGTTCGCGAGCCGCAGCACGGCGCTGATGTACTACGGCGACGAAATCGGGATGAAAACCACGCCTCCCACGCGGGTCGAAGATGTGAAAGATCCGGTTGGCAGGACCGGCTGGCCAAACGACAAGGGCCGTGATGGCGAGCGCACGCCGATGCAGTGGGATGGTTCGCCCGAGGCGGGATTTACTAACGAGCGATGCGCCGTGGCTGCCGGTGCCTGACACCTATAAGACCGTCAATGTGGCCGAAGAGGTACGCGACGACGACTCGCTGTTGAACTGGTACAAGCAGCTGATCCAGTCTGCGCCGCGACAATCCGGCGCTGCACTCCGGCAAGCTGATCAATGCTCAACACGAACGGACACGAAGGTGCTCTCCTGGATGCGGCAAACGCCGGGGCAGCCGGCGGTGGTAGTGGCATGCAATTTTACAGCGGAGCCGCAGAAGTTCGGCTTCGACCTGTCACAGCAGGGGATCACCAGCAAGCAGGCGAAGACGCTGATGAAGACGCCGGGAGCGGGCGATCCCGCATCGCTCGATGCCGTAAACCTGCCGGCTTTTGGCGTCTATATCGGACAGGTGCAGTAGCGGCCGGAGTGGCTCAACGAGCGGCGCTATCGCTCTTGCTGCCGAGCAACGCCGCGTATTGCGTGTAGATGCTCTCGAAGACGGCGTCCCAGGAAGCGGAGAGCGCATAGTAGCGTGCACGGTCACGCATGGCCGCATGTGCAGCAGCATCGTTTGCAAGGTCCGCGATTGCCGCCGCAAAGTCGGCATCGGCCCGAATGAAGCCCGTATCGCTATCGCACACGATGCGGGCGGGGCCGCCGTCGGGGGTCACGATCGACGGAACCCCGGAGGCCAGCGCTTCCAGCACCACGTTCCCGAAAGTGTCAGTGTGCGAGGGGAAGACGAAGGCATCCATGTTGGCATACGCGCGAGCGAGATCCTTCCCGCGAAGTACCCCGGTGAACTCCGCACGCACCAGCCGTTCGCGGAGCCAGTTCTCTTCTCCGCCATGGCCGACGATGAGGAAGCGAAAGTTGCCGGCTCCCTGCCGGCGGAGCTGCTGTTCAATCGTGACCAGCAGTGCGACATTCTTCTCCACCGAGAGACGCCCGACAAAGCCCAGCACAAAATCACCATCGCTCGCGTCGAGGCGATCGCGATACACGGGTGAGAACGCCTCGGTGTCGACGCCCCGCGTCATCAGGTGGCAGGGCCGGCCGGTCGCGCGTTCCAGTAGATGCGCAGAGCTCCGCATTCGGCGCAAAGAGCATGCGCCCCTGCCTGTAGTAGTGCGCCGCCAGCCCAGAGCGCAGAGGATTCGATCTGCCGACCAACACGTGCGCCGCGCTCGCCAAAGAGACGCGTAAACCATGCGGAACGGGTTGCGGCGTATTCATGAACGTTGGTGTGCCATGAGGCAACCAGCGGCACACGCAGGCGACGTGCAATCCAGGCGCCCAGAAGGCCAAGTTCCGTGGGTCCGGTGATGTGGATGATCTGCGGGCGAAAGCGACGCGTGTCCGCGAGAATGCGTGGCAGATACCGCCAGTAGGCGAGATCGAAGCGCAGGTCTTTCTCGACAGGAAAGGAGAATGCGCTGCGTGGCAGCTCGAGCGTGCGTACCGGGCCATCCTTGCTGGCGCGATCCGCCGGACCTGCCCGGACGCAGAGAAATGGCAGACCGCGGCGGCGGGCGAAGGCCTCGAAGTGGCGACTGGTGTGCGCCACCCCGTTGATCTCGTGGAAGGCGTCCGGGAAGTAGGCAACTCTGGGCGGAGGGAAAAGCAAAGAGCCGTCAGACGCCGCGATCATGGCGCGAGTGTAAGCGGCGCACCTGAGAGGTGTAAGCAATGGAAGCGATATTAGACAGCCTCGCCATCGCCAAGGGCGAAGTGCAACTGCCGCGATTCGTTCCAGGCCAGCCGCAAACTGCCGCTGAACGGCGCGCGGCCCATCATGCGGACGAACTGAATGCTCAGCCGCAACATCAGCGGCGCGTGGCCGGTGGGCCATAGCGCGCTCACCGGCTGCGGGACGCCCTTCGCGTCGGGATGATACACGCGCTCATCCCAGCGGCGAGATCCCTCGGGAAAGTCGGGGTAGTTGCGCACCGCGTCCAGCGTGGACTGCATGATGCGATGCTTCCATGGCTGCGCATACTGCGGCATGAAGAGCACGTGACTGCGCCCCTCGTTGCGTATCTCATGCACGAACTCGTTGAAGGAGGTCGCGTTGGTCAGGTTGACGTTGCCGTTCGGCTCCAATCCATGGCGATCGCCGCCGGAGATGAGCAGTTTGTTCCAGCGTGCGGCCAGGGCGCGTACCACGCGGTTCTCGTTCCAGTGGCGCAGGCCGTTCAACTCCATCGCGTGGATGAAGTGGCCGTTCTGCTGCATGAACTCTTCCACCCGCAATGCGTGACGGGCGGAACCGATCTCATAGAGATCCCACATCGGGTGGTTGAAGACGATGAGGACATTCGGCAGCGCATGCAGCGCGCTCAGCAACTCGGTGAGTCGTGCGTTCGATGGTTTTGCGGTGAACTGCTCGAAGATCCGCATCCACTGCGCACCTTGTGCGCTGGGCAGGTTGTGAATGCCAAGATGGAAGGACTGATCGCTGCCGAAGGGCGTTGTCCACTCCAGGGAGACCGGGATGTGACGTGCGCTCGCGACCGTGCGTAGCAACTGCGGCGCTTCAATGTTGTCGTGATCGGTAATGGAAACCAGAGCGGGACGCTGCAGCTTGCTTTCGATCTGACGACGCTCCAGATCGAAGGCCAGACGCGGCGTCAGCGGAGGCGTCCAATAGGCATGGTTGTAGTCCAGCTTTCACAACTGCGTGTCTGGAATGTATTTCTTCCAGCCATTGGAAGAGATGACCCCAAGAAGCCATCGCTGGAAATGACCTTGACGACGAAGTCGAGCGTCTCTTTGGAGCGGTTGGTGTGGCTGTGCAGTGACACGCCGGTGCCGAAGTTGCGTGCGGCATCAGGGTTCTTCCAGAGGTAAGAGATCTGCGATCCCTTCATGGCTACCCTCCTCACACCTGCATACTCAGTATGAGAAGACCCTATGAATAGGGCATTACGCGGACAAGAAGATGTCGTAACTTTCGTGCAACCTTTGTGCCAGATAGGGAAAGGAACCGTAGTAGTTACGGGCACTTTCCGCTTTGCGTTAGCGGGTTTTTGCGATGTCGGGTGCTAACTCGCCTCCGCCATCCTGTGCATGGCGCCGCCTCGGCCTGCGTGGCATGGCGGTTCTCCGGTTCCAGGTGATTCGTCGTAAGTCCCTGTCTGTAGCAGCGTGAAGGCCTGTTCCGGCGTGTCGGCGAACTGGAAGAGATCCAGATCCCTGGGCGAGATAGTGCCCTTCTCGACAAGTACATCGAGGTTGATTACCGATTTCCAATATGCCGAACCGTAGATGATGACGGTGATCTTCTTGGCCAGCTTTTCGGTCTGCGCCAGGGTGAGGATTTCGAAGATCTCGTCGAGCGTGCCAAAACCGCCGGGAAAGACCACCAGCGCCTTCGCCAGATAAGCGAACCAGTACTTGCGCATGAAGAAGTAGTGGAACTCGAAGTTCAGCGCCGGCGTGATGTAGGGGTTCGGCATCTGCTCGAAGGGCAGCTTGATGTTGAGCCCGATGGTGTTGCCGCCGGCTTCGTATGCGCCGCGGTTGGCCGCTTCCATAATTCCCGGCCCGCCGCCGGAGGTGACGACGAAGCGCCGCTGGCGCGCCCTTCAGATGTCATGGCCCACTCGGTAAGCATGGATGCCAGTTTGCGCGCGTCTTCGTAGTAGTGCGCCATCTCCACGGCGGCCTCGGCGCGGCGGCACTTCAGCTCATTGGCGGCTGCAGTCATCCAACTCCGCGCCCTTTGCTGGCTGTTCGTGATGCGGCGCCCGCTCTGCTGCCGTAGGGCCTGCGCCAGCAGCTCCAGGTCGTGGTTCGCTACGTCCAGTGCGTGAAAGCGCGCCGAACCGAAGAAGACGACGGTATCGCGAATGCGCTCGCGGCGGAAACGCGCGAGCGGCTCGGCATACTCGGCCATGATGCGGATCAGACGGCCATCGGGACTATTCAGGAAGGCTGGATTTTCGTAGGCCAGCGATGCCGAGTGCAGCGGAGTAGGTAATTGATCGGACATAGGAAAAATCAGGAACTGCGCTTGCGGCGAAACAAGACACTGAACGCCATCCAGATATTCAGCAGGCCGAGGCCGGAGACGATGCCGCGCACCCATCCCTGCGCCATGAAGCTGGCCACGAGGGGCCAGTTGTTGATCCATGCATTGGTGGTCCAGATGCTGCGCCACGGCAACAGGACAACCAGAGCACCCACGTACAGACGAAGAATGACGAACAGAGTGATCTCCATGACCAGGAGCCAGCGCGGAATCTGCCTTTGCCGCTGCGGCGGCACGGGCTCGACCGCGGTTGCCGACTCGACCGCAGTTGCCGGTTCATTGGGCGTGCTGAAGAGGTTTCCCTGGTTCGGCATCCACTACCTGCAAAATCCAAGGAGCGACCGGAACTGGCCGCTCCCTAACAATCAAGCTTACACGTTGAGGGAGACGCCGACTCTTATGCGACGGGCTGCGCGTTGCGCTTCGGCCGCCGGTTGGCCTGCAGGATCTTCTTGCGCAGGCGCAGCGACTTGGGCGTGACCTCGACGAGTTCGTCTTCGGCGATGAACTCGATGGCCTGCTCGAGGTTGAGCGCCTTGACCGGCACGAGGCGAATAGCTTCGTCCGCGCTCGAGGCGCGCATGTTGGTGAGCTTCTTTTCGCGGACGACGTTGACGTCCAGATCGTTGTCGCGCGAGTGCTCGCCGACGATCATGCCTTCGTAGACCTCGATGCCGGGGTTCACCAGCAGCACGCCGCGGTCCTGCAGGCCGTCGAGCGCGTAGGCGGTGGTGGTGCCGGCGCGGTCGGCGATGAGCGCGCCGGTGGGCCGCTGCGGAATCTCGCCCTGGTAGGGAATGTAGCCGTCGAAGAGCGTATTCATCACGATGGTGCCGCGCGTCTCGGTGAGCATCTCGCTGCGCAGGCCGATGAGGCCGCGGGAGGGCACGCGGAACTCCATGCGCACGCGGCCTGAGCCGTGGTTGTGCATCTTCACCATCTCGCCCTTGCGCGGCCCGAGGCTTTCGATGACGGTGCCGACGAAGTTCTCCGGGATATCGATGGTGAGGTGCTCGACCGGCTCCATGGTCTTGCCGTCGACGACGCGGGTGACGATCTCCGGCCGGCCGACCATGAGCTCGTAGCCTTCGCGGCGCATCATCTCGATGAGGATGGCGAGCTGCAGCTCGCCGCGGCCGAGGACCTTGAAGCTGTCCGGCGAGCCGGTCTCTTCGACGCGGATGGAGACGTTGGTGAGCAGTTCCTTATCGAGGCGCTCGCGCAGGTTGCGGCTGGTGACGTACTGGCCTTCGCGTCCCGCAGTGGGCGAGTTGTTGACCGAGAACTGCATGGCGATGGTCGGCTCATCGATGATGATGAGCGGCAGGGGCGCGGGGTTCTCGAGGTCGGTGATGGTTTCGCCGATGGTGATGCCGTTGACGCCGGCGATGGCGACGATGTCGCCGATCTCGGTCTCGGTGATGTCGGTGCGCTTGAGGCCGTCGAAGGTGAAGAGCTTGGTGATCTTGGTCTTCTGCAGCGAGCCGTCGCGCTTGGAGATGTTGACTTCATCGCCGGTCTTGAGCGTGCCGTTGAAGACGCGCGCGATGCCGAGGCGGCCGAGGTAGTCGGAGTAGTCGAGGTTGGTGACCTGGATCTGGAGCGGCACCCTTGGGGTCGCCGGTGGCCGGCGGCAGCGGCTGAGGATGGTCTCGAAGAGCGGCTGCAGGTCGGTGCCGGGGGTGTCGAGCGAGAGCGACGCGGTGCCCTGCTTGCGCATTGGTGTAGAGGACGGGGAAGTCGAGCTGGTCTTCTTCGGCGTCGAGGTCGATGAAGAGGTCGTAGACCTCGTTCAGGACTTCCTGCGCGCGGGCGTCGGGGCGGTCGATCTTGTTGATGACCAGGATGGGCGGCAGCTTGGCTTCGAGGGCCTTGGAGAGCACGTAGCGGGTCTGCGGCAGCGGGCCTTCGGAGGCGTCGACCAGCAGCATGACGCCATCGACCATCTTGAGGGCGCGCTCGACCTCGCCGCCGAAGTCGGCGTGGCCGGGGGTGTCGACGATGTTGATCTTGGAGTCCTTGTAGTGGATCGCCGTGTTCTTGGCCAGGATGGTGATGCCGCGCTCGCTCTCGAGCTCGTTCGAGTCCATGACGCGCTCGGTGACGGTCTCGTTGGCGCGGTAGGTGCCGGCCTGGCGGAGCATGGCATCGACCAGCGTGGTCTTGCCGTGGTCGACGTGGGCGATGATGGCGATGTTGCGGATAGTGCTGGACACGGTGATGCGTTCTCTCTTCCTTACTGCGATTCTTTTCGGGACTTGGAGGGGGACCCCCTCCCCCCTCCCGTCGCGGGAGGCTGGATCGTAAGCTGATGAAAGGAGGACATTTACGCCCTCTCCCGAGGGCTAAATTCGTCTTTCCAAAAGGCTTACCGCATTAAATCGTCATTCCATTGGGCTTAGCGGGCGCACATTCCGGGGTGCGTCCAGGGTCCCCTATGGCTACCTGGAATGGGGCTATTTCCAGTGTAGCGGACTCAGATGAAAATCCGGCACGTTTTGCAAAGATCGCCACTCCGCGGTCATGGCCTTACGCCATATCGGGCGAAGGCGTCGGGTCGTCACAGAGCGCGTTTACCAGATGCTTTTAAGCGACCAGGCTTCTTGCTGCACGATGCGACACGGGTTTGCAATTCTGACGGTCACTGCGGGTTCTGCTACATTGCGCTCGTAGTAGCGCTGTGTGACTACATGGTGCTGATCAACGAAAATTTCGGCAACTGAATGATCTAGAAAGATCTGGAAGTTAAGAGGGCCTTCCATATGCCCCAGGGATATTCACGCTATTCACTGATATCAAGTCCTTTTGCACTACGCCTGTGCGAATGGAAATGACAGTGCCCTGGCTATCCACAAAGTCATGATGGGAAGGCGATCCAACCTCTTCCGGTTCGAGGGTCAGACGGATCTCCTGCGCGGCGGAGGGCAGACGGCGGACGGCTGATCCGGTGCGGGGCGCGGTTCGGAGTGAGGCAATCTCCGGTGACGGGGGCCATGACGAGCGCTCCATTTGCGATGGAGAGACGGCGCGGCAGCGACATCATGCCGGACCAGCCGGCGGCGGCGTACTCGGCTTGCGGGCGCGTCTCGGTGATCCAGCCCCAGAGGATGCGGTTGCCCTGCGCATCGAGCTGGGATTTGGGCGCGTAGTAGGCGCCGTGATCGAGCACGCCTTCGCTCTCCGCGTGGAAGAGCATGGTCGCTGGGTCGAGCGTGCCGATCTGCCAGAGGTGCGGCGTTCGGTGGAATGGATGAGGACGTGTTTGCCCTCCGAGGGGGAAGAAGTCGGGGCACTCCCACATTTCGCCGCTATCGACGGGATCGGCGCCCTGCTTGCCGTTCGGCTTGCCTTCGCCGAGCGGGTGCAGGTAGTCCCATTGGCGAAGGTCGGCGGAGCGATAGAGGAGGACGTGGCCGCCGACGCCCGCTGGCCGGAGGCGACGACCATGTACCAGGGTCCATCCTTCTCCTCGCGCCAGGGCGAGGGATCGCGAAAGCCGATGACCTTCATGCCAGCGGGCGGAGCGGGGATAACTGGTTGCGGCAGTTTGCGCCAGTGGAGCAGCGCGTCATCTTCTGCGACGGCGAGGCATGCGTCTCGCGGAGGTTGCTGGTTGCCGTCGGGGAGTGTGGCCTGATCGGGCGGCAGTTGCGACACCGGTGTACAGCAAGGTGGGTTTGCCATCGGCAATGACGGCGGTGCCGGTGAAGCAGCCATCGGATCGGGGCCGCCGGGGGTGGGGGCGAGCGCGATGGGCTCGCGCCGCCAGCGGACCATGTCCGGCGAGATGGCGTGGGCCCAGTGCATGTCGCCCCAGACGGCGGCGTCGGGTTGTATTGGAAGAACATGTGGTAGCGGCCGCGCCCAGTAGATAGGGCCGCAGGGATCGTTCATCCAGCCATGCGTGGGCTGCAGATGGTATTGCGGGCGCATGGGGTCTATCGGCGGCTGGGCGGTGGCGCTCAGATCGAGTGCGGGGAGTTTGCGGCTGAGCGCGGCTCCGGTGGTGGCGAGGGCGAGGCCGGTGAGAACGGTTCGGCGGGTTGGGGGGCGTGTGCTCATGCTGACCTCGTGCGACGGCGCGTTGTGACAGACGCGTGACAACTCTGCGTCTGACACATGGTGCAATGAACGTTAGTTGTTCATCTCTTCAGAAACAAGCGGGCCCTCGAAGTGCGACTTTGACGACCTGTCTGAATCGAAGGAGATCAGCCGATCATGCGCAGATTCATCGGTGCCATTGTCGCGATTGCTTTGCTGCTGTTTCTCGCAGCGCAACTGTATCGACCCAAGATCGACCATCCGCCGGTGACCGCGGAGATTGCGGCGCCGCCAGAGGTAAGGGCAATCCTGCGGAACTCCTGCTACAACTGCCATTCAGATGAGACGCGGCTGTCATGGTTTGACGAGCCGGCGCCGGTGTACTGGATGGTGGCGCGCGATGTGCGGATGGCGCGGGCGAAGCTGAATTTTTCCGAGATCGGCAAGCTGCCGCCGGCGAAGCAGCGGGGGATGCTGTTTGAAGCTGTGAACATGATCCAACTGGGCGCGATGCCGCTGCCGAGCTATCGGCGGGTACATCCGGGATCGACGGTGACGGCGGCGCAACTCGAGACGCTGAAGGCATATCTGCATCCATTCGAGCCGGCGGTGCCGGCTGCGGCGACGAATGCGATGCCGGCAACGACGACGCCGCGCTCTGCAGCGGTCCAAGCTGCAGCAGTCCAGGCGGCAGCAGTACAGGCGGCGCCGGAGTTGAACGGACTTGCATTCTTCCCGGACTACAAGAACTGGCGTGCCATCAGTTCGACCGATCGCGGAGACAACGGCACGATGCGGGAGATTCTGGGCAACGACATCGCGGTGCACGCGATTGCGAGCAGGCAGATTCAGCCGTGGCCGGATGGCGCGGCGTTTGCGAAGGTGGCGTGGCAGGCGGTGCCGGATGCGCAGGGCGTGCTGCACACGGGCAAGTTTGTGCAGGTGGAGTTGATGGTGAAGGGCAAGACGAAGTATGGGTCCACGGCGGGCTGGGGCTTTGGACGATGGCTGGGACCAGAGCTGAAGCCCTACGGAAAAGACGCGCACTTTGCGAGCGAATGCGTGGGCTGCCACATGCCGGTGCGCAACAACGACTTTGTGTACACGATGCCGATTCTGCGGACGACAACCCAGCAGGAGGGACAGTGATGCGCACTCGCATGAGGATGACCGCGGTCGCGGCGCTGGTCTTCATTGTTGGCTGCTGGACTGTTGGCTGTTCGCACCGCACTCCAACGAAGCGCGATTTGTTCAATGTAGATGCGGCGTTGCCGGCTGGGCTTCCGGTTGCGCCACTGGAGTGGCGGGTGATCACGTCAAGCATCGACCGCGAGCACCACACGATGGCGACTCTGTTTGGCAATGACGCTGCGGTGACGAGTGCTCGATCAGCAGCCGACGCGGTTACGTATGGGGCTGGCTCGCAACTGGCGCTGGTGACCTGGGCGCAGCGCGATGACGAGCACTGGTTCGGTGGGCGGATTCCGCAGCGGTTCGTTTCCATGGAGCTGGTGCGGGTGGCTGCCGGTGCCGACGGGAAGACTGCGGCGACATATCAGCGGTTTGGAGCGGACGGACGGCTTGCCGGTGGGTCGGATCAGGATGCGGTGCGCGAAGAGGCAATCCTGGCGAAGCGGGCTTCGTTTATGCCGTGAGAGCTAAGACTCGTAAATCAATGAGGACTTCGGGCTGTGTACGTCCGAGGACGCCAAAGGGACTTGTCTAGGCGGGGATGATGTTTTCGCGGCGCAGGCGGTCGAAGAGTTCGAAGAAAGATGCGCGCGTCTCCTGAAAGCCCTGGAAGCCGAGTTTGCGGCTCTTGGTCATGTCGTTGACGCATTCCAGCTCGCGCCCGAGGTCGGCGTCGGTGTGCCACCAGGAGGCGAGCTTCTCGACGTCCGGTTCAACGAGTGCATGCTGTTGAGCGATCTTCCGCCAGGCCGCAGCGAGTGCGGCGTCCTGTTGGGCGAGAGTCCGTGGCGCGTCGGGCGGCCCCTGCGGCTCCACGCCGAAGTACGCAGCGAGTTGCGGCCAGAGCCAGCGCCAACGGAAGATGTCTCCGTTGACGGTATTGAAGGCCTGGTTGCGCGCCTGCGGGACGGTCGCTGACCACTCCAGATGCGTGGCAAGCAGTCCTGCGTCGGTCACATCGGTGAGCGCGTTCCACTGAAATTGTGAGCCGGGAAAGATGAAGGGTTGGCGTGTTTCCCTGCAGATGCTGCCGTAGACGCTGAGCGTGACGCCCATATTCATGGCATTGCCGAGGGCGTAGCCGATGATGCTGTGCGGCCGGTGAACGCTCCAGGTGAATCCGCCGCGCTGGGCCGCCTCGTAGAGGATGTCTTCCTGCGTGTAGTAGAAGTTGAGACCGGGCAACCGGGGCGTGTCTTCGCGGAAGGGTGTCTCGGCCGCTGACTGGCCGTAGCTTTCAAACGGGCCGAGGTAGTGCTTGGTACCAGTGACCAGCGTGGCGTGCTCGAGCGACCGGACGCCGTCGAGCGCAGCGAAGAGATTGCGCGTCATGGCGCCGTTCACTTTGACGTTTTCGACCTCGGTGGGCTGGCGTAGCCAGGTGCACAGAAAAACATGCGTGGGCGCGATGCCTTGCAGTGCAGCCTTCACCGATGCGGCATCCTGCAGATCCGCAGCAACCGGCGTGATGCCTGGAGCGGCTGCAGGCTTGCGCGCCAGGCCGAAGACCTGCCAACCCTGACGGACGAGGTGCGCGGCAAGATTGCCTCCGACGATGCCGGTGGAACCGACGATAAGGGCGGTCCGCGTTCCGGGAGCTGGCTGCGGTTGCTGCGGCTCGGAGGGCATACAGGCAAGATGCCCGGATGCGCGGGGAGGATTCACGCGGCCAGACGGAGCTGTTCGTGACTTAAAGGCGAGCGACGTGGCGAGCTACATGCCGGTATTCGGGGGTGAAGCCTAATGTGCGGGCGTGGTCGAGGAGGCGGTCGAAGTCGAGGCAGATGGTGGCGCCGGCTTTCTGGGTGACTTCGTCTTCGATGGGGAGGTCGAAGTCGTCGGCGCCGTAGCGCAGGCCTTCGAGCGCGCGCTCGTTCTGGGTGAGCACGGAGGTGCGGATGCGCGGGATGTTGTCGAGATAAATGCGGCTGAGAGCGCGAGGTGGCGGAGGTACTCCTGCGTCGTGATCTCGATGCCGCCGAGTTGCGTGAAGTACGGCTTGAAGGTCCAGCAGAGGAAGCTCTGCGAGGCCGCCGGCGAGTGAGCTGACTTCGTCCTGGAAGGCGCGGGTGCGCTCGAGGTGCTCGATGCGCTCGTCGAGGGATTCGTCGAAGCCGATGACCATGGTGGCGGTGGTGCGGAGGCCGGCTTCGAGGATGGCGCGCTGCGCGGCGAAGTATTCGCGCGACGGTGTATTTGAATTTGGTGTGGCGGCGGCGGAAGTCCTCGGTGAGGATTTCCGAGCCGCCGCCGGTGATCCAGCGGACGCCTGCGTCTTTGAAGCGCGCGGCGGCTGCGGCGTAAGTCGAGCTTGGCGTGGTCGGCGAGGTAGAGGAACTCGGCGATGGTGAGCGCGTAGAACTCGAGGCGTGTCGCCGTAGCGGTGACGAATGGCGGAGAAGAGGTCGCAGTAGTAGTCGAGCGGGAGATGCGGGTTGAAGCCGCCATTGAATGCGGCGAGATCGCCGCCGAGGGCGAGCAGCTCGTCGAGCTTGGCGAAGACCGCTTCGCTGCGAGAGGACGTAGCCGCCGTCCTGGCCGGGGAGTTTGTAGAAGGCGCAGTAGTCGCACTGGGCGACGCAGACGTTGGTGTAGTTGATGATGCGCATCACCATGTAGGTGGCGCGGTCGGCGGGATGGAAGCGGGCGCGGACCTGCGAGGCGAGGTCGCGGAGTTCGGCGTCGGTGGCGTGCTGCCAGAGGTGGCGGGCGTCTTCGGGCGTGATGCGCTGGCCGGCGTGGATCTTTGCGGCAATCGCGTCGGTCACGGGGTTGGCGAGGCTGGCCACCTGTTCATTGTATGCGGCGATCTGCCATCGAGGCAGCGGCGCGGACTCGCCGTCCGAGGCAAAGGCGCTTGCGACGGTTGCCATCCGGCAGAGGCGCCTGCGGCGCGTTCCGTTGGGTTCGCTTCCTTTGGTCGCTCACGTTTGGTGCTTTGGGCGACTTGGCTTGGGTCGATGGAGCGACGACTAGTGGACGTAGTAATGGTGGGCCCGACCGGACCTATTCGACCATCAGCATGACTTCAGTGGACTTGATGACGGCGGTGACTTGCTGGCCGACCTGGATATTCATCTCTTCCACGCTCTGTCGAGTGATAACGCTTTCGATCAAGTTTTCACCGACTCGAACGCTTATCCGTGCCGTGACGACGCCGACGTTCACGGATTCAACCGTCCCTCGCAATTGATTGCGCGCTGAGATTTTCATTCCCTGATTATAGAAGCTTGGAACAGGCGCATTTGGCCGCAATCGGATTGAGCGATAGCAGTTCCGGCTGTAGGCTGCGGAGCGGGGGAAGTAAGTGCTCGACGTCGGCTGCGGATTGCTTAGCGGAGTCTGGGATGCGGCTGGCAGGTTCTCGGCGCGGTGGGCGAAGTAGGCCGGATCGGCGCGTGGCGTCGTGTGCTGGGTACAGGCGGAGCAGGTACGGATTGGCGGTATGCTCGCGGACTGGGGTACCGGCCAGGTGTACATCGACGGCGGTGGGCAGGGCGCGAGGGTGAGGCGGCGCGGCTGGCGGCGGCGTGACCAGCAGAGCGAGGTAGCGGGCGTAGGTCTGGTCGGCGAGTGCGTATTCGGAACCGGGAGCCGTGGGCTTGCCGGTATCGAGGTCGAGCGACGCGGAGTTGAAGCGGTGGGCCGGTCCGGCGGCTCTGCGCGGAGCTGGTCGATGGAGTGGTGATAGTTGTCCACCACGGTGTCCATGCCGGTGAGGAATGTCTTCTGGCGCGTCGGCGCTGGGGACGCGCAGGTCGAGGTCCTTGAGCGGACCGATCTTGGGAACGAGCTTCAGCAGGAAGGCGAGGAAGCGAGTGCCGAAGCCGGGACGCTGGTAGCTGTTGCCGAAGCGCTTCTGGTAGTCGGCCTTGCTGAGCGCGGTAGATCAGCTTCTTGGGAACAAAAGTGGGTTCGGCCTGCTGCATCTTCTTGCCGTAGTCGGCGACGGCGACCTGGGTCATCTTCGGCAGAAGGGTGCTGACGGTCTTGCGATAGGTGCCGATGGCGAGGTCTTCCTTGGTGAGCACCTGATTGAGCGGGAGGCCGTAGGTGTCGAAGAAGGCGCGTTCGAAGACCGGCTTAGCCACTGGAAGCCGATGAAGTCGTGAAAGGCCTCCGGAGCGTAGCGCTGCTGCATCACCTCGAGGACGTCGAAGCCGAACTCGGTCTGCAGGTGGGCTTGCGGGTCTTGGTCATAGGTGACGACCGGGCCGTAACGGCGGCGGAGCTGGGGTATTCGCTGGCGGTGGCGCGGTTGACGGCGGGGTGGCCGAGCGAGTCGGAGGTGTAGTGGGCGAGCGCGCCGAGGGCGAAGGCGTACTCGTCCGGGATTCTGCGCCTCGCGGATGAGGTTGGAGACGAAGTCGCCGGAGCGGACGTAGTGGGTCATGTCGCGAGAAGAGCTTGCTGCCGAAGGGGTAGTAGCCGATGTCCTGGATGATGGCGCCGCCGTAGGCGTAGGCGTGGGCTTCCTTGATCTGCTCGGGCGTGATGCCGGGATAGCGGCGGCGCAGCAGCGGGACGATGTGGGACTTCCAGGCGAGGTCGACGACCTGCTCATGCGAGAGGACGGAGTAGGCATAAGCGCGGCTGCGGGGAACGAGGAGAAACAGAATGAGCGCGAGGGCAAGAAGGGCGCGACAACGGTCTGGGACGCTGGGCATACCATACCGGATGATTTCGATGCACGAGTGCAGATGGGCAGCACGGCGCGCAGGTGGATTATTCCACAGCGGCGAAGATGCCGAGCATGCCCCAAAGCCGTTGCAACCTCGCCTTGCCCGGCGTGCGGAGAGGCAAAAGCATTTGGGCGTGCGGCAGGCAGCAGTTATGCTGAAGCGAGTAAGCGCCCACGTTGCCGCTCGCGACCTGGATTAGCGCAGATCTCACCACATTTGTTGCCAGAACAGGAGGAGAGAATGTCAAACGAACAGCGGAATTTCCTTGCGCTTCCCTATGAAGAGCTGGAGGAGCTGAACCTGAAGGCGAAGGACCAGCGGAGGAAGCGCGTGGCGGCGGACAAGATTCAGGAAGAGCGGCTGAAGTACCTGACGGATGAGAAGCGCATCAAGGCGGTCACAGTGCATGTTCAGCGACCTGGAAGGCCGCCTGCACATGCTGGATTACGACAAGAAGTTTCTGTTCAAGAGCTGGGACAACCTGACCTTCGACGGCTCGTCGATCCGCGGCTTCACGGCGCAGCGGGAGAGCGACCTGCGGCTCGGCATCGATTGGAGCGCCTTCTACTGGGTGCCGGCGGACTATTTCGGCGCCGGCAAGGTGCTGGTGTTTGGCGACGTGATCGACAAGGACGGCGAGCCCTATGCGGGCGACATGCGCGGCGTGCTGAAGAGTTTGCCGAAGAGAAGTTCGACAAGGACGGCTACACGCTGAACGCCGCGAACGAGATTGAAGGCTTCCTGTTTCAGGGAGTGGACGCGGAGCAGCACTTCACCAGAAGCAGGGCTTCGAATACGTGAACACCGGCGGCTATTACCATTCGCTGCCCGGCGATCCGCTGCGCACTTTCATCGACACGGCGGCCGAGGTGCAGCGCGCGATGGGCTTCGAGAACGAGAAGGACCACCCTGAGGTGGCGCCTTCGCAGTTCGAGATCAACTACAGCTACGGCGAAGTGGTTGCGGCCGCGGATCAGATTCAGCTCTACAAGCTGATCTGCCGGCAGGTGGCGACGAAGATGGGACTGACCGCGAGCTTTCTGCCCAAGCCGGTGGTGGGCGTGAACGGCAGCGGCATGCACACCAACGTTTCGGTGAGCAAGGGCAAGAAGAATCTGTTCTGGGATCCGAAGGGCCAGGAGAAGCTGAGCGCGTTCGGCTGGGGTTTCGTCGACCGGATCCTGACCCACGGCAACGACATTTGCCTGCTGTTGAACGCGAGCGTGAATGCATACCGGCGGCTCGATCCGCACTTCGAAGCGCCGAACCAGATCAAGGCGTCGGCGGCGGACCGCGGCTCGATGGTGCGCATACCGATCGGCAACGAGAAGAGCATGCGCGTGGAGGTGCGTTCGGTGGCCCGGATGCGAATCCTTACCTGGTGCTGTACTCGATCTTCAAGACGGGCCTGGACGGGACGACGTCGAAGATCGCGAATCTGCGCAGGCGGAGCGCTATCTGCCGGACAACATCTACACGGCGATCGAGGACTTCCGCAACGCAACGTGGACCACCAAGCTGCTGGGCGAGGACGTGAAGGCGCGCTATGCGGATCTGAAGCAGGCATCCGCGGATCGATGCCCACGGCTGCTGGGCACGTTCGTGAAGGTGCCGGAGGTGCAGTACCACCACGATGTGTACAACCAGTATTTGTGGAACTACTTCTAGGCTGAACGAGCGGTGAATGGCACACGAGGGAGAGCAAGCAATTGCTCTCCCTTTTGATTTTTGGGCGCCATTCGGCAGCCGCCATTCGTAACTGAGCAGCCGCAATTTTTCGCGGCAAGAGTAGCCGGCCGATAGGTATACTCAGGGCGCATTTTCAAAGCGCCGGCGCGAAACCGGCTCACGGCCCAGAGGTATCCCTTGAACCGCTCTTTCGTTTCTGCCCTGTTGTCTCTCGCGTGTCTTTCGACATTGCCCGCCCTGGCGCAAGCTACCGGATCCACGCAGCCCGACGTCACGCTCTCGGTCCCTGGAAATCCTACTGCGAGCGGCGTGTCACTGACAGGCACTGTGGAACCACCGATGCCCGGCACTCCGGCTCCCGTGCCGCATCCCACCGGGACCATCACGTTGCTGGACGGGGCGACGGTACTGAACCCGGGCGGGACCGCGCATCACGGCCGACGCGGCGTCACCAGTCGCGACCTTTGCGCAGATCTTTGGAACGCCGGACGCGATCACGGTTAATCCCCTTGCATCGTGGACCGACGTTATTGGTGATTTCAATGGCGACGGAATACCGGACTTACTGATCTACAGCACCGACTCGGTGAGCAACACCCTTTTGCTGCAAGTGTTTGCAAGCTCTCCGGGCGGGAAGTTCGTCGCACTCCCGAAACAGAGTTTGCCTATGTCGTCCCTGAGCTATTACCCGACTGACGCGCTGCTCGATGTCGATGGAGACGGTCACCTGGACCTACTGCTCGGGAATACGGTTGTGTATGGGAATGGTGACGGTACTTTTTCTCGCCTTGCAGTGCTCCCAGTGCTGGCTACCGGCTTCAATCAGACCTACGCGGTTGACGTGAATGGCGACGGCAAGCTGGACATCGTAGCGGTAAACACCCCGCCCATACCCACCGACAACCCCGGAACCGTCCAGTACATATTCACGGTCTTCCGGAACGATGGCAGCGGAACATTTACCTCGCTTGGCAGTTTTCCGCTGGCGCCTTCGTTTCAGACCGGTGTTGGTTTGTGCTGCGCGATCTACAACGTCTTCGGGTTGAGCTTTGCCGACCTGAATGGCGACGGTAAACTCGACATCGTTTCGCAGAGCAATAGTGTTCCAGAGGGTAATGCCGCTTCAGCGAATCAGTTCAACGTGATCCTCAATAACGGGGACGGGACCTTTGGGGCGACCAAGTCGATCGATGCTTCTGCGCTATTCAATCTGGGCGGTGCTGCCGTGACATTTGGAGATATCAATGGCGATGGGAAGCAGGATTTGGTACTGGCCTATGCCACAAACGAAGGGTATTAACTACCTGGGAGCCGCATTGGGAAATGGAGATGGAACCTTCGGGGCTTTCTCTCAGCTGAAACTCATCAATTTTCTAACAAGCGCAATCCCTAACCCGCAGGTTCAACTCGTCGACTTCAATGCGGACGGGAAACTCGACGCGGTTCTAGGTTCGGGCGAACTCGCGCTGGGCAACGGCGATGGCACCTTCAGTCTTGGGACGCCTCTGTTTCCGCAGCCTGCGGACCCGCAGACTCCCTTGAACTATCCACTGCTGCAGGCAAACCTGTTTCCAGATTCATGGCCTTCGTTTGTCTATCTCAACTTCGCGAGCGGAGCGAATGCGGTGTTCACGCCGCAGGACAGCAGCGGTGCTACCGTGAATGCGGCTCTGAGCGTGGGAACCCACACGCTGACCGCGCAATACTCGGGTGACAGCATTTACGCGGCTGGTGTCTCGCCGGCACTCACCATTACTGTGGCGCCTGCTGTGACCACGATGGCCGTCACCTCGTCGGCGAATCCCAGTTATGCGGGTCAGAGTGTCACTTTCACCGCAACGATTGCCGGGCTGATACCGGGCGCAGGCGGAACAGTGACATTCTCCAATGGATCGACGCCGCTGGGCACGGCGCCGGTCAGCAACGGGACTGCCAGCTTCACCACGACGACTTTGTCCAGCGCCGGGAGCCAGACGATCACGGCGGCTTACGGCGGAGACGCCAATGACGGTGCTTCAAGTGGATCGGTAACGCAGACGGTGGTTGCACCGGTCACGATAGGACCGGGCACTGGCGATTCGACGTCGCTGACGGTGAGTTCGGGCAGTCGGTCACGACGCAGGTGAGCTTCGCAGGGGCGGCCGGATTCGGCGGATCAGTGAAATTTTCGTGCACCGGTTTGCCGATGAATGCCTCCTGCAGTTTCAGTCCGGCATCGGTAACGGTTTCCGGCACAACTGCCGCGAGCACGACGCTGACTGTCTCGACTGCAGCGACGGCGATGGCGAGCGCGCGTGATGGCGAGTCCCTCGCGCGCTTTGACGGTTCTCGCTTGCGGGCTGCCGCTGCTGGGACTGCTGACGCTACTGCCGGTGGCTCGCGGCCGACGGTTGCTGCTTTGTCTCGGCTTCGTCCTGTTCGTCTCGGTCACCAGCCTGACTGGTTGCGGTGGCGGCATCGAGCGGGAACAAGACAGCGCCGGGCAACTACACCTTCAACGTGGTTGCGACTTCGGGCGCTGCCACTTCAACGGCGAGCTACAAACTAACTGTGCAATAGAGGATTTCTACGGCAAGGCCGATACGTGTTCGAGTCATTTCACCCCTGGCACGAGTCGGTCTGCTGCGCCGTCGCTGTCATGAAGGTGCCGGAGGCGCAGTACCACCACGACGTATACGAGCAATATTTGTGGAGTTACTTCTAGATCAAGAACATTCGGGTACGCGGCTTACCAGGGAGAGCGGGATTTTCGCTCTCCTTTTTGCTTCCCAGGCACGTTTGTAACGGGGTCTCCGCATAATTCGTGGCCTTTCCCAATGACATCCCCCTATACTCAGCGGCGCAACCAATCTCCGCGAAGTGAGTTACCAGTTGCTTTTGGGGGGCCAAGTGAGGTTTTCCGCATTTCTGCCAATCGTCCTCGTTGTTTCATCGCCGTTTGCGACACGCGCGCAGGGGACGCTGCCTTCGCAAACAGAGATTTCTGTTGTGCCGATGGGCCTTGGAACATACAGCATCCCGATAGAGGTGGCGCCGGGAGCTTCGGTGACGCCGCCGTTCAAGGCTCCAAGCGGGACAGTCACGCTATATGACGGCACGACGGCAGTGGGATCTCCCGCCACCCTGATAGACACCAGCGGCTTCGCAACGTCGACGTTTGCCCGGGTGTTCGGGACACCGGACGCGTCCGTCTCGGGATCTGCAAGCAATGCGGTCACGGGCGACTTCAACGGTAATGGCATAGCGAGCCTGCTGATGTATGGAACGAAGACCCCGGGAATGTTGGTAGCGCAGGTCTTTCTTGGCAAGAGCCCAGCGCCACCTTTGTCGTTATCCTTGAACTTCGTCGAGTTCACGCCAGCGCCGGTGCAACAGCTCGCCATTCCACTCACCACGGGCGAGACGATCGCCGTTCTGGATGTGGACGGTGACGGACAGCTTGATCTGTTGGGCGGCAACACCGTGGCTTACGGCAACGGTGATGGCACATTTGGGCGCGTCGCGGTGCTGCCTGCCCTGTCGAGCGGCTACAGCCAGACTTATGCGGTCGATATCGATGGAGATGGCAAAACCGATATCGTCGCGGTAGACACGCCGCCTGCGGTAAGCGCTCCGGGCACGGTGCAGTACGCATTCACTGTCTTCCATAACGCGGGCGGCGGCAGCTTTACTGCGATGGGACCATATCCACTGGCTGCTTCGTTTCCTGCCGGATCAAGCGTCGCCTACAACATCTATGGATTGAGCTTTGCCGATATCAACGGCGATGGACGCATCGATGTCCTGTCGCAGAGCAATGCCGTACCGTCAGGCAACGCCGCAGAGCCAGCCATGCTGAATGTCATGCTGAATCTAGGCACCGGATTCAGCGCACCGAAGCCGATTGATACAAGCACGATTGCGGACGAGGGTGCAATATCAGCATCCTTCTCTGACCTGAACGGCGACGGGAAGCAGGACCTGGTGTTCAGCTATCAGGCGAACACCTTGAACAATGGCGTGGCGACGCTCCTGGGTAATGGCGACGGGACTTTTGCTGCTCCTGTGAACTTCACAATCGGAAGCACACTGACGGCGGGCAACCCGTTGCTTCCTCTGGTTGCGGAAGATGTGAACGGCGACGGGAAGACAGATGTCATTCTGGGAAGCGGCGTTCTGTTGACAGGAAACGGCGATGGGACACTCACCGCCGGAGCTCCCTTGTTCACCAGCACAGTGGCACCAGGAAATCCTCCTCCAGCCTATGCAGTGTTGCCGCTGCCTGCGACATCGCCGATTCCCGGCCCCGAGACAACTAAGCTGCCTCCGCTCGTCTTTATCAACCTGCAAGCGAATGCGAATGCGGTTTTTGTTCCGCTCGTCGGCGGCGCGGCGACGATCACAGCTCCGCTGGCCACGGGGTCGCACAGCCTGACGGCAAACTATGCAGGCGATGCCAACTACGCCGCTTCGGTTTCGAACAAGATCAATTTAACAATTGAAGCGATTACGCCAACGGTCACGATTACTTCCTCGGCAAATCCGATCTACGCTTCGCAGTCGGTCACATTTACCGCGACGTTGAGCAATCCCACGATTACGGGCAGCATCACGTTCGTCGACATATCCAAGAACGACGACGATCCGTTGGACCCGATGGCTGGCACGACAGAATCCACGCTGGGCACAGGGACGCTCGCAAACGGCGTCGCGACGCTGACAACAAAGCTGCCCGTCGGCGGCACCCATACCATCCTCGCGGTCTATGGGTCGGACATCTACGCACCGATTGCGCAGGGGCAGTTGACGGAGACGGTCAATGTGCCCTTCAGCGTGGCGAATAGTAGCGAATCAGATCTCGCTCTCAGCCACCTCAGGGGGCAGCGCGTCCGCGCAGATCAGTATCAGTGCGCTGGGGGGCTTCTCGGGGCCGGTT
Source organism: uncultured Acidobacteriaceae bacterium (assembly GCA_963794195.1). Lineage (GTDB taxonomy): Bacteria > Acidobacteriota > Terriglobia > Terriglobales > Acidobacteriaceae > DATBAX01. The sequence continues at coordinate 570,383 of CAWCCU010000016.1, forward strand.
GCGTTCAGCTGCCCGATTCACCCGCCGTATGCAGCTTCAGTCCTGCAACGGTGAATCTTGCCGGGACGGGTGCGTCGACGGTGACTCTAACGGTCACGGCGACACCGTCCTCCGACTATGGCCCAAGTATCACCCAGCTTCAGCGAAACGGTCCTTGCCTGCGGCATTCCGTTGTTCGCTCTCTTTGGTATTGCATCGGACAGACGTCGCCAGCGCGTTCTGTTCGCCGTCATCGCCATTGCGTTCTGCGGCACCTTCTGCACTGGGATGCGGCGGCGGGGGAAGTCAACAGACCTCCTCCAATTCCCTGCCCGCGGGAAGTTATCCCTTTTACGTAACGGCTACCTCGGGGCAGAACGAATTGGTGGTCAATGCCGTTCTCACGGTGCAGTAGCAGCTTAGCGACTGCTCCAACGGCGCGAGTTGGTCTGCCGCGCCGTCCCTGATACAACAAGTCAAGACACTGGGCCACGAGGCGAGGGCAAACTCGCCTCTGCGCGTTTCTGTGATGGGCGAGGGGACACGCAGGCGGAGATAGGGCGATGGAGCAGCAGGCGAAGAAGGCCGGCAGCGAGCGAGACCGGCGATTGCGGGTGGCGATCGCGGGCTTTGGCACGGTGGGATCGGCGGTGGCGCGCATCCTGATCGAGCAAGGCGCTGCGTCCTCATTTGAATTGGCCTACATTTTGAACCGGCGCATTGCCGAGAAGCGTGTCGACTGGGTGCCTCGCTCCGTGCGCTGGACGGACGAAATTGACGAGGTGCTGGACTCGGATATTGACGTGTTCGTGGAGCTGATGGGCGGCCTTGATCCGGCGGGAACCTGGGTGCGGCGCGCACTGGCAAGCGGCAAGTCCGTGGTGACGGCGAACAAGGCGCTGATTGCGGCCGAAGGTGTGGAGTTGAGCGAGTTGGCATGCCGGCATCGGCAGCACCTGGCCTACGGCGCATCCGTGGCCGGCGGAGTGCCGGTGCTCTCCGGACTGCAGGAAGGACTCGCGGGTGACGCGCTGGTGAGCATCAGCGGCATCCTGAACGGAACGTGCAACTACATCCTGACGCGCATGGAGCAGGCGGGGATCTCGTTTGCCGATGCACTGCTGGAAGCGCAGCGCGCGGGCTTTGCGGAGGCCGATCCGAGCGCCGACGTGGATGGCTACGATGCGCGGGCGAAGATCACGATCCTGAGCCGGGTGGCACTGGGCGCGGATGTCGACACCGGAGACGGTGATGTGCCGGTCGATCCGGCCGATCACGGCGGTGGATCTGCGTTACGCGGCGGAACTGGGCTGCACCATCCGGCAGATCTCGCACGCAGAGGTCAAGAAAGACGGGCTGCACATTGCCGTACAGCCCATGCTGGTGGAGCGCACACTGCCGCATGCTCGCGTGGTGGGCGCGCAGAACATTGTCGTAAGCACTGGACGTTACGGCGGTGAGACAACCTTCTCCGGCAACGGTGCGGGCGGCGGTCCCACGGCGGTTGCAGTGGTGAGCGATCTGGTCGCGCTGGCACGACTGGGCACAACATCTTCCGAGTCGATGAGCCCGGCACTGCGCAAGCTGGTGGCTTCCAGCCAGTTTGTGATGCCGCATTACACGCGTTACCTGGTGCGCGACCGGCCGGGGATTCTGGCGGCGATCTCGCAACTGCTGGCGACCTATGCGATCAATGTGGACGCGGTACTGCAGTTGCCGGGACACTCGCGTGAGGCGCTGCCGTTTGCCATCACGCTGGAACCATGCAGCCAGGAGGCGCTGGGCGCAGCGCTGGCGGAGATCGGGAAGCTGCACTTCCTGGCGCAGCCGCCGCTCTGCCTGCCGATTCTGAGGAAACGCGCGTGATCCATCTGCACTGCATCGGTCCCGCATGCGGGACAACATTCGAGCTGCACACGCCACTGATGGCGTGCCCGAAGTGCGGCGAATTGCTGGAAGTGGTTGTGGCTATGCCGGAGGTCGATCCGGTTGCGCTGAAGATTCTTTGGAAAGGGCGGCGGCGCTCTTTTTCTCCGGTGGATGTGAGCGGCGTGTGGCGCTACCGTGAGGCATTGCCGCAGTACGCGCCCGAGCACGTAGTGACGCTGCGCGAAGGCAACGTGCCGATGGTGCGCGCACAGCGTGCGGCGGAGTTTGCCGGCGTGACGCATCTCGACTTCAAGCATCTGGGCTGGAACCCGACGGGCTGCTTCAAAGACCTGGGCATGACGACGGGGATGACCGAGGCGCGCTTCCTGGGCGCGAAGGTGGTGGCCTGCGCTTCGACGGGAAATACGGCAGCATCTCTGGCGGCGTATGCGGCACGCGCGGGCGTGGTGGGACGCGTGTATCTGCCTGCAGGCCAGGTGTCGATGAACAAGCTGGCGCAGGCGCTGGACTTTGGCGCGGAGATTGTGGAGGTCGACGGCAGCTTCGACGACGCGCTGAACACGCTGCTGGCGCTGCCGCCAGAAGAGGTCTATTTCCTGAACTCCGTGAACCCGTTCCGCATCGAGGGACAAAAGACCTGCATGTACGAGGTGATGGAGGAGCGCGGCTGGCGCGCGCCGGATTACCTGGTGGTGCCGGGCGGGAACCTGGGCAACAGTGCGGCCTTCGGAAAGGCATTCGATGAACTACTGCGGTGGGGCCTGATCGAGCACGCGCCGAAGCTGATCGTGGTGCAGGCCGCAGGCGCGAATCCATTTGCACGGTTATGGCGGGAGCGCGCGAAAAATCCTGACGCGGTGCTCAAGCCGTTGGATCCGGAGACGCGCGCAACCGCGATCCGTATCGGCAATCCGCGCTCGTGGCGCAAAGCGCTGCATGGCGTGGAGTCGACGGGCGGACGAGTGATCGATGTGACGGACGAGGAAATTGGTGAGGCGAAGGCGGCGATCGGACGCGATGGCATCGGGTGCGAACCGGCATCTGCCACAACGTTGGCAGGGTTGAAGAAACTGCGCGAGACAGGCGTGGTGGATCGCGACGCGGAGGTGGTTGCGATGCTGACCGGCCATGGGCTGAAGGACACGGCATACATCCTGGAACAGCATGGCGCACGCAGCCGGAACGGCGCGACCGAAGGCCAGCAAGAGGGCCACTGAAGGGACGATGCCAGAAGATATGCAGCCTATCGACACGATGCCGCTTGGTGTGGAAGCGGCGGAGATCCATGTGCCGGGATCGATTGCGAACCTGGGGCCGGGCTTCGACACGCTTGCCGTGGCGGTGAATCTGTACCTGAGCCTGGTGGTGGAGCGGCGCGAGGGCCTCGATGGCGTGACGTTTGAGTTCGTGGGCTGCGAGCCGATGGGAGAGAACCTGATCCACTCGGCGTTTGCGCAATTGCGGGAGGAGTACGCGCGACCGCTGCCGTCGATTCACGTGGAAGTGCGCAGCCAGATTCCGCCGCGCTCCGGGCTGGGATCGAGCGCAGCGGCAACGGTGGCGGGATTGCGGCTCTTTGAAGTGGTGAGTGGTGTGGCACTGGGTCCGACGCCGTTGCTGGCGGTGGCGGCGGCGCTGGAAGGCCATGCGGACAACGTGGCCGCGGCGCTACTGGGCGGATTGACCGTAAGCTGCCAGACGGATGACGGCGGCGTGACCGCCGTCAGTTTGCCGTGGCCAGCGGCGATCCGGCTGTTGGTGCTGACGCCGGATTACGCGCTGACCACTACGCGTGCACGCGAGGTGTTGCCGGCGCAGGTGCCGTTCCGCGATGCCGTAAACAATCTGCAGCGGCTGGCGTTGCTGCTGTGTGCGCTGGAGAGTGAGCATCCGCAAAGTCTGCGCGTAGCCATGGTGGACAAGCTGCACCAGCCGTATCGCAAGGACCTGGTGCCGGGACTTGCGGAGCTGCTGGAGCTGGAGCATCCGCAACTGCTGGGTGTGTGCCTGAGCGGGGCGGGGCCTTCCCTGCTGGCGCTGACGCTGGGAGAGTCGGCCGAGGTGAAAGAGCTGGTGGAGCGGACCTATCGCAAGACCGGCAACAGCTTTCGCATGCGCTGGCTCAGGGGCGAGCAGCCGTTTCCATGAGCAGTTGCTGCATGGCCGAGGGACTCGCCATAGTGCAGGCGCGACAGATCTTCGACGGCGCGGCGCCGGCTTCGCCATTGCTGCAGATTCAGCAGATGTAGCAGCAGCGAGAGCAATCACAATTCCTTTTCTTGCTCAGGCAGTGAAACGGCTAGGATAGTTGTGCAAAACCGCACCTATTCATGTTGACAGCAGGACGAGGACGGAGCCTCGACTATTTGATCCATCGATTGGGCCTCATCTTTCAGCATGAGAAACGCTTTTACCGTCTGCTCGCGGTCGCGGCCGGCATCACGGCACTGCTCAAGGGCATGCGCCTGCCCTACATTTGGGCTGCAACACAGGCTCAGATCGACTACCGGCATGGATATATCAGGCGAGGACTCTTCGGTGAGGTCTGCGGGCGACTTCATATACCTATCTGGCGCTATGGTGTGTTTTCCGTGGTGGCGTTTGCTCTGCTGGCGGCCTTGTTCTGGATGCTGGCACGCAGTATGCGGCGCTCGGGCCTCGATGCAGCCGGGCTGGGGGCATTCACGGCACTTTTGGCCAGCAGTTTCTGCATCACGATGCTCACAAATCTCGTCGGCTATTACGACATTGTGATGGCGCTGTTGGTTCTGGCGGTGATGCAGTTTCGCAATCCCCGCGTGCAGGTGGTAACAGCGTTGATTGCCGGCATCATTGGGGTGCTGGTGCATGAGTTGTATGCCATCGCTTATCTTCCCGTATCGCTGGCGGGTCTTGCTTGCGCGCTCACGGAAGAGGAGCGGCGCAAGAGATGGCTTTGGGCTGGAGTCGCCGCAGTGGCCGTCATTCCCTGGGTCATCGTCTTGCTGCCTGCGGGCCACGCGCAAATGGCGCCTCAAGAAATGGCGAGGCTGGCGGGTGAAATACGTGCACGTGTGAATTTTTCATCTCATGATGGGGTGCTCTTCGCCATTTTTGGCGACTCCAGCAGGAAAAGCCTGGGTGGGATGCTGAACAATATGCATGCAGGCACATTCTGGGTTGAGGAGGGCTTTGGATTCCTTGCCTTTCTCCCGACAACCCTGTTTTTTCTTGCGCTGGCATGGCGGCTTGCAGGCGAGCGGCACCGCGCATTGCGCTGGTATCTCGTCCTCTGCACGTTTGCGCCGCTATTACTGAATCTGGTGGCTTACGATCGTTATCGCTGGCTCGCCATGATGGAGATGAATGCGGTGCTCTGCGCCATCACCGTATGCTGGTCGAAGGACCGGCTGCATGATGAAAACGAACCGAAGTTATTCAGCTTGGCCTGGCGGCGTGCGGCCATCTTTCTAATCGCGATCAACCTGGCTACTGATATCGGCCTATTCCAGGGACCAGCCCGGAATTTCCCTTTCCAGAGTTACTGGACCAGTTTTCAGGAAACGATGCATTCCCACAAACCTTTGTTCGCGCCTCCCGATATCGTCCTCTGACGATCGCAGAAACGGCAAGCGCGACGAGCACCGCCGCAGGGCGAACGCTACGCAATGCTTCCCCCTGGCTGAACCTGCTGTCCGATCATGTTGACGGCGCGAATTGCGGAGAACGCCGCGCCTTCCTGCCATCCGACAATGTGGCTGGTGTGATCTCCCGCGAAGTAGACGCGCCGGTCGGGACGGGTCATGACGGCGTAATCACGCGGGTCTTGCTGAGCGATGCCGAAGGTGCTCCCGGGACCGCTGATCCATGACCCGAGGTTAAAGGGGATCTGACCCCAGCTCACATAGATGGGATGGCGCAGCTCCTTGCCACGTCCGGGGAAGAGTTTCTCGACGGCCTGGCGCGAGGCATCGAGCTTGGCTTCGATGGTAGGCAGCTTGCCGAAAGCCGATCCGTTCTCGATGCTGTAGCCGCTAATGATGGCGCCGTTCGGCGAGAAGAGCCCATAGCTCGGATACCAGACAACATCGACAGTCTGCCGCAGGAAGGACAAGCCGCCGTAGATATTCTCGTCCTGCTCCCAGAAGCGACGCGACTGCCAGGCGATCTTGTAAGCCGAGTCGTAGAAGACATGTTGGAGCACAGCCGCGACATCGGGAGAGAAGTCGGCGTCCACGTTCTTGAGCGTGGTGAGGGGCATCGCGCAGATGCAATAGTCGGCATCGACGGTTTCGACGCGACCGCTGACGCGGTCCTTGTAGGAAACATTCACGCCATTCGGCGATTGACGGATACGCATGACCTCCGCGTTATGGCGAATGACGGTGCCCAGTTTCTTCTCAAAGGCGCGAGGAATGTTATCCATGCCACCGACGGGCTGAAACATGGTGGCCTGCCAGTCGATGATGTCTTCAAAGAGCAGGCCGTTCCAGAGATCCGCGTCGAGCAGGGCATGCATGGGCAAAGGATCGCGCGGCACACCGGCCTGCGGGACCTGCGCCGGGCCGATTCTTGTAGCCGGAGCGTTCTGAGCCGAGGAAGCGGCCATCCGAAGCGAGGTCGCCATACTCGGTAAGGAACTTGAGCATGCGCTCCTTATCCTCCGCGCTGAGCTCCTGATCGAGCGCGCCCTGGCGAATGCACTTGGCGAGCAGCTCCGAGACGTGGCCGCGCGTGTCGTTGACCATCTGGCGCTGCTGGACGGGTTTGCCGTCATTGAAATCGTCTGCCTGAAGGAGCGAGGAGCGCGTGGTGTTGATCTCGACCTCGAGCGGGACGCCCAGCTCGTGACAGTAGTTCAGCATGTGGGTGTGGATGGAGGGCAGTCGCGCGGGGCCAGCGTTGAGATAAAGGCCGTCATCGAAGGTGCAGGTCTGTTCCGTGCCGTCGATGAAGTTGACGCGAGATCCACGGCGCAATGTCCAGTTGCGGCCGCCCACGCGGTCACGGGCTTCGAGCACGGTGCAGGTGTAACCGAGCTTGGTCATCTCGTAGGCTGAAACCAGGCCAGCGATGCCTCCGCCGAGGATGACGATGCGCGTGCCGTGGCCGCGGACACCGTGGATTTCCTGCGCTTTGGTGGCGGCAATGGGCAGCAGGCCGAGAGTCTGCATCATGGTGAAGGCGGCGCTGTAACCGCCCACCTGGCCGACACGGAAGAGAAACTGACGACGGGTAAGTGCCATTCAAATTCCTTTGTTGGGGGTCCCTAAATGTAGCCCGGAAAGAAGAGTGTTGTCAGACCAAAAAAGAAAGCGACACGGCTGCCAGGAGACAGCTCAGCCGTGTCGCCGGGAGACAACAACACCGGGTGCGCCCTAAAAAGACTGGGCACGGACCAATTGAATGGATCGTTCTTCTGCCTGGAAGAGCGCTGCTCGAGGAACTTCGACGTGGAAGGAACTACGCTCAGGGCTTGCCGCTGGAGCGTTTCAATACGACGATAGCCTGCAGAGATTCACTCTGCAGGGCTTTCCTTAAAAAAAGAAGTCACGAAAGTGCTCGGTGGAGGTGCCAGGCCCGAACTGAAATGCTCGACTGGGAGCGGGGCCGTTGTTTCTGCTTACCGCTTGCTGAAACGGTTGGGATTCCTTACTGTACGGGTAAGCTATCGCGAACGCAATCGGAAAAGAAAGCTGCCTCCAAGCGTAGACACTTTCTTCCCGTCTTCCAATCCACATAGTCATGCCGCGCCCACCCCAGTGCAGCGAGGCCTCTGAGAGGAGACGCAGAGAAGAGCCATGGAGACGCAAAACGCCAGGATGCACCCAACTGGCAGCACGCAGAAGATGCGCATCTTGAATTCCTGCATGAACTTGGCAGCCGGATCGCCGCAGCCGATCCGTTGCATGATGTGCTGAACCGCGTGGTGGAGTTTGCAACATCTATTGTGCGTTGCGATGCGTGCCTGATCTTTGTCTTGCAGAACGAAAAGCTGGTGCTGCGGGCGTCAAAAATTCCGCACGCGGGACTCGTCGATACCCTCGATCTGCAACTCGGACAGGGCATCACCGGCTGGGTCGCGGAAAATCGCGAACCGGTCGCGATTGCAAAAAATGCCGCGGCGGATACGCGCTTCAAAGCATTCAAGGACCTTCCGGAAGACCGCTTCGAGGCATTTCTTTCGGTCCCGCTGCTGAGCCGGGGCAAGCTGGTGGGCGTGATCAACGTGCAGCACAAGAAGCAGCACGAGCATACGCAGCGCGAGATACAACTGCTCTCCACGATTGGTTTTCTGGTAGGCGCGGAGATCGAGATGGCCCGCCTGGAGATGGAGCGCGAAGAGCTGAGCGACCGGCTGGAGACGCGCAAGGTGGTCGATCGGGCGAAGGGCATCCTGCAACGCGATCTGAAGATCGACGAGGAGAGCGCGTATGCCGCGCTGCGCAAGCAGAGCCGGCAGAAGCGGCGCTCCATGCGCGAGCTGGCCGAGGCAATTGTGCTGAGCGACGAGCTGCGCCGCCTGGGCCGCGCCAGTGCCGTAACGCAGTCTGCCCTCGAAATAGACGGACTTCAACGCAATTCGTAACGCGCCTGCTACACTCCGGGGCATGCGCGGCTGCCTCCTTGGCACTATCTTTCTCTTCCTACTGGCCTTCCCACTTGCAGGGCAGGCTCCGAAGCCCGGTCTTAAGATCGACGATCTCAATCAACTGGTTCGCGTGGGCGATCCGCTGGTGTCGCCGGACGGCAAGCAGATTGTCTACACGGTTTCGCGTGTGGATACGGAAGACGACAAAAACGTCAGCGAGCTGTGGATGGTGGATTGGGATGATACGAACAATCTTCAGTTGACCTACGGCACGGAGTCGGCGAGTTCGCCTGAGTGGAGTCCGGACGGACGCTATCTTGCGTTCACCTCGTCACGACCGGGTAAGGCGAAGGGTTCGCAGGTGTGGGTGATGGACCGGCGCGGCGGCGAGGCACGCCAGGTCACGGATGTGAAGCAGGATCTAAGCGACTATCGCTGGTCGCCGGATGCGAAGCAACTGGTGTTAACACTGCGCGAAAAGGACGAGCCGGAGAGCGACGACAAGAACGCCAAGCCGAAGCCGCCGAAGCCCATCGTGATTGACCGGTACCACTTCAAGCAGGATATCGAAGGCTATCTGACGGACAAGCATGCGCAGTTGTATCTCTTCGATATCGCGACAAAGAAGTTGACGAAGCTGACCTCCGATTCCGGTAAATATGAGGAGCACGAGGCGGAATGGTCTCCCGACGGGACGATGATCGCCTTCGTGAGCAACCAGTCGCAGCCCGATCCGGATCGCGTAGAGAACGATGATGTCTTCGTTGTGGATGCAAAGCCGGGATCAACACCGCGCAAGCTAACGACATTTCCCGGCGAAGATCACGGACCGCTGGCATGGAGCCCGGACAGCAAGCTGATCGCGTATCGACAAGGCCTCTCCGAGCACTACACCGCTTACGGCAGCACACGGCTGGCCGTGGTGGCGGCGAATGGCGGCAAGCCCGAACTGAAGGCGACGTCCATCGATAACAACGTTGGACCGCCAGTATTCACTGCAGATGGCAAGTCGCTGCTGACGACGGTGACCGACGATCGCGTGGTGTATGTGGAGGAGGTGCCGCTGACCAGCGGCGAACCCAAGCGGCTGACGCAGGAAACGGGCACGGCGGCGGCATTGGCACAGGCGGGCGGCCACGTCGCCCTGCTGTGGTCGACCGACACCGCCAATGCGGAGGTCTACTCGCTGGACGGCACAACGCTACGCAAACTGACCTCGCATAACGATGCGCTGTTGGCGCAACGGACGCTGGCGACGACGGAAGAGATCGCGGCCAAGAGCAAGGACGGCACCGATGTGCACGGGCTGCTGACGATGCCGGTTGGCTATCAAGCGGGGACGAAGGCGCCGATGCTGTTGTTTATTCACGGCGGACCGACGGCTCAGGATGAACATCGCTTCACCGTGGACCGGCAGCTTTTTGCGTCGCACGGATTCGCAGTGCTGAACGTGAACTATCGCGGCAGCGCGGGACGCGGCCACGCTTATAGCGAGACGATCTCAGATGACTGGGGCGATAAGGAGGTCGCCGACCTGCTGGCTGTGGTGGACGCCGCGATAGCGACCGGAAAAATCGATCCGGACCGCATGGTCGTTGGCGGCTGGAGCTACGGCGGCATATCGACGGACTACATCATTGCGTCGACAACGCGCTTCAAAGCGGCATCGAGCGGCGCGGGGACTGCGAACCTTTTCGGCATGTACGGGGTGGACGAGTACATCCTGCAGTACGACAACGAACTGGGCCCGCCGTGGAAGAACCCGGAGACGTACATCAAACTGTCTTATCCGTTCTTCCACGTCGAGCGCATCAAGACGCCAACGCTCTTCATGGGCGGGGACAAGGACTTCAACGTCACTCTGGTTGGGCGGCGAGCAGATGTATCAGGCGCTGAAGAGTGTCGGAGTGCCAGCGGAGCTGATCGTTTATCCCGGACAATTTCACGGCTTCACACGGCCAAGTTTTATCCGCGACCGTTATGAGCGCTGGTTTGCCTGGTACGACAAGTATTTAGGGATGAAGCCGGCGCCGCAAAGAGCGCGAAATGGAGGCGCGTTCTTTGCTGACAGGGCACGCCGAAGGCCGAGCTGTCATGTAAGCTTCGCGCCCTGGAGGTTCAATGTCTGAGCAAAACAAGAAGCTTGTTAAGCGTTGGTTTAAGGAGGTCTGGAACCAGGGCCGGCTGTCGGCGATTCCAGAGATGTATATCCAATCCGGACGCGCTCACGGATTCCCTGACCCGGATTCGGTCGTCAACAGCGCGGAGGAGTTCGCGGAACATTGCAAAGCTTCCGCGGAGCATTTCCCGACGTGCGCATCGTCGTTGACGATCTCATCTCCGAAGGAGATAAGGTGGCAGTTCGATGGACCGCAACGATGACACACACCGGTGACGGTCTCGGATTTCCCGCAACATCGAAGAATGTTCGCGTTTCCGGGTCGACATTCGTGATTTGCGGAAACGGTCAAGATACTCGAAGGTTGGAACTATATGGATTTGACGAGAATGCGTTTGCAATTGCAGGACAAGCTGTAACAGCGACCGCGGCTTCGAGCACGATTTGCGGTGCAGCTTCGATGGGGATGGCGGAGGGAGAGGGATTCGAACCCCCGTTACCCGTTAGGGTAAAGCGGTTTTCAAGACCGCCTGTTTCAACCACTCACACATCCCTCCGCGAGCTGTGGTGCAGTCTTATGATAGCGACGCGGCTGGCCAAAGCAAAGAAAGGCCATCGCCGTCGAAGCTCTGGCAAGAGAACCTCGGCCCCATGCCGGCACGATGGTCGGCTGCAGCGATTCCCATTTTGGGACTTGTTCTGCGGCATTTCGACATCCATTGACACTCATTTGGGACGACCCTATTATTCTTGCCCGATCCCTTTCGGGGGCTTTTTCTTCGACATTCGGCCTTGGTCCATCACATCTGGTCCTCTATCTTCTACGTTTCACGTCCATCGGGAGGTCTTATGAATCTGCGCTCAGTCGTGGGAAAGAGCCGAATTATGCTCGGCTGCACCCTAGCACTTGCTTTCACGGTCGCTGCCGCTGCGGCCGATACCGGTTCGTCAAGGCATGGGGCAATTACGAAGAAGATCGACGAGACCCGGATGGTCCGGCTCACCGGCAACGTCACCCGGGAAGCGAATAGCCAGAACGATCGCGGCGCGGTGGGCGATTCGATGCAACTGCGGCACCTTCAGCTTCTGCTGCAGCGGCCGGCTGACAGCGAGGCCGCCCTCTCCGCCTACATGGAGCGACTGCAGACCCCAGGCAATCCGGACTACCACAACTGGTTGACAGCAGAGCAGCTTGGTGCAAAGTACGGCCCCAGCAGCGAGGACATCGCGACGGTGACCGGTTGGCTGCAGGCACATGGTTTCCAGGTAAACAGCATCTCTCCCAGCGGCATGCGCATCGATTTCTCGGGAACGGCGGGGCAGATCATTGACGCCTTTCAGACGGAGATTCATCAACTGGATGTGAGGGGCGAAAAGCACTTCGCCAACATGCAGGAGCCGGCGATTCCCGAGGCACTGGCACCGGTAGTCGCCGGCATCGCGTCGTTGAATGACTTCAAACCGCACGCGGCGCGCACGCCCATCGTTCCTATGACCGCAAAGGGCGCGCCCAGAAGCGCGGTGTCTCCCAGCTACACGGTGAATGCCGACTATCAGCTTCTGGTGCCGGCCGACCTGGAGACGATTTACGACTTCAACCCTCTCTACAAATCCGGAACGGCCGGTCAGGGCCAGACGGTCATCCTGCTGGAGCGGACGGACCTTTTCTCGAACAAGGACTACTTCACCTTCCGCAAGACCTTCGGCCTGGATGCCTACAAGAGCAGCCAGTTCTCGGTCGTGCATCCTGGCGGTTGCAAAGACCCGGGAGTGCTTGTCGGGGATGATGGCGAGGCGGCGGTCGATGTGGAATGGGCAGCCTCGCAGCTCCCGGAGCAGATATCGAACTCGCTTCGTGCGCCGACACGAATACGAACTTCGGTCCACTGATCGCTCTCCAGGCACTTCTTGACCAACGCAACCGACCAGCTATTGTGAGCTTGAGCTACGACGGACCGGAGAGCGAACAGGGGGCGTCAGGGAACCTCCAGATCTATCAGCTTTATCAGCAGGCGGCCGCCGAGGGCATCTCCGTATTTGTTGCGGCCGGCGACGCAGGAGCAGCTGTGGACAGCCAGAATCAGGCCTTCGCGGCAAATGGCATTAACGTCAATGGGCTGGCCTCCACGCCATTCAACGTAGCCGCGGGCGGCACAGACTATGCAGACGCCTTCCTGGGAACAACCACTAAATACTGGAACAGCACGAACAGCGGCGTCTTTGGCTCTGCGAAGTCGTACATTCCCGAGATTCCGTGGAACGATTCGTGTGCCAGCCAACTGATCACAACCGTGCTTGGATTCACCGTTCCTTACGGCACCAGCGGCTCCTGCAACTCCACGATTGGCGAAGGGTTCCTCGATACGGGAGCGGGCAGCGGCGGCCCCAGCGCCTGTGCCTATGGCACGCCGGCAAAGAACCAAATCGCGACCAGCGGCTCCTGCCGCGGCTACGCGAAGCCGAGCTGGCAGAAGGGTGTTTACGGGAATCCTAACGACGGAGTTCGCGACCTGCCGGATGTCTCGCTCTTTGCGGCCAACGGCGTTTGGGGGCACTACTACGTGATCTGCTACTCCAACCCGGCCGGCGGCGGCGCTCCGTGCACCGGCGCCCCATCGGGATGGGCTGGAGCCGGTGGGACGTCGTTTGTGGCACCGATCCTTGCCGGGGTGCAGGCATTGGTGAACCAGGACTGGGGACGCCAGGGAAATCCCAACTATGCCTACTACGCCCTTGCCAACACTGAATACGGCAGGCGCGGGAACAGCTCCTGCAATTCCACGAACGGGACCGGCAAGTCCTGTGTTTTCCACGACGTAACGCTGGGTGACATGGATGTGAACTGCAAAGGAAAGACGAATTGCTATCTACCCTCGGGAACCAACGGCGTACTTTCGGTCAGCTCAAAGAAATATGAGCCGGCCTACGGGGCCGCCCCGGGGTGGGATTTTGCCACCGGCATCGGGACGCTTGACGTGAATCTGCTCGTACGGTCGCCGATCTGGTTGTTCCGGTAAGCTGCCAGCGAACCTAAGAGGCCGCACTAACCAAGGCCGCCCGGGACAAACGGGCGGCCTTTTTGTGTCTGAATTTGTGTCTGAAAGAGGGCATTTCGCGGCGCTTTGGAGCGCGATTTGGTACTCGAACAAACGTTTTCCGGTGCAGCGTCGGGTGGCCGAAAGCGGCAAGGAGAGGAACGTGTCAGGTTCCGTCTCAGGTTCGATGAGCGGCCCGGTCCGGACAGCCCGGTCCGGACGGCCCGGTTAGATTTCTGCTCGCCTGCTGACGGCCCGGAACCTGAAGCGACAGCCGGGGCAGAAAAAGGGCGAACCAGTTTGGGCGATTCTGGCATCCTGTGAAGAGGCAGTTATGACACCCACGGCAACTGCAAGCCGACCCTCCACTGTGACGCGTGCTGCAATCTCCAGCCGGGCGATGAGCCGGGCTGCGTTTCAGAAGACGCTGGATAGTGCGAAGCGCACGATCCTGCTGCGCGAGATCGCCCTGCTGGCGATCGACAGCTTCCGGCTGAACAAGGTCCGCTTCGCGCTGACTGCCCTTGGCATGGTCATCGGTTCTGCTTCGCTGATCCTGGTCGCGACGATCGGGCTGACGGGAAGAGACTATGCGCTGAAGCTGCTTGAGAACATCGGCCCCAATATGGTGGAGGTGGAATATTCAGGCGGTTCTTCCGGCAGCGTCGGTGAGTACAGGAACGATCTGCTGACCATCGATGACGAGCGGGCAGTGGATACGCAGGTGCCAGCGATTTCCGCGTCATCACCGATGCTGGAGATGCATGACCGCGTGAGCTTCGGCGGCGGCCTTGCCAAAGATGTTCTGGTGCTGGGCGTCTCACCGCAGTATCGGGATGTACGCCACCTGATCATTACGGCTGGACGATTCTTCGACGATACGGACGAGGCCACGCACGCCAAGGCCGCCGTAGTCACCATTCCGTTTGCCACACAGATGTTCGGCAGCTCCGATGCAGCGATCAATAAGACATTTGTGCTGCGCGGCATGCCCATCACGATTGTGGGGACATTCAAGGAGAGCGTGGATACCTTCGGCATGTCCGAGGTTGCGGACCAGACGATCCTGATTCCCTACTCGGTGGCGCGCTATTTCACGGGCACAGACAAGGTGAAGCAGCTTTTTTTCTCCATTCGGGACAAGAACGACATTCCCTTTGCCACGAAGGACATAATACGGATCATTCAGAGCAGGCATCAGTCCAACTCCGTATATACCGCGAACACTTTGGTGGCTATCCTGCGGGTGGCAGGGCAGATTTCCAATGGCTTGATGATCATGCTATTGCTGCTGGCCACGGTGACACTCGCGGTGGGCGGCGTCGGCATTATGAACATCATGCTGGCGAATGTACGCTCGCGCATCCGTGAGATTGGAATTCGCAAGGCACTGGGAGCGACGTCCCGCGAGATCAAGCTTCAGTTTCTGATGGAGGCGGTGTTCATCTCGCTGGCCGGCGGAATCATGGGGGCCATACTCGGCATGGCACCCCCGCTGGCAGCACGTTTCTTTACGGATTACAAAATTCCTATATCGCCGTGGTCGGTGGTGATTGCGCTGGCAACATCGGTGGTGGTGGGCGTTATCTTCGGGACGCTGCCCGCGACACGCGCTGCGCAACTCGATCCGGTTGAGAGCCTGAAGTACGAATAGGACTGGCCGTCCGGGCAGCCTCCGTCATGAGGCTCGCTTCTTTTGGTCGCTCACGCGAGGTTCGGGAGCGACCAAAGTTACAGACGCTTATTGAATGTACGCGACGCCTTCAAGCGCTGCCTGAAGACAATCGATAGAGCAGCGCGACACTTCCAGGCCGGTGATGGCCTGGCGCAGGTTTTCGGCGCTGGCGCCATAGCCATGGCCCGCGAGGAAGTTCGCTGCGAGATCCGCCGCCTGCCAGCTATCCAGTTGTCCGCGTAGCAGCTCATTCCGCAGGTTGGTCAATTCCGTAGCGCTGAACTTTTCGATCTGCGGTGACAAATGCGCCTCAGATTCGAGCGGAAGGCCTGCGGGCGTTGCTGCCTGGTCTCGATCTTGTCTCACCTGGTCTTCCATGGCCTTCCTCCTTCCCTGTTCTCTCTTACTGTGCTAACCCAAGTACGCACAAAATGTTGTTCCGGTTTCCAGAGTTGAGCACATCTTCACATCTGGCACATCTATAGAGACGCTGACTTACCCTATATGTATGTATGAAGAAAATGAATCTCTGTGTACCAGCGTGAATCGCAAAGGTGCCGCATGACAGAACCAGACATGAGCGGCAGGGGCATGAGCGAGAGGCAAGATAATGAGGAAAAGCAGGATTTCCTGGAAAAGCGCGGCTTTTCCTGGGCAGCTCTGGTGGCTCTGCTGGTGCTGACATTGGTAGTTGCGCTGGTGCTTGCCTATCTCATCACGGTCCGCAACTTCCCGGCACACTGAAACGGCTGACCGCGCTGAACCGTGTTTCACTGCGGAGCGTCAACTACGAGCAATACGGGCAATCCGTCGCGTACGGGATAGCGGCGTCCGCAGGCGGTGCAAAGCACGGTTTCCGGATCGAGCAGCGTCAGACCGGCGTGGCAGGCAGGGCACGCAAGCAGGCGCAGCGCGTCGGCGTCGATGAGCGATTTCTGCATCTCGTTCAAAGTGTAGAACCGGCGAGCGCTTACGGCGGCAATTACCATAGAAGCAGCGTATCTACGCGGCAAGATATCTATTGGAGGGGCATGGCAGAGGCACGCAGACTGGATGGCGCGGCGATCGCAACGGCGATCAAGGAAGATGTGGCGCGCGAGGTAAAGGCGTTGGCGGAGCAAGGCATCAAGCCCGGCCTGGCAGCAGTGCTGGTGGGACACGTGCCCGCTTCCGAGATTTATGTGCGCAGCAAGGTGCGCACCTGTGCGGAGCTTGGACTGGGCAGTGATTTGATAACCCCGCCGGAGACCGTCACGACAGAAGAGATGCTGGCACTGGTAGCCGAATTGAATGGCCGCGACGATATCGACGGCATTTTGATACAGCTTCCTTTGCCGCCGCAGGTGGATGCGAAGCGGCTGCTGGAGGCAGTGGCGCCGGAGAAGGATGTGGACGGCTTTCATCCGGTGAACGTTGGACGCCTGCAGACCGGACAGCCCGCGCTGGCGCCGTGCACACCGGCCGGCATGATTGAGATTCTAAAGCGCAGCGACATGCCCATCGCGGGAAAAAACGCGGTCGTTGTGGGCCGCAGCGACATCGTGGGCAAGCCGGCGGCGATGCTGCTGCTGGCGCAGAACGCGACGGTCACGATCTGTCACTCGAAGACGCGCGATCTGCCGGCGGTTTGCCGCAGTGCAGACATTCTTGTGGCGGCGATCGGGCGGCCAGGCTATGTGACCGCGGAGATGGTGAAGCCGGGCGCAACGGTGATGGATGTAGGGATCAACCGCTTGACGACGCGCGGAAGAGTTCGACCGCTTCTTTCACTGGCGATGCACGGCGCGAGGAACTGTTTATCGCAAAGGGATCGACACTGATTGGCGATGTGCATCCCGCGGCCTATGCGGTGTCCGGCGCCTACACGCCTGTGCCTGGCGGCGTGGGGCCGCTGACGATTGCGATGCTGATGGCAAACACGGTGCGCGCGGCCAAGCTACGCCGCGGGCTGCTGTAGGGTCCCGCGGATGTTGCGCGTCGGACTGACCGGTGGGTTGGGGAGCGGCAAAACCACGGTGGCAGCGATCTTCCGCAGCCTGGGAGCGCAGGTGATGGAGGCGGATGCCGTGGGCCGCGCCATGATGCAACCGGGCGGAGCGGTGTATGGCGAGATCGTGCGAGTTTTGGGCCCGCTGTCGTGCAAGCCGACGGGACACTCGACCGGCGCGCGCTAGCAAAGCTCGCTTTCGCAGACGGTCGCGCTGGCAGGAGCTGAATGCCATCGTGCATCCAGCCGGTGATCGCGGAGCAGAGACGCTGGATGGAGGCGCTTGAGAAGCAACAGCCGGATGCAGTCGCGATCTATGAGACGGCGCTGCTGTTTGAGGCGAGCCGAACCGCGGGAACGCTCGACTGGCAGGGACGGTTTGACCGGCGCATTCTGGTGACCGCGCCGGAGGCTTTGCGCATCGCACGGTATGTGGCGCGGATTGGTGGAGCAAATCCCGATGCTGCGAAACGGGCTGCGCTGGAACGCGAGGCACGTGAGCGCATGGCCGCGCAGATGCCGGATGAAGAAAAGATGCGGCTGAGCGATGCCGTCATCCGCAACGACGGGTCTTTAGAAGATGTGACCCGGCAAACAGAGGACGTCTATCGGGAGCTGCGCGCTCTCGCTGCGTCCTCGTCATGAAATGCAGTGAAGAAACGAATCGCAGTGAAGTAAGGAGAGAACGACCCGCTTATGAAGCTTCGCCGTCTTGCCGTGCTTGTGGTTCTGATCGTCGCCGGATTCTGGTTCGTCACCACGTATTGGTGTTCCGGGTCGGGCGGGAACTGCAGCGCATCTCGCATCATGATCTTCCGCTGCTGGCGCACACCGTGCGCCTGGATCATTCGCTCGACCTGACCGAAGCGGATGCACAGAGCAATTACGACAGCGAGGAGCAGAACAACATCGCGGTGTACAAGCGGGCGCTGCCCGCCGTGGTGAACATCACATCGACGACGGTGGCCGTTCGACTGGTTCTAGGGGCGCGGTGCCGCAGCAGGGCCAGGGCTCGGGCTTCATCGTGGACACGCATGGCCACATCCTGACGAACTACCACGTGATCGAGGGCGCCCGCGGACGGACGAACGAGCGTGCGCAAACTGAGTCAACTAAACAAACACAAGTACAAGGCACAGGTGGTACTGACCGACAAGCCGCACGATCTGGCGCTGCTGCAGATCGACGCGCCGAACCTGACTCCCGCGGTGCTGTCCAACTCGCAGAATTTGCAGGTGGGACAGAAGGTCTACGCCATCGGCAATCCCTTCGGCCTCAGCGGCACCATGACGCCCGGCATCATCAGCGCGATGCGCTCGATCCGCGGGCCGGAGGGCAATCTGATCGAGAACGCGATCCAGACGGACGCCGCGATCAATCCCGGGAACTCTGGCGGACCGCTGCTGAATTCGCACGGCGAGGTCATCGGCATCAACTACGCTGATCGCTACCAATCCGAACGAGCGATCGAGCAGAGCTCGGGCATCGGCTTTGCAATTCCGATCAACACGGCCAAGGCAGTGCTCGAAGACTTTGCGCACTACGGGCGCAGTCCGCCGGCCATCGCTGGGCATCGTTTCCCTGCCCATCGGTCCGGATCTGGCGCAGCAGATGGGGCTGGCGGCGGATTACGGCGTGCTGATCCAGCGTGTGCTTCCCGGCGGCGCTGCGGAGCGCGCGGGATTGCACGGAGGGCACCAGCAGGCTTACCTGGGCAACACGCCCATCATCTGGGCGGCGATCTGATCGTCGCCATCGACGGCAGGCAGATCACCAGCGCGCTGGACCTATCGCAGATCATGGATGATCACAAGACCGGCGACACGGTGACCGTGAGCTTCCTGCGCGGGCAGCGCAAGATGACCGTGCGGGTGATGCTGGAAGAGCTGGGAACGCAGACAGCGTAGCTGAACTGCAAGACTGAAACGCAACAAAAGGAGCGCCATGAGCAAGTGGACACCACGAGAGATGCCGCCGCAACAGGGACGGCTGGCAGTTGTGACCGGCGCGAACAGCGGCATCGGATATCAGACGGCGCGATATTTGTCGCGTGCCGGCGCGACTGTGATTCTGGCCTGCAGAAGTGCAGCGAAGGGCGAGGCTGCGCGCGCGAAGATTGTCGCTGAGAATGCGGCAGCGAAGGTTGAGGTGCGCGTACTCGATGTCGCCGATCTCGATTCCGTGCGACGCTTTGCGACGGAGTTCCTCGGCGAGGGCAAACCGCTCGATCTGCTGATCAACAACGCCGGCGTGATGGCGATCCCGGAGCGGCGCACGACGCCACAGGGCTTCGAGATGCAGTTCGGCACCAACCATCTGGGCCACTTTGCGCTGACCGGATTGCTTCTACCCGCACTCCTGCGGCAGCCGAAGAGCCGCGTGGTGACAGTGGCATCGATTGCTCACAAGGGCGGCAAGCTGAACTTCGACGACCTGAACGGGGAGCGCGGCTACGATCCGCGCGGCGCCTATCAGCAATCGAAGTTGGCGAACCTGGTCTTCGGTCTGGAGTTCGACCGGCGGCTGCGCGCGCGCTCCGCGGATACGACGAGCGTGATTGCGCATCCGGGCGTGGCGGTCACTAACATCATCAGCAATGGTATGGGCACGGGAATAAAGGGTCGCATCGTCGGTGCGCTGCTTCCGTTGGTTGCGCAGTCGGACGATCGTGGTTCGTGGCCGCTGCTTTACGCCGCGACCTCATCGGAGGTGCGTGGCGGCGGATACTACGGGCCGGACGGTATTGCGGAGATCAAAGGCATGCCGGTCGAGGTGAAACCCAAGCCGCAGGCGCTCGATCCCGCGTCGGGGAAAAGGCTATGGGAAGTCTCCGAGGCGCTGACCGGCGTGCGCTACGATGCGCTCAATACGTAACTAAAGATTACGTCTGTAACGGCGGCCGTCTACGACGTAGTCTCCGGAGAGCACGCGAGCGATCGCTTCCGCGTATGCGATGTGCTCTTCGGCAAGGATGCGCTTGCTGAGCGCGTGCGCATCATCCCCGTCGTCGACCAGCACGGTGCGCTGCAGGATGATGACGCCGTGGTCGAGTTGTTCATCGACGAAGTGGACGGTGCAGCCAGCGGCCTTGACCCCGTACTCGAAGGCCTGCTGCTGTGCGTCGAGCCCGGGAAAGGCAGGCAGCAGCGACGGATGAATGTTCAAAATGCGCTGCGGAAAGGCCTGGATGAAGCCGGGTGACAGCAGACGCATATAGCCGGCGAGGCAGATGAGGTCCACGCCATGCTGCTGGAGCGCGGCGATGATGGCGGCATCATGTTCGGCGCGTTTGCGTCCGTTGGCCTCGATGGCGAGCGCGGGGAGGCCACGGTCGCGCGCTGCGGCGAGGCCGGGTGCGTCCGCTTTGTTCGAGATGACGACAGCGATTTCGGTATCCGGAATGCGGCCTGCAGCGACACTGTCCGCGATCGCGAGAAAGTTCGATCCGCGACCGGAGAGCAGAATTCCGAGACGATGCGGCATGCTCATGCGCGGTAGCGAACGTCGAACAGCACCTGCAGCCGATGGAGGCGGCGACTGGCCGCGATAGGCGGCGTGTCATTCTTAAGTGGTCCTTCCAACGGACGTCTCCCTGCTTTGATCATTCGGTCGTCCGCTATTCTGTCCCCGCGAAGATGGAGAATATGCGAGCATGTTGTCGATCGCGTGCTCTTTACCCTCGCCCACTCGGTGGATATTAGCAAGTCAGCGAGCCCAACTTGGTCGGGCTCTGGTGCAAATGTTTGCCCCCCTGTCCTCGGGTTATTCGATTAGGAGGGCAGTGTGGTGGCCGGTTTTGGACGACCTGTTCGGGGGTCGCCTCTTCGCTCGCGAGATCATCGTTCTGCGCGTAAACGGGAGCTGCGCTTCATGCTCCGCTTCCGGGACTTGGTGGAGTGATGGCCGAATGCGGCCTGTCGATGGACCACACCACCATCATGCGCTGGGTGCACCGATATGCGCCGTAGTTCGTGCGCCTTGGAGCCGGTTCGCTCGGCCGTCGGGGTCTTCTTGGCGCGTGGATGAGACCTACGTGAAGATCCGCGGCAGAGAAGTGTATTGTACCGACCTGTCGATCGCGTAAGATCAACCTTGGACTTTTCGCCTCATTGCCAGGCGCGATGTCGTCGCCGCCAAGGCGTTCCTTCGCAAGGCAAAGTCGTCGGTGCCCGTCGCACCGCTGGCGTCGGTCGTTGGCCGGCGCAATTTCCGGCCGTTCCTCGAGTGCGATGCGGCCGACTTCGGGATCATCGACCTGCGCTGGAACGGTTGGTCGGAGGCCTTGAAGACAGCTACGATGGTCGAGAGTTTCGAGGTCAGGAGTCGTGTTATGCCGTAGGCCGGGTATGATCCGATGGTGGAATTGTCTCCGGACAAGCATTGACGCAAGTCCAGCAGTCGGTCATCTAGTGCGTGGACCTGCAGGCTGCAATGCGGTCTGCCGTTTCCTCCCTAACTTTCCGGCCCTGGGGAAACCTGGGGCTGGATTTTCTGTCCGATGCCGTCGGGCCCGGAATCAAAGCGCCAATGGTAACTCACGTTCGGCTGACCTCGCGCAGCATCGTGCCGACCATGGAGCCCAACAGGTTGGTGATGTTGGCATGCAAGGCAGGTTTTTGGAGCAGCAACGCGGATAGCAGCGTGGAGCCTGCGCGCGGCAGGCCGAAGATGAAGTGTTGCCGTGATCCATCAGGCAATGGCCCCGATCCGCACGGGCGTTACCTCCTCCGCGACGCCCCACACGCTGGCGCGGCATTCGAGCGACATCAGGAGTTCGGCATGGTCGCTGGCGCGCTGGATACGCAGTGTTTTGAGCCGCTCCGGTTGCAACCGTACCTGCGAGGTGATGAAGGTGTCGGCGCGGCCATGGCCGATACCGGTGCTGTCGAGGTCGGGCCGACACTCGCAGGCCAGCACAGAGGCGATCACATCATCGCCAGCAAGACTTCCATCATCACGCTGCGCCGCGTCCGACACCACCCTACGAGTGGCGATCGCCCGCCTCAACTTCCACGCGTCTCTCCGACGCCATCAAGAAACCCGGGGCCAGTTTTTTTGTCACTGCCTATTCAGCATTCCGGTCTCGCTGTGGTATCTGCGCTTTCGGTTACGGTTGGGCGTTGTCGAAACGGGTCTGCTTCATTTTCGGTACGGCTTCAAGATGGCTTTGCGCTTACGCTTCCACTAGATCTGCTCGACCAGCACTCCCGATCCAGGTGCGCCGGACGCGGCGGCGAGTGGGCAGCGGGCGCAGGAAGAAAGGCACGCGAGCTCAGCGGAAGCTGACGAATATCTTGTCCTGTTGAAGTTCGAGACCGCCGGCGCAGCCCTGGCAACCCATCCGGACATTGATAAGGTCGCCTTCACCGGTTCAACGAGGTGGGCAAGCTGATCGTGCAGGCAGCTTCCGGCAACCTCAAGAAGGTGACGCTGAAACTGGGGCGGCAAATCGCCCGGCAATCATCCTGCCAGACGCGGACCTTGACCTGGCGATCGCCGGCGCAGCGAACGCGAGGTTCTTCAATCACGGTCAATGCTGTTGTGCGGGGTCGCGGCTCTACGTGCACAAATCCGTCTATGACCGTGTGGTCGGCGGTGTCGCGGAGATCGCCAGCAACATCAAGGTCGGGCCGGGGGTTGATCCCACGACGCAGATGGGGCCGCTGGTTTCCGATGAGCAGTTTGCCCGCGTCACGAGTTACATTGAGGAAGGCCGCACGTCAGGAGACAAGGTTGCGGTGTGCGGGAACACGTGTCGGCAATCTCGGCTATTTCGTCGCGCCGACGGTAATGGAAAGCACGGCACCTGACATGAAGGTGATCCGTGAAGAACTCTTCGGCCCAGTGGTCTGCGCGCTGCCCTTCGACGACGACGATCTCGACCGCATCGCCAAGCGGGCCAACGACACGATCTATGGCCTGGCCGCCAGTGTGTGGACGCGCAATGGCGGTCTCGGCCACAAGCTGGCGAGCCGGATTCGTTCAGGCACGGTCTGGATCAACTGTCGTAATGTGTTCGACGCCTCGCTTCCGTTTGACGGCTACAAGCTGTCCGGCTGGAGCCGTGAGATGGGCGAGGAGGTGTTCCACAACTCCGCGGAGGTGAAAGCCGTCACGGCCGGGCTGTCATCGACCTGCATCCCCAGGGAGGCGGGTTCCTGCCGCCTCCGTGAGGTCGCGCGATAGTCCGCGTGGCAATCGGCGTGTGCATTGACAATTCGGACACTATCGATCCATCGTCGGAAGCAGTGACTGTGCGCTTGGAGCATCCTGATCGGCCGGCCTCACCATAGTTGTGGGCGCTACTTGTGTCGGTTTTATTTCAGGGGCGAACGTTTCAATGTGGGGAGGTTTTCATGGCTGATCTACCAAAGCGGGAACTCGGGCGGACCGGGTTGCAGGTCACGAGCTGGGCTACGGATCGATGGAATTGCGCGGCGCGCCCGCGGGCGAGACACCACCGACGCGCAGGCAGAGACCATCCTCAACGCGGTGCTCGATGCCGGAATCAACTTCATCGACACTTCGATCGATTATGGCGTGAGCGAGGAGCGGATCGGCCGCTATTTCGCTCTCGGCGCTCCGAATATTATTTGGCGAGCAAATGCGGCTGCCTGGTCGGAGCTCCGACCGTACGCGGGCAGCAGTCCACACGTGTTTCACCCGTGACAACATCCTCGCCGGCGTCGAACAGAGCCTCGCTCGAATGAAAACCGACTATCTGGACCTGGTGCAATTCCATATTTCGCCGTCAAAGCAAACGCTGGAGGAGAATGGCGCGCTCGATGCGGCGATGGAACTAAGGGCCGCGGGCAAAGTGCGGTTCATCGGCATGTCCGGAACTCTGCCCCATCTGAAGGACCATATCGCGATGGGTGTTTCGAGTGTTCAGATCCCGTACTCGGCGATGGAACGGGAACACGAAACGATCATCGCCGAGGCGCCGCCGCCGGATCGGGGATCATCATCCGCGGCGGCGCCGCGAAGGGAGCCCCTCCGAAGGGAAGCAGTCCGGGTTGCAATGGGAGCGTTGGCGGCAGGCGAAACTTGACGATCTGCTTGGAGAGATGACGCCGATGGAGTTCATCCTCCGCTTCACCTTCACAAATCCCGACCTGGACACCACCATCGTTGGCACGGCAAATCCAGCGCACTTGAAGGCCAATGTCGATATTTTGCTCCAAGGCCCGTTGCCGATGAGCTCTACACTGAAGCGAAGCGCCGTCTCGCTGCTGCGGGCTCCGCGCCCGAAGAGGATACCCTTGATCTATCGTCGCGCCTCGCGCTGTGCGCCGGCTCTGCGCGGGGAAGTCCCGCACGTCACATGAACGGGTGGAGCAAATGCTCGTCTTGACGCCACTTCACCTGAAAGTCGTTGTGCAGAACTGACCGCCGACTGTTTGACGCGGGACGGATGGGGCATCACAATCAACGGTGCAGTGGAAATGCGGCGTGATGATTGGAGGAGATTGATAATGCCAAACAGAATTCTCTTTACCGGCGGAACCGGCAAGGCAGGACGCCATGTGCTGCCTTGGCTTCTGAACCAGGGACATCAAATCCTGAATTTTGACCTCAAACCCTTCGCCCATCCGGAGATTATGGCTACACTGGGCGACATCACCGATGGTGCACAGGTGTTCAACGCCATGACCACGCATCTCGGCCGCGAAGGATTGCAGGCGGGCAGAGCGCCAGGACCGGTCGATGCGGTGGTTCATTTCGCAGCAATCCCGCGCATCTTCATCAATCCGGACAACGAGACGTATCGGGTGAACGTCATGGGCACCTACAACGTCATCGAGGCCGCAATGAAACTTGGGATCCGCAAGGTCATTATTGCGTCCAGCGAGACGACCTATGGCGTCTGCTTCGCGGAAGGCGACAAGGACTTTCACAGCTTCCCGTTGGAGGAGAACTACGACGTCGATCCGATGGATAGCTACGGGCTCTCCAAGGTGGTGAACGAACGCACGGCGCGGGCCTTCGCTGCTCGGTTTAAAGGCGATATCTACGCCTTGCGCATCGCCAACGTCATCGAACCACACGACTACACTCGTTTTCCCGGCTTCGCCGCAAACCCACCTTCTCGC
>CAWCCU010000017.1:0-98125 GCA_963794195.1 uncultured Acidobacteriaceae bacterium
CAACTTTCGAGTATCTCGGACATGACTTCTTCAACGTCATCGAGGTTTTGCTCTGGCTCCAGCGTGTCGTAAACGCGGTTGTATCCTTGCTCGTAAAGCTCGGTATCCGGAACGTCGGGGTTGTACTGAAAGTGCGCTTTGCCTGTGGCTTCCACCAATCCATGGGCCATTAACGCCCCGGTCGAAACAATCGCATTGACAATCCCGCGATCGATCAACTCAGCGATAATCAGGCCTTGTTTCGCGACCGTCATCGCGCCAGCCAGGGTCATGACCACGAAACAATCCTGATCGCGAGCCATCGCTTCGAGCACATCTGCAGCTTCTCCAACCTGACGACCGGTAAAGGCCGTCTTCGCCATGGCGCGGACCAAATCGTCAATTGAGCCCACCTTGGTCAGATCCAGCGGTTCGAGAGGTATCAAGCGATCTTCGATGGGATTGTGCAGCTTGCGGTCAATACCCGAGCCATCAGGATTGTTGTGCTTCAATAGAACCTCCAAAAATTTGTCGAACCGAACGACTTACTACTTTACTAGAAGCACTCGAACCGCGGCTATGTCCCAGGCAAGAAACCTAGATCAACCACCAAGGACACGAAGTATCACAAGGGAGATCCAAAATGGACTTGCGATTCTTTGGTGGTCCTTGCTTTACGCCGCGATCCATGAAGCTCGCAACTGAGAACTGATATTCTATTCGCTCGCGTAAGGAGGATGACCGCTTGCCGCCGGAGAAATTTAATGTCGGATTGGTGCAGATGTCGGCGACGTCCGATCCGGAGAAAAATCTGCAACATGCCATGGATCGCGTACGTGAGGCCACGCGGCTTGGTGCGCAGATCGTGTGCCTGCCGGAACTTTTTCAGACCCAGTATTTTTGCCAGCGCGAAGACACTGCATTATTCGATTTGGCGGAACCGATTCCCGGGCCGACGACACAGAAGTTGTCCGAACTGGCGAAGCAGCTCAAGATCGTGCTGATTGCATCTTTGTTCGAAAAGCGAGCGCTAGGCGTGTATCACAACACCGCGGTAACTTTTGATGCTGACGGCACCCAGAGCAGCGTTTATCGCAAGATGCACATCCCTGACGATCCGCTCTACTACGAAAAATACTACTTCACTCCCGGAGATTTGGGTTTTAAAGCCGTAGATACGAATGTCGGGCGCGTCGGTACGCTCGTCTGTTGGGACCAATGGTATCCAGAGGGCGCGCGAATCACAGCCTTGCAAGGCGCGCATCTGTTGTTCTATCCGACGGCCATTGGATGGCATCCCGCCGAAAAGGCTGAGTTCGGCAACGCTCAGTACGACGCATGGCGAACCATTCAACGTTCTCACGCTATCGCAAATGGCGTGTATGTAGCTGTGGTGAATCGGGTTGGCATGGAGCACGGCGACATTCGTGGCAATAAAGCTTCTGGCGCGGGCCTTGAATTCTGGGGAGGCTCGTTCCTCTGCGATCCCTTCGGTCGGGTCATCGCCGAAGCTTCTCATGACAAGGAAGAGATACTGGTCGGCGAGATCGACTTGAAAGCGCTCGAAGACATTCGCCGCAATTGGCCATTTCTGCGCGATCGCCGCATCGATGGATACGGTGGCATCACCAGCCGGTTGATCGATTGAATGCTTCCATGAAGAAACAATCCTTGGAACAAACTTCAAGCAAAGCATTAGCCGGCAAATACCGCATGCCCGCCGAATGGGAACCGCACGAAGCCACTTGGCTGGCATGGCCCCATAATCACGACGACTGGCCCGGCAAGTTCGAACCGATTCCCTGGGTTTACGCCGAGATCATTCGTAATCTTTCGAGGCATGAACGAGTCGAAGTGATTGTGAACGATGCTCCGTTAGAGAAACGAGCCCGGAGAGTTCTGAAGCTTGCCAACGCGTTGAATGATAATGTTCGCTTCCATCGTTGGCCATCGGATCGGGTATGGACGCGCGACTCGGGATGCATTTTCGTCGACGGAAATACATCGGCAATCAAATGGCGCTTCAACGCCTGGGCGAAGTATTCCAACTGGAAGCGCGACGAGAAAATCGGCAGCCAGATGGCGGGATTCACCAGCGTCCCGGAAATCCAGCCACTCTTTCGCAAGGAGCGAGTTGTACTGGAAGGCGGCTCGATCGATGTGAACGGCCAGGGAACTTTGTTAACCACCGAAGAATGCCTGCTCAGCAAAATCCAACAACGCAATCCGGGCATGAAGAGGAAAGACTACGAAAACGTTTTCGCCGAGTATCTTGGCATCAAGAACGTAATTTGGCTTGGCACCGGCATCAACGGTGATGACACCCACGGCCATGTTGACGATCTGACTCGTTTCGTTGCTCCCGATACCGTTGTCACCGCGGTGGAGTCCGACCCTAAAGATCCCAACTACGAGCCACTGCGAGAAAATGCACGCCGCCTCAGCGATGCGACCGATCAGAATGGTAAGTCACTCGCGGTGATCGATCTTCCCATGCCCAGCCCGGTGATTTTCGAAGGCCGGCGCCTGCCCGCGAGCTACGCCAATTTCTATATCGCGAATGGCATCGTCCTGGTGCCAGTCTTTAATGATCCTAATGATCGCGTCGCTCTCGATATTCTAGGCGACTTGTTTCCCGATCGTGAAGTCATCGGCATTTATTGCGGTGATCTTGTTTGGGGATTGGGGACTCTCCACTGCATGACACAGCAGCAACCGGTTTGCCGCTAGGAGTATCCATGGAACATACAGGAATGGGCAAGGCGCGGCTGGAAGCTTTTAGCGACGGCGTGATCGCGATCATCGTTACGATCATGATTCTCGAGTTGAGGACGCCAACCGAGCCAACTGTGACCGCCCTTATCAAGCTTGCTCCCCAGCTTTCTGAGTTATCTTTTGAGCTTTCTGTTGGTCGCCATCATGTGGGTGAATCATCACCACTTTATGCATGCGATCCACGAAGTCAATGCGCGGCTGCTGTGGCTCAATATGAATCTGCTCTTCTGGATGTCGCTGGTTCCCTTCGTTACGGATTTCATGGGAAAGAATCACAACCAGCCGCTCCCGGTTGCGCTGTACGGATTGGATTTGGCCTGTTGTTCGGTGGCTTTTTTGTTATTGCGGGGAGAATTGGTTCGGCAATATCGTCATGACCCCGAACTCGCCGATTATCACTCGAAGATGCTGAGGAAAAATGCCTGGTCGGTG
This sequence comes from uncultured Acidobacteriaceae bacterium, assembly GCA_963794195.1. Lineage (GTDB taxonomy): Bacteria > Acidobacteriota > Terriglobia > Terriglobales > Acidobacteriaceae > DATBAX01. The sequence continues at coordinate 3,187 of CAWCCU010000017.1, forward strand.
TTCCTCTATCTTTTGTCCGCTGGTCTGGCATATGTGAAAGTGGAAGTGGCCTATCTGGTTTTCATCTTCATCCCGGCATCGTACTTTCTTCCCGAGAAAAAGCTGGCGGAATCCTCAGAATAGGGTCTTCGGATACACCAGCTTCTCGCTTGGGGTGCCCAGGAACTTTCCCCCCACCCCTGCCGTAACAATCAGCAGGAGAGAGTTATGAAAGCCTACCTCAGCCAATTGTCGCCATTCACTTTGGTCATCCTGTCCATACCCGCGCTGGTACTTATTCATACAGTTTTGAGTGTGCTGGCACCGGCGGTCATCCGCGAAGTGGTGCCGGAGTCAATTCGAGCCGTCCTGCACACGCTCTAAATCCTAAATCACAAGCGCCATAGACCTTCCGGTCTGGCCGAAACCCGCTACACTATTGCTCGAACCAAGGTCGAAGCATGCCCTCTGATCCAACCCGGCCAACGACCAATGACCAACGACCAACGACGGTTTCCGACGAACTTTGGATGGAAGAAGCCCTCCGCGCCGCCCAGCGCGCCTTTGAATCGGGCGAAGTCCCCGTAGGCGCGGTCGTTGTGTGCGACGGTAAGATCTTAGGCCGCGGCGAAAACCGCAATATTGCGGAGTACGATCCCAGCGCTCATGCCGAAATCATCGCCCTGCGCGAAGCCGGTGCAAACCTCGGTAACCATCGACTGGGAGACTGTGAGCTCTTTGTTACAATTGAGCCCTGCGCCATGTGTGCCGGCGCGCTGGTGCATGCACGGTTGAAGCGCCTGGTGTACGGCGCGGACGACCCTAAAGCGGGTGCTGTCCATTCGGTGATGGAAGTAGTAAACCATCCTAAGTTGAATCACCAGATGGAGGTTCGCGGCGGAGTGCTGGCAGGCCGTTGTCGAGACTTAATGCAGGAGTTTTTTAGAAGCCGGCGGTAGGAAGCGTCGTTGGTCGTTCGCCCTTGGTCGTTGGCCGATCCCTCAAAAGGACTGCCATTCCGAGGCGAATTGGAAGATTTTGTTGCTGAAAGCTGACGGCTGAGAGCTGAAAGCTGCACCTTGGAGAGGTGCGTGAGTGGTTGAAACGATCCGCCTCGAAAGCGGACATACCTTAACGGGTATCGGGGGTTCGAATCCCCCCCTCTCCGCCATATTTTTATCGGGTTCATTTTCTTCCCCACCTCGAAAAATGCTTCTTACTAAAAAGAGTCCGATCCAGGGTCAGGGACTCTTTACCGATTCCCCCATTCGCCTGCGTGCAAAACTAGGTGAATTCTCCGGAGAACGCATTTCGGTGAGGGAAGCGAGAAAACGCGCGCGGGGTGCGAAGCGGATCGTCATTGTAGAACTCAGCGCGACCAAAGCCATCGATGGCAGCGTTCGCGGTGGACCGTTTCAGTTTGTGAATCACTCCTGCGATCCGAACCTGTTTGTCCGCATTGCTTATGGGAGGGTGGAATTTTATGCCAAGCGCAACATTTCCGCAGGAGAAGAGTTGACTTGCGATTATGGCGATTCGCATCACGAGGGGAAGCTCTCTTGTGGGTGTGAGTCCGCGATCTGTCGAAAGTTTTTGTGACCGTTAAGAGAAATCTTTTAACCGCAAAGAGCGCAAAGAACGGCTGCGAAGAGCGCGAAGAAACCCAACGCCCCCACCCACCGGCTACTGTTGCGCTGGCAATGTCGGTAAGATGACACTCGCTACTTTCGATGGGTCATCCCTCAGCTTGATATACAAGGTTTTGTTTTTGAGTGGTGGAATGATCAGGATTTGATCGACAAAGCCATCGGGAACGGTCAGGGGACTGCTGAATTCCGGATCGGCGCTGACTGAGTCGAGTAGAAATAATTTCTCGCCGCTGAGGAAACATTGCTTTTCCGGCGAAGTGACGCATCGTACGCCCTCGAGGGTCGGGATGCGCACCAGGTCCGCGAGAGGGTGCCAATCGCCGTCCACATTGTTTGCTCCAACGGGCCGGAATTTCAATGGGCCAAAGGCCGATGGCCCCAGATGCTTCATAGGATCGAGCACTGCAAAAACTGTTTTCGAATCCTGCAAAGTCAAATTTCCGTCTGCCATGCTCAATAACACACGGAACGACTCGTCGGCAGTCGCAACTTCAATCTTCTCGCTCGGAGGAAAACTTTCTGGTGATTGCACTCTCAGAAAAAAATTCAGCTTGGCATCTTGGGGCAACTCATCCGGATTTCCCAGATGAACCACGGGCCGGCTGGCATCCGGATCGGGTTGAACGCTCTTGTTGATCAACTCAAGTCTCGGCCGCGGCGCGTCGACAATGGTTTTGACCTCCAGGACACGCCCGTCTTTCAATGTCACGTGTGCGAATACGGGATCGCCAGCGTTGAGGGCGGAGGTGGCGGTGATGGGGTCGGAGATTAGCTTCAGTTCGTCCTGCTGGTTGGCACGGGAAAGACTGCCGGGTTTGAAGTGCAATGCGCCTAACTCCAGGGTCGTGACTTCGTCGAGGCGCGTTCCCTTCAAAACTCCCACAGGATCGCCGGCGTGGATGGTGAAATTGTCGAGACGTCCTGCTTCAGCGTAGGTATGCAGAGGGATTTCGTCGGCATCTTTCAATCCGAATTTCTTCACCATCATTGTGACGGATCCAGCAGTTGCATCCTGCAATGGAACCCGCACTTCGATCTCATCCGGCTTGAGCATCTTCCACGGCGTAGTGGTGCTCTTGCCCTGCGCATCTTTCATCGTAACTTCGCTGACGCAGGAAGCGTCTTCGGATTGCAGATGCAAAGTGTCTTCGCGCCCCACAATGAGTGCGCTGGCATCTTTCGATGCAACTTTCCAGCGCGCAGCGCGAGGAGTTCGCAGATGAAAACGAGGCCCGTCGAACGGTTTGAATCCCCAATCGCCGTGCAGGACACCGGTGATTTCGTCGCTCAGGGAACCAGTCTGTACGCTCTGCGTGTTTACAACAATGCCGCCGCGCGCGGGATCGGCCTCGGCGGGGAGATCAATTCCGTCGCCTGTTTTGGTGGGAACGTGCAGCACCATGTGATGCGCCAGGTTCGTCACGAAGACCAGCGGCGCTCCGTCTACCGGGAGAACGAGAGTTGGATTTGCAACACAGAAAATCTGCCGCGGATCGATGGCTTTCAACGGCGGCAAAACTGGCTGCGCTATGGGCGGCAGACCGATTACCAACACCGACTTCGGATTGCGAAAAGAAGGCGGATTATTCAGCCGAAGATTTAGCTCGTCCTGTTTGGGCATGGCGAGTGCCGGGATGTATTGATACTGAGCGACGTGTGCGCTCCCCAAGATGCGGGCCATGTCTACGACGGCACCGATGTAAGGACTATAAAAGCCGTACCTGGCGCTGGGAGTCGAGCTAATTTGCGCCAGCAGGTCCACCGGCGCGCCGGAGGTAAGCGTGGCCACCATGGTTTGGGCGTGAGCGTCATCCAGCACGAGTTGATCGGTATTCTGCGTCAAACACGGGGCTTGCTGCGCAGTGGGCTTATCAAAACATTGTTGCTCCAGCCGGATATTCAGGCTGCGGGCGAGAAGAATCGTACGCGCGTGGAGTTCCTCGGGATCGGCGGATGAAAGCGCCCGCACGGCGTCCAGATATTTCTCCAGCCGGGCCCGGTCCCAACTGGCTTGTTGCAGGTCCTGTGCTGCGCGCACGAATGCGCCCGGCTTCGCCCGCACGGAACCTCGAAGCGTAGTGAAGCCTCCGCCGGTCTCCGGAGCCAGGAAAATCAAAGCTTCCTCTGCTTCTTCTGGCACCGTTACAAACACTCCTTCTTCGTGTACGGGCTTGGTCCAGGTTTCTACCCGGATAAACCAGCTTTCGGGCGGAGGATTCGTCGCACCCCGCAGGAAAACTACGATCATTAAGTAATGCGCGGACTGGGTATCGGGCAGGTCGGGCTGGATCCACAACCGGTCACCCGCCTGGAGATTGGGAACTTCGGAAATGGGAAGAGTTGCGCCCGCTCGTTGGACGCGCACATTCACCCGTGGACCAATCAGATCGAAAGCCGCGGTTTCGGCGTGCGCCGTGATCGTAAGGACCCAGAGTAAGACTACGACCCAACGGTAACAATGTGTGGCTTTGTGACCCACCAGAAACCGGACCCCTGATACCAATGCACTCTCCCCGAAACTTTGTAAAGGTACGTACTGCGGGTGCGCCTCCATTTTACTAGCGGATCTGGCAGAACGCGAAACCCAACGGTTCATCCACCAGTAAAAAACGGTTACTATGTATGGCGCTCCGGCCACCGCTTCCACAAGCACCTGGAGGGTTTTTGGTCTCTCGGCAATCGCTTCGATGGTCTGGTACCCTGAAGCACGTTATGTTGCTGCACATCGGAGGCTTTCAAACAGTTATGCTTCCGCACCTTCTCGAATTGCTCAAACGATGGGGTTTCAAACTTATCTCGCCCGAGGAGGCCGAAAGCGATCCGGCCTATGCCTTCGATCCGAACCTGCCAAGGGTATGGGGGGGACATTTCTGGACCAAATGAGAATTACCAGGAACCTCAAAGCACTTGCGCACTCTCTGGCTCCAGGGCCTGATTTGGATGCGATGCCGCTGGTCACTTACTTTTTCTTCGCGAGAATGCCTTCGATTTGCGCGAGGTGGTTCAGGTCATGGCCCGCAAACATGGTGACGATCCGTTCGATTGTTTCCTGTCCGCGCTCGGAGTGGATCCCATAGTGCTTCCATTGGTCAGGTTTGAGTGATTTCAACAACAGGAGATTGGCTTCGCGAAATACACGGAATTGCTCGAGCGATTTTCGGGAATCGCGTTTGTCATAGTGCCCGCTGATCACCCAGGCATCCTGATCAAAGGCTGGAATGGGTGCTCCTGGTGCGCCCAGAATCATTCGCATGCGAAAACCGCCAACGATTTCCGTCTCCGCGAGATGCGCGAGAATTTCGTTGACCGACCATTTGTCCGGAGTCGGACGCTTGCGGAGCTTGGATGTTGTTGCACTCTTGATCAGGCGTTCTAGCTTCTTCGGCGTGGCAGCCTGAACTTGAAGCGGTTGCTTCCCTTCCACGTGATTTGTGATGCGCTTGATGTATTCCTGCGGCGTTTCCTTCATACCTGAATCCCTCTCCAAGATTAGATATCGATGTGCTTGTCAGGGTGCCGGCTCAGATACCAGCACGGGGCGTAGCCCATGTGGGGAAAAAGGGACCGCACGCACTGATCGCTTTCCGGATCTCCCCGCTCATAATCGATTTTCCCGTTCTTCTGATGGATGATGTAGAAAGGTTGGACGACTACCTGATCAAAAGGGTAGCGGCCGCGTGAAATTCGATAACGAACCCCGCAATAGTCGCCCATGTACACCATCGCCAGAACGGTCAACAGGACAATGGTTGCGCGAATAAGAATGCGTTTCATGTTTTCGGCATAACGAAACCGAGAGTGAGTTTGTTGATCCAGATTTTACGGTGTCGAGACACAACCCCTCGAGGCGTATGCGAAAGTATGGCTGTGATCGGAAAACAGGTCGTGAACTCGAAACATGAAAGACAGCATAGAATATTGACTGGCCGACCAATTCCGTTCCGGCTACTATCTCACACGGCAGGTTACAACATTTGAAGAACAACGCCCGTATCCTCGTTCGGTCAATCATCCTGGTGGTGTTTGTTGCCGCAAGTATTGGGTCGGGACGATCGCAGGACCTGGTTCTCGATTTTGTTCCGGCAAAAACCAGCGTGAAGTTCACCCTGGGGGACACCATCCATACTGTTCACGGGGATTTCGATTTAAAATTCGGGAGCATCCGCTTTACTCCGTCGAGTGGAGCGATCACTGGAGAAGTTGTCATCGATGCCACCAGTGGACGCACGGGAAACGGCATGCGCGACCGGAAAATGCATAAAGATATCCTGGAAAGCGCCACTTATGCTGAGATCGCATTCCGGCCCGACCGTGTCGACGGCAAGGTTGCCAGCCAGGGCAAATCGAATGTTCAGGTTCATGGGACCTTCAGTATTCACGGCGGCGACCATGAGATTACGATTCCCGTCGAGGTGGAAATGGCCCAGGACCACTGGACAGCGACCGGCCACTTTGTCGTTCCGTACCAGCAGTGGGGCCTCAAGAATCCCAGTACCTTTATCTTACGAGTGAGTGAATCGGTGGAAATCGACATTCAGGCTTCAGGAGTGGCTCCATGGGGAACGGCTCCCATGCCCGCATCCAGCTCCCACTAATTTTCACAATCGCACGCGCCGTGAACGAGTACAATTGGCAGCACCAGTTGACCTGGACCGAGGTGAATTGTGTATAGTGCTACAACCTTCGATCGCGTCGTCGAGAATCTGGGCCTCCGGCCCGAGGAATATGTGGCTTCCAGCGCCCTGAAAGAGTGGGTGCGCCTTAACAAAGATGAAAAGTATGTGCCGCCGGATCTATTGGAGGCCTGGGGCTTTTCAGCGGAAGAAGCTGCGTAGTCAACTGCAGGGTCGATCCCGAATGAATGGCCGATTCCCTGCAGCAGAGAAAATCGCTCTCTTGCGGATGCGACGCGAATGCCTGCTTGATTTCATCACACGCTCGATTTTGGTTTGCTCAATTTGTTTCGCTACTTTCCCCGCCTCCGGTTCCGGGCCATCTCCACAGAGCGCTTTCGTCGCGGAAAAGGTGATTATCGACACCGACATCGGAGACGATATCGATGACGCGTTCGCCGTCGCGCTGGCATTGCGCAGCCCCGAATTACAGATATTAGGGGTCACCACTACATTCGGCGATACCGGAACTCGGGCCAGATTGCTCGACCGTTTCCTCGGTGAGAACAGCCGGCAAGACATCGTCGTCGCAACTGGCGTCCCTACGCATACCAGCAATCCCATGAGTCAGCGGCGCTATGCGGATGGGGGACACTTTGCCAAAGCATCCCATCCCGATGCTGTGGATTTCATCGTGGCTCAAATTCAGAAGTATCCAAATCAGATCACTCTCATTGCAATCGGCCCTTTGATGAACGTGGGAGCGTTAATTGACCGGAATAGCGAGGCATTTCACAAACTCAAGCGAGTGGTGCTGATGGGCGGATCCATCGAGCGCGGATATGCTGAATCAATTTATGGCCCGCCGCAGCCCGCACAACCGGAGTGGAACATTCTCAACGACATTCCTTCCGCACAAAAGCTGTTCGCGTCCGGCATTCCGATTTACGTCATGCCGCTGGATTCGACACAGTTAAAACTTGATGAGACCAAGCGATCGTTTCTCTTCCGGCAAGGCACCGCGCTCACCGATTCGTTGACGCTGCTCTACCACCAGTGGGGACAGCAAACGCCCACGCTTTTCGACCCGATGGCAGTCGGCTATGCGATTGACTCGGAGTTGTGTCCGGTCAAGCCGATGCGTATCCGGGTTGACGAAAAGGGCTTCACGCGAGCTGAAGCGGGAACCAGCAATGCTTACGTATGCCTGCACTCTGATCCTGAATCGTTCTTCCGCTTCTACATGACGCGGGTCGCTGTGCCTTGATGTGATACCGGCTCAGTCGTTTGATAAACAAACAGCGCCTCACAACTGTTAAAGCCTCTCGACCTTCGCCCCACAGCTCGATGCATCCGTGTTACGGAAATCACCATTCGTCCCAGACCATGCTGCACATTGCCGCCAATCACTGATAATCCAGTAATTGATGAGAGTGCACAGCAGTGGTCAGGAGGCCGAAAGGTCGATTATGGAAAGCACCCAGAACTTCGAAAACCAACGCAAGAATCAATGTGGGCCAAGCAAGGTAACTGTAGACGTGCAAGTGGTCATCAAAACGGCCGAAGATGAGCTGCGTCAGCTCGTACGGGAGCGCGCGGAAATCATGAGGCGGATCGGCACGATCAAACAAACGATCTTTGGATTGGTAAAGCTTTTCGGGCCGGAAGTGGTTAATGTTGATCTTCCCGAGTTCTTAAGCTCCCATAGGAATGGACGCCAGGCGGGTTTTACTCGTGCGTGCAGGATGGTCTTGATGGAAGCCGCGGTGCCGTTGGCGGCGCGTGAAGTATGCGAGCAGATTCAACAGCGAATACCTCCGCTGATCCATCATCACAAAGATCCTCTGGCTTCGGTTACGACCGTGCTCAACCGTTTGGTGGAATACGGCGAAGCTCGAAGTGTGGTTCGAGACAACGGAAGGCGGGCCTGGCAATGGGTGGCCGATCCCATGCGAGACGGCAATTCCCTTTCGTGACCGCCTAATGGCTCAACAGAGCAATCAAGATGACGATTGGAATCGGCACTCCGAGCAGCAAGAGCAAAATCGAACGCATGGTAGTCCTCCTTATGGTTTCAACGTTAAGTGTTTATTACGTCACACACAGGGCTACGCCATTATCCGATCACGCTGCCTGCCGCCAATTGTGCCCGCGTAGCTGGCGCAGAATGCTCCGCTCAGGAGCGCAACGAATATCCACAATGACAGGTGCGCAAACGATTTCCGTGTCCTGTCGGCGGATTGTTGAGCATCAGCAAATACATTCGAGACTCTCTTCTCGGCATCGGAAGCACTAAGCCCCGTTCTTGCCGACACTAACTGCGCAAGATAAGTATTGTCCGTTACAGGCATGGCGCCTTGCGCCAAGGCACGAACAAGGATCCTGTCTACTTCTGGTCGCGTCGAGAGATCGTTTCGGTCGCCGGCCTGTCCGTTGGTGCGCAACAATTCATCGACAAAATAAGCGTTCGGATTCAGAACGCCTTGCTCGACGCCGCCAGCTCCGATCGAACTTCCGCTTCGTTCTGTCCGGCCGGCAAAGGAAACAGCCGCAGACGCCAATAACGACGCGGTAATCACCAGACCCACTGCCCAGACCAAAAACCCATGCGCTGTGTCACGAAAGTAGACTTCATCGGTGTGAACGTTGGCCCATTTCGTTCGCAGCCGGCCCGCCAGGTAGCCGCCCATTGCCGCGGCAACGATTTGAGTGAGGATCAGCCACGCAATAGCCGCCGCGCCAACCGTCGCCCCTGATGCACCTGCGTTTGACCAAGGCGAAACCGAAGACAGCCCCAACCCAGTGCCCAACGAAAGCAAGATAAGCGCGAGAGATGCGGACACAAAAGCGCCGCCAATTACCGCTGTCCAGGAGACACCGGACGAATATGCTTCGTTTTTCGACGGAACTTCGACTGGTCCGGTTTGACGATCGGCGATTGGGAGCGAGATTGCTGGCTGTGGCATTGGAATTTCCTTCCTTACCTGGGAATTAAATCAAAAGGCGGGTGAACAATTCACCCGCCCTCTTGGCTACGCCGAATGGCGTTCTTTGAAATCGTCGATCTTGTTTTTCAACTTCTCTTTAGTGTCTTCCACGGACTGGCTGATCTTGCCACGAGTTTGGTTGGCATGCTCGGCCGCAACGTCCTGGCGTGAATCATTGATTTTTTTCGCCGCGTCTTTCGCGTTGCCGTAGGTTTCCTTGGCTGCTCCCTTTGCCTGGTCGACGACGCCTTTATTGGCTAGGTTCTGGTTGCCAACCGCTTCGCCGACACCCTGCTTCACTTTTCCAACCGCCTGATCGACCTTTCCGCCTACCTGTTCTTTATTCACGATTTCGTCTCCTTGGCTTTCCGAGAGTGTCTTGCTACACACTTAAACCTTAGAGGCTTGTTCTTTCTCCAGCCATCGGGCGAACACCGTAGAAAGACAGAATCGGAACTGCATGTTCAGTGTCCGGCTAGCGTCGAGGGTCGACTTTCTTCCCGCAATATGTTTAGCTGCTCGCAGCAATCATGAAAACTAAGAGTCTGATTTGCAAACCTGAAGACCGGCAGGCCGTCCTCAATGAACGGCGGAAATTGAAGATGGCTCGATCGGCGCATGCATACGTTCGCGGGAACACCTTGAAATTCTATGAATGGCTCGCATCCACGACCGGAAAATTATTGCCAGAGGGACCTCCGGTTTGGATTTGTGGAGATTGCCACTTGGGAAATCTAGGCCCCGTGGCAAACGCCAAGGAAAAAGTAAAGATCGCGATCCGAGATTTGGATCAGACCGTAATCGGCAATCCAGCGCACGACCTGATTCGACTTGGCCTGTCTCTGGCAACCGCAATTCGGGGATCCGATTTGCCAGGAGTCACAACCGCTCTCATGCTTGAACAGATGGTTGAGGGATACGCCGGGGAACTCTGCAAACGCGGCGGCGATCGCAAGCAGTCAGACGCTCCTCCATCGGACGTTCAACGTGTCCTGAAGCGAGCCTACAGACGACGTTGGCATCACCTGGCCGAAGAACGCATCGAAGACGTGACCCCGGAGCTCCCACTCGGTCGTTGTTTCTGGCCGCTTTCGTCGACAGAAAAGAAGGCCATTAACGAGATTTTCGATACCCGCGAAGTACAGAAACTGATTACCTCATTACAGGACCGCAGTGAAGAAGACGAAATCAGAGTATTGGACGCAGCCTATTGGATGAAAGGCTGTAGTTCATTGGGCCGTCTGCGCTTCGCCATACTGCTTGGTATCGGGCGAAAAAAACATGCAGGCGAAAGCTATTGCCTGGTTGACATCAAAGAGGCAGTTACAGCGGCGGCGCCGCGCTCTCGGGATGCCGAGATGCCACGCGACAATGCTCGGAGAGTCGTCGAAGGAGCCCGGAAACTATCGCCTTTCCTTGGACAACGGATGCTTGCCTGGAAGTTTGGCGAGAGCTCGGTAGTTTTGCGTGAACTGCTTCCGCAAGACTTGAAACTAGAGATGGATCAGCTCACCCGCGAGCAGGCGATAGCCGCAGCGCGCTTTCTGGCGGCGGTAGTGGGCCGGGCGCACGCTTCGCAAATGGACGGCACGACTCAAAAGAAATGGCGAGCCGAATTGAGCAGGGGCCGCTTCAAAAAACTTGACGCCCCCTCATGGCTGTGGACAAGTGTGGTCGAGTTGGTGGGCAGTCATGAATCCGCTTACCTGGACCATTGCCGGCAGTACGCATTGGGAAAAGTAGAGTGATGAGGAAATTTGGTGGAGCTGACCGGGATCGAACCGGTGGCCTCGTCGTTGCGAACGACGCGCTCTCCCAGCTGAGCTACAGCCCCACTTGAAATAGACCGGGAAGATACTTGAAACAAGTTTAACAGCGTTCATCACGGGAAACCAAATCCGGGAGGGAGCTTGGATCACGAAGTATCATCCAGGAAGCCCCGAATGAATTTCTTGGTGAGATTTGTGTCCTGGGCGGTTGATCGGTTTTTGGCAGGAACCCAAAGTTACCTTTCCTTGCGCTCCCGATTGGCGTTATAGTACCCGGTTCGCTCGGAGGGATTGGATGTCCACGAAAATTCGCAAAGAAGGCCAACTGCGCAGCTATGGCGAAAACATAGAGAGCGACCTGGCGCCCAAGTTTCTGCGCGTGGTGGAAAATGCCGCCATTGAATCCGCCCGCACCATGGGGCAGGGAGATCGCCCGCTCTCCGATAAAGTCGCAACTGAAGCCATGCGCCAGGCTATGGACAGTCTTCCCATGCGCGGGACCATTGTCATTGGGGAAGGCGAGCGCGACGAAGCGCCGATGCTTTACATCGGCGAAAAGGTCGGCGCGGAGTTTCCCGACGGCCGCGAAGTTCCCGAGGTCGACATCGCTGTCGATCCCCTCGAAGGCACGAATCTTTGTGCGACCGGCGCGCCCGGTTCCATTACCGTGCTGGCGGCTTCGGAGCGAGGCGGTCTACTCAACGCTCCGGACTGCTACATGGAAAAAATCGTGGTGGGCCCGTCGTGCAAGCATGCGATCGATCTGGACGCGCCCGTGTCGCACAATCTGAAAAATATCGCGCGCCGTCTGCATCGGGGAGTGGAAGATTTGGTCGTGATGGTGTTGGAGCGTCCGCGCCACGAAAAATTAATTGCAGATATTCGCGCGGCTGGCGCGCGCATAAAACTAATCGGCGATGGCGATCTCTCTGCCGGAATTGCCGCCGCCGTGGTTGGGACCGGGGTGCACGTGGTGATGGGCTCCGGCGGCGCACCGGAAGGCGTGATCACCGCAGCAGCCATTCGCTGCTTGAATGGCTACATGCTGGGACGACTTGTCATCGACAAGCCCGAACTCGAAGAGCGCATCGCCCGCATGGGAATCAAAGATAAGAATCGAATCTATGAAGCTGAAGATCTGGCACCGGGGAAACAGCTAATTTTCGCGGCGACTGGCGTCACCGACGGCGCATTGTTGAAAGGTGTGCGGTTCTTCGGCGAGGGCACGCGGACTTCTTCGGTAATTATGGCTTTGCGGACTCGTAAAGTCCGCTTCATCGAAAGCATCCATCTCGACCGAGGTCCGGACGTAAAAGTCAGATTTATCTAGAGGTTAGGGCCCGGGAGAAACTCGGGCGGCCACTCCTGCGAAATGCCCGGGAACATTGCAACCGTTTTCTCGGCTCGCTTGGTGCCGTCATGTACCGCGATGCGATGAGGTTTGCCAACTTCGTAGCCCTCCCACAGCGAAACCCCTGCATAGGCGCCGTCTTTGCGAAGAATGTAATAGCTCATGTCTACATACTTCAAACGATCCATGTCTCCGTTGAAGTTGCGAACAATGCGCTTGAGAGCGTCCCAACCGGCTTCATGCGGCGACATGCCGTGGCGCATATTTTCGATAATCGTGTGTGCCCCGGCGACCTTAATATTTTCTTCTCCACTGCCCGTCGCACCGGCCGAGCCCACGTCCTGATCGGTGTAGCAGCCCGCGCCAATGATCGGTGAATCACCGCACCGTCCCGGCAATTTCCAGGCTAGACCACTGGTGGTGGTGCATCCGGACATCTCGCCTTTTTCGTTAAGCGCCGAGCAATGAATTGTTCCGGTCGGCGGACGGAGGACTTTGCGGATCGCCACCATACGCTCTTCGGCGGGAATTCCCAGATCAGCGGCGACAACGTCCATACGCTTGATTTTTAACTGCAACTCGTCTTGCGATCCCTGAGCTTGAGTGTGGGTCAGGCGTTTTTTCCAGGCCGGATCCGCGAGACCAGGGCCCCACCAGTCGGAATGAGTTTCTTTCCACAGCAGCCAAATTTTTCGAGTGCTGTCGGTCAACAAGTTCTCTCGCGGAAAACCCTGGGCCACGGCAAATCTCTCGGCGCCTTCGCCGACCAGCATGACGTGACCGGTGTGTTGCATGACGGCTTTCGAAACCAGCGAGACGTTCTTGATATTGCGGACACCGCCCACTGATCCTGCGCGGCGCGTCGGCCCGTGCATGCAGCACGCATCGAGCTCGACTACGCCCTCTTCATTGGGCAGTCCGCCCAGGCCGACACTGGTGTCATTGGGATCGTCCTCGGGACCCCGGACCACTCGCAATGCGGCCTCCAGTGTGTCTCCGCCACTTTTTAAGATGTTGTAGCCGTCTTCGATATAAGGCAAACCATTGTGTGCCGAGATGAGGATTGGCTTTTTACCCCCGCCCGCCGAATCTGACTTCTCATCCTGCCCGGACGCTAGCGGGGTTTGCAATCCCAGCGACAGGGACCCAGCAACAGCAGTCGTGAGAAAATCACGGCGCGAAAAACTCATACCAACCCTCCGGGAATTTGTTCGGAAACCGCGAAACAGAATAGCACGGGAATTCAGCTTATGTGGGGGGCGGTGGCCTCCCCTGCTCCGCGGGCGTCTGCCCGCACGATCCTTCGCGAGTTTACACTCGCGCGCAGACGAGGCGTCCGCGCCCAACTGATTTGTGGTGAGATGTTTACACCGCGACAGTCACAGTGGTCTCGGTGCGCATGACCGGCCGATACAGGGTATCGCGCTCGATTGGTTCCCTGCCGGCTTCGCGAATCAATCGGACCAGATCCTGGCGGCGCATGCCTTGCGGGGTAGTGGCGCCGGCATCGTGGTAGATTTTTTCCTCGATGACCGTACCATCAAGATCATCGGCTCCGAAGCGAAGCGAAATTTGCGCAATCTTCGGTGTCAGCATCTGCCAGTAGGCTTTGATGTGCGGGAAATTGTCGAGCATCAATCGGCTTACCGCAATCTGTTTGATATCGAGCATCCCTGTAGTCTTCGGCAAATGCTGAAGCGCGGTGTTGTCGGGATGAAAAGCCAGTGGGATGAATGTCTGGAACCCGCCGGTTTCGTCTTGCAACTCACGAAGCTTGACTAGATGATCGATGCGGTCTTCGTCGTTCTCAACGTGTCCATAGAGCATAGTTGCGTTGGACTTCAACCCAATCTGGTGAGCAAGTTTTGCCGTCTCCAGCCATTCACTTCCATCGATTTTATGGTCACAAATAATGTGGCGCACCCGATCAGCAAAAATCTCCGCGCCTCCGCCCGGCAACGAATCAAGACCCGCGGCCTTCAGTTGCTGTAACGTCTCGGCGATCGAGAGTTTGGCCCGCTTCGCCAGATAGGCCACTTCCACCATGGTGAAAGCCTTCAAATGCACTTGAGGAAATCGCTGTTTCAGTCCAGACACGAGATCAAGAAAATATTGGAACGACAGATCGGGATGCAGTCCGCCGACAATGTGGAACTCGGTAACCGCTTCCGAATAGCCGGACGCAGCCGTTTCGAAAGCTTCTTCCAGCGCCATGGTGTATGCGCCAGGCGTATCTTTCTTCCGGCCAAACGCGCAAAGACGGCAGGCAGCCACGCAAACATTCGTGGGATTGATATGGCGATTGACGTTAAAGTAGGTTTTGTCGCCGTGCATCCGTTCGCGCACGGAATTTGCCAGCCAGCCAACCGCAAGAATATCCGCAGAGCGATATAACGCCAGACCATCGTCGGTGCTAAGCCGCTCCCGAGCCAACACCTTGTCGTGAATGGGATGCAGGCGGGCGTCGTCAGTCTGGAAATCGTGTTTGGCGATTAAGGGCGTGCTGGACATCACTCTTGATCATAACGCAGGACAGCCCAGCTTGCGTAGAGGCGGGTACCTTACATGTTCTCTATAGTTTAGGGCTCGCTCGCGCTCGCCGCGCCGACGAGCCGTTAAGGCCGCGCGATTTCTGGTTACTTTTAGTGGCGGGTGAGCAGGTCGCCGGCTATGAATCCGAAGAATACTACCGAGATCACTCCATTCATGGTGAAGAAGGCCGCATTTAACTTGGACAGATCGTTAGCCGAGACCAGCGAGTGTTCGTACGCCAGGAGTAGCCCTACGACGACTACCCCAACAAGCGACAATCGTCCCAATCCGAATTCACGCACGAAGCTCAGTAGTAGCATCAACATCACAACATGGAAGATCCTGGCTATCCACAGCGACTTCTCAATGCCTACATAGCGAGGTATGGAATGCAACCCTTCCTGACGATCAAAATCGTAATCCTGGCAGGCATAGAGAACATCGAAGCCGCCGACCCAAAACGTAACTGCGGCGGTGAGCAATAAAATGCGGGGATCAAAGGATCCGCGTACGCCGATCCACGCCGCCGAAGGTGCAATCCCTAAAGCGAATCCCAGCACCAGGTGTGACCAGCGCGTGAAGCGCTTGGTGTAGGAATATAACAAGACAACGCCCAGGGCGATCGGCGAGAGAATAAATGCCAGCCGGTTCAACTGCCATGCCGCCAAAACAAACACTCCGCAAGAAGCGATGACAAATGTCGCAACCGAGGTCGGCGTGAGCGTACCCGCCGGCAGAGCGCGGCTTCGAGTGCGGGGATTGGCCGCGTCAAAAGAGGCATCGGCAAGGCGGTTGAACGCCATCGCCGCGGAGCGTGCGGCCACCATGGCCACGATAATCCAAGCCAGTTGATGCACTCCAGGCAGGCCATTGGCCGCCAACATGGCACCGCAGAGTGCAAAAGGGAGCGCGAAGATCGAGTGCTCCCACTTGATCATCTCCAGAGTTACGCGCAAATTGTGGAGGACAGCCACAGAGCAATTGTAAAGCAGTTGCTATTTCTTGCGTTGACGGACCCGTACGACAAAGCTGACTACGCCGTTCTGATCGCGAATGCCAACAATCGAAATACTGCGAGTAACGTTATATTCCGCTTGGATGACTTGCTGCGAAGCTTGCGAAACGTTCGTGCTGTAGCTGACGGTGAGCTTGTCCGAGATCTGTTGTTCGATGGTCAGCGCAGGTCCGCTTTGCGTGGTCGAAGTTTCCGTGCTCAGTCCCTGTGGGTCAATTTTGATCCGGCTCACTCCGAATAACCGCTGCACCCGATTGCTGATGGTGGCATTGAGCGCTGCCGCAAGCAGCGCGCTCGATGCACCCTGACCAAGGACGCCCTGCCCGGATTGCTGAAGTTGCGCGGACTGTTCCGTGGTCTGTCCGAAAGCCAATAACGCAATGATGTCGGCAGTGGGCAAGGGCGGTTCGGAACGGTAGGTGATCTTAAGCGAGTCCGTGGTATCGAGCTTGCCGTTCAACAAAAGGGTCACGTCGTAGTCGCGTATCTGCGTGGAGGCC
Organism: uncultured Acidobacteriaceae bacterium; assembly: GCA_963794195.1. Taxonomy (GTDB): domain Bacteria; phylum Acidobacteriota; class Terriglobia; order Terriglobales; family Acidobacteriaceae; genus DATBAX01. The sequence goes on from CAWCCU010000017.1 coordinate 19,582, forward strand.
TGAAGATCAAGCACGGGCGTGGTGACGACGGGATTTGTAAAAATCACATCACCGCGTTCCAAACGATACTTGGTGCCGTTAAAGTAGGCTTCTCCTTCAATCACGTCAGCGCGCCCGAGGATGACGGGCTTGGCAGCCGTACCGCGCAGGTGCAGATCGGCGTCCCCCGAAAGCCGGATGATCGCACTCTGCATCTGAAGTTCCGGAGCGGTGGTAACATGCACGTCAAGCCGGATCCGGTTCAGCAATGGATTCGTCTGTGGCAGGTTTGCGGCCTGGGCGCTGCGTTCGAGGTAAGCGCCAAAATCAAATCCCGGAGTGATAGCCAGTTTATTAATGGTGATATCGCCGGAAAGAGTGGACGCAGAAGAACTGCCAGAAAAATGCAAGTCCTCGTTGGCCGTGGAGCTAACTCCCGGAGGATAGCGCAGGCGGACTCCTTCCCCTTTCGCCAGAAGATCAAAATTGAGCTGGTGATTGTAAGCGCTGGCTTGACCGCTGAGCGTTACCAACCCACCGCCCATATGAGCCGTAATATTTTCGATGTCCAGGCGATTCTGATTAAAGGCCACCGAGCCATTCACTTCGCTCAGCGCGCTCGGCAAATCACTATAGGCGATCGAACCGTTGGCGAATTGCAGCCTCCCCTGAATGGCAGGTTTTGAAACTGAACCGGACACCGTTGCATCCACAGAAACCGTGCCGCCCGAAACAAAATCCGGATACAGCGTCTGGATGAGCTGGAGATTCGCCTTTCCCTGGGCCCGGAAATTAAGTCCTTGGTCGCCCGTCAACTGCATGGAACCACTGGCCGAAAAATCGGTGTCGTCGCCAATCACATGTAGTTGGTCAATGGTCAATCGTTCCTTAGACATCGCAAAACGTACCGGCCCGTCATTGTGTACCTTTACATTTTGGATACCGGCGGACAAATCACTAAAATTTCCAGTGATATTCAAGTCCCGCGGATGGGCCATCGCCCCCTGCACCTGGATTTCACCGGACACGGTGGAATGCCCGGTCACACGGCCTTCGACATACGCTGCCAACAGCGGATCCACATCAAGATGGGTGAAGCGCGCACCGAGCTTTCCCGTCCAATCGCCGCGGGGCTGAATGTCGCCGTCGAAGGCAAATTCAGAGGCTTGAAACTGCGACCGTCCGGTCAGGTGGAGAAGTGTCCCTTGGGTGGTTCCAGTCAGAACGAAATCGCCGGCCAGTTCGTGGTCGAAGGTCAGCTTATGCAATTGAACAGTCGCATTAACTTCCGGCTTATCCAAGGTCCCGGAACTTTGCGCAGTGAAATCCATGCGGCCTTCAATCGGCACGCGACTTCTGTTCAATTCCGGAATTTCAGCCAGGCTAAAGTTGGTTCCGTTCAGATTGCAGTGAAAAACGTTAGCGGAAAAATCGTAACTGGCAGCACCGGAAATGCGCGCATCAGAATGCGCGAGATCGATTTCGCTGAGAGAAATCTGTTGCCCGCTCACGCTGATATTGGAACTGAAATGCTCCACTGATTCGCCGCGAACTGTTGCCTTGGTGATCTGGATGTGACCTTCACCGTGGGCGTCGGCCTGGCTACCCGACGCTTTCAAGGAAAGCTCAAGAGTCCCGGTAGCAGGAAAGTCGTATCCGGAAAGAGCGATCAATTCATCTACTTGAGCATGGTGCATATCCAAATACGCTGTGAACTGGCTATCTTCAGTAAATTGCCAGTGATGCAGTCCCGTGGTTGCTTCGAAGTCAATCGACGTGTCCTTGTGCTGCAGCGTCCCGTTGCGTACCGACAATCCACGCTGTGAAAATAGAATGTCGGCATCGAGGTAATCCCAATGGAACTGCTTTTCCGGCGTCCGCGATGTGGCTGGAACCGTGGCGTCAAAATCTTCGGCCACCAACTTCCCCGCCAAGGTTGGATCGGCAAATCTTCCTTTGGCCGACCCCTTGAAGGAAGCCTGTCCGTGAAGTGCGATCGGGATTTTCGCCGAGTCGCCGAATCCACCCAATATCTTTTGGATTTCTCCGAGATCGGACGTATTGACCGAGAGGGCCACCGTACCACCATCCGCCAGGGTGCCCGATGCATGAAGCTGACTGCTTCGGAGGGCGGCGCTTAATTCTGCAATTTCCCAGGCGCCGGCACGTTCGTGATAGGTCCCGTGGGCATGGGCCGTCAAAGGAATTTGACTGGGCGAGCTGATCGCGGGTGGGACTACATCGAGCGATATTTCCGTGTCAGCGTCGGCCAGCGATCCTCTCCAATGCGCCTCCACCGTGCCGCCGCTCGTGCCGGCAACATTGATCTGGCTGAGAGGATACGATGGCTTAGAAAGGGCAGCCATGATTTCAGCCCCGGACACCTCCTTGAACCGAATGCGGACCGTGCCTTTCTGTTCCGCAGCCTTTCGACCGGTTTTGTTGCGGGCCGTCGCTCGTGAATTCAGCCAATCGGTTACTTCGGCATCGCCGCTTACGTATCCACCAAGCAGCTTTGCTTCGAGTTGAGATAGTGCCAGTCGCTGCGGTGAGATCGAAAACTGGCTGCTTGCCGTAACTCCGTGAAGGTTCACCGAGTCGTCGTGCCAGTCGAGGTCTTTTACCACCGCTTTGCCCAACGCAGAGAAATCCTGTTCGCTCCACGACCCTTTGCCGGTCGCTTCGAGAGTGCCGCGCCGCACCCCCGGTTGGCGAGCCACGCCACCGGCCTCGGCCAAATCCAGTGTCGCGTCATAATTGGCATCGATTACCGGCTTGCCGAAGTTGTACAGGCCGCCGTTCATTTCAAAGTGCGAGCGTCCAGACGTGCCCTTGAGCATTCTCACTTCAACGCGATCGTGAGCCACTGTAAAGTGTGCTTCCGCCGTCCAGGCTAGGGGACGGTAGTCCTTCACTTTGGTGTCCGCCTTGCCGAGCAGTAGATTGACTGTGTAATGCCGGCGCAACAGCGAATAGTTCAAATCAGCCAACACATCGTTGGCGATAAAATCGAGCGGCATTTTTTTGTCGTTCCAAATCAGCTCGCCACGCCGTACCTGGAGATGATTGATGGAAAGAGCGAATACCTGTTCCACCGGACTTCTGCTGGAGGATTGCTTCCCTTTGGGTGCAGGCTGGTTGGTCGTGCCGTCCGGATAAACGATCACATGAATCACCGGATGCTCCAGCACAATCGATCGAAATCCGAATTCTGCGCTCAGGAGGGAAATAACTTTGACCTGCGCAACAAAACTATCCACGTGAGCATAAGGAACCTCGTTGGCAGCTTCGCGCCCATGAATCGTGAGGTCGCGCACTTCTATCTGGAACTGGAATGGAATGGTATGAAAGCTGCCGACCTGAGCACGTCCGCCGGTGATCCGTTCCAACTCGGCAACAATGCGTCTTCGTACCATGGCTTGGAAAGAGTCCGTGGTCGAATACCAAACCAGGGCAGAAACAAGCACTACGCCGGAGACTGCCAGCCACAGCAGGTAGCTCCAAATCCTCCGCCGACGCGGCTTAGCGCCGGACTCGGTCATTGCACCTGGCCCATGCCTGCGGACGACGCCGCCTCGGTGCGGATGTTGCTTCCCGCACGCAAGTTTTGCAGCCAGGCCAGCAGCAGTTCGTTCACTTTCTGTTCAGTAAGCAGTTCTTTGATTTTCGGACTGACGTCAGTGAGCGCGACTTCCTTGGCTCCGGATTGGCGAAGTTGCGGCAGCAACTCCTGATTGTAATAACTTTCGATGCTCTTGGAGTCGATATTGACTGACGGGCGAAGCCGGGCGTCCACCAACCGGAGAGCATCCATCTCCGAGGAAATGCGCTTCCGCACTTCGTCTTCTGTCAGGCCGTAGCGTGTCAGCGCCGTACGCCATTCCTGTTCATTACCAGTAGCCGAATACTGTTTTCGGATCTCGGCAACGCGATTGCTCACTTCGTCGGCGGTGGCATGCAGGAAATCCGCAGAGCGCATTTGCTCGCGTAATAACTCCTGATCGATGAGACGATCCAGTGAGGTTTTGCGATCCTCTGCCGTGAGCTGGGCCGTCGAGCGATTGGAAGTGAACGCCTCAAACCGCAAAGCATCTTCCCAATCGCTTTGCAGAATAATGTGACCGTTTACCGTGGCCACAATGCGGTCCACGATGTCTCCCGCGAACAGGGGCAGACTTCCAAGCACTAGCAATAAGAGAAAGCCGGCGGCTTTGAACGATCGGTAGCTCATCAAAAACTTTGCCCAATACTAAAATAAACGTTGAAGTGGCTCACGTGTTGCGGATCAAAATAACCATGCGCCAACGTTGTAGTCGACGTGGTGATCGGCGGACAATAAGTTGACGGCGTCGGAAAATGCGAATTAGGGGTATCCTGGCACCCCGGAAATGCCGGCGGATTCAAATTGTATCCGAAATCAAAGCGCACCGGGCCAACCGGTGTCTTATACCGTACTCCGACGCCAATCGCCTGGGAGACGTAATTGTAATTACATTGGATGGCCGTACCCGGCTGAAGGCAGACCGTGGGATTCCGTTGGCGCCAGTGCAGCAGACTATTCACCTCGTCCTTGCCATCGGTAAAAACGTTCCCAGAGTCATGAAAAATGGCAAAACTGAGATTATCCTGGACAAACGGCAGGGTCGGGGGCGGAAAGCGCAACTCGAAACTGTTCAGGAACATGGCACTGCCTCCGAGCGGATATCCAGTCACTGGGTCTCTAGGCCCTGCTTGATTCAACCCGAATCCGCGGTTAGAGTTGCCGCCACCTGAATAGAAACGTTCAGCCAATGGAATCAGTGTGGTATTCCCCGGGGCGCTCTGCCCCGGCTCAACATTTACCGTACCGTTGAAGGGGCTTTCCAATCCGATCCGAATCGAACGCGCGAAGATAAACTTCCTGCCATTCCTCCGATTCTTGCCGAACGCGTGATAAGTAGAATTCTGCACCAGCACCCGATTGAAGTCTGCCTGGGAACCGAAGTAGCTGGTGGCAACACCTTCGTCAATGGTGTTATACGTGCCCTTGCTGGTTTCCAGGTCGCTGTCGCGAGTGTTGCGAATGTATCCGAATCCCGGCTCGCCGACCCGGACTGGAAGTGACAGTAGAGGAATTAAATTGGGACTGATGATGACATCGGTTGCCTTCACCCGCCGATATTGGAAGCGGTAGTCGATGGTGCTGATCTTGTTAATTTTTTCTTCCGCTTGCACCGAACCTTCCAGGCGCTGCGAGTGGAAGGTGGTGACATCGAGGGTATCGTCGTAAAAACCGGTCAACGACAGCGTCCAGTTTGGATTGTTCAGCCAGCGCGGCGCATCGTATCGGATGAGTCCCCGTTTCTGGAGGGTCCCGTACCGGGCATCGAAAGTAATGGTGTGATCGCGGCCGCGAAAATTCAGACGGCTCACTCCCAACGATACCAACGGACTTACTCCAGAAATGCCCTGCGCCGGACTTCCACTGATTGATGGCTGCCCCGTCTGGAATTCAAAACCGCCGCCATAAGTGAATGTGTAACGGCGGGCTTCCTGAACCTGCACCAGCACATTCTTAGTTTTCTCGATGCCGTCGGGATTCTGCACTGCCGTGTCCACTTGACTGAAGATGCCCAAATCATAGAGCCCCTGCTGCGTGTTCAACATATCGTTCTGGCTGAGCGGACTACCGGGCTTGACTTGGATCTGGCGCTGGACCACGAACATCTTCGTGTAGTTCAAGCCCGACACCAGCATCTTGTCGACAAATTCCTGCTCCCCTTCGTGGATGGTGAAGTTGACGTTCATGCGATGATCAGCCCCGGTCATGGGTTCGGCCGAAGCCTCGAAGGTAGCGTTCGGAAATCCGCGATTGTAGTAATAGTTGAGGACAATCTCGCGGTCCTCGGCAATTTTTGTCTGGGCGAAAGCCTGGCCGACGACTGTGTTGAGATCCGGCAACGGTTCGTCCAGATGGGCGTTGTTCCCCACAATCTGAAGGGCGCCCACCAGCGTTTGCTCACCCATATCCACTTTCAGCATGACCGCCAACTCGTTGCTGCGGCCTTTGTAGTCATCCTCCACGCTGCTGGTAATCCTCACATCGAGGAAGCCGTTGGAGCGGTAAAGATCTTCGAGCCCTCGAATGTCGTCATTGAGCAATCCCTGGCTGTAGCGGCCATGCGAAAGAAAACGTTCTGCCGGCTGCACCTGCATGCGCGAGCGTAGGATCTCGGTCGCGAAGCCTTTGTTCCCAGCAATATTGCCGGTGATCTCGATCTTCACCAGCTTGTGGCGATCGCCGGGATCAATCGCGTACACCACGTTTAGTTGATTCTTGTCAGGATTGGGTTGCCGTTTGAGTGTCACCTTGGCGTCGAAATAGCCGCGCCCTTGCAGGTAGTTAAGCAAATTGCGGCGCCCTTCATTGAGCAGATCATCATCCAGCGCGTCCTCTTCATAGACCGGCACATTTCTCTTGAACACGCCGCGGCTGATCTTGAAACCTTCCGCGGTAATGTTCACCGTGGGACCCGGTTCAATGTTGAAGGTATAGTCGATCACATTAGCGTCACTGCGATAATCTCGCTTGGCAATCCCAACTTGCGCCAGCCATCGATTCTGTTTCTGGTACCTCTTACGCAATCGGTTTAGTGCGTTGGATATAAGTTGCACGGAAACCGCATCCCCAGGATGCAGATGCGCCACGTCTTCGAACCGCGCCTGGGTGCGAAGGGGATGCCCGGTCAGGATCACTTCTCCCACTCTCGCTTGCGCACCAGAAACTAGATGAAAGGTGATTGCAACCTGCTGAAGTTCAGTCAGCTCCTTTTTCTCGACGGTCATCGACGAACGGTAGTATCCGTTTTCCTGCATGAGCTGTTTGATATTTGCCAGCGCGCGATCGAGTTTTTCCGGAGTCAGTAATTCTCCCAACTGCAATTTGGATGCATTCGCCGTTTGGCTTGCTGTCGGATGACTCGGCGCCCCCACAACTGTGACTGTACCGACAAAAAAATTGGCGCTGGTGACGAATGAAACCGCGACTTGACCGTCAACGGTGCGGTCGACCTCTGCCTTCAGATCGGCAAATCGGCCGGTTGCATATAGCTTCTGAATGCTCTCACGCAGACGATCTCGATCAAGTGGCTGTCCCGCTTGCAGAGGAATCAGTTGCCGGAAGCGCTGCTGGTCGCTCTCGTTCGGAACCGCCGGAAATCGGATTTCTTTGACCGTCAAGCCCGCGTACGCAGAAATATTGCCCAGAGCCGGAGGACCCGTGGGCGCCTCGATGGACGGAACCTGCCCCGGCTTGTTTTGAGAAGGCTGACTTTGCGCCTGCGCTGCCCCGGCTTGCCCCGCATAGGCGAAGCCCTCGACGGCCGTGGCAGCCGTGAGCATGGCCATTGTCAAGGCCGAGAGCAGCAATCCCTTGAATCCCAAAAGGCTCCTCAAAGTGGATAGACAATCACCCGGTTCGATGAACTCGTGGCTGGCGCTGTTGTATTCAGTTCGCCAAACCGGCGCCCACCTATAATAATGGTTCGCAGGCACGGAACTGGTGATCTCTTTGGAACTTGACCCGAAACTAGCAGCCGAACCCGACGATCGCTACTCCCGGCAAATTCTGTTTGCCGGCATCGGAGCGGACGGGCAGAGAAAGCTTTCGGCATCCCGGATAGCGATCGTCGGCTGCGGCGCGACCGGTTCCGCGCTGGCTTCCCTACTGGCGCGCGCCGGCGTCGGTGCCATTCGAATCATCGACCGGGATTATGTCGAGCCCAGCAATCTGCAACGGCAGGCTCTTTTCGATGAATCCGATGCCGCCGAATCGCTGCCCAAGGCCATTGCCGCGGCACGTAAAATCGCTGCCTTCAATTCTCATATCGTCGTTGAACCGCACGTGGCGGATATGACTCCAGCGAATATCGAACCGTTGCTCGCTGGAATGCAACTTGTCCTGGATGGCACGGACAACTTCGAGACCCGATACCTACTTAACGATTTTGCGGTGAAGAATTCCATGCCCTGGATTTATACCGCCGCGGTCGGCAGTTACTGCGTCACCCTGAACGTGTTGCCCGGCCGAACCGCCTGCCTGGCCTGTATTTTCCCTGATTCGCCACGAGGCACAGTCGAGACCTGCGAAACTTTTGGGATTCTGAACTCAGCCGTAAATCTTGCTGCGTCCATCGCCGCCACGGAGACTTTGAAACTCCTCATTGGCGCTTATGATCACGTTCGCCGAACCCTGCTGTCGTTTGATGTTTGGTCGAACCAGCGCGCCGAGATTTCTGCCGGAAAGCCGCGCCCAGGCTGCCAGAGTTGCGGGGATCGAGACTTCATCCACCTGGCCGGCGAAGGACGCCCACACATTACACTCTGCGGACGAAATTCAGTGCAGATTCACGAACGCCACCGTCCCATCGACCTGGCGAAGATGAGCCTACGGCTAAAGCCCCATGGATCGGTTCGTCACAACGATTTCGTCTTGAAATTCTGGCCCGATCCATACGAAATGACTCTGTTTCCCGATGGTCGGGCAATTATTAAGGGAACGACGGATGCGAGCGTTGCGCGAAGTCTGTATGCCCGATATGTGGGGAGTTAGGCTTTGGGCTTTGGGCTTTGGGCTTTGGGCTTTGGGTATTGAGTATTGAGTATTGAGTAGAGTAGATTTTGGGCGGGGCAGTGATAGTCAGAGCGGTTTGGGTGGGGCAGCGCTTTCGCGATGTTCTGGTTCTTAAACGCGCTTGTCCGGCTACACGGGCATCCAGCAAGGCTTTTGGCGAATCTGAGAAAAGGAAGAATTCGGGAGGTAGCTATGAATCGATGGATGTCCCTTTCATTCACGCTTCTTTTGTTATCAGGCCTGTCGGCCGCTCAGGCGAATGGCGAGGCGACCGTGGTTTCTGGATATGCAACCACCGGCGCCTATTCGGCCCCGATCGTGCCGCTGGTCAATACACCGTCGATATCGCTCGAAGGTCCGCCGTTGCAAGTCGGCATCAGCGACCGCACGCAAGCTGCCGAAGTCGGTGTAGCGAATTCCGCGACGTCCGAACGCTTCGACTTGGGCGCAGCCCGTTCCGATGATAGTTACGGAGCGGCTGAGTTGGCATCACGCTTTCATCCCGCCAAGGCGGCCAGGATTTACACCAATCAGGATGTCGCCCAGGTTAACGACACGAATGGACTGGTGAGGTTCGGAAACAAAACCGAGCACCTCTAAGCCGAAAATTTGGGCGCAGCAGCGGCAGAGATCATTAGCGGAACATTGCTACCCTACTTCCGAAATTTTCACCAGCTCTATCGCTGCACCAAACTCTCAAGCGTGTCGAAGAATGCTGGATAAGAAATGACTGCGGCATCGGCGCGCCGGATTGTAGTTTCTCCCTCGGCCCGCAAGGCGGCAACCGCAAATGCCATGGCAATGCGGTGATCGCCGAACGAATCCAGGTCGGCTCCATGCAGTTTTTGTTTACCTGCAATCTTTAACCCATCTTCCCGTTCTTCGACTTCAGCGCCCATAGCCCGAAGATTAGTGGCCACCGCAGCGATCCGGTCGGATTCTTTCACTCGCAATTCGCGCGCATCTCGAATTTCAATCCCATCGTTGGTATACGGTGCGATTGCGGCGAGCACCGGAATTTCATCGATGAGCGCGGCGCTATCGGAACCTGCAATGGTCACCCCCTTGAGCGTCGCGCCTTCGACCTTGACGGTGCCGACGAGTTCTCCATGCTGTTCTTCAAGTTGCCCGACGCTGATACCTACCCCGAGCGTAATCATGATGTCGAGCAATCGAGCCCGTGTGGGATTCATAAGTAAAGCAGTAATCGCCAGTTGCGAACCAGGAAACAAGGCAGCAGCACAAAGGAAAAACGCCGCGCTCGAAAGATCGCCGGGAATGTGGGCTTCAATTCCGTGGAGCTTCTGTCCGCCGCTGATTCGTACTTGATCGCCGGAGTTCGTTAACTGTGCTCCAAACGCCCGCAAGGCTACTTCTCCGTGATCACGGGTGCGTACGGATTCTTCAACCCCGGTCTCCCCCGCGGCGTAGAGTCCGGCGAATAGCAAACAAGTTTTCACCTGCGCACTGGGGACCGGCATCTTGTAGTCGATAGCTTTCAGATTTCCGCCACTGATGTGGAGTGGAGGACGACCGCCCTCAGTCGCGGAAATTTTCGCGCCCATGTTTTCCAGCGGGCCAATAACCCGCGCCATAGGCCGCTTGGACAAAGATTCGTCACCGATGAGTTCGCTGGAGAATTTCTGTCCAGCCAGGATGCCGCTCAACATCCTCATGGTCGACCCGGAATTACCGCAGTCGAGTGGCGAAGTCGGCGCCTGCAATTTCGAGCCGCGACCCTGAATGACGATGGCACCATCTTTCTTTTCCCAGTCGACGCCCAGAGTTCTCATACATCCCAGAGTGCTCGCGCAATCAGCACCCGTGGAAAAATTCTCGAGCTTGGTGGTGCCCTCGGCGATGCCGCCAAGCATGGCATAACGGTGAGAAATAGACTTATCTCCCGGCAACTGCAATGATCCCGACAGGCCCCGGACCGGGCGCACGACTACGCTGGCATCTTTATTCATTGAGCTTCCAATATAAGGGATAAGTCCAGAATCGGGCGGCGATCAGAATCAATTAAACACCAAACGACACGAAGTCACACCAAGGAGGACCCTAGTCATTCGGATTTCCTTCGTGTACCTTGGTGCCCTTGGTGGTTCATGCCTTGCCCGGTTTTCAACTACCATGCATGTCATCCAAAAACTGCCGCAATAACTTGCCAACTTCGTCCGGCCGTTCCCACGCAGAATAATGCCCAGCTTTCGCAATGATTTTCATTTGGCTGCCAGCAATGTTCTTGCGCATCACCTCAGCCTCAGCGACCCCGGTCATCACGTCTTCATCGCCAGTCAGGATTAGCGTAGGCACCTTGATCGCGGCTAGCGAACTTACCGAGTCCGGCCGGTCTGCCATCCCTCGTTGCACCATGGCAACATCTTCGGCGGACATCTTTCGCATCATGCGAAGCGCGCCCAACACTAAATCCGGGCGAGCGGTATGAGTGCTCTCGCCGATCAGTTTGGGAAGCATGCTTTCGAAGAATATTTCGGTGCCCCGTTCCAAAACGTCGGCGGCGGATTGTAGACGTATGGCCCGGGCTTCAGGCGTGTCGGCTTGTGGTTTGGTGTTGCAGAGGACAAGGGCTGAGACTCGATTGCGATAACGGCGCAAGAACTCAAATAAAACATATCCGCCAATCGATACTCCTATAAAAACAGCGCGCCCCAATCCGGCGTCATCGATCACGCGTACTAAATCCTCGGCGTGCCTTTCCATGGTGGCCGGGCCATTGCCGATACCGGAAGCGCCATGTCCGCGAAGGTCAGGCAGGATGAGGCGATAGCGTCCCTGAATCGCCCGGATCACCGGCAGCCAAAATTCATGATGGACGGGAAAAGGATGCAGCAGAACGACCGGGGCGCCATCGCCCAATATTTGATAGAAAATCTCGGCGTCGCCGCTGTGGATTTGCGCCATTGCTGATTAAGAAGCCGGCACTTGCTGGCCTGCCGGGGCCGGCAACATGAGAGGCTCTTCCGGAATCACAATCCAGGCAATCACATATCCCAGGAACCCGACACCGGTCATGATCGCCACAACCAGCCACACCAGGCGAATCACGATGACGTCAATGTCGAAGTATTCGGCGATACCCGCACACACTCCCGCAATTTTGCGATCAGCTCGTGGACGCACCAACCGCTGCCGCGCAACCACCGCACCCACTCGCTTGCCACAATAAGCGCATACATTCGCGTCGTCCTGAATGACTTTCCCGCAATAGTTGCAATACATAGTGGTTCTCCTGCAGCTAGATACTATCGAATTCGCAAAAAAGTTCCCACTTCGCCGCCTTAATCCGACTTATAAGGATCTTTCGTGAACTTCCTGGCACTTTCGGCCTGTGGTGTGCCTGCATCGGTAGCGATTACAGCCTGGTATTTCTTCAACGCCAAGTCTCGCTTTTGCAACAAATCATACATTTCACCTGCCGCCAGGTTGGCTTTCTGCAAAATCTCGAGTGACGGTTGCGTTACTTCGCCGACTAGTTCATAAGCGGCCGCGGCGCCGTTGTAATCTTTTTGACTACGCAGCAACTCTCCCAGGCCGAGCGCGGCAATTTCGTAATGCAGAGTTCCGTAATGACCACCTCGACCAGCCTCCCAGACTGTTCGGTAAACAGCGGCCGCCTCGGGATTGCGTCCTGAAGCCCGCAACAGATTTCCCTCTTCCACCGCTAGAAGCACGTTGCGCGGATAACTCTCCTTCAAGCCTCGGTCTATTTGCAGAGCTTCGTCATAACGTCGCTCCCGCCGTAGAAATAACACCAGCAAAATCTTTGCATCGATGCTGGTTTCACCGTTCCCGGTAGCGCACTCCTTTAGATACTTCAACCCTTTTTCGGTGTTGCCGCCGAGTCCAACCATCGATACCGCAGCCTTGACTCCCCAAGGTAAGTTCCCGACCACATAATTATGAGTGCCGACAATCAGCTTGGCCGCGGTCATCCCCGGCGAAAGCTCGAGCACGCGTTCGTGATCGTGCCGCGCTCCGACCGCGTTCCGCAGAGCTGAAAACCAGGCTCGTTCAACCAACGCCGTGTAAGTGGCGAATTGGGCCCGGGTGACGCCCCGCGCATAAAGAGCGTCGATATCATTGGGCCTGGCGCTCAACTGGTCTTCCTCCAGTTTGAGTGCTTTTTGCACCAGATCCTTGATCTGTTGCTGCGCTCTTGGATCCGCAGGCTGATGCTGGGCCGACACGAAACTGTCATTGGCGTATTCGCCTGTATCCAGAACGCCCATACGATAAAGCTCGCGGAATAACACCGCCGTCAGCAGATGGTTGATCGCAAACGGATCATCGGAATGACGACGCAGCACCTGATCAAAGTCCTGAATTGCCCGGTCGTAGTCCTGATTGTAGTAATGATCAAAAGCAGCCGCATTCAGCGGATCACTCGGGCGGTAGGACATCTTGTCATTAGGCGCAGCAGCGATCGATTGGCCCGCTGCGCCCCCGAACCCCAAGGCAAGCAGCACAACAAATAACGTTGAGGCACACCGAACGCCGGGCCGGAATAAAACTGGGATCACTTTGCTCAATGGTGTCGTGAACTTCAGTTTAATGCACTACCGGCTCTGGCCGAACCAAGACCGTCACTTTTCCTTCTAGGCGGGACAGAGAAAACTGCTTGCTGATGCGTTTAAGCAAGATAAGTTTGCCGGGTCACGAGTAAATCTTGCTCGTTCTTGCGGTCGTAGCAAGAAAGCATGATCGCAAGCCGCTTTGCTTTCAAGAGTTTGTAATTTGGTCACAAGCTTGCCTGTGGAAATGAAAGGCAAAATCCATGTCAGAAGTTATTCCTGAAGTTCAGCACGAGTTCTGGCGTCCTCCGGTCATGCGGCAGGATGTTGCGGTCATTCCTGGCATGGTCGATGTTTGTGCTGGCTGCAACACCGAATTCATGGTCGGCTCGCACTTTTGCCATAATTGCGGCGTCGCCCGCAGCACCGAGGTGCTGGATGGATACTGGACCCAACTTCTCGACTTCCTGCACGTCGCCGAATTCCAGGACCTGAAACATTGGCTGGGATTAGGTACCGCTTCCCTGATTGCGTTTCTGGTTGGGGTTTTCTGCTTTCTGTCCGCAATCCTTGTCGGTGTGGTTTCGAGTGTCCGCAACTTTGAGGATTTCCAGGTTGTACAGTATTGGCGGATGGAGTGGCTGCTGGCCGCGATTGTGGCCTTTGTCGCCGGCGTTCTGCTCAAGACTGCTGCGACCTCAGCAAAGTAAGCCCGGGCAGAGAAGCTGACATCCCCCAATAATCTGTCATTCCGGGCGCAGCGAAGAACCCATGCATTCATGCAGCAAGGGAATACATAGCTCCTTCGCTGCTCAGGATGCCAGTCACTTGTTTTCGTTCTTCTTCGCGTTCTTCGCGGTTAAAACCTCGCACCGTTCACGAGATCGCTACTTCTTCCCTTTGCCAACATCTGGAATGGTGGTATCGAAGGTCGCCATACCATACAGATGGTTGACCGGCCCGGTTCCTCGCCCCAGCGGATACGCGTTGCGAATTGCATCTGTCACGTAGCTCTTCGCCAGGCGAACCGATTCGATAAGGGTTCTTCCGTGCGCGAGATGACATGCAATCGATGTCGCAAAAGCACATCCAGTTCCGTGGGTCGAGTGGGACTGTAGCCGTTTTGCTCGAAAGATCTCTTCGGTCCCATTCATACTCAGCAGATCGATAGCTTCTTCAAGATGGCCCCCGGTGATGACAACAGCAGAAGCGTTCATCTGATGAAATTTGGCGGCAGCCTGCCGCATTTGATCGAGATTGCTGACTGTGAGCCCGGTCAGTAGCGCTGCCTCGTCGATGTTTGGGGTGACCACCGTGGCGAACGGCAAAAAGCCCTTTACGAGCGCTCGAATGCCAGATTGGCTTAAGAGCTCCACCCCGGAAGACGACCGGAGAACGGGATCCACCACAATATTGGGCAGTTTTCGGGTCGCCAAGAAGTTCGAAACCGCCTCAACTACTCCTTCTGAAGCCAGCATCCCGATGTGAACGGCCGCTATTTCGACATCCGAGGCCAATTCCTCCAGGATTTCAGTCACAAGCTCGGGACTTACGGGATCGACCCTCCGAACGCCCGCCGTTGACTGAACGGTCATTGCAGTGATGCAGGACACCCCGTAGCAGCCATGAGCGGCGATCGTCTTTATATCGGCCGTTACCCCTGCCCCCGACGAGGGATCGAAGCCAGCGATGGTCAGGATGACGGGAGGCGTAAGCACAGTCGCAATCTATCCCAAACCAGGCGTAACGCCAAACTGGGCGCATTGAGAAGCTCGGGGTAGGTTCTCTTTGCGACCTTTGCGGCTTTTCTTTGCGCTATTTGCGGTCAAAAAGCTTTAAGAGCTCTTAACCGCAAAGAACGGAAAGTAGGGCCGCAAAGAACGCAAAGAAAAACGCTCCAGCTGAGAACCGGTCGGATTTCTAGCTCCATGCACTAACTATTTTTTAGGAAATCCGAGCTTAAATTATCTCTAAATCATTGCACTAGAAGGACTAATCTCGCGTCTTCGCCCTAAGCCACTGAAAACAATCGCCGAGCATTTGTTGCACTCGCTCCATTTCTCCGGTGATTTACTTCCACGCCAACATCTAAGTGCAAGCGAATACAGCGATATCGCGAGTAATGGTCAGGATATACAATGAGTTACGTAAGGTATCTATAACTGCCTGATCATCTTCCTAGGGGTATTTCCCGGTTGACAGCCTCTAATGAGGCCCATACGATTTCAAGAGTAATTCGATAAGTCAGCTGAGGAGGGCTGCGGTTCATACGACAACTTGAGAGATGAGAGGTGACTGAATGCGACAACGTATAGCTTACGGACTGGCGGTCTTCTTACTCGTCAGCCTGGGAGCGGCTCAGGGGCCAAACAGCTCGATGTCAGTAAACAGCCAAAGCCAGAAGACTAAATCCAGTGCGGCTTCGAAAAAGCCACACCCTAAACCGTATCAAGTGGGCACTGCGTCCTGGTATGGGGACTATTTTGAGGGGAAAGCCACGGCAAGCGGCGAACCCTACAACATGTACGACCTCACGGCCGCGCATCCAACCTTGCCTTTGGGCAGCTTTGTTAAGGTCACGAACCTGCGCAACCGCAAAGTGGTCGTAGTCCGGGTCAATGACCGCGGACCCATCGTCCCGGGACGGATCATCGATCTTTCCTACGGGGCAGCTCAGGCTCTTCAGTTCAACGGCAAGGGACTTCAACCCGTACGGCTCGATGTCATCCAGCCCCGCGAAGTTGCCGATCTTGAACGTGTAGCCTACCAGCAGTAAATTCCTTTACACTCATGAGCGATGTCGGATCCGCGTGAGCGGTTGATTGTTGCTTTGGATGTATCGTCCGCGGCCGCCGCCCACAAGATTGTGGCGGCCGTGGGCGACTCCGCTTTGACCTACAAAGTGGGGATGCAACTTTACACCGCCGAAGGCCCTCAAGTGGTCCGCGACTTGGTCTCCTCGGGCCGGCAAGTCTTTCTCGACCTCAAGTACCACGACATTCCGAATACTGTCGCTTCGGCTGTCCGGGAAGCATCGGCGCTAGGCGTGAGCCTGCTGACCATTCATGCCGGCGGCGGCGGTAAGATGATGCGCGCAGCCGTCGACGCGGTTGGGAGCTCGTCTACAAAAATTCTCGCGGTGACGGTGCTCACCAGCCTGGATGAAAGCGACCTGAACTCGACTGGAGTCCCAGGACGCGTGATCGACCAGGTTTTGCGGCTGGCAGCGCTCGCCGTTTCCTCGGGATGCCATGGCGTGGTTTCGTCGGCACATGAAACCCCAGAACTGCGACGAGGACTTGGCAACGACTTCCTGATTGTGAATCCGGGGGTGCGTCCGCCGGGGAGCGATCATGGAGATCAGGCTCGGGTGGTGACACCCGCACAGGCGATTGCTGCTGGCGCGACTCATATCGTGATCGGTCGACCGATCACTGGAGCGAAGGATCCGGCTGGCGAAGCTAAGGCGATTCTGGAGCAGATGAGTTTAGTTACGAAATAAGCCACCGCAACCATCCTCCCATCTTGTCATTCCGAACCGTAGTCGGCGCGTATGAGACAACGCAGGGAGGAATCTGCTGTCTGCCAAGGGAACGGTCAAACAGATTTCTCGCTTCGCTTGAATGACAAGGGGGCTTGCTGACTGACCGCGCGCATGTGTTCTGTCTAGCGTTCCGCAGCAGCTCATCCCGGAAATCCTACAGCCCGTCCCATCCCCGCTCTCTAAACAAGACACTTCTAGTCTAATCATGTCGAGGACATCGGAGCACTCACGCTTGCGAGTCCAAATCTTCTACATCGTCACTCATTTGAAAGAGGTCTACCGATGCTCCGACCCAGGCATTCAGCCTTTATCCTGACCGTAATTGTTGCGCTGAGCACTTCGATCTTTAGTGCATGCAATAAGAGCGCTGGCGCAGAGCAATCTGTTTCCGCTGCCGATGGCGGCAAAATTCCTGTCACCACCAAGTCCGACGAGGCACGCAAGGAATTCCTTGAGGGACAGAGCCTCGCCGATCGACTGCTTGGGCAGGAATCACTCCAGCATTTTGACAAGGCCATCGCGCTTGATCCGGACTTCGCATCGGCGGAAATGGCGCGCGCCGCGAATTCTCCGACGGCCCAGGAATTCTTCGATCATCTCAAAAAGGCGGTCGACCTGGCTGACAAGACTTCGCAAGCCGAAAAGCTGGTCATCCTTTCGGCGGAAGCTGGAACCAATGGCGATGCGGCCAAGCAGAAGGCATATCTCGATCAGTTGGTGGCGGCCTATCCGAATGATGAGCGAGCTCACTTTACGCTCGGCAACTATTATTTCGGCCAGCAGGACCTGCCCCAAGCAATCGAGCATTTCAAGAAAGCCAGCGAAATCGCTCCGAACTTTTCCGGCACCTACAACAGCTTGGGTTACGCATACCGGCAGCAGGGCGATTACGCCAATGCCGAACAGGCATTCAAGAAAAATATCGAGCTGATCCCCAACGATCCCAATCCTTATGATTCGTACGCCGAACTGTTGTTGAAGATGGGGAGATTCGACGATTCAATCGCGCAATATCGCAAGGCGCTCTCGATCGATCCGCACTTTGTTCCTTCGCACTTCGGAATTTCCGCCGACTTAATGTACGCGGGCAAAGCCGATGCTGCGGCGACTGAGCTACAGACCATGGCCTCGCAAGCCCGCAATGACGGCGAAACCAGACTGGCGCTCTTCGGTCTGTGCGTCATTGCTGCCGACAGCGGCAAGATGGACGAATCATTGAAAGAGATCGACAAAGAATACGCGGTCGCCGAAAAGAAATCGGATGTAGCTGCAATGGCCGCTGACCTCCAAGCCAAAGGTCTGATCACCATGGAAATTCAGAAGTATGATGCGGCGGCGAAAATCTATGGCCACTCATTACAGTTGATAGAAGACTCCAGCCAGTCGCAGGAAATCAAAGACAACGCCAAGTTGGTCCATCATTTCAATCTAGCGGCCGTGGCAATAGGCAAGAAGGATTTCGCGTCGGCCAAAACCGAAGCCGCGGAATTCCAGAAGGGCGCTGAGGCATCCAAAACTCCTGCGCAGATAAAACTGTGGCACGAGTTGGCGGGCCGGCTTGCACTCGCCCAAAAAGATTATGAAACCGCGATTACCGAACTTGCCCAAGCCAATCAGCAAGACCCGCGTAATCTTTATCGTTTAGCGCAGGCGTACGAAGGCAAAGGGGAGGCTGCGAAGGCGCATGAACTCTACACGCAGGCAGCCGGATTCAATTCCCTGCCGCAACTGAACTATTCGTTTATTCGCACCAAGGCGTGGAAATTGGCCTCGGGAAAACAAGGCTGAGCTGATGCACAAAGAAAAGCCGCGCGAACGAAAAAGCAATCGTCCGCGCGGCCCCGAGACCTGAAACCAAAGACCCGAGACCCGCCTTACAACTTCTCGTAAAATTCGCACGCCGAGCACGAGATAAAAATCCCGCCGGCCACGCCACGTTCGCGATCTTTCACACGCTTTGCGATCCGAGTCGGCTTGCCGCACTTGGGACAATCGGTGCTCTTGGTGGTGTCCATTTCCTTCTTGCGATCGGCTGTTTTTGCGATCTTGGCCATTTTTCTTCTCCTGATGCCGTCTTCTGACAGCAATCTCCCGCTGGGTTGTAGCTCAGGGGTCTGATCAAAATTTGGGAGCAATCTCTGGGCTGGTCCCGCAGCGTGGGCCGCAGGTATCTCGATCCATACTCGCCGTTCACAATTTTACATGAGTTGGCGGGAAAGTGTCGCTTTCCGGGAAAGCAAAAGAAAGCCGGAGCTCAAAAAGCCTCCGGCTGGTCAAGTTTCAGGATGCTAACGAACCGGTCGCGCCTTGCGCGAAACATGATTCTTGGCGATCGCCTTCGCTTGGGATCCCCTCACGACCGCCGGGTTTGCATTTTCACAGGTGTTCCCGGGATTGTTCAGGCTGCCAACGTTGTAGTAGGTGTTGGTTCCGATGGTGTTGTTGGAAAGATTCCCCAAGATAGCAGTACATGCCGTGTTGATCGTATTTGACGACACGACTATGCCATTGCCGGCACCGTTGCAACCGTCGTCCGAATTGCTGTCAATGTGAATCCCCGATTCATCGCTACTGAAGATGACGTTGGATTGCACGGTGCTGCTGTTGTTGCAGATTTCGATCCCGTCATACAAGTGGGTGCCAGAGATCCTGTTCGATTTGATCGAAGTCTTATCTGCGATTAAGCCGTCCCCCAGATCATCGTCTGTCGCGATTCCGAACTGGCTGTTTGAAATGTTATTGCTGGTGAGGGAAATGTTTGGTGATCCATAAACAAGAATTCCGGTTGCGGCATCGCCGGTGTCGCCAAATGTGTCGGGCGCCCAAACGTTACCGGTCACGGTATTGCTGCTTGCACTGCCGGCAGCACCATAGCCAAATTGAATTCCATTTTCCCCAGCCCCGGTGGTGGAACCATGTCCTACAAGATAACTGCCGGTTACGGTAAGCGTGGTGCCCTGTTCATTTCCAGTAATGCCATTTTTCTGATAATCCTCCACCAGAGAGTCAACGACTTTCACAGCTGACGTTCCGCTCGCGCTGTTCAGAATTCCGCTTTGCACATAAATCCCCAGGCCGCTCTGGCAACCTATTAAATCAGGAGAATCCAGGGTTTCGTCCACCACCGAAACCTGAGTGATGGTTCCAGAGGAGTTTTGATACAGGATGCCGACCAGATCAGGAGCGCACCCACTAATCTGATTGTTGCCGCCGTTGACGGAAAGATTGCTGATGTTCACTTTGGCCGCGCCTTGAACAACGATTTGCGCGGCGATGGGCGCGCCTGAAGACAGGCTGCTTGCGTTGGAGACGATCCCATTGACAGGCGCCACGATGGTTGCGCCGGAACCGCTGGAGGTCAGCAACCCCTTCAGAGTAACGTTGCGGGTAATCACCACTTGTTCCGGATAGGTGCCCGGGCAAACGCCGACCGTAGCTCCCGCCGGGACACTGCTTACTGCTTGTTGAATGGTTGGATATTGGGGAAAGCCCGCGCAGTTTCCGACTTCCACGGTGATAGCTTTCGCGTTGCCAGTCAAAAGGGCTGCACATACGATTGCCAGCCCAAAAAACATCCTGGGTGCTTTACACATAACTTCTATTCTCCTCAGCTCGATTAAGGAATCGAGACAAATTTTAATTTTTGGAATTGGTGAAGCGGGCCCGGTGTTGCGCGAGAACATATATCGCAAAGAATCCGTGTTTACAACCGCACCTTCGGGCCATCATCGATAACGATTATGGTGCGCTTTGGTATGGCGGGATGAAGGCCTTGATGGGCAAGCGTTCTGGACGAAGCGCCGGAGGTTTCCCAGGCGAAAGCACTACGAAAATATTTTTGGGCTGTTCTGGATTTCCACAGCGGAACCCTGAAATCTTATTGGATGGACAAGGCAAAATTCATGCACTACCAAGGACACAAAGGTACACCAAGGAAATCCCTTGGTGGCTTTCTTCGTGATACTCAGTGTCCCTGGTGCTTGATTTTGGTTTACGGTTTCGCCTTCGAGAAGTCTTCCACCGCGAACCATTGTCCGTCACGTTCGGCGACGGCGATGCCGATTGAATCCATGTCCCGATCAAGCAGGTTGGCGCGATGGTTCGGCGACTTCACCCACTCGGCATGAATCACTTGCGCGCTTGGGCCCTCCGCGACATTCTCCGCCAACCAGACGAAGTGGGCGCCTGACTGTCCGGCGCGGGCGGGAAGCGTTGCTTCGCCGGGAAACTGATGCGAAAGCGATCCCTTTTGCGCCATAACAGCCGCATGCTTTTGGGCAGCCAACGCCAGGGCACTATTCCACCTAAGGCCCGGCAATCCCTGCGCGCTACGCTCGTGATTGGCATAGTCGAACAGATCGCGCTCGATGATCTCCGTTCCTTGTGCGGGCGATACCTGCGCCCAGGTTGCCAGAGGTAAAGAAAAAACGCAGGTCAGCAGCGCACTGGTAATTCGGACTAGGATTCGCATGGGCCAACTCCTCAGATATATGTAAACCCTGGATCGCCGCTTTTCACGCGGGTAAGAGGTCATTGACCGAGCAGGAGTGAAAGCACTTTGGTAACGAGGAACCCCCGACCGGGCGGGGAGCTATTCGCAGCACGAATCGAATCCATCACATTTTTAACTTCGGCGGGCGTTGACAGACTTTAGGAGGTTTCGTAAGGTACAGAGGAAGCCATGCTGACGACACGCCATCACCACCATCTTCACCATCACGCGCATTGCGTGCGGGTGGATGTGTGTAGCTGACGGCGACAGTTAGAAATCAGCACTCACAAGATCCGGCCCGCTGACGCGAAACGCTCAGCGGGCTTTTTGTTTGTATGCACCCCAGGCCAGAGGATGATTGAAATGAAGCAGAACTTGCCCAATCCGGAAATTGATTTTGAAAAGATGCAGGGACTCACGCCCGCCATTGTTCAGGACGCAGCCAATGGAGAAGTCCTCATGCTGGGTTTCATGAACCGCGAGGCCTGGAGCCGCACCTTAGCCAGCGGATACGTGACCTTCTACAGTCGCACCAGGAATGAGCTTTGGACCAAAGGGGGGACATCCGGCAATCGCTTGAAGGTACTACTTGCCTCGACCGATTGCGATCGCGATAGCTTATTAATTCAGGTAGTGGTCGAAGGCGCCGGCGTGGTTTGTCATGAAGGCACGCGGTCGTGCTTCACCAAGAAGATCGCGATTCAAGCTCAGGAGACAACTCGATGAAGCTGCGCATCGGTATTCCAAAAGGCAGCCTTCAGGACGCCACGCTGCAACTCTTCGCGCAGGCCGGATTGCAGATTCACACTAATGCCCGCTCGTATTTTGCCTCGACCGGCGATCCGGAAATTGAGTGCATGCTGATTCGCGCGCAGGAAATGGCCCGCTACGTAGAGCACGGCGCACTTGATGCCGGCCTCACCGGATTCGATTGGGTTATCGAAAGCGGCTTGCACGTTGAGACTGTCGCCAACCTCAGCTATGCCAAGCAAAGTCGCGGCAACGTTCGCTGGGTGCTGGCTGTGCCGGAAAGTTCAAAGTATCAGCGGGCTGAGGATTTGGGCGGATGCATTATCGCCACCGAACTGGTGAATGTAACGAAGAGCTATTTCCTGAGCCATAGCGTTGAAGTGAAAGTTGAATTCTCCTGGGGAGCAACGGAGGTTAAACCGCCAATGCTGGCGGATGCGATTGTCGAAGTTACCGAGACCGGCAGCTCACTGCGAGCCAACCATTTGCGGATCATCGACACCGTGTTTGAATCGAATACGCAGATTATCGCGAATAAGAATTCATGGGCCGACACTGGCAAACGACGTAAGATCGAAAATCTCGCGCTGATGTTGCGCGGCGCCATGGAGGCTAAGGATCGGGTAGGGCTCATGCTGAATGTTCGCAAGGAAGATCTCAACGCCGTACTTTCTGTGCTGCCAGCCTTGAAGCGTCCGACAATTTCTACGTTGAGCGATCCGGAATGGCTGGCCGTGAATACGGTGATCGAAGGCTCGACGGCCTGGGACGTGATTCCTCGCCTGAAAGAAGCCAAGGCACAGGGGATTGTGGAGTATCCGCTGAATAAGGTGGTCATGTAATGCGGATTCTCTCTGGACGTGCGGCTATCGCGCGGGTGCGTGAACTTGCGGATCGTGGCACGCAATTCGGTTCGGTAGAACCGCAGGTGAAGCGCATTGTCAGTGATGTTCGTCGCAATGGGGATTCCGTTCTGCGACAGTATGCGCAGCGATGGGATGGACTGGCGAAAGGCGCGAGCTTGCTCGTAGAAGAACGAGCCATGCGAGATTCCTGGAAGACTTCGTCCTCCCAATTCAGGTCCGCATTGCAACTCGCTGCGAAAAACATTCGTCAATTCTGCGAGTGGCAGAAGCCGAAAGAGTGGACGCGCAATCGGAATGGAATTTCACTTGGCCAATTGGTGCGGCCGTTGGAATCGGTGGGATGCTACGTTCCCGGTGGACGCTATCCTCTGGTTTCGACTTTATTAATGACAGTGATCCCGGCACAAGTTGCGGGCGTGAAGAATATTCGAGTCGTCTCTCCGCAACCTCGCCCGGAGGTATTGGCGGCTGCGGAAATGCTCGGGATCAAAGAATTTTATCGTGTGGGCGGAGCGCAGGCGATTGCCGCATTGGCCTACGGGACGAAAACCATTCCTCGCGTCGATAAGATTGTTGGCCCAGGAAATCTCTATGTCACCGCGGCCAAAAAACTTGTATCGTTCGATTGCGCGATTGATTTTCTTGCGGGGCCGACAGAAGTCGTGATTCTTAGCGATGACGGCAAGCCCGAATTCATTGCGGCAGATCTTGTGGCCCAGGCTGAGCACGATCCTGAGGCGTTGGCTGTTTTCATTACAACGTCTGGCGCTCTGGCGAAATCGGTGTCGGAACAAACGCAATTACAGGCGCGCGACAATTTGCTGGCTAAGGAATCACTCCGTCGACACGGAGTTATTCTGCTCGCCTCATCGCGCGCAGAGGCAATCGAATGGGCGAATTTGTTGGCGGCTGAACACATCACGGTCTCCAAACGAGATGTGAATGAAATCCACAATGCGGGCTCGGTGTTTATCGGAGATTACTCGCCACAAGCGGCGGGAGATTACGCTTCTGGCCCAAGTCACGTGCTGCCGACGGCGGGCGGAGCGCGCTTTCGGGGAGG
The DNA here is from genome assembly GCA_963794195.1 of uncultured Acidobacteriaceae bacterium. Classification (GTDB taxonomy): domain Bacteria; phylum Acidobacteriota; class Terriglobia; order Terriglobales; family Acidobacteriaceae; genus DATBAX01. The sequence continues at coordinate 43,422 of CAWCCU010000017.1, forward strand.
CTTGAGCGTGCTGGACTTCGTGAAACTCATTACCGTGCAGGAGCTTTCCTCGAAAGGACTCAACCGGATTGCTCCGGCGATAGAGTGCTTGGCGGAGACCGAGGGTTTGACCGCGCACGCTGAGTCGATCCGGATAAGGAGTCGTCGTGCTTAAGCCTCGGGCGGCAGTCCATAACGTAAAGGCCTACCATCCGCCGCTCGGCGACCGCAAGGGTCTGCGCCTCGACTTCAACGAAAACACGGTTGGTTGTTCGCCGCGGGTTTTGCAGCGACTTAAGAACATTAGCGGCGAAGACCTTGCGCGTTATCCGGAGCGAGCTCCAATCGAAGCTGCCGTCGCCGCACATTTGAAGCTTCGACCCGAAGAATTGTTGTTGACCAACGGAACGGACGAAGCGATCCATTTGGTTTGCGAAACTTATCTGGATGCCGGCAATGAAGCGTTGATCGTAGTGCCGACTTATTCGATGTATGAGATCTATGCGGCTGCGACGGGCGCCAAGGTCGTTGCGATTCCCGCCGGCGAAGACTTTTCCTTTCCCGTGGATGCACTGCTCAGCAAGATCAACGAGAACACACGCTTGATTGCGATCGCGAATCCCAACAATCCTACCGGGGTATTGGTTCCATCTGCCCAGGTGTTTCGCATCGCCCAGGCTGCGCCTCAAGCTGCCTTACTCATCGACGAGGCCTATTTTGAGTTCTGCAGGGAGACCGTGCTTCCAGCCTTTCGGCAATTCCCCAACATTTTTGTGTCGCGAACTTTTTCCAAAGTGTATGGCCTGGCTGGCCTGCGCGTGGGAGTGCTCGCTGGGAACGCTGATCAAATGTCGCAGGTGCGGCGCGTCGGCTCGCCTTACAGCGTGAACGCAGTTGCGCTGGCATGCCTTCCCGAAGCACTCGCCGATCAGGAATATATCCAGCAATACGTAGAAGAAGCGCTCGACGGACGGAAACTGCTGGAAGAAGAACTGCGCTCCCTAGGAATCAAGTACTGGCCCAGCCGGGCAAATTTTGTCCTTCTGCGGATCGGCGAGCAGGCCAAGAAATTCATTTCCGCCATGCGAGAACGAGGAATTCTGGTGCGCGATCGTTCGAACGATCATGGATGCGCGGGGTGCGTTCGAATCACGCTGGGAGCCACGGCAGACAATGCGAGGGTGCTGGCAGCGTTGCCTGAGGTCCTGCTGGAAATCGGATTGGGAGAAAAGGTAAAGGCATGAGGAAAGCCACGATCGAACGAACTACCAAAGAAACCGACATCCGGATTGCTCTTTCCATCGATGGCAAAGGCCGCCACAAAGTTTCCACCGGCATTCGTTTCTTCGATCACATGCTGGAATTATTTGCCCATCACGGCGGATTCGATCTCGAGCTCAAAGCTAAAGGTGATTTGGATGTCGATCAACATCACACTGTCGAAGACGTTGGCATCGGGTTGGGACAAGCGTTTGCTCAGGCCCTCGGCAGTAAACGAGGGATCCTGCGGGCCGGATATTTCCTTATGCCGATGGACGAAACGCTCGGACTAGCGGCCGTGGATTTCTCAGGACGAACGGCTGCGGTCATCGACACCAAAGTAAAAACCAGGTTGGTGGGCGATCTGCAATCAGAATTGGTCTACGACTTCTTTGAAGGATTCGCCCGTGGTGCGCACGCCAATGTGCATCTCAAAACGCTCTATGGGCGCTCCAATCATCACAAGATTGAAGCCCTCTTCAAGGCCTTTGCCCGCGCCCTCCGCGCGGCCTGTTGGCGGGACAAACAGATGGCCCGGCTGCTCCCCAGCACCAAGGGGTTGCTGTGAGCATTGCGATTGTTGACTACGGCGTCGGAAATCTCGCGTCCGTGAAGAAGGCGCTGGATCGAGTCGGCGCCGATTCTTCGGTTACTTCTGACCCCGACATCGTTGCTCTCGCCGAAAAAATAGTGCTGCCTGGCGTGGGACACTTTGCTGCCACGGCCGCGTTGCTGAAGACCGGATTACAGGAGGCTATCCAGAAATCCATCGAGCGCGGCGTGCCGTTTCTAGGCATTTGCGTGGGATTGCAGTGGATGCTCGATTCCAGTGAAGAAGCCCCCGGTGTGAAAGGCCTGGGAATCTGGCCGGGCGTCTGCGGGCACTTCCCTGCCTCGGTCAAATCGCCGCATGTGGGATGGAATCAATTGGAACTTCGCAGCGGTTCATCGCGGCTTTTGCGAAATATTCCAAACGGAGGGTTCGTCTATTTCACACATTCTTATCGAGTGCCGCTGCTTGCGGCGACTACGGCAGAGTCCGAATATGGCGGCAGATTTTCCGCAGTCGTGGAACAGGACAATTCTTTCGGAGTGCAATTTCATCCCGAAAAATCCGGCGCGGCTGGATTGCAATTGCTACAGAACTTTTGCTCGCTCTGAAAATCAATGCTGACGAAACGAATTATCGCCTGCCTGGATGTTGACGCCGGACGCGTGGTGAAGGGCGTGCAGTTTCTCAATTTGCGTGACGCCGGCGATCCCGCTGAACTGGCCGCTGCACACAGCGCATCGGGCGCCGACGAAATTGTTTTACTCGACATCTCCGCCACGCACGAAAAACGCGCCACCCTGCTTGACACGGTTCGACGCACCGCGCGCGAGTTGTTCATCCCGTTCATGGTCGGTGGGGGAATTCGAACCTTAGAAGATGCGGGCGCAATTTTTGACGCGGGAGCCGACAAGATCAGCTTGAACTCCGCCGCGATGGCGACTCCCGAGTTGATCACGCAGATCGCGCAACGATTCGGATCGCAAGCCGTGATTGTCGCCATCGATGCCAAGCGCGGCCATGTACGCTGCCAGGGTTATTTCGAAGCGTATGTGCACGGCGGACGCAAACCAACGGGCCGTGATGCCGTCGGCTGGGCGCAGGAGGCGGAGCAACGCGGAGCCGGCGAGATATTGTTGACCTCGATGGATCGCGATGGCACCGGCAAAGGATTCGATTGCGAACTTACCCGATCGGTAGCGCAGTCCGTACGGATTCCTGTCATCGCTTCGGGCGGGGCCGGCGGAGCACAGGACTTCGCTGAGGTCTTTCGTGAAGGCCACGCGGACGCTGCACTGGCTGCGTCTATTTTTCACTTCGGCCTCAGTTCCCTCTCCGATCTGAAATTGCATTTGCGATCCAATGACATTCCGGTGAGGTGGCCGTGCTGATTCCTTCGATTGATTTGATGGGCGGCAAGATCGTCCAATTGGTGCAGGGGAAAAAGAAAGCGCTGGAGTTTGACGATTTTGAAGAATGGATCGAGCGTTTTTCGACTTTTCCATTGGTGCAGCTTATCGATCTCGATGCAGCCATCGGAACCGGAGATAATCGAGCCATCCTGGGACAATTCTTGAAGCGGTTGCCGTGTCAGGTGGGCGGCGGGATTCGCTCGATTCCTTCGGCCCAGGAGATTCTTGATCTCGGAGCGCGACGCGTCATCCTGGGATCGACTCTGGTTCACGATGGCGAGATCAGCATTGAGTTCGCAAAAACCATTGCGGATTCTGTCGGCGAGGAGAAATTGGTATTCGCAGTCGATGCCAAGGGCGGTAAAGTCGCCATTCGCGGTTGGCGCGAAGTGACCGGGATTTCGCCGGTTGATATGGTTCGTGCGCTACAGCCGTGGTGCGACGCATTTCTCTATACGCACATTGATACCGAAGGAATGATGCAAGGAATTCCGATGAAAACGGTGCGCGCGTTGCGCGAAGTAACGTCGAAGCAGTTGATCGTTGCCGGAGGGATTTCGAGTAACCAAGAGATTGAAAATCTACACCAGTTCGGTGTGGATGCAGTCGTGGGAATGGCTTTGTATCTCGGAAAATTGGATTTGGATAACGTGCAGCGGTAACGCCACAGCGCCCGTGCCATCGCACAAATGCTACCTTTAGTGTGGATGCGGCAAATGGTCGCGCGGCCTCCATGTTTCGAACACAAGGACAACCATTGTGAGTGACTCCGAACAATTTGCGCCGGGATGGCCGGGAATTGAACCACGCTGGACATCGAGCGCGAAGAGCGGCGTGGGTACCGCGCTGAACCAGCACAGCCGGGTATGGTTCACCTTGAGCCACGGCATACTCAACGAAGTTTATTACCCGCGCGTCGATCAGGCCTGCACGCGCGATCTCGGATTGATGGTCACCGATGGCAAGAACTACTTCTCCGAAGAAAAACGAAATTGTACATTTCAAAGCTCTGCTATTGAGCCGGGCGTCCCTGCCTACGAACTGATCAACACCGAGATCGGGGGCCGGTACCGCATCGAAAAGGAAATTCTCACCGACCCCTATCGCAATGTGGTGTTGCAAAAAATCAAGTTTGTCCCGCTCGCCGGAATACTTTCCGACTATGAACTGTATGCCCTGCTTTCTCCACATCTCGCGAACTGGGGCCGCGCCAATACCGGATGGACCGGTGATTACAAGGGAATCCCCATGCTCTTTGCGCATCGCGAGGACACCGCGCTGGCCTTTGCATGTTCGGTTCCGTGGCGGCAAATGTCAGTCGGCTTTGTTGGAACTTCGGACGGCTGGCGAGATCTTTCCAACAATTTCCGGATGACTAACAACTACACCCGCGCCGAGAACGGCAACATCGCCCTAACCGGGCAGATCGACTTGAATGCCTGTGGCGGAGAATTTGTACTGGCGTTGGGCTTCGGAGGCATCTGGGCGGAGGCCGGCCAGCAAGTCCGCGCCAGTTTATTGGATCAGTACGAGGAACTGCGAGGACATTATGTCCGGCACTGGAAGGAGTGGCAGGACACTTTGCTTAAGCTGGACGATCCGCCCACCGAGAAGGATCTATATCGCGCCAGTGTGGCATGTTTACGGGCGCACGAATCGAAGGATTTTCTCGGGGGAGTGATTGCCAGCCTTTCGATTCCGTGGGGTTTCAGCAAGGGAGACGAAGACCTGGGCGGATACCACCTGGTTTGGCCGCGTGATCTGGTAGAAACCGCCTGCGGGTTTCTGGCGGCTGGCGCTCCGGCGGATGCGGTCCGCGTGCTGCGTTATCTGGAATCCACGCAGGAGATCGATGGACATTGGGCGCAAAATATGTGGCTGGATGGCCGTCCCTACTGGAGCGGATTGCAGATGGATGAAACTGCATTCCCTCTTCTTCTTGTCGAATTGCTGCGGCGTGAAGCCCCGGAGTTGTTGGGTGACGTCAAGCGATGGTGGAATCTGGTGCGACGAGCAGCGGGGTTCATCGTTTGCAACGGGCCGGTAACGCAACAAGACCGATGGGAAGAAGATGCGGGGTATTCGCCATTCACGTTATCGGTGGAAATCGCCGGACTATTGGCGGCAGCCGATCTTGCGGACAACGTTGGGGAACCGCAGATGGCAGCCTTTCTGCGGGAGACTGCCGACGCCTGGAACGACAATATCGAGCGCTGGACGTACGCCACTAATAGCGATCTGGCGCGACAGATCGGCGTAGCGGGATATTACGTTCGTATTGCCCCGGCGGAAGAAGATTACTCGGCTTCCGTTTTGGATGGATTCGTACCCATCAAGAACCGGGCGCCAGGCCAGGGGGCGGACGCGACCACCCATCTGATCAGCCCGGACGCGCTAGCGTTGGTGCGCTTTGGACTGCGCGCTCCCGACGATCCGCGAATTCTGAACACGGTGAAAGTAATCGATGCATTGCTGAAGGTTAAATTGCCGCAGGGGCCCTGCTGGTATCGATATAACGGCGACGGATACGGCGAGCACGAAGATGGTTCTCCCTTCGACGGCACCGGCATTGGCAGACCCTGGCCGCTGCTCGCGGGGGAAAGGGCACACTACGAGTTGGCCGCGGGAAGGCGAAAGGCCGCCGAAGAATTGCTGCACGTCATGGAATTTTCTACCGAGTACAGCCGGCTGATTCCCGAGCAGGTGTGGGATGCACCCGACATCGCTGACCGCGAGTTGTTCACCGGCAAGGGGACGGGGTCGGCGTGTCCGCTGGTATGGGCGCACTCGGAGTACATCAAGTTGCGGCGTTCATTGCGCGACGGAAAGATCTTCGACCAGCCCTTGCAGACGGTGCAGCGCTACGTTTTCGACCAGCAGAAGTCGGCGTTCTTCGGTTGGCGCTTCAATAACAAATGCCGAAGCATGCCCAAAGGAAAACAATTGCGCATGGCCCTAACGGCACCTGCGATGGTGCATTGGAGCGTTGATGGATGGCAGACTTCGCAGGACACGAACACACGCGACACCGGCCTGGGCGTTTATGCGGCGGACTTGCCAACCAGTAAATTAACTGCGGGAAGCGAAATCTTATTTACGTTCTACTGGCAGCATTCCCAACACTGGGAAGGGACAAACTTTTCGGTAGTAGTAGAAAACGCCTGAACTATTGCTCTCCGCCGCCGGTGTAGGTCAATTCGACGACGGTGCAATCGTCGTTCAGCGGAGTGCCTCCACAAAAGACGGCCACCGCGGAAAATATGTCTTCCATACTTCCCTTTTTCGCGGCGATTTCCAAACGTTCGTTATCGAAGAAATCCCCGTAGGCGTTTTCCGCTTCGGTCACTCCGTCGGTCACCAGAACCACGCGGTCTCCGGGATGCAAATTAGCCCGGTCGCTCTCATACTTAGCGTCGGACAAAAGACCGACCGGCAAGTTACCGTGACTGGGACGAATCACTTCGTTGTTACAGACCAACAGCGGCGGCACATGTCCGCAATTGACGTATTCCAGCTCTCCATCGCGCCGCAAGCGGGCGATGATCACGGTCGCGTACTTTTCTCCGATGTGTTTATGGGTAAAGAAATTGTTCACCGCGGCCATGATCTCAGGGAGCGGCATGCGGGCAATCAACTGCGAATAAATCATGCCTTGCAGAGTCGAGGCCAGCAGGGCGGCCGAAACTCCCTTACCACTGACGTCGGCCAGGACAACCGCCAATCCATCTTCAGTATTCACCGCGTCAAAAAAGTCGCCGCCGATTTCTTTACAGGAAAGATTTCTGCCGCCCATGCGGGCGAATGGAACTTCCGGGATGGTGACTGCCATCAGTCCCTGCTGAATGGAGGCCGCGATCGCGAGTTCCTGCTGATAGCGGCGCGAAGCTTCTTCCGCTTGCACCAGGCGGGCATTCTCGATCAGAGACGCAGCTTCGGTCGCGATTACTCGCAAGATGTCATTACTTACGCTGGAAATATCACGGGAGGCGAAGCGCGAATCCACGTAGAGCGCACCCATCGCTTCCGCGGGTCCCTGGGTCACGGGAGCATCGACACCGCGGCTGGTCTGGACTTGCGGCTTGCGCAGGGGAATACAAATCACGGTGCGCAGATCGTATGCCACAATACTTTGGCGGCCCGCCAGGTCGAGCGACTGGCTGGTATCAGTGAGCACAAACTCTGAATTGGATTTCAGCGCATCGTCAAGAATGGAATGGGAAATGGTTTTGTCGTCAAGCAGGGCTTCGCCCTTGGAATTCCGACCGGCCGCCAAGCGCAGATTGCCGACGTCGTTCTTCATGAACACATATCCGCGCTCGGCGCGAGTGAGCTTGAGCGTGGTGTCCAGAAGAGTCACCAGAATTTCATCCAGAACGCCGGTCGTATTTAATTTGCGGGCCGCTTCCAAAAATAAAGTCAGTTTCTCAAGATCGGTGGTCTCATCGGAGATATGGATTCCGGAAATCTGGCTTAAGAAATCGCGGGCTGTATTCGAAGTCCCATGTTGAGGATTAAAGACGATGTAGACGACTTCTCGAACGCCGAATTCCATCCGGTCGTTCTTTTCCAGAACTTTCCGGTCGATGCGTTCACCGTTCACGTAGGTACCGTGCTTGCTACCCTGGTCGATTACGGCAAACTGGCCGTTTTCGGAGACGATCATGGCGTGATCGCGTGAAACTCGCGGGTCGGCGATGACCAGATCTTTGTCCACTTTTCGACCAACCGTGTACGGACTATGTTCGAGCACGATGGTGCGCTGCTCGTTGCCCTGAACAAATACCAGCGTTGGGAAAACTCCCGAAGATGCGCCTGATCCTTGACCCGTGATTGTCTGAAACGCCATGTATGATTTGGAACAGCTCCGCTAATTCGAACCGTTTTATGACGCTGAACGTTTTACATCCACTTCCTTAAACGCCGCCATGGCCTGTTGCTCGTCATCGTAAACCTGAAATAGGCGATCAGTCTTGTCGTCTGCAGTACATCGTGCAGCCGGGCGCCCACGCCAACCAATTTCATTTCCACGCCGGCATGGCGCGGGCTGAAGAATTGAGACTGACCAGAGTTGCCAGGCCCCCGCTATCCACATGATTAACCCCAGAAAGGTCCAATAAAAGATGATGTGTAGAATGTCAGCAACTCCGTGACTTTGTCACGCAGGCTGCCGGACTCCTCACCAAACACGATCGCGTCCCTGGCACGAAAGGATTGTAACCCCGTCCACTTGGCGCGTCTCGATCTTCAAGTCCATGTCACGCTCCAATAGCACCGGCGCCGGCACGATCTCTGAGGCCCAATACAGAAGCCTAATATACCTCAGCGATGCTCGACGAAGAACAGTGGCGGTCAGCGGTCCCAGAACAACAGCACGACGACCGGAGTCATCATGCTACTCCAAAGCGGCGCGGACCACGTTTTTTGCACCGAGGCAGGCGGCAGGACGAACGAAGCCAGAGTCAGAGCCAGAGCCGCCAGCCAGGGCCAGACAGAAAACCAAGGCGGCAATAATGGAAGCAAATCGTGTGAGAAGCATTTTTCGTTCCGAAGAAGGCAATGTTCCGCGCCAACAGGAAGACCCCCGGCAATAGCAGAGCCTGATTATAGAGCGCCGTCATAGGGATGATCACGACGGTCGTCACTAACACCAGCGAGGAAATCAGAGCGAACGCTGGCGCGTCCGATTCCGCGCGGCGGGTGCGCCAACACCCGATCCCCAAAAGCATCACGGCGATCACCCGAGAATGGCGCCAATGGCGGGCGTGGTAACCGTGGCTAACACTGAGACCGGATGCCGGTGTATTGCCGATAGGCTGCGAGGGCAGCCAGAAACTTCCTATCCATCCGGGAAGAACCCACTGGGCGCCTCAGCAGGAGCGCCATGGTGCCACCAAAACCCCATAACGAAATTCGTCTCTGACGACAAATCACTGCACGTCCAGAGAATTAGCCACACCACCAAAGGCAAGACGAGTTGGGGCTTTATGGTGGCGAGGGCCAGCAAAATTCCCGCCAGCAAGAGCTGGCCGCTTCCGAGCAATAGGCACGCATCCAGCAATCAATCCACAGACAGCCAGAGTCAATTGCTGCAGCTTGAGCCCTGCACAACGGGGAAAAATCCCAATGTGAGCACTATCAAAGTTGCAGCCACCAGGGTGGAAGGACGCCAGCGGAACGCCCGCAACCACAACGGCACCGTCCCAATCACCAAAACAAATAAGAGCCACCGGAAAACTTCCTGCACGGCGGAGAACGGAAAACCGATGGTGGGAGCAATCAGAAAAACTACATACACAGGATAGGCGAAAGCCTGCTGATCTTTCGGGTCTCCGGGCGTGTGGGATCGAGCACGCGTCCGTAATACCCGATTTGAATTTCGCGAGTCACTTCCGGACTGTAGGGATCGCGATGGTGCAGCAGCAACTCACGTGCGCCCAGCCAGCGTGGATACAGATCAGACAGGCTGCCCCGCGGCGAATCGTGCGCAGTCGCCGCCGCAACCTGTTGCGGGATCATCACCTTCTCCACATAGAACCACACGCTACCGGTAAGAAGAAGAGCGAGCAGCAAACCGAGTTTTGGATTTCTCAACAAAGTAGCGGCTACGAAATCGCTTCATGTTACAACTTATGCGGACAAGTTTCCGTGCGATTACGAATTCTGATAGCGGCGATCATTGGGTTGGCGAGTGGGTGCTTCTGCTGGTTGCTGATGAGCCACTTCCAATTGGGCGCAGCAGATTTCACCTGGGCGCTCCAGGCGCCGCGCGGATTTACTTGCTCGTCAAAATCCCTATCAGCTCGACTCATTGCAAGTTATATCCTTTACCCGCGGCCATCGTTCGGTTGCCCTTTGCTTGGATGCGTCCGGAGATCGCTGCTGGCGTTTTCTACGGAATCAGTTCCGGGTTATTAGCTTTCGGACTCAGCCGCGAAGGATATGAACGCTTGTTAATTTTTCTGGCATATCCCTATTGGGCCTGCATTCTCACTGCACAATGGGCGCCACTCATTATGGCGAGCGCCTTCTTCCCATCTTGCTGCCCGCAACCCTGGCCAAGCCCCAGCTTGGATTGCCAGTGGTCCTCACTCGCCTAGGCCGCCGCGGCGTTATGGCTTGTCTCGCGCTCTTATTGATCAGCCTGGCATCCTGCCGCTTGGCCTTGCTATGGCTGGCAAATCTGGCCACGTCGCTTATGAACGCTTTATTCCCCTGCTGGTTATTCCTGGATTCTTGCTGGCGTTCGCCTTGTTGCGCTTTCGTGATCGCGATGCCTGCTGTCCTGCTGCTGATGGCCGATCATGCCGCAGCGCTGGTTCTATGACACTTTCATGCTTTGGCTGATCCCGAAGACGCGCAAGGAAATGGTGTGGACGGTTTTCTTCAGTTGGGTGCCCGGAGTTTGGCGGTGGTATCACACGCCGCACTCTTACCTGGAAGTAGGACGCTGGACGGTGTGTTTCATCTACTTACCGATGTTGGTGGTTGTGCTTGGCCGTTTTTTCACTCGGAAGCCACTTCAGGAGGTAAGTTGACGCTCGCCTCTCCAAGCGGTAACAGCTTCCGCGGTTTTCATTACTGGATCACTGCGCTGCTGGCTCTGGCGCTTATCCCCTGCTTGGAAAAGTTGCATCTCCCCGTCAACTTTGATTGGGCAAAGCTGGCGTCGGCCTACTGGATCGTTCTCGCCGCGCAATCGATCTTTGTGGCTGCGCTCCTCTATGTAATCGGATTTCCGTTGCAGGAAACTCTGGCTCCAGCAATCCAACGTTTGAGTCGAGATAAAGTCCGCATTCTTTTTATCGTGATTTTTTTTGCTGTTCTGGTCTGGGCGCTGACGTGGATTCGGGCCCTGGTTCTGACCGTCGATGCAATCGCGGTGCTCGAATTTCGAGAAAGAACGAAATCAATCGACCTTCGTAAGCCTTTGCTGGCGGTGTTCGCTCCCGCTTGCTACCTGTTTGCCGGATTTCTATTGATATTCGCTTATAACGACATCATTCTTTCGCTGCGTTTCTTCGGCACCACCGATGCCACGTTTAGTTCCTTGGACCAGTGGATGCTGCATGGGGCATCGGTTTCGTCGATCTGTCACTGGGCGGTCCACGCTTTGCCAGTTTCTTTTTTCAATTTTCTGGAATTCATCTATTTCGGAATGTTTGCCCAGATAGGAGCTGCTTTACTTCTCACCAGCCTCTACTATGGAAGATCCCAAGGATTGCGCTTCGTAGGCACAATCCTGACCGGATATTTCCTGGCATTGCTACTGTTTTACCTGTGGCCGAGCCAGGGGCCATATTATCTTTGTCCCACTCACTTCTCTGACTTTCCGCGCTCGTTGCAGACCTACGCGATCCAGAAGCAGTCGATCGTTAACTCGCAGGCGTTGTGGGACCACAAATTCTTACGTCGCATCTCGACTGACTATTACATCGCATTCCCCTGCATGCATATCGTCCAGCCGCTGATTGCGCTTTGGTTTCTGAGGCGCTGGAGAAGAATCGTAATCGTCCTGGCGGTCTACGACATCTTGCTGCTCGCGGCGATTGTGTTACTGGAATGGCACTATGTTGTCGATATAGTTGGCGGCATCCTGGTGGCCGCAATCGCGATCGCCGCGGTTGACGGCCATGAATTCTGGATGTGGATGACTCAACGTCAGGCAATCGAGACTCGGAGCCTGGCATGACCGGTTTTGACTCATCCGACTCCCGCCGATGGGTTTGGCTGGTGCTGTCCGTTGTTTTCGGGTTCGGTATGTGGCACTACGTCATTTATCTCTGGAGCGCTAATCAGCCAGCCCATTTTTCTGATCTCTATGCCCAATGGTGGACGGCCCATGAACTTTTCCTCCATGGCCGCCTACCTTACACCCTGACCTTGGCTCGGGAAATTCAAACAATGATTTACGGTGCTCCGGTTTCGGCCGCGAATACCGGCGATTCAGCGGGCATGTCTGGAGGATTTGCCTATCCACTTTATGTCGTCTTCTTGATGTGGCCGACGCTTCATCTCTCATTCGGCACTGTGCAGACGATTTTTGCTTGTTTGTTTCTGGCATTGACGTTCGTTAGCCTCATCCTTTGGTTGAAAGTTCTTAGTTGGCGCTGCTCGGCGATAGGAGTCGCCATACTCGCGTTTTTCACAATAGGAAGTTTTCCGGTGCTGCAAGGAATCAAACTGCAAAATCTGAGTCTGTTGGCGGCGTTCCTGGTAGCGGTCACTCTGGTTTCGTTGGTATCAGACCACCTGATCTTTGCCGGCATTATGCTGGCTGCGACTACGATCAAGCCGCAATTCGTGGTGCTGCTGCTTCCCTGGCTGGCGATATGGATCGTCGGAGATTGGCGACGGCGTCGATCCCTCGCCTGGAGTTTCCTGGTCACCATGCTGATCTTGATTATGAGCGGCGAGTGGCTCATGCCGGGCTGGATTTCGAGGTTTTTCGAGATCGTCCGCGAGTACCAGCAATACACCTACGGACACTCTCTACTGGATGTCTGGTTCACGCCCACAATCGGCCCATTTGTGGCGGCCGCCATCGTTCTCGCAACCCTGGGAGTTTGCTGGCAGTGCAGGGCGTTCGCTGCAGAAAGTACGCAATTTGTCGTTGTATCCAGCTTTGTATTAGCTACAACCTTGGTGGTGATTCCCACTCTCGCACCACACACCCAGCTTCTATTGCTCCCGGGCTTCCTGCTCTTGGTTCGCTATCGAGGCCCTATCTGGCAATCCGGCCGCACCGGCCGCCTGCTCCTTATGACGGCATGGATGATGCCGGCATGGGCCTATCTAGCAGCTTTGGCCCTGACCTTGGCGGCAATCTGGGTGCCGGAAGCGAACTTGCTGCGTTTTTGGATGCTGCCGCTGGACACCAGTCCGTTGCTGCCCTTTGGGGTATTGCTGGCCCTGGGATTTGTCCTTTGGCGCAAACTCGAGCTTCGGGTTACTTAACCCCCACCCTGTTATCGAGAAAACTAGTGTCTTGGAAGGAACAATTTGCATGCTGGTATGCAAGAAATTGTCGCTCGTCTGGAAGCGCCTCAGGGTATGATGGACGGGATATTCTTTACTCTCTTTCTATCCCTGTAAGTTATTAATTTTCGAATCAGAGGAATTTGGGTTATCGCAGTGAGATTACGCACCGGATTGCATAAGATTTGGCGCGATTTCCCCTGTCCATCCACATGATTCAAAATGGGACGGCAGGTTGAACGGGATGCGGTTGCTGCTGGTAGCATAGATATCCCTCAGTCAGGCCGAGGCGGTGCCTGGCGATTTCGTTGATCAGGAGTAGTTATGAATCGCAACCGGCTATTTTTCATCGGACTTATTGCTTTGATGTTGGGTGGGTTGGTGAGCCTGCTCGTTTACAAGACTTTGCAGAAGCCAGGCACCGCCGTGGTGGTAGGCGAAGGCGTGGTCATCGCCGCGAACGATATTCAAGTAGGCACAAAAATTGCCGCCAGTGACCTGAAACTGGTGCAATTCCCAGCGGCGACTTTGCCCAAAGGGTACTACTCCAAAATATCGCAGGTGGTGGGACGCGGCGCAATTTTGCCGATTTCCGCCGGCGAATTCATTTTGCCCAACCGCCTTGCCGGAGAGAATTCAGGCTACGGACTTCCCTCTTTGATCCCTCCCGGCATGCGGGCAGTTTCGGTACGGGTTAACGATATTGTGGCAGTTGCGGGTTTCGTCATCCCAGGAACGCACGTTGATGTCTTGCTGACCGGCAATCCCGGGTCGTCGTCCGAACAACAGACGACGACAGTGCTCGAAAACGTGGCCGTAATTGCCACCGGACAGAAATTAGAACGCAACTCAGCCGGCGATCCCCAAACCACTCCCGTCATCACTTTGCTGGTTTCTCCCGACGATGGACAGAAGCTAACTTTGGCCAGCAGCCAGGGACATATCCAATTGGCGCTGCGCAATCCGCTCGATACCAAACAGGACACTGTGGCTTCGGTGAATGCCAGCTCGCTTTACAGGCCGGGAGCGCCCGTGGCCGCTGCACCCGTGGTGCACACCAGGGCGAAGCATGCGAGCAATGCAATTGCGGCTCCGCCGCCACCTGCGTTTTATCCCGTGGAAGTCATTCGCGGTGAAAAGAAGGACGTTACTAATTTTTGAGATAAGACTTACGCAAGAGGTCAGAAATCATGGCGATCAGCTCCCGCAAGGGGGAGGGACTAGAAATGAAGCTCGGCGCAGCAGGATGGAAGGCATTGGCAAGTTTGTGCGTGCTTTCCGCGTTGGCAATGGGCCAAACACCGGACCCGGCCCAACCGGCGGCGCAAGGTGCACCGTCGGCCCAGGCCGCGCCTGACCAGGCACAGCCCCAGGCACCTACGGTCTCCGCTCCCACGCCGCAGCCCGAGGTACCCAATGCAAGTGCCGCACCGTTGCGCGTGATGGTGGGCAAGTCGCTGCTCATCAATACCACTGAACGGCTAAAGCGAATTTCTGTTACTGATCCCTTAATTGCCGATGTGATGGTCGTCGCGCCAACCCAGATTCTGGTCCATGGCCGGGCAGCCGGTGAAGTCTCGCTGTTAATTTGGGACGAACTGGAACGATCCCGCAGTTTTGATCTGCGCGTAGACGTGGATGTCAGTGCCGCTGCCGAGGAAGAAAAACGCGTATTTCCGGACGAGCAAATCGAAGTCACTCCATCGCGCTCCGCGATTGTCCTTTCCGGGCATGTCACTACCGAAGACATATCCAAACGTGCTGGCATGATCGCCGAGGCTTACTCCAAGAATGTAGTGAACGTGCTGACCTTCGGCCCGGTAGGTGCCCAGGAGATCCTGCTGGAGGTGAAGTTCGCCGAAGTGGACCGATCGGCAGTGCTGCAACTTGGGTCAAATTTCTTTTTGCCGGGCGCCGGCCACACCATCGGCACCAGCACCACCGGGCAATTCGGTGGATTTTCAGTGACTACCGCTGGCAGCACGACCGCAACGAATGGAGCGACAACCACCACCGCGACCGCAAGTACACCACCGCAAATCAATATCAGCAATGCTCTAAACCTCTTTCTATTTCGCAGTGATATCAACTTCGGGGCCGTCATCGAAGCCCTTCAACAAAAGAGTCTGTTGCAGATTTTGGCGGAGCCCAACCTGATCGCTGTCAACGGCAAAGAAGCCAGCTTTCTGGCGGGTGGTGAATTTCCCTTCCCCATCGTCCAGCCCGGCCAGGGATTCACCGCGGTCAGCATTTCATTCAAGGAGTTCGGAGTAAGGCTCAGATTTACTCCGGTCATTATGCCTAATGGAAACATTCATCTTAGGGTGGTCCCTGAAGTAAGCGAACTGGATTTCACCAACGGCCTTTCGATCTCCGGTTTCACCGTTCCGGCCCTGAGTACGAGGCGAGCGGACACCGAGTTTGAACTGCAGGACGGACAAAGCTTTGTGATCGCCGGGCTCATGGACAATCGCCTGACCAGCATTGCCAACAAAATGCCGGGGCTTGGCGATATTCCTATCCTCGGCAATTTGTTTAAGAGTAAGAACGTGCAGAAAAGTAAAACGGAATTGATGGTTCTGTGCACGGTACATCGGATTTCGCCGAGTACGCAGACACCGGCGCTGCCCGCCGATCCGAAGCCGTTTCTCGATAAGGAAAAGTTTGACCAAACGTCTCCGAAGAAATAAGTAGAAGTGGAATTAAAACCATGCCTGAACTTTCTGTAGCCATCTTCGCGACCGACAGCGAGCAACGAGACGTTCTACAAGTCCTGGTCGACGGTACCCGTGTGGCAAAGACGGGGCAGATGTCGTCCACGTTCCCGGTGGCCGCTGCGGACCCCATGATGCGCCGCATCCACGGGTCCAAACCCGACGCCGTTCTGGTGGACATTCCCCTGGATAACCCGGCCGCAGCTTTGCGAACTGTGGAATTACTGCATGAGGAAGTCCCAGGCTCGGCGATTTTCGCGATTGGCAGCATGTCTCAGCCCCAGATCATTGTGACTGCCATGCGTTCCGGAGCGCGCGAGTTCATTGAACGTCCCACAACGACGACCGATCTATTGGAGGCATTTGTCCGGCTTACCGCCGCGCAGAGGAAAGTTCAAAGGGAAGAAACCCGTGGACGGGTCTTTACTGTAGTGAATGCCAAAGGGGGCAGCGGCGCCACCACAGTGGCGGTGAATCTGGCGCTGGCGCTGCAGTCAGCCCACGGCAACGTTGTCCTGGTCGATATGGCACCGCTCGGACACGCAGCGTTACACATGAACCTGAAACCGACATTCACCATAACTGATGCGCTGCGCAACTTGCACCGCCTGGACAGCTCGCTGCTGGAAAGCTTTACTACCCATCATAGCGGTGGACTTCAGTTGCTGGCGGGCACCAATGCTCCGATGCCGATCGAACCGACTACAGCCGAGTTTGCCCGGCTATTCGACATGCTGGTGGCGCATTTCCGCTATGTGGTAGTGGACACATCCATGCGCATCGACGCCTCCACCCGGCTGGTAAGTAACATGTCCCAAGGAGTATTGCTGGTGGCCCACGCCGATGTAGCATCGTTATGGAGCGCGGCGAAAATTCAGCAATATTTGGGAGAGGCTGGAGGTCGCGAACGGTTGCATCTGGTTCTCAATCGTTTTCGAAAGATTCCGGGATTTACCGAATCCGATGCCGAAGCTGCGGCGGGCATCAAGTTGCTTTGGAAGATTCCCAACCAGTACTTCGCGGTCTCCACAGCCATTGATCGCGGAGTTCCGGTGATGCAGCAGAACCATTCGGAAATGGCCCGAACTTTCATTGGACTTGCAGCAAGCTTGACCCAGAATGATGCGCCGGTGAAACGCGCAGCCTGGTCGTTGTTTAAAATCAGTTAGGTAACCCATGGCGAACCTGCAGGCCTTTGAACGAACCGAATACCAGCAAGTCAAAGCGGACCTCCACCGCAAAATCCTCGATCGCCTGGATTTAGAAAAACTCGGGCGCACTCCAAACGACGCTGCCCGCGAAGAAGTCCTGCTCCTGATTCGCAATACCGTGAACAGCGAGGCGGTTCCTCTCAGCTTCGCCGAGCGCGAGCGCCTGGCGCGGGAAATTCTGGATGAAATTTTTGGTCTAGGGCCGCTGGAACCGTTGCTCAAGGATCCCACAATTTCCGACATCCTGGTGAACCGCTATGACAAGGTCTATGTCGAGCGCTCCGGCAAGCTGGAGCCGACCGGACTTAGTTTTAAGGATGATGCCCACCTGATGCAGATCATCGACAGGATCGTCTCCCGCGTCGGTCGGCGGGTCGATGAATCCTCGCCCATGGTGGACGCGCGCCTTCCCGATGGATCACGCGTCAACGCCATTATTCCGCCCTTGGCCATTGATGGACCGTGCTTATCCATTCGCCGTTTCGGTCGCGATCCTATTACCGGACGCAACATGGTGGAGAACAAGAGTCTGACCGAGCCCATGCTCGAATTGCTCGCGGCCATGGTGAAGGGCCGCATGAACATGCTGATTTCTGGAGGAACGGGCGCCGGCAAGACGACTTTGTTGAATGTTCTTTCCGGCTACATTCCGAATTCCGAGCGCATTGTGACTATCGAAGACGCCGCCGAACTGCAGATGAAACAAGAGCATGTAGTGCGTCTGGAAACCCGCCCGCCCAACATTGAAGGCAAGGGCGCAGTCAGGCAGCGGCAGTTGGTGATTAACAGTCTCCGTATGCGGCCGGACCGCATTGTGATAGGTGAGGTCCGTGGCGAGGAAGCCTTTGACATGTTGCAGGCCATGAACACCGGTCATGAAGGCTCGCTCACCACAGTCCACGCCAATACGCAGCGCGATGCACTGTCGCGGCTGGAAAACATGTTCTCCATGGCCAATCTGAATATTCCAGAGCGCGCTATGCGGAACCAGATCGCGTCTGCTATCCACGGCGTGGTACAGATTGCGCGTATGGCGGATGGCACCCGTAAAGTCATCACCATTACCGAAGTTACCGGTATGGAGGGCGATCTGATCGCCATGCAGGATATTTTTGTTTTCGAGCGCAAAGGGATCGACGAGAATGGGAAGGTCAAGGGAGCATTCCGCGCCACCGGAATCCGGCCCAAGTTTACCGAACGGCTCCTGACCGGAGGCCATAAGCTGCGCTCGGCGATCTTCGAATCGTCGATGGAAGTTTAGCAGTCAGTCCCAGTTCAGTTTCTATGCTGCCGATTATTATCATTCTCGTTTTTGTCGTGGTCGCCCTCGGCGCTTTTGCGGTCGGCTCCATGCTCGACCAGAGGAGCTCTCAGGCCCGCTTGCTGCGTGAACGCCTGTCCTCGGCCGAAAAGCCGACCGAGATCCAATCCACCAGCGATCTTGCTTTATTGCGGGACGAGATGTTGAGCCGGATTCCCGCGCTCGACAATCTTCTTCGCCGGTCAGCCAGCGTTTCTAATCTGCAGACCATGCTGACCCAGGCGGACATGGGCATTCGCGCTGGCAATGTCCTGCTGCTATGCGCGATCAGCACGGTGGCAGGCGGAATTCTTGCGTTGATGGTGACGTCCACCATGTCTTTACCGGCGCAGGACGCCACGATATTTACCGGGGTAGGCGCCGCAGTTGGAGCATTTCTTCCCTACGCATACGCTTCTTATCGCCGCACCAAGCGCTTCCAGCGCTTCGAGGAACTCTTCCCGGAAGCGATCGACACCCTGGCCCGCGCAGTCCGTGCCGGACATGCCTTCACCACCGCAATCGAGTTGATCGCGAATGAGGTGTCCGAACCGGTCGCCAGCGAGTTCCGGAAACTGTTTGAAGAGCAAAAATTCGGATTGCCGGTAAGAGATGCGCTGATCAACCTTACCGAGCGGGTGCCGTTGGTAGACGTGAAGTTCTTCGTCACTGCCGTCATGTTACAGAGAGAAACCGGTGGCAATTTAGCAGAGATCCTGGACAACCTCTCCTATGTAATTCGAGAACGTTTCAAAATCCTGCGGCAGGTCCGGGTTTATACCGCGCAAGGCCGGTTGACCATGATGCTGTTGATGGGATTGCCTCCGGTGATTATCGTAACCCTGGAGCTTGTCAGCCCTGAGTTCATTCGGCCGTTGTTTACCGATCCCATTGGACATACTTTTCTGGTCATCGGCATCGCACTTCAAACCATGGGTTATTTCATTATCCGGAGAGTGATTCAGATTCAGGTCTGACGTATGGCACTGATACTCGCACTTTTATTGTTTCTCACCATCGCTCTGGCGATATTTGCCTTCGGAGCGGCGGCGTATGCGCCATCGTCGGTGCTCGGATCCCGTCTGCGATCGCTCAGCTTCCAGAAAGCCCAAAAAGAAGAAAAGCCGGCATTCAAAGACCGGCTGGAACAGGCGCTCGACCCGCTGAGCAAAGCCTTACCTTTATCGCCGAGCGAAGTGTCGCGCACCCGCGCCTGGCTGATTCAGGCGGGATTTCGGGATGCCCGCCATGTGCGTATGTATGTTGGCAGCCGGGTGGGCATGGCGATCTTTGGATTGCTAATTGTTTTTGCCACCGGGAACAGTTCCTTATTCCTGCTGGTCGGAGTTCCCGCATTTGGTTTCTTTCTTCCGCGGTTCGTGCTCAAGCGACTCATCAAGAAACGCCAGCGTCTGATCACCCTCGGATTGCCGGATGCGCTGGATCTGACAGTCATCTGCGTGGAAGCCGGATTGGCCCTGGATCAGGCCATGATGCGGGTCGGTGAGGACCTGCGGCATGCGCACCCGGAGTTGAGCGACGAGTTCCACCTGGTGAATTTGGAAATGCGTGCCGGCAAACCGCGTGCCGAAGCTCTGCGAAATTTATCCGAACGTACCGGGGTGCATGACATTCGCGCGCTGGTGGCAACGCTGGTGCAGACCGATCGGTTCGGAACCAGCGTGGCCCAGGCGCTGCGCGTGCACTCTGATTCCCTACGGGTCGAGCGGCGGCAGCGGGCTGAAGAAGCGGCCGCCAAGACTACGATTAAAATGGTCATTCCCCTTGCCGTATTCATTCTGCCTTCAATCTTAATTGTGAGCGTGGGCCCGGCAATGATTCAGTTGTATCGCACGCTCATGCAGGGACACTAAAACACCGCCAGTCACCGGACTCCCCCAAGAGTTGGTAAACCGGGCTTTTGCGAAACCAGGAGTTGTGATGTCGTCACCGGGATCCACGGGATATGCGTTCAACCGGACGCGCCAAGCCCATCTAGCCACTGAAATGTCGATTGCCGGCACGCATTGGTCGCGCTTTCGAGGGTTGATGTGGACAGACGCGGTGAATTTTCCCGCAGGACGCGGCTTGTGGATCGTTCCCTGTCGTGGGATCCATACCTTCGGCATGCGATTCGCGATCGACGTAATTTATCTGGATGGGGACAAACTCGTGGTGCATATCGAGAACCAACTGCAGCCCTGGAGAGTCGCCCCGGTGCGCATGCGAGCAACTTCTGTCCTTGAATTGCCGGGAAACACTATTCAATCCACCGGCACTTCACTCGGCGATGAAATTGAGATTTCGGTCGGAATACCTTCGGAGGCCAGTAGTTAGTGAACGACGCGCCCAATTTTCTGGTGGAGTGGTCGTCCCCCTGGCACGAATTCCGCACTTCGATTCGGCCTGCGCTAAGCCGCTCGCCCGAAGCTCTTTCTGGAGAGGCCCCAGTAGGATTGTTTCCCTATCGGGGGATATTGGTTTCCTGGGCGTTTGAGATTGCATTTGTAATCGCAATGATTATGTTGTCCGCGCATCTGGCGGAAATGCATACCCTTCAGCCGGTGGCCACATTCAAACCCGATGTCCTCTACTTCGCGGGCGAAGAATTGCCGCGTACTGAGGACACTGGCGGGACACGTGCCGGACGTAGCGGACGCGGCGGTGGGCATCAGGCCCATCACCAGACCCAGACCATCCGCGTGGCTCGTGGCGAGGCGCTCCGCCCAAGAGTCGTGGATGCGCCGAAGCTCAATCTGCCACACTCCGAGTCCGCAGTTGCGAACCTGCTGGCTTACAAGCCGATTCCTGGGCCAGCGCCGACCGAGGGCCTCAAGTCATCGCAGCATTCATTGCAAATGGCGGTGCAAGCTGTCGCTCCGGCCCCACAACTTCAATCCGATAAACAGCGGTCGTCGCCTACGCTAAGTGCAAGCGTAATTCCCCCGGCTCCCGCGGCACCACAACGCGATGTTTCCGCCCCAAGAATACCGGGAAATCAGCCAATGCAGGTGGTGCCGCCACCGGTGTCCGCACCCGAGAGGATTTCCTCAACTAACGCCCGATTGACGCTACCTGCGCCCGCCGTAGTCGCACCTCCGCCGCAACTTACTCATGAAAAGGTGGTGCCCGGCCCCGGGTTCGGAGCGGGTGAGCCGAATCAGGTGGTACCGCCCCCGGCGCAAATGGCCAATAATGCCAAAGACCGCCGGACTTTTGGCGGCCTGGGCACCAATACCGCTGTCGTCCCGCCCACGGCCCAATTGAACGACAATTCAGGGCAACGCCGGGCTTCCACAGGACTGGGCAGCAACGCGAGTGTCGTTCCTCCCACGGTTCAATTAAGTGGTGGTTCAGCCCAACGCCAGCCGTCCGCGGGATTGGCCGGGAGTGCCTCGGTGGTGCCACCAGCGCCCACCATCGCGGGGGGATCCAACCAGGCGCGTGGCAGCCGGGGGGTAGGGCTTGGCAGCCCTACAGACGCGGCGGCCATGGCTCCTCCGAAAGACTCCGGCGGCAGCACCGCCGGCACGGGAGTAGTGGTTTCCAGCCAGCCAGGGCAAACCAAGGGTGTGCCGACGAACACGCCGCCCGGGGCTTTAGCCTTATCACCCTCCGGAGGACCGACCCCGGGGTTGGGCGGGGCAGGAGGCGGATCGAGTATAGGGCGGGGCGCAGATTCCGGTAGCGGGTTGGCCGGCAAAGACGAGGGAGCCGGAAAAACAGGTACCGGCCGGGGCTCGGACACCACCGCGCGTTCAGGGATATCCCCTTACGCTGGAACGGGCGGGGCAGGCAACGGAGCCACTGCCAAACCTGCAATGCCGGGGGTTTCCGTGAGCGGAGGCAGCAATATTGTCAGTCTGCCGAGCTTTGGTTCGGGCGGAGCGCAACCGCAAAATTCTGGGAAATCTACCGTGACCAAGGATGATCGACTGGGAATCACGATTGAGGCGTCATCGCGATCAGGCGGAGCCTTGAATTTCTACGGCACGCTCAAAGGCGACAAAGTCTATACGATTTACATCGATACCAATCTCGGCACGGCGGTCATGGAATTTGCCGACCCGACATCCGTGGGACACGGCGGCGAAAACCTGACCGCGCCGCGTCCCATGCGGGCCAGTGTGATTGCGCCTCCGGATATGAAACGTTCGAGGCTGGTGATTGCCTGTGTTCTGGATCGCGCGGGAATGGTGAAGAACGCGCGCGTGCTCGAACCGGGCGCGGTTGAGATGACAACCAAAGTGATGGCAGCGCTGCCTGGCTGGAAATTCAGCCCAGCGTTACGGGGCGCCCAGCCGGTAGAAGTGAATGCGATTCTAGGCTTCGACATCAATACAAATTAGGTGAACGCAGGCTACAGACGTCGGTGAGGTGAGGGCACCCGCCCCACCATCTTCGATAATTACGTTGGGACGCCTCGTCTGTCCAGCGAGCAAGGCGAGCGTGCTTTTTTACTTTTCCAACTCTCGACGGTCCCACTTCCCGAGATTCGCTCCGGCATCATAAGTACTCTGACAAAACTCCCGCAAGGCACCTTGCGGAGATTCCGACAACCGCACATCTTCGTACATCAGGAAAAACTCGTTCTTCTCCTTGCTATAGAAAGCTTTCGCCGGATGCACCGCGCTGTCTTTAAATCCTGCCGGCTCGGGCGCGGCGTACGCATAGAAAGCTGCATCCTTGATGATCAGGCCATCTCCAGGCCAAAAGCCTACGCTAATCACCTCGTGCGAGTACGCTTCTTTGGTGACGGGGTCAGCATCGGGCCGTTCCGGCGCGCGTCGTCCCGAGAAGCGCGTAACACACAAATCAAAACTCCCCCAAAAGAAATGCACCGGGCTGGCCTTCCCAATAAATCCAGCGCGGAATTCCTGTAGCACGGGAGCTACGCTCGTGAGAATTCGCCAAAAACGGTTTGCATATTCGCTGTCGTAGGATGAATGATTCTTATCCAAATCGAAGCGCACCGGATTCGGCACTTCCACCGGCATGGGCCATTCCTTCACCTGAATGGCGAGGGATCGCAAAGCTTCCATAAACTCCGCATAGAACTCCGCAACTGTGCGCGGAGCCAGGCGCATAATTCGGCTTTCGCCAAGGCTGGTCGTAATCTCCAGGTTGTGCGCGACGAAATCAAATTGGACCTCGAAGAGTCCCTTGTCGTAAGGGATCGGCGACGTTGTCAAACCTCGCGCCGTCACGTAGAACGCAACTCCCCAATAGTGGTTCAGAGTCGGACCAAGAGCGAGGCGCACCTTACCGACAATCTGCGTCCACATGTGGAGCGTCGCATAGGTATCTTTCCATTCGGAGAAAGGGAGTGCGGGCCAGCGCTCATTATGGGAAGTGAAAGTGTTCATATACTGATTCTATGGGTTGCAAGGTTGCAACAATAGCTTCGATTCTGGAAACATTTGGTATTCGAGGAATCAGGGTGAAGGAGCGCTTATCGCGCTGCGTTAACCCTGGTTCGCTCTTCACCCAGGCCTGCAAGGCCTGCTCCAGCAGACTTCGGTTCAAGGCTCCGCGGGTCCATCCCTTTTCCTGAAAAGCACGGCCGTCTCGTCTTCATGAACCACCACCCACTGTGGTGTCTGCCGGAGAAGGACGGTCAGCGAAGAGTTCGTTGGCATCAATACTCGAGTGACGTGATAATCGTCAAGCACCTTGTCCCAACCGGGATGGACCTGTACGACCGTCAAATAATCCTTGAAGAATTCGCTGCCATATAAATCGTGGCGATCATCTACGACCACCTTGGTTCCGGGGTATAGCTGATAGATCAAGTATCCACCCCAGGTGTCGGGACAGAAAATCGGGCCGGTCTTGCCGCGATAGGAAATCACCTCCGCCGCCTGCACCGGAAATCGACCAGCGTCGAAACGGGCCTCCATCAATTGGTTCGAGCCAAGCATGCCGCCGTGGGCGCAAATCCACAAACACACGACCACGCCCATTACTGGCCACAAGTGGCCGCGAAAGCTCAATTCCATTCTCTCCATGCGAATGCCAAAGGAACGCAGGCTCGCGATGACCGTTCTCAACCACGGCGCTATATCCGGTCGCGTGGCCATCTCCGCGAGAATTTCTGAAACTAGGGGGGCAATGATCAGGACCAACAGCAACGACGAAATAGGAAGGTTGCGCGAGGCAAACAATCCGCTGGAGACCGCGAACAGGACAACCAGCAACTGCGAAGCCTTCAACTTTCGGAAAGAAATAGCCAAGGCCAGAATCGTGATTAGAAGCAATATCTCAAAACACTGCTGGGGCACATGGTGAAAATTCGGAGAAAGAAATTCGTCGATATGGTTCATTAGGAACCGGTCGCTCAGGTATCCATAAATGTGTTGGTGCAGCCTATAGCCGTAGGGATTTATGAACGTCGCCAGGAAAGAAAGCAAAGTCACGATTCCTAAATGCTTGTGCAATTCTCCAATTTTCCTGCGTTCATCGATATCGTCGGTGGCAAAGTACTGGATCCATCCGCCGGCGATATAAAGGGCGAGCAGAACCAGGCCAAAGACAAATCCACCATGAACGTTCACCCAGACCAGCATGAGCAGTGGCAACCAGTACAGGCGGCGGAGTTTCTTAGAATTGGATGGGACCGCGGCGGAATCCACAATTTGAAACCATAACACTGCAAATAACCAGCTAAGCAAGTGCGGCCGCGCGAGTAAATGAATGCTCGATGCTCCGATCGACAGCAAAAGCAGAATCGGCGCTACCGGAAGACTGGCTCCACGACGCAGCGCAATCCTGAGCACGATGGTGAACGTCGAAGCAATCACTAGCGCGGAGAAAAATACCACGCCGTTCAAGCCCAAAGGCCCATGGATGGCGGCGATCAACGCGTCGTAGAGCCATTCCCAGGCGTACCAGGCATGTCCGCTCATGGTGGACGAAAAAGAGTCGACGCGAGTGATGGCGTGGGTCAGCAACATCTGCTGCCCATTGCGGATGTGCCAGCCGATTCCTGCATCCCAGAGCAGGCGCGGAGCCAGCACACCGCAAGTCAAAGCGAAAAAAATCACCAGGAACAACAGATCAGCAATAGATGGGGAAGCCCATTGAAACCATGGAGAGGTGGGGCTTGCAGCAGACTGAGATCGGGTTTGCAGAGGCTCCGAAGACAAAACGTTTACTCGAGACCAACCCGAATATGTTACTCGATTCAGCGCTCCAACCACGAGTACTTTACGGAACTATCCCGCCCACGTTGTCATCCTGAGCGAAGCGAAGCATGACAGTTGGCACGGGTAGGTCTTTCCCATGAAATCTTTGCCACTACTGGGGACCGGCCGGAATCTATATAGTAGTGGGACAAAACATCAATGCCGAATAACACCATGCCGCGAGTAGTGATTGTGGGAGCAGGGTTCGGCGGATTGCAGGCTGCCCGCCGCCTGGCGCGTTATCCTGTGCAGATCACGCTGGTTGATCAGCGCAACTATCACACCTTCCAACCCTTGCTTTACCAGGTTGCAACTGCCGGAATTTCTCCGGGAGAGATTGCAGCGCCGGTCCGCCAGATTCTTCGCAGGCAGAATAATGCTGAAGTGCTGTTGGGAGAAGTGGTGGGTTTCGATCTCGAAAAGCAGATTGTGAAGTTGACTGACCTCGAAATTCCCTACGATTACCTCATCGTCGCCGCCGGAGCCAGCCATGCTTACTTCGGCCATGACGAGTGGGAGCCGATGGCGCCGGGACTGAAAACCATCGAGGACGCGCTCGAAATCCGCCGCCGCGTTTTACTAGCCTTCGAATTGGCCGAACGGCATGCCGCCAGCGGCGAGGGGCAAGTCCAGTTGAACTTTGTGGTAATCGGCGGCGGCCCAACCGGCGTGGAATTGGCGGGTACGCTGGCCGAGATTGCAAGGCATGCTTTGTCCAATGAGTTCCGCTCGATTGATCCGCGGCATAGCCGAATTTTGTTGATTGAAGGCGGACCGCGTGTGCTGCCCGCCTATGCCGAGGATTTGTCGCGTAGCGCGGAGAAGCAGTTACAACATTTGGGAGTCGAGGTGCGGACCTCGGCAATGGTGACGGGAGTGGAGAATTCCGCAGTCCTGGTCGGCCAAACGCGCATACCTGCGGCCGTTATTCTTTGGGCCGCCGGGGTCGCTGCCTCACCGTTGGGAAAAAGTCTTGGTGCACCGCTGGATCGTGCCGGACGTGTGTTGGTGAATGCCGATCTAAGCCTTCCCGGTCACCGCGAAGTTTTTGTGATTGGCGATCTGGCGTCGCTAAAAGACAAGGATGGCAAGCTTCTTCCGGGCGTCGCTCCGGTGGCTCTGCAAGAAGGGGCAGCCACAGCCCGCAACATTGGACGCGAGGTGCAAGGCAAAACTCGCGAGGATTTTCACTATCTCGACAAAGGCAGCCTGGCCACCATCGGTCGCGCCGCCGCCGTCGGGCAGATCGGCAAAATCCATATTTCGGGCTTTATTGCCTGGCTGGCCTGGTTGTTTGTCCACGTTTTCTTTCTCATCGGATTCCGCAATCGCCTGCTTGTCATGATTCAGTGGGCCTGGTCCTATGTCACATATGAACGGGGTGCTCGGCTCATTACCGGAGATCAAACCTTGCCGAGCTGGCCGGAACTGGGTTCGGAGAAGGACGACTCCCATCTAGTCTCGTCCAAGTGACGTGGTCGGGTGCGTGGCGCGGACAGGAGTGTCCGCGCCACATATAATTGTGTCACGCTCGCAGCCAAGCTCGCGCGGAAAGCGCCGCCACTGCTGATCTCATGAAACGATTCTTTGCTTCGTCCACTGTCTTTGGCTTGATGGCCGGATTGCTGCT
Organism: uncultured Acidobacteriaceae bacterium; assembly: GCA_963794195.1. Classification (GTDB taxonomy): domain Bacteria; phylum Acidobacteriota; class Terriglobia; order Terriglobales; family Acidobacteriaceae; genus DATBAX01. The sequence goes on from CAWCCU010000017.1 coordinate 70,637, forward strand.
GCTCGGCTTCGCCACTTCGTCGTCTGCTGAAGTGCTCAAGATTGTTGTCAAAGATACGATTCAGCCGATCACCGTCGAATACATCGGCCGTGCGCTCGATGACGCTGCCCAGAACCATGATAAAGCGGTACTCATCGAACTCAATACTCCCGGTGGGTTGCTGGTTTCCACTCGCGAAATCATTGAGAAGATTCTTGCGTCCCCGGTTCCGGTCATCATCTATGTGACGCCGAGCGGGAGCTGGGCTGCGTCCGCTGGCTACTACATTCTGCAAAGTGCCGATGTGGCCGCAATGGCCCCAGGCACCAATAGCGGCGCGGGGCATCCCGTCAGTATGGGCGGCGAAAAGATGGACGACATCATGAAGGAGAAGGTCGAAAACGACTCCGCCGCTCTGATGCGATCAGTAGTATCGAAACGAGGGCGCAATGTCGAAGTCTCAGAAACTGTGGTGCGCAAATCGACTTCTTTCACCGACCAGGAAGCACTCTCGCAGCATTTGATCGATTATGTCGCCAGTACCGAACAGGATTTATTCAAACAACTTGAAGGCAAGACCGTAAAACGCTTTGACGGCAAGACGGTCACGTTGAATCTTGTTGGTGAACCGATACGCACGCTGGATCTTTCGGTTAAAGAGCGGATCCTTACATTCATCGTTGATCCGAACATTTCCTACTTGTTACTTACCATCGGAGTGTTTGCGCTCTATGCTGAGTTCAACCATCCCGGCGCCGTAGTGCCGGGGACGGTGGGCGTGATTTTTATCCTGCTCGCAATGTTTGCCTTGAATCTGCTGCCCACCCGTTTTGCAGCAGTCGTGTTGATTCTGGCATCGTTTGTATTGTTTGCTCTGGAGGCTAAACTCTCTTCGCACGGCGTATTGGCCCTGGGTGGAATTGTGACTTTGACTTTGGGTGGGTTGCTGCTGGTTGATGGCCCGATTCCGGAGATGCGGGTTCGCCTGGTGACTGCCTTGGCGGTCAGTGTTCCGCTGGGAATCATTACGGTCTTCCTGATGAGTATTGCGTTGAAGGCCCGCGCCAATAAAGTAGTAACTGGAGCGCAGGGACTGATTGGGGAGACCGCGGTTTCGCAATCGTCACTTTCGCCGCTGGGAAAAGTGTTGGTTCACGGCGAACTTTGGGATGCGGTTTCGTCGGCTGAAGTCGCAGCTGGGCAAACTGTCATCGTGAGGCGAGTAAACGGGTTGCAACTGCAAGTCGAGCCGGCGGCGTCACCGCAAGAGACTCCGGTAACTGCGAAGGCCTGGTAAGGCTGGCGCATCTTTCCTGACACCCCTTGCCCAGAGCATCGGCGAGCGGAAGTGCGATACAATCCGCCACAGAAGCATTCCTGACAATCAGGCTGGAGGCCCGGATGGATATCGGGATCGGATTCACTACCATCGTTGTGATTATTATCGTTCTGTATCTCCTGAGCTCGATCAAGATTCTGGCCGAGTACGAACGGGGCGTGATTTTCCGCCTGGGCCGACTGCTTCCCGATGCGAAAGGTCCCGGCGTCATTTTTGTCTTCGCCCCGCTCGACCGCATCGTGCGGGTGTCGCTGCGACAGGAAGCCTTCGAAGTACCGCCGCAAGACATCATTACCCGCGATAACGTGACTTTGAAAGTCAACGCTGTCATTTTCCTGCGCGTGATCGAGCCGCGCAAAGCCGTGGTGGAGGTTTCGAACTACACTTATCAGACTTCGCAATTTGCCCAAACCACACTGCGGTCCGTGCTTGGCGAACAGGAATTGGACGAACTGCTCTCGCATCGCGAAAAAATTAATTTGCGCCTGCAAAGTATTCTCGACACGCACACTTCCCCGTGGGGTGTGAAGGTAACCAATGTTGAAGTGAAACAGGTGGACATGCCCGAGTCCATGCTTCGTGCGATGGCAAAGCAAGCCGAAGCCGAACGCGAAAAGCGGTCCAAGATCATCCATGCCGAAGGCGAATTTTCGGCGGCGCAACGACTGGTGGACGCCGCTCACCTGCTGGCCACGGAACCTGTCAGCGTACAACTCCGCTATCTGCAAACGCTGACGGAAATCGGCGTAGAAAAAAACACCACTGTTATTTTCCCGGTCCCGGTGGATTTCTTTTCCGGATTGCAGAAAATTTTAGGAAAGCCGGACGGCGATTCTGCCGCAAAGAGTTAAGCGGCATAACGAGGATTGCAAATGGCGACATCCGCATCGGAAGACACTGAAATTACGCTGGGCACAGGCAAGATGTTGGCCTTGTTCTTTGGCCTGGTAATCCTATGCGCGGTGTTTTTCGGGATGGGCTTTTCCCTGGGGAAGAATGTCTCCAAGCCTATGGCTGGCGAAGTATTGCCGGCCAGGGTCGCGACGAATGGTGTGCGTCCCTCGGCGGTCAAGAGCAACGGCGACGCAGTTCCGGCGCAGGATTTTGGGTCCTATAAAGTAGTTGGGCAAAAAGATACAGAGTCTCAAGCCGTACCGAAAGACGCCGGCTCGCCCGAGGCGGGAGCCGCATCTGGCGACAGCAAAGGAAATTTTCCGGACCCAACCGCAGCGCCCACGACTGGATATTTTGTGCAGGTTGCAGCCGTAAGCAAGCAAGAGGACGCGGATGCGTTAGTCGACGCTCTCAAGAAAAAGCAGTATCCGGCACTAGCGGCGAGCCTGCCGACCGACAAGCTTTTTCATGTGCAAGTGGGCCCTTTTGCGGACATCAAGGACGCCGAGTCCATGCGAACCAAGCTGCTCGGCGATGGTTACAACCCGATCTTGAAGAAGTAGTTTCAGATTTGTGATTTTGGATTGTCGATTTTTCCGCCCATCGGCGTTATCGAGAGAGCTTTCAATCTACAATCGAACATCTGAAATGCACTCCCTCTCCCATGAATAGTTCCGAACAAAAGCTCAATCGATTTCTGCACGCCATCGCCGACCCCACCCGTCGACGCATCCTGAAAGCCCTCAAGGAACGTGGAGCATGTTCCATTGGCAAGGACGTTGGGCTCTGTGCCTCCGATATTGAACTGCGGGTCCATCTTTCGCAATCGACAATTTCTCATCACATGTCGATTCTCAAGAAAGCAGGATTGGTCGAAGCCAAGAAACTGGGTCAATGGATGTGGTATCGCAGGAAGGAAGTCGCGCTGCGTGAGTTCACGCAGGCGTTGCCGAAGAGTTTGTAATTCTGGTTTTAGCCGGCGACCGCAGCTTGAGTCTTCTGCAGCAAACGCCGTGCCTGTGCGATCAAGTCGCCTACTTCGAAAGGTTTAACAAGATAGGGAACGTTATTCTTCTGCAGGAAAGTCCGCATTTCAGGTTCGATTACGCTGGAGAATGTGAACAGCACATGTTTCTCCAACTCGGGGTGGCTCTCGGAAATCCATTTACAAACTTCGGGAGCGCTCCATCCGCCGGGCATTCTCCCGTTCACAATAAGCGCCTCAAAGGATTGGGCGCCGGCGAGGGTCTTAACTTGTTCGCCGTTCATCGACGTGGTCACCTGTGCACCCGCGCCGGCCAGCACATCACGTTCAAACTCCAGCACCGCCTCTTCGTCTTCCACCAATAGAATGCGCCCTTCGAGGGCCATCTCGCGGCGCGGCCCGTGCATTCCGGAATCCACTGCGGCGGCCCGTCCAGCCGAAGGCAGGCATACGTCAATGATTGCTCCGCCTTCGGGCGCGTTGTGCGCTGATATTTCACCGCCATGTTCTTTCACAATGCCGTAGCAGATGCTCAATCCCAGGCCTGTGCCTTTACCCACACTCTTGGTGGTGTAGAAACGGTTCAAAAATTCGCTTCGGTTCTTTCAGCCCCGGTCCAGAATCCTGGAACTCAGCATGAACGTGCCCGTCTTTCGCATGGATTCGCACTTTGAGAGTGCCGCCTCGACCGCCTTCCAACATGGCATCTACAGCGTTGTTAATGATGTTCAAAAAGACTTGCTCAAGCTGATGGGGATCGCCGGTGACTGCGGGCAGCTCCACCTCGGCGATGCGCTCCATCTTGATGCTGCTGACTTTCATGTCATAGTCGCGCAACGCCAGCGTTTCATCGAGCACCTTGCCCAGATCCACTTGCTGTTTGTGAGGCTTGCGTTGCCGGGCGAAAGATAGCAAGCTTTGCACCACGCGATGGGTCCGCTGCGCCTGCTTGAATAATTTGCTGACGAAGTCGGTGGCGCGGTCGTTCAATCCTTCGGTTTCAAGAAGCTGCGCATATCCGAGGATTGCGGTTAGGGGATTATTAAGCTCATGTGCAACTCCGGAGATGAGTTGTCCGACTGCGGACATCTTTTCGCTCTGCAGCAATTGTTCCTGGGTGCGACGAAGGTCGTCATAAGCCCGGCAAGTTTCTTCATACAGTCGAACTTTCTCCATGGTCGTTGCCAACTGACGGCCAATGGCGACCAGAAGGTTTTCGTCGTTTCCGGTGTACTCTCGAGCTTCCCGGCTACTGATTCCCATAATGCCGATGGGATTGTCTTTTCCCCACAGCAGCACCCATATCCATGAACTCAAGCCATCGGCTCGGATGAATTCCGCCACTTGCGGCGGCACATGGGGCAAGTATTCGGCAGTGAGCACTTCGGTGCGGGAACGGGTGACCAGATCGCCAAACCCTTCCGCAAATTTGATTTCCGAAAGGCGCGCCCGATCGAGGCTGCGCTGTCCCCATCCGGCGCGACGACGGAAGGTAGCTTCGTCAGCATCGCAAAGATAAATCGATCCCGTTTCCGCGCCCAATAAGTGAAACTACCTGGCGCAAAGTCAAATTCAATATTTCATCGAGATCGAACGACTGGGTAGCGATGACCGCCATTGCATTTAGCGCGTTGAGTTCTTTGTTGCGTCGCCGGATTTCGTCTTCGGCACGTTTCTTTTCGGTGACGTCCAGCAAAAATCCCTGATAGCGTTCGATCTTTGCCGTCTTTGTCGCGAGTCGCGAAACTGCTTTCGACCGCGGTGATCATAGCGCCATCTTTGCGTCTCAGACGTGACTTCGAAATTCCGCACAAAGTTGTGCAGCTCCACTTCGCGGCGGAAAGTTTCGCGCTGCTCGGCGGATGCATACAAGTTCGCGATCCACATTCATCGCCATAAGTTCTTCGCGGCTGCTGTGGCCGAGCATGCGGACAAACGCATCGTTGCAATCGAGCAGTTTCCCTTCCGGCGTGGCGACAAATACGCCTTCCTGCACCTGCTCGAACAACATGCGATATTTTTCTTCCGCGATGCGTCCGTCGGTGATATCGCGGACTACGTGGATAGTTCCCTTCTGTTTGCCGCCCTGCTCCAGGTACGAAGACGTGGAAACCATCGCGAAACCACCGAAACAGGCATCGAGTCCTTCGTGGAAGCCTTCTTCAGTGCCGCGGCAATAAGGACATCCTTTCCACTCGCTGTGCGTTCGCGGCAGTACCTCTTCGCACAATTTTGCCGATTACTTCCGATGGCGATTGTCCCAGACGGCTCAACAGCGCATGGTTCGCCTTCATCACTTTGAATTCAGAGTCATGCAACAAGACAAGATCCTGAATGGAATCGAAGGTATTCGTCCACTGACGATGGGAGCGCAAAATCTCTTCGACCAGCCGAAGATTTTCCACCGCCAGCCCCAACTGGTGAGCACTCGCAGTCAGAAATTCCATTTCGTCCGGGGTATAGGAAACCCAGTGCCGGCTCCCCAGACTCAGGGTGCCGATCATCGACTTTTTGCCCAGCACCGGCAGCGTCACAACATGATGAAAGCGTTCTTTCTTCATGTAGGAATGCGTCGCTTCGTCAGCATTGGCCATCCTGATGACGGCGGGATTGCCTTCCTGCAAAATGCGCTCCTGAGCTTCATCCAGCGCAACCGAAACCTCTCTCGCATGAAATCCGACGAGAGCCCAATCTGCTGCGCCATCACCAGTTTGTTGCTTTCCAAGAGTTGGAACCAGGCGGCTTTAGCGCCCATCAAGGCCTTGAGTTCTTCCAATGCGGTTGCCATCATGGGTCCATACTGCTGGGCCCGGGTAATGCTCATGGTAAGGGCGTTAACGGTGCCCAGACGCCGCGTCCGCATCTTGGAATCGTCGAACACCACCATAAGCATGCTTAGCCCGAAGACAAGATCGAAGATCAAAGCTGAACCTGGCCGGAGATGCATGTTCACGGGCAGCCAATCGAGATGCAGCATCAGCAGGCTCACGCTGAAGAGCCACGGGCCAATTTCCCATCGCGACCATCGGAACCGAATCAGAACGACGGCTGTGGTCAATGCAATAAGCCGATACGACACTTCGAGCGCTACACGGAGGGTCAGGGATTCCGGCCACAGTAGTGCGCGCAGTACTGAGTAGGCGACAACTGTAACGCCAATCAGAACCAGAGGTAGAACCAGATCTCTGGCTTGGGCATAAACAAAAACCGCTCCCGCAAACAGGCATACAGCCAAAATGAATTCCGCTTGCCCAATGGCCAGAAGATGAGGCGAGAACGAGTCCGTCGTTGATCCGTGCAGCGTGTAGCGGGAGACGGAATACGCCACCCATCCCAAAATCCAAATGAAAAGATAACGTTCGCGAAAGGTACGGAAAACCAGCAGGCCGGCCGCAAGCACGACGAGAACAGCGGGTTCCTGGGCCCCCAAGATGGGAGCAACCAGGCCGCTGACATGGTCGAAGCCGGCAGATACACCGATATCCATTGGCGAAAGGCGCAAAATCGCTATGCTTTTTAATAGCATGATTCATGGGGTTACTAATGGGCTTTCCGCCCCCAGGCAGTTACTTTAGGTACTAGAGGTTAGGTTAGAATTGGTCGTAGACTTAAGCATCCCCAATGCCGCCCGACCGCATTCTCGTTGTCGATGACGAGGAACCAATCCGCGAGATTGTGTCCGCACTGCTGACCACCGCTAAATATCAGTGCCGCCAGGCTGCGTCCGGTTTTGAAGCACTGGCTATTCTCGATTCCGGCGAAGAATTCGACCTCATGCTCTCCGACCTGATTATGGAAGAGATGAACGGAATCGGCCTGCTGGAACGTACCAAGGAAAGATTCCCTGATATGCCGGTGGTCATGGTGACCGCCGTAAACGACATCTCCGTCGCACTAGCGGCCATTCGTAACGGGGCCTACGATTACCTGCTCAAGCCTTTCGAGCGCGAACAATTGCTGGTCACCGTCAGCCGTGCGCTGGAAAATCGCCGCTTGAAAATGGAGAACCGGCAATACCAGACCAATTTGGAAGCGCTCGTCACCGCGCGCACCGAACAGTTGCGCAAAGCAATCGGGACACTGGAACGTTCTTACGACATTACGCTCGAGGCATTGGGCGACGCGCTTGACTTGAAAGACGCTGAAACCGAAGGCCATTCCAAGCGCGTGACCGCTTTCACCATCGCGATTGCGCGCGCGGTTGGACTATCTGCCGACCAAATTCGAGTGATTGCCCGCGGCGCGTTTCTGCACGATATCGGCAAGATGGCGATTCCGGATGCGATCCTCCGCAAGCCCGCCGCCTTAAATCCGGAAGAAGTCGTCATCATGCAGGAGCACTGTTATCGCGGCTATCAGATGCTCAGGAAAATTCCTTTTCTGGCGAAGCGGCGGAGATTGTTTATTCCCACCAGGAACGCTATGACGGAAGCGGTTATCCGCGCGGGCTCAAAGGCGACGAAATTCCATCTGGGATCGAGGTTCTTCTCGGTGGCCGATACGCTGGACGCGATCACTTCCAATCGCCCCTACCGTCCAGCCCAAACATTGCAAGCGGCGCGCGAAGAAATCGAGCGTTGGTCGGGACGGCAATTTGATCCCGACGTGGTCCGCACTTTTCTCTCTATGCCGGAAAACATCTGGGGGGATTTACGGAAAGAAATCGACGCGCAGATCTTCCGTTTTGCCTATTCGGCCCCCGCCGCCGAAGTCTTCTCCCGCCAAGTCTTCCACGGTTAGATTTTCATTTGCTGGCCGCAATACGGTTGGGATCAAGCGCCACATCGCGCTGAATCACCATTTCAAAAGTAGTTCTCGCTGGCATGATAACATCTCGATTCCGGCGTAGAAGCGCGACCGCCGTGCCAATGGCACCGCCGGCGCCGGCGCCGATCAGCCCCGCCTTCACTCCCCGGCTCAGCCCCCCAACCACTGCGCCGCCTGCCGCACTGGTGGCGATCTTGGTGGCTTCGTCGCCCGCCTGGCTGTCCTGTTGCAAAGTCCCTTCTTTGTCCTTCATATTGGTCTTATCAATCCCGGGAGCATTGTCCAAAGCACCGGGCAGCACAACGGTATAACCGCTGGGAAAGATCAACATCGTGAAATGCATGAGCACTTCGGCGCGGCCTTTGATGTGCCCACCGCGTTCGATATGGCTGATCCGGCCCTGGACGTACGTTCCCGCGGGGATGAGAATGCGATCGTCGAGTGCGAACGGAAATGTTGTTTCGGCATAAACGGCCGCGCCTTCCTGAGTGCCCTTGGTCGAGATGGCGTGTTTCAATTCGAGCGCAAGCTTGGTGCCTGCCGGAACCAAAACGCTGTTAGGATCGGCGGTAGTACGAGGTGTCGCTAGAGTTGAGGCGGAAGCATCGGTCGACTTATTGCTCTCCGCATTGGAAGTTTGCGGCGTGGTCTGAGCAAACGTCCACGAAGACAGCATCAGCAAAGTGACAATCAGGCGCATGGCAAATCTCCCAGAGACCTCACAGTATAAGCGTAATGAAAGGCCCTACCTCACTGCGGGGTAGGATGCGTCCGGGTCGGCAAATGTCGCTTGGATTGACTAGCCTGCCTGTTCGCCGCCGGTCCGCTTGAGCTGGCTTTCCCGCACGTTTCCCATGAATTGGGACTGCAAGCGCTGAGCACATAGCTCGCCACAGACGTGCAAGGTGCCTTCGCGCGCGGCGATCTCTTCATCCCACGGGCACAGATACAGTACTGGCCGGTTGAATTCGCCGAATGACGTCCACATCAGCCACCAGCGGTCGGCCGAGTTTTTCAGCGTGCCGCAATTGGGACCAGCACATCGGTAATAGGGATTTGGTGCTGGAGACCTGCCTGCCACAACTTCCATTGCTCTTAATTCTCCTGCGTGAAAGACGCCTCTTCCATTCTAGCCAATACCAACCCTACCGTGTTCGCAGGATTATTTATAAATCAAATATTTTTGCCGAAGCAGTTCAAATTTCTCCAATGGCTCGCGCCATTCTTCGTCGATCCGCCGCGGGTCGTCGCCTTTTGCAAGAGCATCGAGTGTCGATTGATTCACCAGAATATCGCTCATCTTTTGCAGGTGGAATTGCTCAGGATAGAGTTTGTGCAGCGCCGACGCTAACTCCATCCCCATCTCCGGGGCATCGAGGGCATTGCGATCGATGAGAACAATATTCACCCCCTCGCACTTTTGGTTTTCATAAGTGCTGGCATTGGGAGTAAAGGCTAGAGGGACAAAACGCACCCCAGAGATATTTCGCGCATTCAAATATTGTGCCAGCTCCCGACCCTTGATCCAGGGCGCTCCCAACACCTCAAATGGAGTCTCCGTACCACGACCCACGGAGACGTTTGTGCCCTCGACCAGGCCCACGCCCGGATACAACGTCGCCTCGGTCACGCTTCGTAAATTTGGCGACGGGTTGATCCATGCGACACCGGTGGAATCGTACCAATCACCGCGCACCCAGCCTTCCATCGGCACGACGGTTAACTTGGCATTGAGCCCCCGTTCGGCGTTGTACATTCTGGCCAGTTCGCCCATAGTCATACCGTGGCGCGAAGGCACCGGAAAGTAATTCACAAAGCTGTCACGCCCAGGATCGGACACTGGCCCCTGCACAAACGACCCAGTAATCGGATCGGGACGATCCAGTACGATAATTTCGATCCCCGTTTTCGAGGCAGCTTCGAGAAAATATCCCAACGTGGCTTCATAGGTATAAAAACGCACGCCGGCGTCCTGCACATCGAAAACGATGGCATCGAGATTCTTCAGAACATCGGTGGACGGCCTGCGAGACTCATCCGTGGCACCGTAAACGCTATATACGGGAATGCCGGTCGCGGCGTCCTTGGAGTTGCCAACCTTGGTCGTATCGAGCGTGCCAGTTACGCCGTGCTCGGGACTGAAAATCGCATCCAGGGAGATGCCAGGAGCCTCGGCCAACACATCGATCGTCCTGCGGCCCTGCAAGTCGACGCCTGTCTGGTTGGTGAGTAGCCCTACTCTTTTTTTCTTCGGGGCCGAAGCCGGATCGCTTGGACTCTTGTCATTCGCTGTGGTATCGGGAGCACCGCGGACCTCCGCAAAATCGTGCGCTTCCAGAACATCAACTCCCGTCTGCACCGATCCGTTTCTCACCGCCAGTCGTCGCGCTGCGGTTTGGTTCTCGTTGTAACCAGTAATGCTCTTCCAGCGCATTTCTTCCTGTTCGCCGGCCTTCAGCGGAAGCGCCGCGGCAACGGCCGTCGCAATTTTCGAGCGCAGCGCAATCACGCTTCCCTTCCCGCGAGGATGAACTCCGTTGGTCAGCAGGATGATGTAAGTGCGGGTGGTGGGATCGATCCACAGAGATGTGCCGGTGAATCCAGTATGGCCAAATGAGCCGACCGGCAGCAGATCTCCTCGATTACTCGAGAAGGGCGAGTCAATATCCCAGCCCAATCCGCGCAAAACCTGAGAAGATGGCGGCTGCTGAGGCGTCGTCATTTTTTCGACCGTCAGCCGCGAAAGAACCTTGTTTCCGTTCAGCAGCGTCTGAGCAAATATCGAGAGATCATCAGCCGTCGAAAACAGGCCGGCATGCCCTGCGACTCCGCCCATGCGCCGCGATGTCGGATCATGCACTACGCCCCGCAGCATCTTGTCGTGCTCGTCATACTGGGTAGGTGCGATCGTGGGACGCCAGGAAGCAGGTGGCAGGAAACGAGTATGCGTCATCAGCAGTGGGGCGAAAATGTTCTTCGCACAATAAGCATCCAGCGTGGTGTCCGTGACCCGTTCGACCAGCGCGCCCAAGGTGATGAAGTTGATATCGCTGTACAGAAATTTCGAGCCCGGCGGATAAACCGGCTTCTGGGCAAACGCCATACGGAATGCGGCTTCACGACCCTCCCAGGGCTGGGTCAGATCCAGGTCTTCGGTCAAGCCGGAATGATGAATCAGCAACTGGCGAACCGTGATGTCTTCTTTGTCGTTCTGGGCAAATTCAGGAATGTATTTCGCAACCGGATCATTCAACCGGACTTTCCCCCGTTCGACGAGTTGCATGACAGCCGTTGTGGTCGCAATGACTTTGGTCAGGGATGCCAGATCGAATACTGTGTCCGCGGTCATGAGTTCGCGGCGGGGTTCGAGCGCACGCTCGCCGAAAGCCCTGCGATAAACGACGTCGCCGTCATGCCCGACAATCAAAACCGCGCCCGGCATCTGCCCATCCCGAATGGCGTCCTGCACAATGCCATCGAGCACACTCAGGCTGTCCGATGGAAGCAACGGAGGCTTGGTGGCCCCTCTGACCAGCGAAGAAGTCAGACTAACCAGCAAGGCAACTCCAAGAAAACAAGCTGTCGTCCTTGGCCAGATCGAATTTGTATTCACTGTGCGGATACCTTGACTCTACACAACGTCGGAACCACGCTCAAGGTACGCAAGTGCTAGGGGTGCCGTTTGTGCCACAGGCCATTCCTTTACCCGGCCATCGAACTTTGCTATAAACCGGACATCGAATACTCCACCTCTTTTCCGAGAAACTTTCCGGGGACCCCGAATGCCGCTACCCGGCCGATTCCTGCTGCTGCCTACCAGGACCAGGACGCGGTCTTTGCTCGGCCTTTCGCAGTACTGCGCCGAGCCGCCGGTGGCCACGCCTTCCCAGCCGCTTCCGTGGCCATCACCCACAAAGGCGATCTGGTGGCGTTGAAAGCATTCGGGCGGTTCATCTATGAACCGGAATCCTCAGAAGTCACGCCTGCCACGATTTTTGATCTGGCCTCGGTTTCCAAAGTGGTCGCTACCACCAGCATGGCAATGATTCTCTACCAGCGAGGATTGCTGGATTTGGAAGCGCCGATCGCTTCGATCGTCCCGGAATTCGCCAGCGGCGACCCGGATCGCGGCACTGTCACTTTCCGCATGTTGCTGTCCCATTCTTCGGGATTACCCTCGTATGAAAAACTCTTTCTGCAAGCAAAGACCAAGGAGAGCTTGCTCGCGGCGGCCTTCACTGTGCCCCTTACGGCAGATCCCGGCAGCCGAGCGGAGTATAGCGATATTGGATTCATAATTCTGGGCGTCGCGCTCGAGCGAATTGCCGATGAAGCGCTCGATAGTTTTTGCCAGCGCGAAGTTTTCGGACGGTTGGGAATGACCCAAACATTGTTCAATCCGCCGGCGGCGTGGCGTTCCGCGATTCCGCCCACGGTCGACGATCGAACATTTCGTCGCCGCGTGGTGCAGGGCGAAGTTCACGACGAAAATGCCAGCGTGTTAGGAGGCGTTGCCGGACATGCCGGCGTCTTTGCGACCGCCCAAGATGTCGCAACCTTCGCCAATGTCATGTTGGGTGGCGGGAATCCGCTGGTGCGTCCAGGGACTCTCGCTCTCTTTACAAGACGAGAGACTTCGCCGCCGGGAACGTCACGCGCGTTGGGTTGGGACACACCTTCGCTGCCGTCACAATCCGGAAAGTATTTTTCCGCAGGCTCATTTGGACATCTTGGCTACACCGGCACTTCGTTGTGGATCGATCCCGAACGCCAGCTTTCCGTAACCTTGCTCACGAATCGCACCTGGCCGGATTGCAGCAATAAAGCCATCAAGCAAGTTCGACCTGAGTTTCACGACGCTGTGGTGGAAGCGCTCTACCCCGGGATATTGGAGAGAAATCGTTGAAGCGTACGACCAAAAATGCCAGCACCGTACTTCGACAGCTCGCCACCGAGCAGCCGAATCCTGCCTCGAAAGATCTGGACCTCAAATCGTCGTTACAAATCGCCCGCATCCTCAATAACGAAGACGCCAAGGTTGCTGTTGCGGTCAAGCGCGCGCTGCCTCAAATTGCTCGCGCCATCGATGTTGTCGCAGCCGCCCTCAAACGAGGCGGACGCCTCATTTACGTAGGAACGGGCACCAGTGGCCGGATCGCGGCGCTGGACGCAGCCGAAATCCCACCGACGTTCGGCGCCAATCCAAAGACGGTGCAATTCATCATCGCCGGCGGAATTAAGGCGCTAGGCGAAGCCGTCGAATCCAATGAAGACTCGCGCGAATTCGGCGAACGGGCCATGGCTAAAAAGAAGCCGGGGAAAAACGATGTCGTCGTCGGAATCGCTGCCAGTGGCCGAACTCCTTTCACCATCGCGGCCGTGCAGTACGCCCGCCGACACGGTGCAAGAACGGTTGCGGTAACCTGCAACCGAAATTCTCAATTGGGTAAGGCAGCGGACATCGAAATTGCGGTCGAAGTCGGCCCCGAAGCGATTTCCGGATCCACGCGCATGAAATCCGGTACCGCACAAAAAATGGTCTTGAATATGCTTTCCAGTGGTGCCATGACCAAGCTTGGATATGTCTACGGCAACCTGATGGTTAACGTCCGAATGAAGAACTACAAGCTCGCAGAACGGGCTACGACCATCCTGCAACAGGTCACAGGAGTTGAACGCGAAGCCGCGAAGCTTGCCTTGAGAGCCGCCGGAGACAGTTTGCCGGTAGCTCTCGTCATGCTAAAGGCAAAGGCAAACAAACCCGCTGCCGTACGCGCCCTCAAAGCGACCGAAGGAAACGTTCGAAACGCTATCGCCAAGGCCAAAACGCCATGAAATTGCTTCTCTCAGCGTTCTCCGCGCGCTCGGCGGTCAAACGCTTCTGATCCCGCAAGTCCTTGCCCTTCCGATTACCCCCAAATCCGCTGCGTTCCAGGAGATTCCCGATAGAATAGAGTCATTCAGATTCCACAGGAAACTACCTCGTTATGGATAAATTTGTAATTCGCGGCGGCAGTCCGCTGCTAGGCACGATTCGCGTCAGTGGCGCCAAAAACGCCGCTCTGCCCGCCATCGCCGCAGCATTGCTCACCGAAGAACCCGTTATCCTGGAAAACATTCCGCAGGTGCGCGACATTGAAACCACGCGCAAACTGCTGGCCGCGATGGGCGCAGAAGTCGAACTAGGCTACGGCCGCGCCCAACATCGCACCACGATCAGCGCTCGTAACCTCACCAGCCCGGAAGCTTCCTACGAACTGGTGAAGCAGATGCGTGCATCCTCCCTCGTGCTCGGACCTCTCGTTGCAAGATGCGGACGAGCCAGAGTGTCTTTACCCGGCGGATGCGCCATCGGATCGCGCCCCATCGACATGCACGTGAAAGGATTAGAACTGCTCGGCGCGACCATCACGCAAGACCACGGATACATTGAAGCAACCGCCAAACGATTAAAAGGCGCGGAAATTGTTTTCGAAAAAATTACCGTGACCGGCACCGAAGATTTACTGATGGCTGCAACTTTGGCCGAAGGTGAAACGATCATGAAGAATTGTGCCCGCGAACCCGAAGTCGAAGATCTGGCAAATTTGCTGATCAAGATGGGCGCGAACATCGAAGGCGCGGGAACTTCGACCATACGGATCAAGGGTGTCGATAAACTCCACGGGGCGAAACACCGCATCATTCCTGATCGAATCGAAGCGGCAACTTTCATCATTGCCGGCGCGCTGACAGGTGGAGATTTGAACGTCGCCGGATGCGATCCTAATCATCTTGGCGCGTTGCTGCAAAAACTCAACGAAGTCGGTGTTAAAACGGCGCACTCGGAAGAATCAGTTCGCGTTATGGGCGAGGGAACTTTCAAAGCTTCCGACATCGTGACTGAAGAGTATCCCGGCTTCCCGACCGACATGCAGGCGCAATACATGGTGCTGGCGACTCAGGCCGAGGGCACTTCCGTCGTCACCGAGAATATTTTTGAGAACCGATTCATGCATGCCCAGGAACTGGTCCGCATGGGCGCGAATATCAAAATCGAAGGCCGCAGTGCAGTGGTTCGCGGCAAGACTCCGTTGAGTGCGGCGGCCGTTTTGGCTTCCGATCTGCGGGCTTCTGCTTCCCTCGTGTTAGCTGCTTTAGTCGCGGATGGCGAAACCATTATCGACCGCGTTTATCACATCGATCGCGGCTACGAAAACATCGAAGAAAAACTGCGCGGCGTGGGTGCACAGATTCGCCGCATCGGAGAAATGCTGCCCAAGCGGGCGGCGGCACCGCGCGGCTAAGAGACGCACACCAAAATAAAACCCTTGTCATCCTGAGCACCGCGAAGGATCTCATACGGCACAAATCTCCGAGCGAGTCTTCTTCCCGTTCGAGATCCTCTGCTATCCTTCCGCCTATTATCCTTCGCTCGTGGCTCGTCCCATCGGCGGAACTTTGACTCTCTTCATCGAAGTCGACGGCATTGAAGAAGTCATGGCCTCCGTTCAAAAAGCTGGAGCAAAGATCACCATGCCACTGAAAACCCAGTTCTACGGCATGCGGGAGTTTGCCTTCGAAGATCCCGAGGGATGGGTGATTACGATCGCTGAAAAAGTGAAATAAGTCTCGGCATGGCTCTCCCGGCAATCGGAGGTGCATGTCGAGAGCCATCGGAATACCGTGGAAGAGCGGCGCTTCAGCGCCGCGTTAAATCGCTTTTGATCCAGACGCGGCCCTGAAAGGGCCGCTCTTGCACGGCATCCCAAAGGCGTCCTTCTTCTGGGAATGCCTCCTGCCTCACTCGCCTTGGCAATCTTCTGAGCGAAATATCCCCACTTCGCCCGACAAACCGTCCCTGCCATTCCGGCATCTCAATGCGCGAGGAATCTCGCGCTTGTCTAACGCCGATCTGACTTCGATTCTCCTGCTGCTCTTGCTTCTCGTGGGATTGGCGCACTTATTCGGCTACCTCTGCGTGCGCCTCCGTCAGCCGAAAGTCATCGGCGAGATTTTCGCGGGAGTATTTCTGGGCCCAGCGCTCCTCGGGCGACTGCCGTTAACGGCCAATTTACTGGATGCTGCCAAACATCAAGTGAACGTCCTGAATTTTATTTACTGGCTGGGATTGCTTCTGCTCATGTTTTTTGCCGGTGCCGAAACGCGGCAACTGTTCACGCGTGACGAACGCCGCGAAGTTGGCTGGCTGACGATTGTCGGGACGGGCGTCCCGTTTGTGCTTGGCGCTGGCGCTCGGGCCATGGCTGGTCCGTCCATCGCTCGCCGGGCCGAACGGAAATCGCTACTCGCTGATTATCATTCTCGCCGTGGGCGTCGCAGTGACCTCGATCCCGGTCGTATCAAAAATCTTTACCGATCTCAAAATTCTGCACACCCGTTTTGCACGGCTGGTGCTTGGCGTCGCCGTGCTGGAAGACATCGTCCTCTGGCTGGCTCTGGCGATCGCAACTGCCGTCGCTGGCAAGACCGCGCTGAATCCGCGGCAGATGTCGTATCACCTGCTCACGACGATCGGATTTTTTATCCTGGGGCTGACCATCGTGCCCCGCATCGTGAAGCGAATCAACAGATCGCGATTTAATGTTTTTGCGCAGCAGTCCCCGGTGGCCTATGCCATAGCCGTCCTCCTCGCCTATTGCGTGGTTGCCGGGGCGCTCGATGTGAGTGTCGTATTCGCCGCATTTCTCGCGGGTTTCGCCGTGGTGCATAAGAAACGGCGTCTGTTTGCGGACGCTCTCGACTCGATCGGTAAGGTGTCGTTCGCGTTCTTCATTCCCGTTTACTTCGCGATCGTCGGATTGAAACTGGATTTGGTTCGAGGTGTCTCTTGGCGGATGCTGGCGGCATTTATTTTTGGAAGCTGTGCGATCAAGATTCTTTCGGTTTCCCTGGCAGGACGCTTTGCCGGCTTCCGTGGATTGGACCTGATCAATCTTGCCATCACCACCAATGCCCGAGGCGGACCGGGAATCGTTTTGGCCAGCGTGGCATTCGATGCCGGAATCATCAGTCCGAAGTTTTATACAACACTGGTGATTGCAGCGATTCTCACGTCACAGGTTGCGGGAGCGTGGCTGGATTATGTGCTGCGTAAAGGCTGGCCGCTGTTGACGCCAGGCGCTGTCGATGAAGTTGGTCTTAATGTGGCGCGTGCGCCTTCTCCCGCGAACCCATAGGCGAAGACGAAAACCGAAAAACTTGTCAAGCCCCACAATGCCGACTTGTGAGCATAACCCACTGAGAATAATCGTCAAATAAGCTATGTCACCGTGGCCCATTCACTAGGTTCAAACTGCTATCCTAAGAACATAGAAAGAATGCGGCGAGAATCAAGTACGCCGCAGAGGCAACGTAGGGGTCCTTCGACTGCGTATTCCGTTCGAGATGCGAACGGAATACTTCGCTCAGGATGACAGATAGAAATTATTGGGTGAAAAATAAAGGCCGCGATTGTTATCGCGGCCTTTGTTATGAAGTTAATCCGTGCAGATCAGTGTAAATCCGTGGCCAGGTACTTAGCGACGGGGACCACCGCGTCCTCCGCCACCACCACCGAACCCACCGCGTCCGGGACCGCCACGACCGCGGCCCCTGCCGCCACCGCCGCCGGGACGTCCACCACGACCGCCGCCACCGGGACGATCGCCATGAGGCCGATCACTCGGAGGACGATCCGAAGCAGGCGCGCCGCCTGCGGAAGGATCGCGATTGAAGTTTGGCTCGTCGTCGGCGAAATCCGCGCCGCCTTCGATGGTGAGGGCCGGTGCGACGGAACTACGGTGACTTTCCTCACCACCGCCGTCGCTGCCGCCTTCTGAACCGCCTTCATCGGGTGGAAGCTCGCCGCCGCCCATCTTCGCGCGCTGCTCTTTCAGAATGGCTTTGCGTGAAAGACGAATGCGGTTGCCTTCGACCGCCAGCACTTTGACCAGGACCTGATCGCCTTCTTTCAACTCGTCGCGAACATCCTTGATGCGATGCTCTGCAACTTCGCTGATGTGAAGCAGGCCGTCGGTGCCGGGAATGATTTCGACAAAAGCGCCGAAGTCCGCCAGACGAGTGACTGTTCCGAGATAGGTTTTGCCGATCTCAGCAGTCGCCGTCAGGTTGCGGATAATTTCGAGAGCTTTGTTCGCCGCGGCTTCGTCGTTTGAAGCCACATTGATTTTGCCCGTGTCTTCCACATCGATCTTGACGCCAGTCTGCTCGATGATGGAACGAATCATCTTGCCGCCTGGTCCGATGACGTCTCGAATCTTGTCGACGGGAATCTGGAGGGTGTAAATACGTGGAGCGAACGATGACACTTTCTCGCGCGGTCCGGTAATTCCGTCCGACATGCGTTCGAGAATGTGCAGGCGTCCGGCCTTGGCTTGGGCCAGCGCTTCACGCATGATCTGCGCGGTGATGCCGCCGACCTTGATGTCCATTTGCAGGGCAGTGATGCCGTCCTTGGTGCCGGCGACTTTGAAATCCATGTCGCCGTAATGATCTTCCGCGCCCGCGATGTCGGTCAGGATGGCGTAGTCGTCGCCTTCCTTCACCAATCCCATCGCAACGCCGGCGACTGGAGACTTCAGCGGAACGCCCGCATCCATCAATGAGAGTGACGCGCCGCAGACCGAGGCCATTGACGATGATCCGTTCGACTCGAGAATGTCGGAAACCACGCGCATGGTGTACGGCCAATCTTCCTCGCTGGGAAGAACGGCAAACAGCGCGCGCTCGGCCAATGCACCGTGACCGATTTCGCGACGGCCCGCGCCACGCAGGAACTGGACTTCTCCAACGGAGAACGGCGGGAAGTTGTAGTGAAGCAGAAAGCGCTTCTTAGCTTCGCCTTCGAAGGTCTCAAGGCGCTGCCGGTCGTCGGTGGTGCCCAAGGTCGTGGTGACCAGGGCCTGAGTTTCGCCGCGGGTAAAGACGGCCGATCCGTGGGTACGGGGCAGAACGCCAACTTCGACCCAAATGTCGCGGACCTTATCGAACGCACGTCCATCGGGACGGCGCTTTTTGGCCAGCACTTCCTCGCGGAAAACGCGCTCGCGGAGATGTTCGTAGTAGGTCTTGAGCTTGGCTTGGCCAACCTTATCGTCTTCTGGAATCGCAGCTTGCAGCGATTTCTTCAACTCCTTGACGAGGTTTTGGCTCTCCGCCTTCGGATGCTTTTCGGTATCCAGGCGGTCGCTCAAATCGGAGCCCACGCGCTTCTTCAAGTCGTCAAAGTAAGCCTGGTCAAATTCCGGCGGCGTCACGGTGCGCTTCGGCTTGCCGGCCTTGGCGCGCAGGTCGTTGATCGCGGCGCAAATCTTTTTGATTTCGTTGTGGCCAAATTCAATGGCGTCCACAACGGTCTCTTCTTTTACTTCTTTCGCGCCGGACTCGATCATCACAATGCCTTCGGCGGTGCCGACGACCATGATGTTCAGCAGGCTCTCACGCATTTCCGGATAGGTCGGATTAATGACGAATGCGCCATCGACCAATCCCACACGAACCGCGCCAATGGGGCCGAGGAACGGAATGTCGGAGATCGTTAGAGCGGCCGATGCTCCATTGATGCCAAGCACGTCAGGATCGTTCTCGTTGTCCGCGGAAAGGACGAACGCGATGACCTGGGTCTCGCACTTAAAGCCCTCTGCGAACAGAGGACGGACCGGACGGTCAATTTGCCGACTGGTCAGAATTTCGCGTTCACTGGGACGTCCTTCGCGCTTGATGAAGCCGCCGGGGATGCGTCCACCAGCGTAGGTGTATTCGCGATAGTCGACCGTAAGGGGAAAGAAATCGATGCCTTCGCGGGGGTCAGGATTGGCGGTTGCCGTGGCCAGCACCGTGTTATCGCCGCTTCGGACTACGACCGAGCCGTGCGCCTGTTTGGCCAGTTTTCCAGTTTCAAAGCTAATGACTTTACCGCCGGTGAGTTCAACAGATACTTCTTGTTTCATGAGTTTTCCTTGTGTCCAGGAGGGCAGGTTTGTGCGGGATGGGATGATGCGAAACTGATCATAAGCAAATGATCAATAGCCGCCAGTGAGCGAGATTGCAGATGGCCGGGAACGCACGTTTGCCGTTTGCCTCATTGGGAATCCGCGGTCCGCAGACGGCAGATTGATTCCATGTGAAACACGATCGCCCGCAACTATTTGCGGAGACCAAGCTTCGTGACCACACCTTTATAGCGATTGGAATCGTACATCTTGAGGTAGTCGAGCAAGCGACGCCGCTTGCTGACCAGCATGAGTAGACCGCGGCGTGAACCGTGATCTTTCTGGTGCGTCTTGAAGTGCTCCGTCAAGTGACCAATACGCTCGCTCAACAGAGCGATTTGAACTTCAGGGCTGCCGGTATCGGTAGCATGCGTACCGTACTGGTCGATGAGGGATTTTTTTTGCTCTCTGGCTAGCACTTACCTGATGCACTCCTGTTTAGATTTTCGATTTTCGTTTGTAACGATATTGAGGTTAACACGTTGGGAAGCAAGGTGTAAAGGTGCGGGAAGCGCGGTTCGTGTCAGGGCATGGCCTTTGGCCGTGCCGCGCACGATCGTAAGGAATGGCTTCACGCGCCGACAGGCGCACTGCCCGGAACCCACGGCCCTAGGCTGTTGCGCCTCCTGGCGCATGAATCTATTCACACTCAAAATTGGCAGGGCTGAAGCCTCTGCCCTGACACGAGTCAACATATCAAACTGCGCCAGATCGCCGTAGGATCTGCCTGGTGATGCTTCCTGTCCCTGGTGTTTTAGCGCCCTTCTCCGTAACGTCATTCCCAATTTCACCATCCAAATGCGTATTATGGTGACTTCCATGTCAGTCCGCTGCCCTCAGTGCTTTTACGAGAATGAAGAGCGCTACCGCTTTTGCGGCATGTGCGGGATTGCGCTGCCGCGAATTGGCTCGGCAAGTGAGCCGGAAGTAAAAGCGACACGCCCTGCCGCGGCTGCGATCAACAGCCGGCCGGAGCCGACAGTGGCACCGGCGAGGGAACCGGTTCGAGAAAAAGAACGGGAACCGATCCCGGTGACTGGGCCGTCGTTCCTGGGATTGTCGCAAGACCAGAATCCGTATCCCGATCGCAGTCTCGATTATCTGCTCGAGGACGAGCCAAAGCCGGGACGCGGGCGTACATACATCGCTCTGGTCTTGTTGTTAGCTGCGGTTGGTATGTTGGCTTGGCGTTGGCGCCATAGCGGATTTTTATCCCAAACACACCCGGCAGTCGCGACCACGCCCGGTACGTCGACGCCGAATCCGCAGGAGGCTCCGCCGGATACAACGGCGACGCCAGCAGCAACTCCATCGGTTCCCGAGAGCGCTGCCTCGAAGGCACCGGTTCAAGCGGGTCACGGTACTCCACAGGAATCCGATCTGCCGCCGGGTTCCACGCCCAGCACTGATGCTGCGAAAACGCAGCCCACGCCGACCGACGATCAGGCGAGCACCGCGACTCCAGCAGGCTCTGGAAATTCAACCGAGCAAGCCGCAGCGCCTCCGGCGGCGAAGCCAATTCCTGCTCAGAAGCCGGTACCGACGCCTCGCGCTGTAGCATCGCGGGACGCCAGAGTGGCCGCCATCCCTAGTCAAGCTGCCGCGCCGGAGCAGGATCCGGTTGAGGCGCAAGGCGAGAAATATCTTTACGGAAGTGGTGGCGTCCCGCAAAACTGTGGTTTGGCGCAGAGGAGTTTGCTGGAGTCCGCGCAACGTGCGAATCCAAAGGCGCAAAGCGTGCTCGGAACTATGTACGCCACTGGACACTGCGTGGGCAGGGATTTGCCGACGGCATATCGCTGGTTTGCCAAGGCATCGCATGAGGATCCGAATAATGCACGCATTACCCGCGATCTGGAAGTTCTGTGGAAGCAGATGACGGCGGGAGAACGGCAGTTGGCTGTCAACAATCGGGAATAGTTAAGGTCACTCGACGGGCGAGCAAGCGGAATTTAGCATCCGCAAACCCAGCTCCGGAGGAGCGATCCAGCTTAGCCCCGGACAGAAGTCCGGGGTGGTCGCAAAGGCGGATGACGCGACTGAAGGGCGCGGCGGTGGATCTCCCGAGTACCGGAAAAGATTGTAGGGGTCCTTCGACTCCGTCCGATATTCACTTCGTGAACATCGGACTGCGCTCAGGATGACAGGGAACTTATAGAGACGAACTTATAGAGGCGAGCCTATACAGGGGACTTATTGAGTTGTATGGTTTCGCCGAAGCCCTTGAATCCAAAGTACCAACGTCCTACAGGCAATCCGCTACAGTGTCTTAAACGTAATCTAAACAGGAAAGAGACTGCCGTTGTCGAGTATTGAGTCACAAGGAGTTTCGCCGGACGTGAAGCTGGTGATGGCGATTCGCTCCGGCGATGAGAGCGCGATGGCGGTGCTGTACGACCGTTATTCCTCCCTCGTGTATTCCGTGGCTTTGCGCGTTCTGGGCGACACTGGCGTCGCGGAAGATGTGCTTCAGGAAATTTTTATGCAGCTGTGGCGAAATCCCGGGCTGTTCGATTCGAGCCGGGGAAATCTTGCGCCGTGGCTGGCTGTAATCACTCGTAACCGGGCGATTGATTCGTTAAGAAAACGGCGTCCGGAAACCGATATCGACGATGTGATTGTTTCCGTCGAACCGGATATGGCGGGAGACGCTGAACGCGGACGGGCGATGGAAAAAGTTCGCGGGGCACTCGGCGCCATGTCTCTTCCGCAGCGAAATGCTTTGGAGATGGCTTACTTTGAAGGACTAACACATACGGAAATCGCGGCGAAAACTGGAGAGCCGCTGGGCACCATCAAGACTCGGATTCGTGCCGGACTGCTGGCGCTGCGCAAGGCAATCGCATGAGCGTACACGAACAATTCGCGGACGATCTGGCGCTGCACGCGCTGGGTTCGTTGCGAGGCGACGAACTCGCTGCTCTGCAAGCGCATCTGCTGAGCTGCGCCGACTGCCGCCGTGAACTGGAATTGTTGCGTGGAGATATGGCATTGCTGGCGATGTCCACTGCGGGGTCTGCTCCTCCGCGACATGCTAAGCAACGACTTTTGGATGCAGTCGCACGTGAGCCGCGAAATATTAATTCCCCCGTTCGCCGAGGATTCTGGAATCTGGTTCCGTGGTTTGCGGCGGCAGCGGCGGCGTTGATGGTTGTTTTACTTCTGCATCAGAACAGCGAGCTCAAGAACAGCGTGGCAACACTGAATTCCCTGTTTAACGATCAGAAGGTAGAGCTTCAGCACGCGCAGGATGTCGTCGAGACATTTACTGCTGCGGATTCGCAGCAAGTCACACTGGTCGCGGGTAAGAATGCCCCACAACCTCAGGGGAAGACTTTTTATCTACGCAATAAAGGACGTTTGATCTTCCTGGCCAACAACCTTCCCCAGCTTCCGGCAGAGAAGATTTATGAACTCTGGTTGATTCCGAAGACTGGCGCACCAATCGCCGCCGGGCTCTTCAAGCCGGACAATCGTGGTGGGGCCTCGGTAGTGAATCCGCCGCTGCCCGTCGGCGTGGAGGCCAAGACTTTTGCGGTGACTCTCGAGCCCGACAGCGGTTCGCATGAAGCGCCGCGGGGGACGTTTGTGATTGTGGGGGTTGGGGAGTAGGCGATCCGTTGGATCGGCGAAGCCGAAAAGGACTTACCCGCAGGCGATTAACACCGCTATTTTTTTTGATCAAGCGTGCCAACAGTTTCCAGAATCACGCTGCCGACGATTTCCAGGCTCTTGGGACTCAGCTTGTCAATCGTGTCCTGCGTGGTGTGATGGAAAACGTTGTTATAGCCGTAATCGAGATCGATCAAATCAGCGCTGGGAACACCGCGCTGCACAAAAGGCAGATGGTCATCGTCGACCGGAATTTCGCGTCCGAAAAAATGAGATTGATAGCCCAGGCGAGTCGCCGATTGATAGATCATGTCTTCAAGCCACGGCGTGGAATCTGTTCGTGTTCAATATTCAGGTCGGCATCGCCGATCATGTCGGCCAGTAAAAAAGCCTTGATTTTCTTTAGAGTGCCGTCATCCTGCCACTTCTGAGCGATGTGGCGCACCCCGTAGAGACTCTCCGGATCAAACCACGGCAGCCGCATGGATTCTTCGCCATCATCCCAAAGCAACCAGATGCTGTAGCCATCGCGGGGCTTTCCGTTGGCCTGACTGCGCAACTGGTTGGCAATTTCGAGCAGTAGCGCGCTTGAAGACGCGCCATCATTGGCGCCGATGAATGAAGTAGCCCGTAATGGAAAATTTGTATCGTAGTGGCTGGCGATCACGATGATGCCGTCTTTGGTTCCAGAAAACTTTGCGATGAGGTTGCGAACCGGGAATTTTCCTTCGGATGGAGTAACGTCGAACGCATCGGACTCGACGCTATCGCCTTTGAGATGGGCGAGAATGTAGTCCTCGACTTTTCTGTGATTCGCGCTGCCGATGGGACGTGGCCCCAGCGCGACGATCTCTTTCGTGTACTGCATGGCTCGAGCAGAATTGAATGCAGGCGGAGCGGAGTCGGGTAGTGCCGTTGCTTCTACAGGCGCGGCCGCGGAAGTAGCAACGTTCGGCGACCGAGATTGCTGATCCGATTCCCCGGACTTCTGTGCGCAAGCAGTTAGAACGATAGACAACGTTCCCAGCGATAGCGCCAGAAACTTGGTCACGAGATGCGTGCGTGACTTCGTCACCTCTGTTCCTTCTTCGCCTCGCGAGCCTTGCGCTGCGTGGGATGAACAATGTAAGCGATCCCGATGCTGGCTAGATAAAGTATGACCATGGGCGCGGCAAAAATGCACATGCTGGTAATGTCGGGGGTGGGAGCGATTGCGCCGGCCACCACGAAGATTCCAAGAATTGCATAACGCAGGTTTTTCCACATCCACCCGGCGCTGACGACTCCCATGAGGGCCAGGAAAAAAATCAGAATGGGCAGTTCGAAAATTAATCCCAGCCCGAGGATTACGGTGAGAAATAAATCCGTGTATTCCTTGATCGTAATCATGGGCTGAAACTGATTGCCGAAGTTGATCAGGAACTTGAGTGCCTGCGGATAAACAACCCTGAATCCAAAATAACCACCGGCCATAAACAGAGCGATGGTTGAAAACATGAACGGAAAAACGTACTTCTTTTCATTGCGATAAAGTCCCGGCGAAATGAACATCCAGACTTGATAAAGCACCACCGGCGAGGCCACAAATATTCCTGCCAGCAGCGCAATTTTCAAATACAAATTGAATGGGTCTATCGGATTCAGATAAACCAATTTGTCGGACAGCCCATTATTGCGCAGGGCCTCGACGATGGGGCGCTGCATCACGTTAAAGATTCGCTCGTGAAAGCCCCAACACGCACCGCAGCCGATCACGATGGCAATAATGGAATTAATTAGCCGCTTGCGCAGCTCTTCAAGGTGTTCCAGAAAACTCATGGCCGGCAGGGAGAAGCGCGAGGTCTCGCCCGACTCTTGTTCCGAAGTGTTCTCAGGCATCGGGGGCCTTGGCGGTCTCGGGTTCGGCTGCAACTTGGTGGGTTGGTTCGAGGATAGTTTCCTGAACCGGTTCCAAAGTTGGATGCGGAATCGCCGCCGGACCCGGCTCAATCACTGGCTGCGGCCCGACGCTTAACTCGGCCCTTGGCGAATGCGCTATCACTGAACCTTCCGGTGGCGCGAGCGGCGTCATAATGGCCTTGTTCCTCTCCTGGACATCGAGTTGCGACACCTCGGACTCAATCTGCTGTCGAAATTCATTGGAGGCGCGTTTGAATTCGTTCAATACTTTCCCGATCTGCCGGGCCAATTCCGGTAACTTCTTCGGCCCGAAGAAAAGCAACGCAAGAATGAAAATGACAATTGTGTCCCCAAAGCTCATATGTTTGCATGATACTGCGGTAGTGGGTAAGCGGCAATCCAGGCCCTGCTCGACAAACTTTACGGTCACGAGCTTTTAACCGCAAAGGAAGCAAGAAGGGCCGCAAAGAACACGAAGACGAGCTAAGAAAACCTGGCCCGATCGCAATTGAAGTACGCAATCGCCCAGCAGATGGATTCCAAGACCTTTCTTGGTGATCCTTGCGTTCCTTGGTGGTTGATCTAGAAATTCGTAGTCAGACGCATGCTGTAACTGCGAGGCGGCCCGATGGCGTTACCGGAAAACAAGCCGCCAAAGTCGATTACGTTCAGGACGTTGTTTAGATTCTGTCCGTGATTTGAAAGCGCGTATTCATGCGTCCGAGCGGTAAAGCTCCGCGCCCGCCGAAGCGTTCACCTGAAAGGCGGAGAAATGGTGCAGCGAACGAAATTAATCCGATCCAAAACCTGCTGGCCGTATTGGGCGAGGGCGTCGACTGGATCACCATCGAATTCAAAGGGCAGGCCGGTGTCATATTGAATTCCACCGGCAATCCAAAGCGCGGCGTTACTGATAGCGAATGTGTCCGCGAATCGTCTGGCGCTGGTCCTGAAAATCAGGAAAATGGACGTTCTGTTGGGTCACGCCATCAGCGTCATCCCCTAAGCAAATTCCACCGGTAACCGGAAACCACGCCTGGCCGACCGTATACGAATAGCTCAGGAAACCCGAGAAGCGATGCCAGTCGGGAACATCGAGCTTCGCTTCCCCGCCATAAATAATGGCTTTTTGGAATGCAATCGGAAAACTGATGGTGGTGTTATCGAGCTGGTCGTCATCCGCGTAGTTGGATACGAGCCGCCGAAAAATGTTGGTGTCCAGCCGGAATCTTCGGCGAAAAACTTTTGTCAAACCTGCTTCGTAATAATTTCCTTCCGAAGGTTCAACCGGGTATCGCAAGAAACTAGGGGCGAGCGACTCAATGGCTTGCGAACTCGATAGCAGGATGTTCTCAGAAGACGGCGTCTGAAAAACCCGGTCATAAGAAAAATGCACTAATAGATCAGCAGACGGAAAATTGCGCGAAATTGAAACGCGCGGGTCGACCGCTTGCCGGTTAGCAAGAGTTGGTAGTGGTCCCAACGCAGTCCGGCATTGACCGTCCAATTTCCCAGCCGGACAAGGTCCTGAACGAATGCAGATTGCTCGAGGTCGGGACGATTGCCCACAAATCCGAAAGTCGGCGGCGTCGGGGGGTCGAATTGGTCCATGAACCTATTCGGAATCACATAACTCAAATTCTCATTCAGAAATGTATTGTCCGACTCAACTCCAAACTTGAACTCGTTTCTTCCATGGTCAATGGTCTCAGTTTCCCTTGAAATATCCCTCGCGAAAGAAATTATGTTGAAAAACCAGGATGGGATTGGAATCCTCATTAGAGTGAAAACTGTTGGCATTGTCGCGATACATGGCACGAAAATCGACCACTGCATGGGGCGAAAAGATGTGGTCATACGAGGCGCTGCCCATGGTCTCAAGATTCTCGGCGGTCTGGCGCTGGCAGGGAGCGCCGGAAGTTTGTCCTGCAGGATAGCACCACGTCTGCTGCACGATTTCGTTCGGAATGTCGTAACGAGAGAGTTCATGGCGAAGCATGACGCGCAGGCGATCTTTCGAC
>CAWCCU010000018.1:0-15184 GCA_963794195.1 uncultured Acidobacteriaceae bacterium
AGTCGTCCACGCTGACGACGCTTTCCAAAGATTACTTCTGCAATTTTCCGCTGTGGCCGCACAAGGGAGTGCTCCCGGCGCGCTGATCCACGTGTTCTGTCGGGCCACCCGTGAATTTTTTCGCGTAGACGGCGCTTACCTTTGGGAATTTGCCTCCGAAGACGAACTGGTGGGTGCCGAAGCCGATGGCCACTTGGCGGACCGCTTTCGCGGCACGCGCATAAGAACCAGCGACAGTGCGGTCGCGATTGAGGCCATCCAGAAACGCAGGACGGTTTATCTGAACCGGTTGGATGCGACCGCACTACACCATGGCCGGCGAGTTTCAGGCCAGGGCCATCATGGCGGCGCCTTTGGTGGTTTCGAAAGTAGTGATTGGAGCGGCAGTGTTTTTGCATCAGTCAGATCCGGATTTCTTTAACGACGATCTGGCTGCCAAAGCAACGATTCTTGCCGGTCAACTCGGCAGCCTGCTGGAAGCCAGCCGACTTCCGCAAAAACCCGCGAAGAGCATCGGCGCGCTGAAATCCTGGCCGAAGTCGCCCAGGCCTTGCATTCCGTACCGGACGGCTCGTCGGTGGTGGAAGCAGTGGCCGACCGGCTGCGTCTGTCTGCTGACGAACTCCGCTGGTTTGCGTTTTGCTGCGGCAAGGGCGCCACATTCGAGCTGAGCGGCGTGGCTGCGGAGTCGCCGGAATTTGAGCTTTCGGTGCGGGCTCGCCACGATCGCAAAGGGTTGCATTTCGCCGCTGACCTCGCATCGGGCGCTGGCTGCGGGAGAAGCGATCACGGTTGCAATGGATCCCGCAACTCATACCCTCAGCGGCCTGGTGCCATCCGGGGTATTGATTGCCTCTCCTTTCCGAACCTCGCAGACCGAAGGCGCGGTGCTGGTTTATCCGCGGCGGGAAGGGCCTTTCAGCGGCGAAGAGAAGTCGCTGGTTTCCGCGATCACCAGTTTCGGCGCGGTCGCCATGGCCAACGCCGAGTTGTATGCCACAGCGCGCGCCCAGGCGCATGAACTGCACCAGATTCTTAGCATTTCGTCCGAGCTGGGATCGATCGGCCAACTGGATCAGTTCATGCAGCAGTTCGTTCTGCGAGGCAGCGACTTCCTGGGCTTCGGACGCGCGTTCGTCGGCCTGTGGAAGATGGCGCGTTTCACATTCGATGGAAATACAGCCAGGGTGAAAGCGCCCGCACCGATTCGATCTTTCCCGGAGAGCGTTGCCAGCCGCGCACTTGCTGAACAAAGAAGCGTTCTGGACGGACCATCCCTCCGAAGTCCCCGGCGTGACCGCGGAAATGGTTGCGAAATATAGGGTCAAGCAATTTCTGGCAGTCCCTTTGCTGGGTACCGATGGAAAAGTGTTAGGGAATGTTCGGAGTAATCGACCGCCTCGATCAGGTATCGATTTCACAGGAAGACGTGCGTCGCGCCAAGGCGCTGGCGACGCAAGTGGCGATCGCGCTGGAAGTGACCCACAATCTGGATATTTCCGAACAGCATCGCCGCCGCGCCGAGTCGCTGATGGGGATGGCGCTGGAGCTGAATGCGCTGCTGCGGGTGCCGGAGTTTGCCAAAAGTTTTGCCACCCGCGCGGCCGAGATGATGGGGGCGTCCGCTGCCGCGCTGGCAGTGCGACGGGAGACAGCCCTGGAGACGGTGGTATTGCAAGGGGAGGTGGAGATAGTTCAAGACCCTTCACTCTTGCGCAGCTTCGAACGCGCCGTCAGTCAGACACTGGCGAAGCATACAGAGCCAATTGTTTCTTCCACGGCGCCAGAATTATTTGGTCAGGAGATGGCCCGAAACCTTGGGTTGGGCGGACTGCACTGTGGCGCGACTTTTGGGGGTGTCAGGAGAGCTGGTGGGCGTGCTTTGCCTCGCCAATCGCCGGAAAGCGATCACGCTCGACGACAAGCATCTGTTGCAGGCGATCGCCGGTCACGCTTCGGTGGCCCTGGAGAATGCTCATTTCTTCTCACGGATGGAGCAGGCCAACCGGCACTGGATTGAGATCTTCGATGCTATTACCGATTTCATTGTGGCCCACGATGAATTTGGAAACGTGCTGCGGGTGAATCGATCGCTGGCGGATTTCATTGGGGTCACGCCGCACGAATTGATCGGTCTTAACATGTCCACGCTGCTGGCGGTGGGAAGCCAGGCGGCCCTTGGTGCGTGTCCTTTTTGCAAAAGCGCGGGCGAAGGGACAGACGAATTCGTGCATCCTGTATTAGAGCGGACGTTTTGGATTTCCACTTCGCGGGTGCATGGCGCCAGCAGCGAAGTGCTGCAAACTGTCCACGTTCTAAAAGACATTACTGACCGGCGCGAGGCCGAGCGCCGTTATCGTGAACTGTTCGACAACGTGCAGGAAGGACTTTTCTTCTCCACCCCTGACGGGCGTTTCATCGAAGTCAATGACGCACTGGTGCGGATTCTGGGATACAACAGCCGCGAAGAACTCCTGCAGGTCGATCTCGGCGCCAGACTTTATGTCTCGCCCGAACGACGCGCCGAAATTTTGGCAATCATTCAGCGGGAGGGATCGTTAAGAAATCACGAAGAGGCATTGCGGCGCAAAGACGGTTCGCTGGTCCATGTCCTGATCAATTCGTTTGTGCTGCGCGACGGACAAGGCAAAGTCATGCAGTATCGCGGCCTGATGCTGGATATTAGCGGCCTCAAGGCCTACCAGACCGAGTTGCAGCGTGAACGGGATTTCTCGGGAAAGATCCTCAACAACACTCAGAGTTTAATTCTGGTTTCGGACACTGCAGGCCTAGTGAGCTACGCCAACCGGCGCTGGTATGACATGGGGTACGAGCAAAAGCAAATTCTTGGACAGCCATTGGAAGCGCTGGTTGCGCCTGCGAAACGCGAGGTCCTGGCCGAAGCTTTTGCCGCGATCCTGGCCGGGAATCAAGTGGACAACCTGGAGCTGCAGGTTCTCCGCGCCGACAAGCGGGTGGGACATTTTTCGGTAAACCTGAGCCCCATGCGGGATGAGCAGCAGAATGTCACCAGCATCGTGGTGGTGATGAGCGACGTCACCGAAGCCGCTACATTGCAGGCGAAACTGATGCATGCGGAAAGAATGGCTGCGGTCGGCCAACTGGTTTCCGGAGTGGCGCACGAAGTTAATAATCCGCTGACTGCCATTCTTGGCTTTGCCGATTTGCTGATGGACAATCCCGAAGTTCCGGAGAGCGCCCGCAAGGATCTTCGCGTCATTTTGCAGGAGGCGCAACGCACCAAACAGATCGTCCAGAATTTGTTGAGCTTTGCGCGGCAGATGCCTCCGCAGCGTAAACCAGTACAGGTCAATACCATCTTGCGGCGTACGTTAGAACTGCGGGCTTATGACTTCCACAGCCGAGGCGTTGAAATCAGCGAACATCTGGCGCAAGAGTTGCCCTACGTAGTCGGCGATTCCCATCAGTTGCAGCAGGTCTTTCTGAATATCGTCAACAACGCATATGACGCAGTCCGCGAAGCCGGCCGGCCGGGCCGGATTGACATCACTACCATGAAACAAGGCGGCTTCGTGGAAGTTTCGTTTCGCGACAACGGCCACGGAGTCACCTCTCCGGACCGCATTTTTGACCCGTTCTTTACCACCAAGGAAGTGGGTAAGGGGACGGGCCTGGGTCTCAGCATCTGCTACGGCATTGTGCACGAGCATGGTGGCGAGATCTTCTGCCACAACAACGAAGGTGCGGAGGGCGCGACATTTGTCGTGCGTTTCCCAGCCTCCCCCGAACTGGTCTCTGTTGGGACCGCAGCTGGAGCACAACCATGACGACATCCGCACTCAAGCCCTCCCCCTTGCCGGTATTGCTGATCGAAGATGAACCGGCCGTAATGAGCTACGTTCGCGCAGCGCTGGAACGCAGTGGCTACTCAGTGGTGTGCAGCGAGTCTGGAGTGGATGGACTGCGGCTGCTCGAGACTGGCGACTTTCAAGGCGTGGTCTCGGATATGCGCACTCCGGGCGGAGTGGACGGCACCGACGTGCATGCGTGGGTGACGCAACACCGGCCCGAACTGGCGTCGCGCATCGTTTTTATAACTGGCGACATCGCCAATGAAGACACGGTTGCCACGCTTCGCCGGACGGGCGCTCCCTGCGTGGAAAAACCTTTTCGAGTGGCGCAATTTATTTCGGTCGTGGAACAGACCATAGGAAAACCACAGTGACGGAAGATCTAAGAATAAGACTATTGGTAGTCGACGACGAGCAAAGTATTCGCAGACTTTGCATGACGGTTGGCGAGGCCCTCGGATTCGTCTGCATGGAAGCGGAGAGCGGCGAGGCCGCGCTGGCGCTGCTCGAAGAGCAGCCCTGCCCACGTGATCCTCACCGACATGGTGATGCCCAGCATGTCCGGACTGGAGTTTCTGGAGAAGGTGAAGAAATTATTGCCGCGCACCGAGGTTGCCGTCATGACTGGCCATGGCTCGGTAGAGACCGCCGTACAGGCAATGAAATTGGGCGCGTACGACTACATCAGCAAACCGTTTTCGCCATTGGAAGAATTGCGGCTTTTTCTGCGCCGCATGGCGGACAAGATCCGGCTGGTGGAAGAGAACCAATTTTTGCGCGAACGTGTCGACTCCGGAAACTGAACTGCATGGGATTGTCGGGACTTCGGCGAAAATCCAGGACGTTCTGCGCATGATTTCACGGCTTAAAGATACGCGGACGCCCGTGTTGATCGCGGGAGAGAGCGGTACTGGAAAAGAGCTGGTGGCGCGGGCAATTCACTTTCGAGGATCGTTTGCGAATCGTCCTTTTGTTGCTGTGGATTGCGGTTCGCTGGTGCCGACGTTGATCGAAAGCGAATTGTTTGGATATGAAAAAGGCGCGTTCACCGGAGCGCTGCGATCCAAGCCGGGGTTGTTTTATTCCGCTAACGGCGGGACGATTTTCCTCGATGAAATCGGCGAGTTGCCGCTGGAGCTGCAAGCCAAGCTGCTGCGCGTCTTGCAGGAAAAAGAAGTGCGTCCGGTGGGCAGCAATCAGAAAGTGAAAGTCGATGTTCGGGTGATTGCAGCGACCAACCGCGATCTGGAAGCTGAATATCGCAACGGGACTTTCCGCAAAGATCTTTATTTCCGGCTGAACGTGGTCACTGTGCATTTGCCCTCGCTGCGTGAACGCCGTTCTGACGTTCCCATGCTGGCGCATTGGTTTCTCGAACGCCATGCGGCGGGAGCATCGATGTCAGTCACGAATGCGGCAATGAAGTGTCTGCTGCAATACGATTGGCCGGGCAATGTGCGCGAACTGGAAAACTGCATTGAGCGTGCCGTGGCATTGGGCGATCGGCGAATTATCGATCTCAGCGACTTGCCTCCCAGCATTGCTTCGGCTTCGCCGATGATGGAATCTGGAGTCGCTTCGCCCGGGCTTTCCACCAACGATCTGGAAGACATCGAACGTGCCACCATCGAACGCGTCTTCGAACAGGTGAAAGGTGACAAAGTGCTGGCCGGCAAGATGCTCGGCATCAGTCGCGCGACACTGTATCGGAAGTTGAAGCGCTACAACATAGGGCCGAGAGAATCGATGACGTCGCCGACACAGGCATTGCAGTAATCGTATGTGGATGAATTATCGTGCTCTTTAATCCCTTGTCATCCTGAGCGCAGTAAGTTCGCTCGGTACGAGCGGACTTGCGGAGTCGAAGGACCCCTATTCCCGGCGCACGTTATAAGCGCAGGGGTCCTTCGGCTCCGAGGACTTCGCTGTCGCGAAATCCGCTCCGCTCAGGATGACAAGAACTTGTGAGAGCGGGCATTCAAGAAATATCGGGTCGAGGTCGTCTCCTGAGACGCTGTTTCATTGTGAGACAACAAGACTGTGTTCTCAGACAGTCACCCGATTACCGACTCGTCGATCCCCTATAAATCAGCAACATAGAAGCCATCCGATTGACCCCGACTTTGGCCGCGCTCGTGCAATATTCCTAAGCGATGCGGTCGGGTACCTCAAGCCATGCTAACCGGCAGACTTGAGGACCCCGCCGCGTTGACCCCCGGGAATTGAGGAGTTCAGTGCCTAAAGCGGCTACAGCCCGCGTCCGCTCGTCGAGTGAAAGCTCGACCAGTAAACTTGCCAAATTTTTTCCCGATGCCACGCCGGTACGTATCCCCGTTCGCTTGACTCGCATTGCGAGCGAGAGCAACACGTATAGCGAAAGTACGGTGATCGAATTCGGGACTGCGAGTGAAGTCCTATTTGCGTCCACCTTGCCTCTGGAATTCGCGGATATATTGCGACTGCAAAATTCCGACGGCACGCTGG
Organism: uncultured Acidobacteriaceae bacterium; assembly: GCA_963794195.1. Lineage (GTDB taxonomy): Bacteria > Acidobacteriota > Terriglobia > Terriglobales > Acidobacteriaceae > DATBAX01. Next base: position 6,318 of record CAWCCU010000018.1, read on the forward strand.
ATGCAGAAGCACGCGTAGTGGCGGTGCAATATAACGGCGACCGTAAAGCTGTGGCTGCACGCTTTACGCAGCCGGTCACCAACTGGATTGTGAAGCTATGAGTGCGACACCGGACTTGCACGAACTGAGCACACAGTGGCGTGCCGCGCGCCTGCTTTATCCGATCTATTCCGCTCTCGCCCGTGAATGTGTCATTGAACTGCCACCCTGCGCCGACCTGGAAGCCGGCGTCGATGCGCCTCCGGCGGAATCCGTGGAGCAGGCCGGGCAATGGTTTCTCGATATGGACCAGCGCATCCAGGTCCATCAGTTGCGGCAGTTCTTGCAGACGACAACCGTTACCAATGATGAATCCTTGCGCGGTTTGTTGCAGCATCATCTTCGCAAACCGAAACTCAGCGATTCCGATCGCGACAAAATTGATTTCCTGCTGGTGCAGTTTTTCTCTCACTGCGCCCCATCGCGGCTGGAAGATTCCGATGTGGATGTGGAGTACGTTGCCCAGATGCTGGATCCGGTACTAGGAACTTTCGATGTTCACGTGCCGGAATCGCTCAGTTCGCTGGATGAACTAATAAAAAGGGCGAACGCCTGCAAGAATCTGAAAGAGTTGTTCACCAGCCGCATTCTTGAAGAGGGCCGGAAGCTGAAAATTTCCGCAGGTGCCGATTATTTCGAGCCGGCGGCGATGGTCGCTTTCACCCGTTTCAGTTTTCTCATGCGGCGGGTTTTCTTTCGGCTGATGCATCAGGACCTGAATGTCATTCTGGATGGTCTGCGGGCCCTGGAAGAACTGGGAATTTATTCCCTGGATTGCCGTAAGGCCCAATTCTCGGCGGACGAGCCAGTGGCCCGGCTGCGCATGATTTGCCAATCCTGGAAAGTGATGTTCCATGCTGAATATTCCTCCGGCCAACCGTTGTGCATTCTGGTTGACCTGCGAACTGCCGTCGACACTGCTTTGATCCAAGCAAGGAAGAATCCGGCAGCCACAAAAGCGGCAGCGTCCAAGGCGGCAGCGGCAGCGGCGAGTGGTGGATTCGCGGTAAGCACTTCCGACGCGCCTGAGTTTGAAGTGTCCAGTGCCCCGGCGTGGGATGCAGACGCCGACGGAACTTCCGGCGATTCGACGAAATAGTTGTGCGATCTTGACTGGAGATACTGAACTTGGATCAGCCCACCGTATTGATCGTGTCCGATGACGCGGAATTCTCTCGCGCCATTACCGGCCGTTGGCAGGTTGAGCGCAATGTGCCCGCGTTTACTTCGATGAGCAGTGATCTGTGCCAGGGACTGGATCCGGACGAATTTGATTTGGCGGTCGTAGAAACAGCACCCGGCGCAGCTTTGGTTCGAGTGCTCTCGGCGCTTGAAACGGCGGGCAAGCCGGTCATATTCGTTTGCCTAGCGCAACACTCCGCCCAATCGATACGTGAAGCTCAGTCGCGTGCCATGGTGCTGCACCAGCGAGAAGGTTGGCTGGATGCACTGATGCTAATCGCTTCCGAAACTCTGCGACGCTGCGACGCCGTAACCCGTTCCTGCGATCTGGAAGAACAGAACGCGTTACTGCAACGCCAGGCAACTCTCGGTGTCTACATGCTGGAAATGCGCCACAATCTGAATAATGCTCTGACATCGGTCCTGGGGAATTCTGAGTTGATGCTGCTGGAGCCAGGAACATTTTCCGCTTCGGCCCGTTCGCAGCTTGAAACCATTCACAATATGGGGCTGCGCATGCACGAAGTTCTGCAACGTTTTTCGTCGTTGGAAAAAGAGTTAAAGGTAATCGATCCAAAGGAATACCGGGATAATCCGATGAAAGCGCGGTCAGCCGCCGCCGCCCGCTAGTTCAATTTTCTGAATTCTTGTCACTCCCTTCTTAAAACTTGTCACTCCGATTGCGCTTTAGCTCATGAGGAATCTCACTGTCCGCGTTGGTCGCAAATATCTCATTCTTGACTCCAGCAAGCGCGTCCGCATACGATCGAACGGTTTACCAAAGGGGCTTCGCATTTTGAAGTGAATCCCGAAAGGCCCTCCCCATGCGCCCGATCTCCGCAATCTTCTTCGCAGTGGTGATCGCTGTTTCTCAGGCTCATGGCGCTGACGCTCCTCCAACCCCAAAGACAATCCTCGCTTATTACGAGTCGGGCGGGTCGTACGCCGCACTGGTGAAGTTTGCTTCATCCCTGAATCAAATCTCGACGGACACTTTTGGCGTTGACGACCATGGCAACATCTCCGGCAACGCGCCCAAGGATGCTCTCAAAGTTGCGCATGCCAAAGGCATACCTACGTTTGCCGCGATCTCAAATTTTGGAGTCTCGGATTTCAGTCCCCATATCGCTCATCTCGTTCTCACCGAGCCAAAGGCGCGTGCCCGGGCCATTGCGGGCATGTTGCGCCTGGTAAAAGATTCAAGCTATTCAGGTGTAAACATCGATTTTGAGTCCATCCCGCGGGAAGATCGCGACGCCTTCAGTTCATTTGTTCGAACCGTGTCGCGAAGAATGCATGCCGGCGGCTATCTCAACATGGTTTCAATCCCAGCCGAATTGAAAGACAATCCCTACGATTCCTGGACCGGCGCATTCGATTTCAAAGCCCTGGGAAAAGCTGTCGATATTTTCCAGTTGATGACCTACGATCAGCACGGTCCGTGGGGTCCAACCGGCCCAGTGGCCGGATTGGACTGGGTGGAAGCCTGCGTCAAATTCACTGCTACGATAGTGCCGTCCAGCAAAATAAGTTTGGGACTTCCCGCGTACGGCTACGACTGGAACCTCACCGCCGGAACCGGCAAGCAGATTCACTGGAAAGACATTCCCGCCCTGATCGCCGCCACGGGCGCGACTCCGCAATGGGACACGGCTGCGTCATCCCCATTCTTTTCCTATCAAGGCGAGGGCGGATCCCATCACACGGTATGGTATGAAGATGCGACCAGCATTCCACTGAAGTCGGCGCTGGCAGTTTCTTATAACCTGGCAGGAGTGTCAGTCTTCGCACTAGGATTCGAAGATCAAAGTTTCTGGGACGCAGTCCATGCCGGCGGATTTTAACGACTGACGAATGAAGGGCGCCGGTGAGGTTTGTCATCGACGCATCGATCGTCCTGACTTGGTGTTTCTAAGATGAAAATCTATTTTGCCTGCATTGACTATTTTTCCTACTTGAAGAGGCGTCAAGATTCTGTCGCCGGGGATTATCTGAAGCGTTGACCTGGGAGATCGTTAGCCGGGTGCCCAATCTAACTCGTGCTTTTCGACGGTAGGGGGGAAGTTCACCGGCGAGCGCGGTGAATACGCAGGTCACCGTGAAAAATCCCCGCCCAAGCGAAGGTGAACGTTTAAGCGAACAAAAACTCTTTCGTGCGCAGCTCCTTAATCGTATCCCTAAGCTTGGCCGCCTTCTCAAATTCAAACCTCTTCGCGGATTCCCGCATATCGCTTTCGAGTTTGCCGATGTAAGTGTCCAATTCGGCTTGCGACTGGAATTCAGGAATGCCTTCTGATTCTCCGGCGGTGAGGTCGGCGTAGTCGGCGGCGACGATTCCCGCCAGCGTCATATCGAGTGGACGAATAATCGATTCCGGCGTGATTCCATTGGCCACGTTGTAGGCCTCCTGAATGGCGCGGCGGCGGTCGGTTTCGCCCATGGCTTTTTTCATGGAGTCGGTCATGCGATCGGCGTAGAGGAGGGCGCGTCCGTTGAGATTGCGGGCGCAACGGCCGATGGTTTGGATGAGTGCTCCAGCCGAGCGCAGGAAGCCTTCTTTGTCGGCATCGAGGATTGCTACAAGCGAAACTTCGGGCAAGTCGAGACCCTCACGAAGAAGGTTGATACCGATCAATACGTCGAACTCGCCTTTACGCAAATCGCGAAGGATTTTCACGCGCTCGAGTGTTTCGATTTCCGAGTGCATATAGCGGCACTTCACGCCGACTTCGCTGTAATATTCGGCGAGATCTTCTGACATGCGTTTCGTAAGTGTCGTCACAAGTACGCGCTCGCCTCGAGAAACGCGATCGCGAATCTCGTGCAGCAGGTCGTCGATCTGTCCCTTCACCGGACGCACTTCGACCGGTGGATCGACAAGTCCGGTCGGCCGAATGATTTGCTCAACGACAACGCCTGCCGACTTCGTGAGCTCATAAGGGCCGGGTGTTGCCGAGACATAGATCATTTGCCCCATGCGATGTTCGAACTCTTCGAAGGTTAACGGACGATTGTCGAGCGCGGATGGCAAGCGAAATCCGTACTCGACCAGCGTTTCTTTACGCGAACGGTCGCCGTGATACATGCCATGCAACTGCGGCACGGTCTGATGCGATTCGTCGACAAACATCAGATAGTCGCGGGGGAAATAATCGAGCAATGTTGGTGGCGGTTCTCCGGGCATGCGTCCGGTAAAGTGCCGCGAATAGTTTTCAATACCGTGGCAGTACCCAACGGACTTGATCATTTCCAGGTCATACATGGTGCGCTGATGCACTCGCTGCGACTCAACAAGATGCCCCTGCTTCTCCAGTTCCGATTCCCACCACTTCAATTCTTCTTTGATGGAATCGACAGCTTTGGTCCGTGTCTCGGGCTTCATCACATAGTGAGTTTTGGGATAAATGGGAAGGCGTCCGTACTTTTGCTTTACCGTCCCGAACAAGGGATCGATTTGTGAAAGGGATTCGATCTCATCGCCCCATAGCTCGATCCGATACGCCATGTCGTCATAGGTAGGGAACACCTCGATTACATCTCCGCGGACGCGAAACGTACCGCGCCGGAAATCGCCATCGGTGCGCTCGTAAAGAATTTCTACAAGTTTTCGAGTGATGTCTTCGCGCTTGATTTTCTGGCCTTTTTCCAGAAACAGCATCATTCCGTAATACGCTTCCGGAGAACCGAGGCCATAGATGCAGCTTACCGAGGAAACGATGAGGCAATCGCGCCGCTCGAACAACGACCGGGTCGCCGACAGACGCAGGCGATCCAGTTCGTCGTTGATGGTGGATTCTTTCTCAATATACAGATCGGCAGACGGAACATACGCTTCGGGCTGGTAATAATCGTAATAAGAAACGAAATATTCCACCGCATTATGCGGGAAAAAATTCTTGAATTCGTGATAAAGCTGCGCGGCGAGAGTCTTGTTGTGGGCCATCACGATTGCGGGACGATTCACATGCTCGATGACTTTCGCCATGGTGAAAGTCTTGCCCGAACCGGTCACGCCGAGTAGGACCTGGTGTTGATCGCGATCAAAAAGTCCCTTGTTGAGGGAGGCAATCGCCGTGGGCTGATCGCCCTTTGGCTCATAATTACTGACTAATTTGAAGTCCATAATTCGTCCCGACCACTCACAGAGAACAATTTCAGCGGGTGGATATCCCTACATTATAACGCCTGGGTTGGGACGAAAGAAAAGCGTAAACCACGAAGGGCACAAAGGAACACAAAGGAAATTCCGCAACGCGTTTCCTTCATGTTACTTTGTGCCCTTCGTGGTTTACGCTCTGCTTGTTAAGGAAGCTTGAAATTGACCGTGATCTGGGTTTGGATTTCGACGGGTTCACCATTCAAGGTATAGGGTTTGTACTTCCATTGCTTCACGGCATCAATCGCGGCGTGAGCGAGGTTGGCATCGCCGCTGAGCGATTTCACATTTGTGACGCTGCCATTTTTCCCGATATTTGCCTCGAGTTGTACCGTGCCCTGAACGTGCATTTGCTTGGCTGACAGCGGATAACTTGGGTCAACTTTTTTTATCAAGAGTCCCTGGGTGACGCCTTGAGAAATCTTTATGGCGCCCGACGTGGCCACCTTGGGCATGGTCGCACCGGCGCCGCTTGCGATGCCGGCAATCTCCTGGTCGGCTGTGCCCGAACTGACTCCGAATGCTGAGGGAGCAGGAGGCTGCACGTTTTCCGCATCGGCTGCGGGACTCTTTGCAATTGCTTTCGGCTTGGCCACACTGACAACCTTGCCTATGGACGCGGTCGCGGGAAGCGCAGGCTTAGTATTCGCCGTCACGGTAGTCGTCTTAGCGGCCGAAGGCTTCGCCTCCGGCTGGGGCTCTACCGCGACAGTTGCTGTGGGTTCTGCTTGTGGGATGGCGATTTCTGAATCCGATGCCGGGTTTGATGGAGTAACAATTGTTGGTGCGGGAATTGGCGGTTGAGCTGGAGCACTCGTATGCGCCTGCACCGGTATCTGAGTTTTGACTGGCGCCGGTGCCTCCGGCTTGTTCACATATTTCTGCAAAAATGCCGGAGCGCTTTCTGGATGTTCGGAGACATAGTAGTAAGCACCGGCAATCACAATCATGGCGGCGGCGGCGATCGCAAAAATCTTCTTGCTGCCTCCAGATGCTTTTTCCTTCCCGTCCATCGCGGAAAACAAAAGAGGTTCTCCCGAGGTTTCAGTGCCCGTACCTGCAACGACTGCTTCGGTTTCGTCGATCTCTGTGGGCGCGAGTTTCGCAGCTGATTTCGAATCAATCGTTGGAACTTCAGGACGCGCAATTTCCCTGGCGGGCGCAGGTGCGCTCGCCGCACCATGCGCCGACGGCATGCCGTAAGCGGCCGGCCGAAGTTTCGCGGCGTCGTGAGTACTGGACTGAGGGTTCGTCATCCTGGTTAAACTTGCAGACTCCGATTTGCCAACCGCCTCGGCAGCGCGCTTCAGCGCTGATGCCATGGGTTCGGCAAGCGGTTTGGAAACTGGTTGCCACGGATATTCTTTCGAAGAACTTGAAGCCCCGGAGGATTGCTTGTCAATCGAATCGGACATCGATTCCAACAACGCGGCCTCGGTCGGTTCCGGCGCGGGAGTTGGATCCTGCTGGAGTTCAAAAGCGGACGAAGTGGATTCGGAAATTGCGTTTTCACTCGATGCCCGTTGCGTGGCCAATCCGCCAAATGCCGGTTTGCCGGGCAGTGACGGCGTCAATACTTTCGCGCTTAGAGGCTTAAATGCTGGGGCGGCCGCTTGCGGTGTAGGGCGGGCAGGCGGTGGGGTCATTGCGGCTGGAACTGGAATGGACGCTGGTTTATTGGAATCCGCTTTTCGCAACAAGCCGCGCGCCACGCGCAAAGTGCCCTTCGACTGTTCAACATTAATCGGCTTGGTCAGAACAAGATTTGCGCCAATGCGAAACGCCTTGGCAACTCCCGATTGCCCTTCGACGACGGCCACAGCAAGCGCACTTTGATTGGAGCCGGAATTACGCGCGCTCTTGAATAAAAGAGTCGCGTTCTGCTCGTTGTCGCAATCCACTACGATCGCATCGAAATGCTGCGCCATTAATTTTTTGACGGCGGCAAAAGGCTCGGAGCACGCTTCCACGCTAAATTCCAGATCACTCAGGACTTGTGTGACCACGCGGGCGGTCTTTTCATCGGGACAGAACAGTAGAGCTTGGTAACTCATAATGCCATCGTAGGTACACCGCTGGGCAGCTTCAAGTTACCGAGGTAATTGTAAGGAGATGTTTCAGGGGGGGAAACCTGTCACTGCTCATGCACTCAAGAACCCTGAAATATGTGTGCGGAACGAAATGTTTTGTCGCTATCGCTTCTCAGCATCTCCGTCTTTGCAGACGAATAGTGGATGAATGCGCGAGCGAACGATGCAAGCCTCAGTGGCTCCAGGGCGATTTGGCCCCCGAGACTCAACTGAAAGGCAAATCCGGGGATGTGGAGCGTGTGATAGTGGCGAGAATCAACTCGAAACATGTCCGGGAAGTTGCTTCACAATCCGCACACAGCAGATATTGGCTAGCCCGGAACGAAGTCTGCTTGCGACCGCTAGATGTCAGAAGAACCGGATCTGGCTTGCTCGGACGATTTAGCGCCCTTGCGAGGCGATAAAGAGCTTTTGGAACGAGGTGACTGTCACGCAACTCGCGGTTCTGTAAGCAAAGGGCACAGTCCAACGGGGGAGTTTGGCTGCATTCTATGTGTTTCAGCCTCATGAGGGCCTCTACGCCAAACTTAATTCCTCAGCGTCTTCCCGGTCTTCAGCGTGTATTGAATTCTCTCCTGCGTTTTTTTCTCACCGCAAAGCGATTTAAATCCTTCGCGCTCCAGATCCAAAATGTATTGCTCGCTCACCGGAGTGCCGGAGGTGATGTTGCCGCCGCAGAGAACCTCCGCGATTTTCGTGGCGAGCTTTACTTCGTATTCGGTGATGTAGTCGCCCTGGCGCATGAGATGGACGCCCATCTTGAGGGCAGCCAGAATGTTTTCGCCGGGGGCAGGAATGTCGGTGCGGGGTTGCGGAGGCTCGTATCCAGAACGGACGAGTTCGAGGGCGCGCGCTTTGGCATCAGTCAGGACGCGTTCGCGATTCATAGTAATGCGGTCGGAGTTGGAAAGAAATCCGAGACCGCGCGCTTCGTGAGCGGAGGTTGCGACCTTTGCGGTAGCGATGGTCTCGAAGGCTCTTTTCATAGCTTCCATGAGTTCGACGGACTCGCCGCGTCCGCCGGGACGAATTGATTCGGCGCTGTCGACGGCTCGCAGCAGCATTTCCTTGCAGCCGCCTCCGCCGGGCAACAGGCCGACACCAATCTCGACCAGTCCCGTATACAGTTCCGCATGAGGCTGTCGGGCTGGTGCATGCAGAGAGATCTCCGTGCCGCCGCCGAGAGTAAGACCGAAAGCCGCGACCACAACCGGTTTCGGGGAGAACTTGACGGCTTGCGTCATGCCCTGGAATTGGCGAATGACGAGGTCAACATCATCCCACTCTTCCTCCTGCACGGTCATGAGCAGGAGCATGAGGTTTGCGCCGACCGAAAAATTCGTGGCGTCATTGGTCATGACGAAAGCGTCGAAGTTGTCGCCGGGGCCTCCCGGTTTCAA
>CAWCCU010000019.1:0-57166 GCA_963794195.1 uncultured Acidobacteriaceae bacterium
GTCCTCCTTAGAATTCGTCCGAGTGCGTTTTGCACCGGGTAACTCTTGTAGTACGCGGAGGTAACGTAACTGGATTGGTGGGGGAGACAATTTTCCTCGCGTCATGAACCGGGTGCTCTGGATTACGGCTTTGAATGCAGAGATGAAGCGCCTGCTCGGCCCAAAATCGGAGCTTTTCCGGGAGTTCCGCGCTGGTGAGGTAATAGGGAGTCAAATTCCCAAGATCACGCGAGTGTGCAGGGTGTAGGGGTCCTTCGACTCCATGAAGTCAAGCGCAACGCCATTGACTTCATTCTGCTCAGGATGACAGATTTAAAAAGTATTTCTTGCGGGTTGGCTTATTGGAGTTTGGCGTATTCGGATTTGGCCTGGAGGAGGATTGGGACGTCGGGGTCGGCGTCTTTCCAGGCGGCGAAGAAATCCTGGTAGGCGGTTCGGGCTTTGGCTTTGTCGCCCTGGATCACGTAGGCCCGGCCCAGGTCCAGGTGGGCCACGTAGAATTCAAAATTATTGGCCGCGACGCCCTGATGATCAAGAATCTTCTGAAACTCCAGCGCGGCCTTTCCGCCATCCTGCAGTCGTAGGTAAGCCAAGCCGCGAAGATAGTTCACATCAAATTCGACGCCGTTGGGACCGCCGTTCCCCAGTTCATAGGGACGCAGCGCTTCAAGTGTAGCGATCACCTCGGCCGGATGGTTCTGTTGCAACTGCTGGTAAGCCTGAGAGATGGGAGTGAAGACCAATTGCAGCCAGCGGTTGTCGGGAAATTCGTGATTCAAGTCATCCATGATGGTCTTGGACTTGGCCTCGTCCCCAGCGAGTGCGAAAGCGACAGACGCCGTAGACCGCGCGTTCAGGTCTTTGGACATCTCGATTGCCTTGGCGGCTTTTGTCCGCGCATCTGCCTGGGGATATCCCAGCGCGGCATCCTGCACCGCCTCACTTGCCAACAGGCCGGCGGCGAAGTCCTGAAGGCCGTCGTTCATCGACTTCGACGTTGCTTTCTCGAAACTTGCGTGAGAAGCCTTGACCTTTCCGAGCGCCATTTCCCCCATCGCCTTCCAGAAAATCATAAAGCCTTCGTACGGTGTGCCCGTCGACCAAGACATCTCGTGGTCAAAAGCGGCTTTGTCCCCCCGGATTAAGGCGACATCGATAAGGGCCAGATGTATTCCGATCCCGTCCAGTTTTTTCGCCGCTGCCTCTTCGCACACGCTCTTGGTTTCGTCGAAGCGATTCAATGCCAGATACGCTTGCGCAAGATTCTGATAGGCATAGGGGTCCTGGGGATCGATTCGCTTGGCTTGACTGGCAACATCGACGGCTTTCTGAAATTGGCCCAGAGTCCCGTAGGCGAGCGAGCGATTGTCGAGCGGAGAGGTATCGCGAGGATAGGTCTGGCTCCACTGCGCATACAGCGCAAGGGCCTTCTCCAGATCGAGTGTGACTTGATCGTAATAGTGGGCCTGGATATAAAACTGTTCATGCTGGCTGGCCCGGTCGCGGAGTTCGTAGGCTTTCTTGAGTTCCACATTCGCCTGTTGCAACCGAGTAAGGTTGGAATACGCGATACCCAAAGTCGCGTGAGCCATCGCGAAATTGGGATCGAGCTGCACCGCCCGCGTCAGGTATGGGACGGCCGCGGAATCGTCGGTCTTCAGATGTTCTGCGTGGCCCTGGCTATATTCTTTCAGCGCTTCCAATGAAGATGTGGTGGCCTGCTCCAATGGCGTGGCAAATTGTTGGACGGAGGCCAGCGACTCTCCCATTTTTTTCCGCAGATTCGTGGCTGACTGATCGAGCGTCTTCAACACTTGCTCTTTGCTGTCGGCTTCGGCTTGTTCGCGGGCAAGCGAGTCTCCGGTTTGCGCATTTACGGCTACCAGCGTAATTGCATAGTGATTGCCCAGGCTGGCGATCGATCCTGTCAGCATGGCTTTGATGCCGTCGCGCAGGCAGATTTCGCGGCCTACGTCGCTGGTGATGTGCTCGTCCGGCTTGCGTCCCATGAATTGCAGGGACTCGCGAATGCGGGACTCGGGAACCAGATTCAGATACGGAGACTGTTCGAGTTGCACGGCCAGGGCCTGATTCAGAGTGCCATCGAAGACCGCGTCTCCGGTGGTGTTCACGAAATCGGTGAGCAGGATGGAATCTTTTTCGGTCAGGGATTGCGATTTTCTGCCATGCAGGAAAATCCCAAGCGCCGCGGCGATCACCACCAAGGCGGCGAGTGTGTACCAGATTCCACGTTTCGAAGTCTGCGCCGCCGGCGGGAGCGCGACTGCGCTTGATCCCGAAGCAGCCGATGCCGGGAGGTTCTGACTGGACACTGAGACAGCGGATATTGGCTGTGCAGCAATCACAGATCCCGATTGTGGTGTCGGCGCCTCGGTCGCCGCACTGGCGATCGCGCTTCGACCTGAATCCATTTCGCGCTTGAGGCGTTTGAGATCGGCGCCCATATCGGAGGCGTGTTGATAACGCAGCTCACGGTCTTTTTCCAGAGCCTTGTGGATGATGCGTTCGATCTCAGCTGGAAGGTCGGGGTTCAGGCGAACGGGCACGACCGGAGCCTTATGCAGGATGGCTTCGAACAGGACCGCAGTGGTATCGCCTCGAAACGGGAGGGTGCCGGTCGACATTTCGTATAAAACTGCGCCGAATGAAAACAGATCGGTGCGGGCATCTAATTCTTTTCCGCGCGCCTGCTCGGGAGACATGTAAGCGACGGTGCCCATGGCCGATCCGGGGCTGGTGAGATGCGCTTCGATGACGGCGGTTTGAGTGGCATCGACGGGGGCGCTGCTGCCGGGGCGGCCTTCGGTTTTCATTTTGGCGAGGCCAAAATCTAAAACCTTCGAGTGGCCGCGTTTGGTGACGAAAATATTTGCCGGCTTGATGTCGCGATGGACGATGCCTTCGGCGTGGGCAGCATCGAGGGCGTCGGCTACCTCGATGCTTAGCGCAAGCAAGGTCTCGAGTTCCATCGGCCGGTTCGCGATCAGGTGCTTTAGCGTCACGCCTTCCAAATATTCCATGGCGATGAAGGCGCGTCCGTTTTCTTCGCCGATGTCATGGATGGTGCAGATGTTGGGATGGTTCAATGCCGATGCCGCCTGAGCTTCGCGGCGGAAACGCGCGACGGATTGAGGATCGCTGGCGACGTCGTCGGGCAGGAATTTAAGAGCGACGAAACGGAAGAGACGGGTGTCTTCGGCTTTGTAGACGACGCCCATGCCGCCTCCGCCTAACTTTTCGAGAATACGGTAGTGCGAGATGGTTTCGCCGATCATGGGTGTGGTCTGCAATGTTAGGGGCGGGGAGGCCTCTAGTCAATGGAAGGGCCAAATTCACAGCTGAATCTCGGGGCGACCGGAACGACCTCTGGGTTCGGAACGCTACATGCCGCGAGATTCCTCATCGCTAAGCTCCTCGGAATGACAATATCTATTGGAAGAGCTGTTGCGTCGTAATGACAAGATCTATTGGAAGAGCTGTTACTCAGGATGACATGGAAACTGGGGGGATCAAGTGGTGATATGCAGCCGCCACAACAAATAACTTCCGGATTCTCGCAGCAGGGCGAGTCCGCGTTGCCAGGCGGAATGGGGGATGGAATCCGGGCGCGGCGCTGCTTGCACTTGCATGCCTTCATGTTCGAGCAGTTTCCGGATGCGAAATACGTGATAGGCGTCGCTGACGGCAATGCAAGTATGCAGATGGTTGGCGCGCATGATCACGGCGACGCGCTGGGCGGATTGTGCGGTATCGGAACCCGTGGTTTCGGCAATCAGATTGGCTTCGGAGATGCCGCGGTGCATGAGGTAGTCGTGGCCGACTCCGCCTTCGCTGAAGCTGGGATCGGCGGCGAAACCTCCCGTGGTGATGACGACCGGAGCCAAGCCACGATGGAAGAGGTCGAAAGCGTGATCGAGACGGGCCCGAAGTACAGGCGATGGCCGGCCGTCGTATTGGGCCGCGCCAAAAACTACGATAGCGTCGGCGGGATGCAGATCGCGATTTCTGGATTCGCGGACGATGTGAGAACTGATGTTGATGAGGATGGCTAGCAGCAGGAGCAGCGCCAACAGTAGCCAGCGCCGAACCCAGTGGCGCGACGAACGCCGGTCAGTTGCTGGCGCAGTCATCCTCGCGCAAAGAACTCAGAAATCACCTGCGCAGAAATGGCGCCTTCACGCTGAATTTTCCAGCGGGCCTCTTCGTCGGTGAGATCGACGATGGTGGAAGCGACTTCGCGGGGCGAAGTGCCGCCGTCCACGATTATGGAAATGCGGTCCTGGAGTTGCTCCCGAACCGCTTCGGCGGTGGTGCATTCAGATTCTCCGCTGAGGTTGGCGGAAGTTGCGGTAATGGGAATTCTGGCCGCTTCAACCACGGCTCGCGGGATTGCCGAGTTGGGAACGCGCAGAGCGACATTTCCGGTGTTGGCCGTGACCTTTAAAGGCAAGCGTGACGAGGCACGGACAATCATGGTCAGCGGGCCGGGCCAGAACTTGCGGGCGAGCGCGTAGAACTCCTCGGGCAAAGGTTGAGACAATTCCTCCGCCTGGTCCACACTTTCAATCAGCAACGACAAGGGTTTGTGGCGGGAGCGCGATTTGATTTCATAAACGCGATCGACGGCGCGCAGATTAAAGGGGTCGGCGGCCAAGCCATAAAAAGTGTCGGTGGGCATGCCCATGACTTCGCCGGCGCGAATCTGGTCGGCGGCATAGCGGATAAGAGATGGTTCCGGGTTCTCGCTGCTGATTTTTACGATTTCCGCGTGCACTGGATCCTTCCCCGTCGGGGTCTGATTGCGAACCTAACATACCACGGAGGGGCGGTGGAAACCGAGAAACCACGCGGAGCCGGGGCCAGGTTCGAAAACCCGCGGGTTACTGGGTTGTGGTTTAGTTCTGGCCTGGCGTTTTTTCGGATTTCTTCGTCAACTCGTAAACCTGTTCATCGATGTGCTGTTTCATAGCGTCCATTTGCTTGGTCATCATTGGCATCACAATCTGCATGGCCTCCGCCATGATTCCTGGCATCTCCTTGAGCATTTTTTGTCCAGTAGGTGAAGAATAAAATGCGATCAGATCATCGACATTGCGCTTGCTGAGATGCCGCTGATACACCGGAACCATGGCCTGCATCATTTCATCCATGGGCATAGCGGCCAGCGTATCGTCGGTTATCTTATTCATCTGCGATTCGAAATCCGCGGGGAGCGTGTCTTTGCTCTTCAAATACTGCTCATGCACCATCTGATGCGTGGGCTTGGACATAGCTTGCATCATCTGTTTCATCATGTCGTGGGAATGCATGGTCTCGAGATAGGTTTGGATGTCCGCAGCCGAAGCGGGAGCGTCGGGATCGGTTTGCTGGGCCAGAGCGGCAGAGCAAAAGGCAACACACAAAGTGATGGCAATCAGGAAACGCTTCATCGCGAACCTCCAATAAACTCTGGGCAGAATAAGCCATCTGTCCCGATTAATCCAGCAGTTATCCTGGTCCGTCGGGCAGCTAGTATGATTCTCAACAGATCGAAGATTGGCGGACAACTCCTTGGTGGAAGAATCGCAATATAAGAAGGATCGAGAAAACGACACAGGCGGCCGGAGCCGATTGCGTCCCATTGAAGGTCGTCACAATGTGCTGGTAAAGGAATTACGGCGCGCGTTTTCCGACGGCGTCCTCACAGCCGAGGGCGATTGTGCGATTGAGGGCATACGGATTATTGAAGAAGCGGTTCGCAGCGGATTAAGGTTTCGGGCGATCTTTTTCCGAAATTCCGCATCGAATGTATCCGGACGCCTGCTGCCGCAGATGGCAGCGAACGTCGAAACTCTGCTGCTTGCCGGACAAATTGTTCGATAGTTCGGTGCCCGAGCGAGACTCCGCAGGGCGTCGCGGCTTTGGTGCATTGCAAACAATTTTCGCTGCGAAGATGTTCTGGACAAAGCTGCCGAGCGGGCCGTTGCTGGTAATCGCTGGAGTGCAGGACCCGGGGAATTTGGGAACGATTCTACGATCAGCCGAAGCCTTTGGAGCGGGCGGCATCTTGCTGGGCGAAGGGACGGCCGGGCACTTTCAATTCCAAAGTGATTCGAGCGTCGGCTGGATCGGTGTTTCGGCTGCCGATTGCGAAGAGCGAAGTTAGGACGAAGCGTTGCCGCAGATGCGATCGCAGGGATTGCGGCTGGTGGCGACGTCGTCGCACAAGAGCAAGCCGCTTGGGGGAAGCCGATATTGTCGGGACCATTGGCGATTTTTATTGGCAGCGAAGGCGCCGGATTGCCGCGAGAGCTGCTGGCAGCAGATGCGACGAAACCGTAGCGATCCCGCATTCCGCCAACGTGGAGTCGCTGAATGCCGGAGTGGCGGCGAGCATTGTGCTGTATGAAGTGGCAAGAGCAGAAAAGCTAATCCACGGCACGGGGCTTACGGTAGCAGGACAGCACTCCTTTTGATTGTTGATTTTCTCTGTGTCTCTGTGCCTCTGTGGTGAAATGACTTGTATGGGCCTGTTCCAAACCATCCCGGAGAACAGCAATCCCAGCGACGGCACCCGGCCGCTGGCTGACCGCATGCGTCCGCGAACGCTTGACGAATTCATGGGGCAGGAACATCTGGTCGGCCCGGGCAAACCGCTGCGCACGCAGATCGAGCAGCGACGACACTGGATCGCTGATCTTCTGGGGGCCTCCGGGCACGGGCAAGACTACGCTGGCGCGAGATCATCGCCGCATGTACCAAGGCGGAGTTCATCGAGTTTTCCGCGGTGCTGGCCGGCATCAAGGAAATCAAGCAGGTGATGGCGGACGCTGAACGGCGCCAAGCAATACGGCACGCGAACGATTGTGTTCATCGACGAAATTCATCGCTTCAACAAGGCCCAGCAGGACGCGTTTCTGCCGCATGTGGAAAAAGGCAATATCCGGCTGATCGGCGCGACCACGGAGAATCCGTCGTTCGAAATTAATTCGGCGCTGCTTGTCCCGCAGCCGCGTTTATGTGCTCAAGTCGCTGACCGAAGAGCAGATTGTCGCGCTTGCTGCAAGCGGGCGCTGGCGGATGAAGAGCGCGGACTGGGCGCGTTGAAGCTGACAGCTTCCGACGCGGTGCTGGCGAAGATTGCCGCCTACTCCAGCGGCGATGCGCGTAGCGCCTACAACGTGCTGGAAGTCGCGGCCAGACTTGCAAAGGCGAACGCTGGGCAGGAATCCGAGATTACCGACGCGGTGGTTCTCGACGCGGTGCAACAGCGTATTTTGCGCTACGACAAAGCCGGCGAAGAACATTACAACCTGATTTCGGCGCTGCACAAATCGGTGCGCAATAGTGATCCTGATGCGTCGCTTTATTGGCTGGGGCGCATGCTTGAGGCCGGCGAAGATCCGTTGTACATTGCGCGACGCGTGGTGCGGATGGCGGTGGAAGACATCGGGCTGGCCGAACCCAATGCGCTGACGTTATGCATGTCGGCGCGCGATGCCGTGGATTTTATCGGCATGCCGGAAGGAAATCTAGCGCTGGCGCAGGCGGTGGTTTATCTGGCGCTGGCTCCAAAATCAAACGCCCTGTACACCGCCTACGGCGCGGTGCAGCAGGATGTGGAGCGAACCGCGGCCGAATCGGTGCCGCTGCATTTGCGCAACGCGCCCACGGGACTGATGAAGGGATTGGGCTACGGCGAGGGTTATCAGTATGCGCACGATCTGGAAAATAAGATTGCCGACATGCAATGCCTGCCCGACAACTTGCGAGATCGAGTTTACTATCGTCCAACGAATGAGGGTGTGGAAAAGAGGATTCGCGAGCGCATGGAAGAGATCAAAAAGCGGCGGGCACAGGCGTCCCGAGCGAACTCGAAAAAAGAATCTTAGCCGAAGCTACAACATCTGAGAGATAGAGTATTCTCCCACCGAAGGAAGGCTGGTTATGGCTCTAAGCCCAGAAGTTGCCGACCGCACTGCCATTGCCTCCCATGCGTTGCAAATCGGACAAGTCGACGAACTGCTGAAGCTGCAGAAAGCGGCGCAGAAGATCGCGTCCATTCTCGATCTGGACCAACTGATCGACAAGATCGTAAATGATGTTGCGCACACTTTTGGGTTTGTGGAAGCCAGCATTTATCTCCACGAGGAAAAGCGCGGAGAAATGGTGCTGACCGGAGTGCAGGGCTGCACCCTGGATTGCACGGCCCATATCCTGAGAATTGGCAAGGACGGCATGGTGGGATACGTTGCCGCCTCGGGAAAAACGCGCTACGCCCCGGACGTGCGAGTCGATGAATACTACATCGCTTGTGATGAATCCACGATGTCCCAGTTGGCGATTCCGTTGCATGTGGAGGGAAGCCTCGTAGGAGTGTTCATGGCCTCGCATTGCGAACTGGACGCGTTTCCGGCCGATCAACGAAGACTGTTGCAGGCGCTCTGCGATCACTTTGCGGTAGCGGTGCGAAATGCCCGGCTCTTCCAGCACGAACGGCAAGAGCGCGAGAAGATGAGCCAGGAGGGGCGTGAGGCCCGCGCGATCCAGCAGGCGTTGTTGCCGAAAAGTTGTCCGTCGATTCCGGGCTTCACAGTGAAAGGCCTGTGCGTCCCCGCCGGCGACGTAGGCGGCGATTGGTACGACTTTATTCCACTGGATCACGGGCGTTGGGGCCTGGTGCTCGCCGATGTTTCAGGGAAAGGCACAGCCGCTGCGCTGCTGATGTCCGCGACCCGGGGCATGCTTCGTTCTCTAGCGGAAACTGCCAACGGTCCAGGAGAAGTGTTGGCGCGTTTGAACCGGCTGCTGGTTGATGATTTTCCCAGCGGAAAATTTGTCACCATGCTCTATGCGGTGCTAGATCCGATTAAGCGCACGTTGACCTATTCCAGCGCCGGCCACTTGCGGCCGCTGCTATTGGAAAGTGACGGCACGCGTTTTCTGAATTCGGAGAGAGGAATCCCATTGGGTCTTGGTTTCGACGGCTATTCCGAGATCGAGATTGCCTTGAGCGCGGGTTCACGATTGGTATTCTATAGCGACGGAATCACCGAGGCCGCTAATTCGAGCGACGAAGAATACGGCTATGCCCGCCTGGAAAGCCACTTCCTGCAGCCGGGTTCGTCGCCTGAGAGCGTCCTGGAAGATGTGCGCTCCTTCACCAATGAAGTGGGCCTGTGCGACGATGCGACAGTAATTATGCTGCGCGCTTCGGCATGACCAGGATGAATCACAAGACTATCTCGCTTGCGGCGTTCACGGTGGCGGGAATTTCGTTGCGCGCCTCCAACGACCGGCCTCAGGAAATAGGTGCGCTGTGGCAGCGGTTTTATGCGGAAGGCATTGCAACGAAAGTCCCGAATAAAAGATCTGAAAACATCCATTCAGTTTATATCGACTACGAAAGCGACCACACCAAGCCGTATACCCTGATCATCGGATGCGAAGTAAGTGATGCCGCTTCCCTGCCCTCGGGCCTGGTATCAAAAATCGTTCCGGCCGCCAAGTATGCGGTGATTCCAGCCAACGGAAAGCAGCCGGACGCGCTAATCGCTGCGTGGCAAGAAGTCTGGAAATCTGATCTGCCGCGAACTTACAGCGGGGATTTCGATCTTTATGTGAGTCAAGGGTCCGATCCGCAAGACCTGGATGTGAATCTTTACGTCGCGATTCACTGAGAGAAATTAGTGAAAGCGCGCACGATGCTCCTGCAAAATACAACTGTCCATGATGACGAAAATCCCGTTCTTGCGGGCCTTTTCCGCGGCCTTTTCGTGGACGACTTCTTCCTGCATCCAAATGGCCGGGACCTTTAGCTGGATTGCCTGATCGACAATCGCTTCGACAAATTCTGGACGCCGGAAGATGTTTACAATGTCAATCTTCACCGGAACATCGAGCAACGAGGCGTAAGACTGTTCGCCCAATGAAACCTGGATTCTGGGATTCACCGGAACAATGCGATAGCCGTGGGTCTGCATATAGGCAGAGACGCCGTGGCTTGGGCGCAACGGGCTATCGGAGAGCCCAACAACGGCGATGGTCTTTGCACGTTGCAGCAAATCGAAAATCGGATCGGGTTTGGATAGTGTGGACATCGGGATATTAATTCTAGTCCGTGTTTTTCTTCGAGGTGTCCAATTTCTGGCGGAACATTTTTGTGGCAATTTTGCGGATGGTGTCAGAAACGTCCTTGTTGCCCGATAGGTGCTTTAGATCGTTCACCATCAGATGTTTCACCAGCCCGAGAGAAACATCGATGGGAGTGCGCGGATTGGAAACCAGATTCCGCACCACCCCGTACTGCTTCATGAAACGGCGCTTCATGGGAATGGCCCGCAGGACGGCCTCAAGAACATTTTTCTGGCCGGCAAACTTTTCAACTTCGCTATCGCCAATCTTTGGAGACTCGAGCACTGCCAGCGCCACAATCTTGGTCCCATCACGGATCAGGAGAGCGCGTTCTTCTTTGGTCCCCTTCATTGCCAACTGAATTCGTCCGGTGATATCCAGCTTGGCAATTTTCTGCAACGCGCTGCCGCGTTTTTCGTCCGCGGTCAAAATCGATTTCTTGAGAGAGGGCCTTTTGAATTCCGGAGCTGGAGCTTCGACGGCCGCGGGCTCGGGAAGGGCTTCGCCAGAAGTGGCTTCTTCGTGAATTCCGCCGATCGGATTGAAAGGTTTGTCCGCCTCAGCAGCGATTTCGGTGGCATGCTCGGTCAAATATTTGGTGATTTCTTCTTCGGGCACCTCAGGTTCGCCGTCGTCGTCAGGAACCTCGGCCGGTGCTTCACTGGGCGAAGTCTCAATTGCGGTCTCCGCTTTGGCCGGCGGGGTTGAGGATGAAATCAGTTCCGCCAGCCAGTCTTCGATCAATGCCGATTGAATGCCGGTGAAATTACGATTGGCGGCAAGAGCACGCATAATTTCCTGCGAGCTATTGATTCGCTTGCTTTTGAGAAAAATATCGACCGTATCCCGGGGAATGGCGCCGGCCAAAGTTACCAAAGTTGCTTCCGTGATGGCCGGATTTTCGAGCAACGCGGGAAGCAAGAGCGGCCTCAGATTCTGCAAATCGATCAGATAATCCAGCACTTCTTTGGATGTCGTGGGATTGGAAGCAGCCGCCAGGGATGAAGTCTCATCCCAAGCCGCCAGCGTCAGGCCCGCTTGTTCACCGAAAACCTTATTTTGGGTGGCCAGATGCACCAGGATCTCAATCATCTCCTGGGGAGGAATCGAGAGAGCGCCCTTCGCGGCAGACTGCATCAGGTTGGCGGGCACGGCCGAGGCGCGGATGAGTTCGAGCATGCGCGGCATAATCTTTACGACCTCAACTTGCTTCGACGCAGTGGCGGTCGAGAAGACCTCTCCACCACATTTTCTAACTCTACGACCACTCTTTCCAGTTCATCGACCAGCCGGTTTCGATACTTGCGTTGAAATTCGTTGACTAAGGCCCGATAGTACCAGAGCGTACCCTCGCGTTTCCCTTGAAAACGTTGCCAGATCGGTTCCCCTATTTCACGATAGTCGGCGAGGATGCTGCGGGCATTGTGGAGCTTGTCCGCGACCGAGACCAGACGAGTGCCGGCATCGGCGGTCCGCAGATGCTGGATGTATTGTTCCTTGCGTTCGCGCCAGGGCGGCTTGGGAGTGACGTCGATATCAGAACAGGCCTCGACCACATCGGCAATGCGCTTCCCGAACCGCCGTCGGACTTGTTTCAGCATGGGGGCGCCACCGCAGTCTTCCACAACGTCGTGCAGGAGTGCAGCGATGGCAAGGTCTTCGTTGCCTGCAGCCTCGAGTACAAGGGCGGCCGCGCTTAATAAATGTGAAACGTAGGGGGTGCCGGTGCCTTTGCGGAAATGGCTGGCGTGTTTGCGGGTGGCAAAGACCAGGGCTTGCTCGAAGCGGCGGGTGAGCTTAAGAGTCGGCTTGGTTTTCTTTGTCATTTTTCAACTTATGCCAGATGTTCCATCGCATGCCGGCCTCGGCATTGGGAAGAACAGCCCCGCTTCGCGCCGGCTGGACGGACGAGGCGTTTATCTCACGTGGGTCTAGCTTGCCTGCTTTTCGCTGCGCCGCATACGCAAGTATGCGCCAATAAATGGCTGCAAATCGCCATCGATTACTTTATCGACATCGCCGACTTCCATCTTTGTGCGATGGTCTTTAATCAGGCGATAAGGTTGCAGAACGTATGATCGAATCTGCGAGCCGAAGTCGATGTCTAGCTTGGAGTCTTCGATCTTTCTGGTAATCTCACGTTTTTTTTCCAGCTCATGCTCGTAGAGTTTCGAAC
The DNA here is from genome assembly GCA_963794195.1 of uncultured Acidobacteriaceae bacterium. Taxonomy (GTDB): domain Bacteria; phylum Acidobacteriota; class Terriglobia; order Terriglobales; family Acidobacteriaceae; genus DATBAX01. Next base: position 12,311 of record CAWCCU010000019.1, read on the forward strand.
GCAGCATGCTCATGGCTCGATCTTTATTTTTGTGCTGAGAGCGTTCATTCTGGCAGCCGGCGACGATGCCCGTAGGGATGTGCGTGATGCGCACAGCCGAGTCCGTGGTATTGACGTGCTGACCACCTTTGCCACTGGATCGGTAGGTATCGATACGCAAATCTTCCGGCTTGATGATGACTTCAATGCTGTCGTCAATCTCCGGCGAAACATACACGCTGGCAAAGGACGTGTGGCGGCGCTTGGCTTGGTCGAACGGCGAAATACGCACCAATCGATGCACGCCGATTTCACTCGTGAGCAGTCCGAAAGCGTATTGTCCGTTGACTCCGAAAGTTACGGATTTCAATCCTGCTTCTTCACCTGCCTGGAATTCGTAGATGGCGGTTTCGAAACCCTGGCGCTCGGCCCATCGCAAATACATGCGCAACAACATGTCCGCCCAGTCCTGTGATTCGGTACCGCCGGCACCGGGATGAATCGTCACGATTGCGTTGAGCGCGTCGTGTTTGCCGGAAAGCAGACTCTCGGTTTCCAGGCGATCGACGAATTGGCGCAGAGCGTCGAGTTCTCGGCGAATGTCGGCGTCGACGTTTTCGCCTTCGCGCGATAAATCGAAATAGGCGGAAATATCGTCGCTGCGGCGAGTCAGTTCGGCCTCGTTCGACAACATGTCTTCGAGGCGCTTTTTCTCGCGCATGACTTGCTGGGATTTTTTTGGATCGTTCCAAAGATTCGGATCGGCAGCCTGTTTTTCAACCTCGACTAATTGGGGACGCACGGTGCCGGCGTCAAAGATACTCCCGGAGCTCTTGGACTTTGCCCTTCAGGCCTGCGTACTCTTGCTCGAGCTCTTGGTTCATGAGATTTGTTCTACCTTGGTACGGAATAAGAAGCGCGCGAGAAGCGCCACTAGAGAAATTATCGCACACAGGTAGGCGAACCAGTCGCCGTGCCGCGTGTAGAAGGTGGTCACCTTCGATAACGCGTAGGGCGCCAGCAACGCGGTCCGCATTTTGCGCGGCACGGTTGCCACCACTCTTCCGTAAGGATCGATCGAAGCGGTGACTCCAGTGTTGGTGTCGCGCAGTAGCCACCGGGCATTTTCCACGGCGCGCATACGGGCTTGCTTCAAGTGCTGGGCGTAGGCGCCGCTGTCGCCGTACCATCCGTCATTGGAAATGTTCACAAACACCTGAGCCCCATTGGCCGAGAGTTGCCGGATTTCATCGGGGAAAATGGATTCGTAGCAGATGAAGACTCCAAGCTTTTCGTCTCCGGCATCGAGTGCGGCGCGCGAGGTGCCGCGGGAAAAATCGCCAACCTCTTTGGTGAGTCCCGCGGCAAAGAAAAACAAGCGGCGAAAAGGAACGTATTCGCCGAAGGGGACGAGATGAATCTTGTCGTAGCGCGAGACCCACTCTCCCGCAGGCGTTACCAGTGCGCCGGAATTGTAGTATTGCGAGGCCGATCCCGGCGCCATGCCAACGGGAGTTCCGATACTCCCGGCGATCACCCAAGTATTTGACCCGCGCGCGATGTTGCTGACGGAATTGCGGAAGAATGGATCGCTCACATAGAACGGCGCAGGCGATTCCGGCCATGCGATGAAGTCGGGGTGAACACCTGTAGGCTTGAGGCTGATTGAAGAAAGACTACTGAGCGTGGCATCGAAGTAGTCTTTCGTCCATTCAGAGCCTTCGAGAATGGGAATGTTGGGTTGCACCAATAGGGCTGAGTGGCCAGCGGTCGCGGCGGGCGCGGGCAGCAACTGGCCAGATTGCAAAACTGCGGCAGCGGCCAATGCGACGACAAGCAGCAGTTGACGCTTTTCGCGCCGCACCAGAAAAGCGGTCGCGAACGCAACGTTCACTACCATGATTTCGAACGACAAGCCGTACACTCCGGTGAAAGTTGCAAGGCGAGCCAGTGGAATATTGTCCACCTGAGTTGTGCCGAGCAAGTCCCAGGGGAAACCAGTGATGCGGGTGCGGGCCAGTTCCACAGCAACCCAGATGATGGGAGCCAGCACCAGTGCTCCGCGGCTCAGCGCGCGCTCAGCCAGCAAGCCGATGATGAGTCCGAAGACCCCGTGATAAATCGCGAGGTATAGACAAAAGAGAGTGAGCAGACCCAGTGCAGCAGGAGTGTTCACGCCGCCGTATTGGCGCATGGTGTTGAAAATCCAGTAGCAGGTGCCGGCGTACCACAAAAATCCGCATACATAAGCCAGAAAGAAAGCTTGCAAGGGACGTGCCGGCAGCAGCTTAATGCCTTCGCGCAACTGTAAAGTATCCGGCTCGCGGGAGCGCAGGAGGGCCAGCAGCAGCGGGGTTAATGCCACCCATCCCAATATGTAAAAATTAGGTAACGGAAAAATCGCGATTTGCAAAGCGGCGGAGAGCAGGACCAAAAGCCACGCGCTCTTGTGAATCTTTCGCACTGGGCAAGGATAACAAACTGATGCTCTCGAGGGTGCCTCGTACGAGTTTCGCTTGTTGCGGGTTGTCGTTTGGCCTGGATAACTTTCCTCGAAAAAAGCCCCGCCCAAGCGAAGCTTGAACGGGCACCCTTTTGAGACGCCCGGTTTTAGGAGTGTGCAGTGTTCAATGCGTTACTCCGGGAGGGTTCGGCGAAAACCAAGGCACTTCAACGTATAAAATTCTAGGAGTTGAACTCGCCTCTCCAGTCCGTACCGCCGTCACGCAAAACAACTCTTCTGCTCGCGCTATTGTTAGGGCTGGGAACGCTGGCTCTTTATTCTCCGACGCTGCGCAATGGTTTCGTCAATTACGACGATCCCGCGTACGTAACGGCGAATGCTCATGTTCGACAAGGGCTCTTGTGGAGCAATATTCGTTGGGCTTTCACGGCGACCGTGGAAGCTAACTGGCATCCGCTGACGTGGATTTCGCATATGGCGGATGTTCAATTCTTTGGATTGAATCCCGCGGGACACCATGCGGTCAGCGTTCTACTTCATGCCATTAATGTCTTATTGCTCTTCCTTTTTCTCAGCCGTGCGACCGGCTATGCATTGCGCAGCGCGGTGGTGGCTGCGCTGTTTGCGGCCCATCCCTTGAATGTGGAATCGGTGGCATGGGTGGCCGAGAGGAAATCGCTGCTGTGCACGCTGTTTTTTTTCCTCACACTGTGGGCTTATGGATGGTACGTACGGAAGCCGGGCGGGGGAAGATATCTGAGTGTGGTCTTGCTGTTTGCTTTGGGGCTGATGGCGAAGCCCATGGTGATTACGCTGCCGTTCGTTTTGTTGTTGCTCGACTACTGGCCGCTACAGCGGCTAGGCGAGTCAGGGACTTCAATTTTAAAACTTTTCGCCGAGAAGATTCCGCTGTTTGTGATGTCGATCGGGAGCGCACTGGTTACGGTCTATGCCCAGCACAGCGGTGGCGCGCTCGGGATTGCGGCTGCATTGCCGTTGAGATATCGAATTACGAACGCCATCTACTCCTACCTCGCTTACATCGGTAAAGGGATTTGGCCGGCGCATCTGGCAGTGTTCTATCCTCATCCAGAAAACGCTCTGGGGTGGTGGAAGTTTCTGCTGGCAGCAGTTGTATTGTTGGCGATCACTGCGCTGATGTTGCGTTTCGGGAAGAAACGATATCTGCTGGTGGGCTGGCTTTGGTATCTCGGCACCATGGTCCCAGTGATCGGAATTGTGCAGGTAGGCCGCCAGGCGATGGCCGACCGTTATGCTTACATTCCGTTCATCGGATTATTTGTCATGGTAGTCTGGCTGGCGTCGGAGGTTTTTTCTCGGATCAGGCTGTCATTTGTTACCGCTGTCGTAATCACGCTGGCGATTCTTTCCGGATACGCCACAGCCTCATACATTCAGATTGGCTACTGGCGCAACAGCCTCACGCTTTTCTCCCATGCGCTACAAGTCACCACTGGAAACGGCGTCGCCGAAGACAATCTTGGGGCAGCGCTTATGGATGCGGGCCGTCCGGATATGGCGTTACCGCACTTTGAAGTGGCCGTCCGATTGGTGCCGCAGCTTGCCACCGCTCATTACAATCTGGCGACTGTGTTACATCGCGAAAACCAACTGGATGCGGCGATGCGTGAGTATCAACTGGCGCTCACCTACGCTGCCGATCCGTCGGAGACCGCTCAGACCCACAACAATCTTGGGGTTTTGCTGACGCAGAAAAATCAGGCAGCGGCGGCGATTGCAGAATTCACGGCAGCGATTGATGCCAATCCCGATGAGCAGAACAGTTATCTGGGACGAGGTTCACTCGAGTATCAGGAACACAATCTCGATGCGGCTTTCGCAGATTTCTCCCGCGCCGCGCAAATCGCACCTACTCCTGTAGCTTTCTTTTGGTTGGGACGCACGCTGGAAGACAAGGGGGATTTGCCAGCGGCGGTACGTGCGTATGAAAGGGCTTTGCAGCTAGCCCCCGGCCTGAATGATGCGCAGGTTCGGCTGGATGCGCTGCGACTCAAACTCCGGCAGTGATGGAGCGGGTTGTCAGCTTTTCCCTGACGAACTCGATGATTTCCGGGCTCAGATATTTGGGCGGATGGACCGGAAAGGTTGGGCGTCCAGCCACCGGCTTGAGCGAAACTGCCTGCCAGGCGGGCTTTTCGCCGGATTCTGCATTCCGCGGCTGGTGCAGGATGACAGCATCCGCTCGATCGAGAAATTCCTGGGCGGACTTCTTGAAATCGGCGTTTGCCGGATCTAGAACTGTCAGATAAAGATCGGGACGGACGAATTTCAGAATACTGTTCGATTCAACGATCACGTTTCTTGAGTCCGCGAGACGGCGACGGATCGTGGGCATGGCTTCAGCCAGTCTTCCCTGCTCGGTCCGCACCCACCACACGCGTACCGCGCCTGCGATGAGAAATCGCGAGGTGTCGGATTCTCCGCAGCGATCTTTTTCTTCGGAAATTGCCCAAGTGTGATCGTCGGTGGCGCAGTGGCAGGACTTGCCGTTCAAAGAGCAAACGCCGTGTCCGTATTGCGTGATCTTCATGGCGGTCCAGTGGTATTCAGGAAGAGCCGCGATGAGGCCGGCGACGACGCTGGTTTTGCCGACGTTGCGAGAGTGTCCGCCGATGACGATGAGGGGCATGATAGCTTCTAGGCTCTGGGCTCTGGGCTCTGGGCCTTATGCTTTGGCCCTCAATCTTTCGAGACTCGTGCCGGTGCATTCAGGGCCGAGGCGCGTTTTCAAAACAGCAATCTTAACGTAGCGCTAAAGCGGCTGCTCCACCCGAACCGCAACTTTTCGCCAAGGTGTAGACCCAAAGCTCAAGACTAATCCCCAAAGCCTAAGACCTAGCAAGAGCACAAAGCCTAAAGCGCAGGCTAGCAGCTATTTTCTTTTCGCCAGCTTCGCCAAGACTGCCAACTGCTTCAAATACTCACGTACCGGCTGTGCCGGCGTTCCCCAAAATGCAACACCTTTGCCGCGCAAGACTTTGTTGGGGAGAACGCCGCCTTGTCCGCCGAGCATCACACCTTCTTCGATGCGGGCGTGTTCGCCGATGCCTACCTGTCCTCCCAGTACGACATTTTTTTCGATTACGATGCTGCCGGAAAGCCCGGTTTGGGCAGCGATGACGACATCCTCGCCAATTTGGCAGTTGTGTCCGATGTGGACCAGGTTGTCGATTTTTGCGCCGCGCCCGATACGTGTGACTTCCAAAGCGCCGCGGTCGATGGTCGAGTTCGCGCCGATCTCGACGTCATCACCGATTTCCAGGCGGCCGATTTGTGGAAACTGTTCGCGACGGCCGGTGGTTTTGTCCTGCACATATCCGAAACCATCGCTGCCTAACACGGCACCGGCGTGGATGACCGCGCGGTCGCCCAGGCGGGTGCCCGAATAAATGGTTACGTTGGGATAGACCCGGCAATTCTGTCCAAGACTTACGCCCGCCCCGATCACGCTGCCCGCTCCAATCCACGTGCCCTGGCCAATCAGAACACCTTCAGCAATGACGACCCGGGCTTCGATGACAACATTCGCTCCCGGCCGCACCGAGGAATGCACAACCGCAGTGGCGTGAGCGCCACTCTGATGGGCCCTCGCCGGATGAAGGAGTTTTGCTGCCCGGGCGAAAGCCAGTTTCGGCTGCGTGGTAACGATCACTGGCTTGCCATATGTCTTCTCACCAGCAAATTCTCCGACGATCACTGCGGAAGCTCTTGATTCCAGTGCCAGAGCCAAATTCTTTTCATCTTCGACAAATACCAGATCGCCCGAAACAGCAGACCTTATGCTCGCCATCCCACTCAATAAGACTTCGCCGTCGCCGGCAACTCGACCCTGCACACACTCGGACACCGCTCGTACAGTGCTACTCATTGCACCTTTGTATATGTTTGGCGCGGGAAAGAAAAGCCGGGAACGCCAGACAAAGGTCTAAAATGAAGGTATGGAGAAGAAGGTGTTCTGGATCAGCTTCACCCTCCTGGGCTTGATTGCTGATTTTACTTTGCCGCTTTGGTGGGCACTCGGGGCAACCATTCCCGCCGTGTATGCCAGCTGGTGGATCGCTTATCGCAGCGATTGGTTTTGAAATCCCAAGCTCTGGGATCAAAGCTCTCGGCTTCGGGCTAGCCTCCGAATTTTCTATAACCACGAAGGACACGAAGTATCCCCTGGGGAAATCCTGAGAATCACCTACCGGGATTTCCTTTTTCGCGTCCCTGGTGATTCATCAGCCTGTCTGTAACAAACAACCTGACAATCTTTCACAAACCTTTACTTGCGAATGCCAGGCCAAACGAAGAACATGCTGGTTGATTTCGAGTTCGATCGTTCAAAGCATCGGGCGCGAAAAGATTGTGACGGAGGCCACTATGAACAAGTCCGGGGCACGGACTTCTTTACCAAATTCAGGAATGTTCGCGACCTGCCTGGTGACGGGTTTCCTTCTCGCGTTAAGCGGATGCACATCCCTGAAAGTCAAGATGGGAATGAAAGTTTATCTGGCCAGGACACCGGTTGCCTCGATCGCGGCGACCTTACCCAAAGGCCCGGGGATCGCGCCGGGAGAGAAATCGGCGCTGGTGGTGGTAGTCACCGAACCAGATGGCAAAGTCCTCCAGACCGAAGGCAAAGGCAAGGGCAAGGTGATGTGGAAAGATCTCAACATCACGGCGACCGTCGTAACTGCAAACAAGAAAGGCATTTTGTCTTTTCCACATGATCCCAGGAAAACCGATGGCAAGCTCGGACATATCACCATCACAGTTCCCAGTCATCCGGACATCAAAGCGGACCTCGATATTCCGGTGCGGTACAACTTCAACTTCGTATCGGATTTCTCCGGCAGCAGTGGCGGTAACGGCTCCGATGGCAACGCCGGATTGGACGGATCGAGCGGCAGTTCGGGCTCCCTCGATCCCAATAACCCCTCGCCGGGCGGAAACGGTTCGAGCGGAGGCAACGGCACCGATGGCAGTAATGGAGCGGACGGAGGCAACGCTCCCTCGGTGCAAGTCCGCATGACGCTGAGAACCGGAAGCCATCCCCTGCTCCAAGTGGGAGTCACCGCCGCAGGCCATCAGAAACTGTACCTGGTTGATCCCCAGGGAGGTTCGGTAACGGTGAGAGCAGACGGAGGCCCCGGCGGATCGGGCGGCAAGGGTGGCCGAGGCGGCCGAGGGGGTTCCGGAGGCATTGGAACGCCCAGTGGAAGCAGTGGGAGCGACGGCATGAGCGGACACGACGGCTCGAATGGCTCCCAGGGCAGGGGCGGAAGCATCACGGTGACGTACGATCCACAAGCCAAACCATTTCTGCCTGTGCTCCGCCTCTCCAATGTGAATGGGCCCAAGCCCGTATTCAACGAGGAGACGGTCGCTCCACTGTGGTGATCGCGCTCGGCTAATAGAGCGGCGGCTGGCCTTCCGGCCGTGTCTTCCATCTGCGATGCACCCATAGCCACTGATCGGGATAGCGCCGCACGTAGTCTTCGATAATTTTGGTAAACAAGGCTGTGTTGGCGACTGCGTCAGCATCATCATTGCCGGTGCGGATGAGGGTTACAGCCGAATCGAAGCGCAGGCGATATTTGCGCAAGACTGGGTCCCAGACCGTAAATCCGGGAACCACCGCGGCGTCGGTGCGAAGTGCAATTCTTGCTAAGCCGCTGGCAGTGCAGGCGGGAATTCCGAAGAAATCCACGAACACTCCCTGCGGCGGAGTCATATTGGTGTCCATCAATATGCCAACCGTTTCTCCGTTTTTCATGGCGGAGAGCAGGCCGCGAACGAAATCATCTTTGTCGACGGTGGCATTGCCGTGCATAGTGCGATAGCGCCGCGAAAGGCGATCGAGATAAACGTTGTCGAGCGGGCGCATGACGATCTTGAGGGGATGTCCATGCAGCGAGTGGGCGAATGCAGAGAGTTCCCAGGCCCCGAGGTGGGCCGTAAGAAATAGCACACCCTTGCCTCGCGCTAATGCACGCTCGAAGTTTTCGAATCCGTCGTATACGACGACCTTGCTGACATTTTCCTTGGTGTATCTGGGAAAGAGGCAGAGCTCGGCCAGCTGACGACCGAGGGAGGTGAAGACACCTCGCAGGATCTTGATATGTTCGCGACGACTCTTCTCCGGCAGAGCCAGCCTGAGATTGCGCATGCCGACCTGTCGCAAACGGACATGCAAAAGATAGATCGTCCAGGCGAGCGAGATGGCTGCGGCGCGCGCCAGGAAGCGAGGCAGCAGTCCGATGGTCTTGATAATCAGCCACGCTAGCGCGTACTCGAGTCGCTGACGCATTCGGGGGATCTGGGCTTTAGACTCTGGGCTTTAGGCCTTAGGCTTTAGGCTTTGGGCTTTGGGCTTTTAGGTTCTGGAAACGTAGCGCCTAACGCCTAGAGCCCAGAGCCTGCTTTATTTGCTCGCTGTCTTCGCCCACTTGGCGAGGGTGCTGAGGAACGGATATGCGCCTTGTGGAGCGTCCAGGCCTCCGGCGAGCGAAGTCTTGAACGGCACCATGTGTCCGTAGAATTCTCGCGTGCTGTCTCTATCCTGGTGAATACCGGCGCCACTTAATTCCAGACCGGCGAATACGCCGCGGGCACGGGAGTAGCTCAATACCTGGGCGCGCAGCTTCCAGTCAGTGTCGGCGGTAGCGGCGCGTCCCACGGGGCCGGCAGCCACGCTGGCGTCCGCTCCCAGCTTGAACTTGCTGGAGAGTAGGTTTTTCATGCCGTTTTGATTCATGATAAGCATCACCAGATCGACAGCTTGGCCGCCAATCTGTAGTCCAAAGCTGCCGCCTTTGATGGTGAAGAAAGCCGGCGCACTCCAGCCCGTAGGGGTGCGGCAACTGGCCACGCCGCGTCCGTAGCGAGCGCCAATTACAAAGCCCGCCTTCAGCATGGAAGGCACTACTGCGACGCACTCGGCCGAGCCCAGCACGTCCTCCGGAATGCCGGTATCGGGCGCTCCCTGGATTTCATCGAGCACTGTGGCAGCGGCCTTCAATCGATCGGCGGCATGGTTCTCGTCGTCATCCGCGGCAAATGCGAGATGACTCGCAAGGCAAGTAATTACGCACAGCAATAGCAGCTTTTTCATTTTTCCTCGGCTTTCAAAAATGATGACAAGATCCGGACGAAGAAATGCCGGAGTTTTCCTGGGAATTGATTCCGCTAATTCTAAAGGATTCAGACGAGGAGAAAATGGTTGTTATCCACCGGCGGGGCGATCTGTTGCTGATTCAGGTACTTGCAGGCGCAAAAAAATGCGGGGCTAGTAGCGGTGACCCTAAATCTCCGCTCCCAACCCCGTCTCCCAGGTTCTGTGGTAGGTGAAGCGAGTATGCGTCGGGTCGGGGGAAAGCGGCAAGATTACGCAGGGCATTGTCCTAAAGTAACTAGCGCCACGGATTCTCGCTGATTCGCACGGATCTTTTTGAAAGTGATCCGTGAAAATCAGCCTGATCCGTGGCCCAGGTTTTTACCAGACGTGGCAGGCGTTATCGCGAACCATGGGCTGGCCTTTCTTGCAGCCGAACGCCTTCTGGAATTCCGGCATGTTGGACACCACTCCATTCACTCGAAATTGCGGTGGAGAGTGGGGGTTCGATTGCGCGATGACCCGCAGGAATTCGGGAGTCAGGTTATCGCACCAGGACTGGCCGAACGCGATGAAGAAAGTTTGCTCGGCGGTAAAACCGTCGATCTTCTCACCGCTCTTGCCTTCGGCCGACAAAGTATTTTGCAAAGCCATTAAGGCTATGCGGGTGCCGCCATTGTCCGCGGTATTTTCACCGAGAGTCAGCTTGCCATTGACCTTGGTGCCCGGCGTGGCTTCGAATCCGGAGTATTCGTCGGCGATGCATTGTGCGCGACGCTCGAATTCTTTGCCATCCTGGGCCGTCCACCAGTCGCGAAGATTACCGGTGGGATCGAACTTGCGGCCTTCGTCATCAAAACCGTGCGTCATTTCATGACCAATGACAGCTCCGATGGAACCGAAATTGACTGCATCGTCCATTTGTTTGTCGAAGTATGGAGGCTGAAGAATTCCGGCGGGAAAATTGATCGTATTGAGTTGCGGATCGTAGTAAGCATTTACCGTTGGTGGAGTCATGCCCCACTCGCCACGATCGACGGGCTTGCCGATTTTTTCCATCTGGCGATGAAATTCGAATTCGCCACTGCGGAAAGCATCTCCCAGCAGATCGTCGCGAACAATCTTGATGCTGGAATAGTCGCGCCACTCATCGGGATATCCGATCTTGCCTTCGAAGCCGTGCAGTTTGACCAGGGCTTCTTTCTTGGTGGTATCGCTCATCCAGTCTAACTGTTGAATATCGCTGCCCAAAGCGACTTCCAGAGCCTGCACCATTTTCAACATGCGGGCTTTACCTTCCGCTCCAAACGTTTGATCGACGTACGCTTGTCCGAGGGCTTCGCCGAGGTCGCGATCCACATACTGAGTGCAGCGGCGCCAGCGCGGACGCTGCTCTTTCTGGCCCACCAACTTGCGTCCGTAAAAATCAAATTTTTCTTCGACGAAAGGCTGCCCCATCAGCGACGATGAAGCGGACACCAGTTGCCAGGTCAAGTACGTCTTCCAGTTGTCCAGCGATTCGCTCTTGATGAGTTGATTTACGCCTTTGAAAAAGTCAGGCGAAGCCACCAGGTAGTGAAGAGTAGCGGGGGCTTGCACGTCCTTCAAATATTCGTCCCACGAAAAATCAGGAGTGAGCGCCCGCAGCTCCTGGGCTGACAACTTGTGGTCCAGATTAGCAGGATCGCGCCGCAGCACAATATTCATGGAGACCTTGGCCAGCGCAGTTTCCATCTCCATTACCGTTTTCGCATGTTCGGTTGCAGTTGCCGAACTTTCTCCCAACAGCTCGAAGGTCTTTTGCAGATGTGTCACATATTGCTGCCGGGTCTCGACCGATTTGGCGTCATCGTTCAAGTAGTAATCGCGGTCTGGCAAGCCGAGTCCACCCTGATCCAGCGATGCGACGACCTTGGACGCGTCATCAAGATCCTGTCCCGAAGTGAATCCGAATAGCGCCGTTTCAGCGCCAGAATCCGTAGGTGGCTCCAACTGGCTGGTGATGGCATGCAGGTGTGCCAATTCCCCGGCGAGTTGCATCTTGCTCTTTAAGGCGTCGATCCGATCCAGTTCTGGCTTGAGAGCAGGGATGCCTTTGGCATCGATGGCTGATTCGTCCATGCAGGCTGCGTAATAATCGCCGATTTCCTGATTCACTACGCTACGGCTGGCATTGGCGATGGACGCCTTCTCCAGCACATCTTTCAGCACTGACTGGTTCCACAACGACAGCTTGGCCCCGTGTCCCCATGCCGCCTGGTCGGCTGGGATGGGATTGCTGTCCGTCCACTTTTTGCAACTGTATTGATAGAAGTCCACGCAAGGATCGATCGAAGTGTCGACTGAATGGAGGTCGAAATGGTCGGGCTCCTTGGCCGCTGGGGCCGAAGATGTTTGGGCTCTGGCAACAGTTAAACCACTACACGCCAAAACCAGAACCAGAGAAAAAAAATTGAATGAACGCACGCCGTATCTCCTATATGCAAGTCAACAGGGATTTAGAGACAAGAAAGCCGGGCAAGAATACATGGCTTAGACGGGCGGCAACGGCGGAGGGTAGCAAAAGGAAACCCCGTCGCTCGTATTGGCTTGCGACGGGGCTTGAGATAAAGCCGAATTATTTTGCGGCTACAAGCGAGTGCGTGATGGCATGTACAGAGAGCGAGATGCGATTCTGCACTCCAACCTTGCGCATCAGCTTGGCTACATGGGCCTTTACGGTGCGCTCTTCTATGCCCAGAGCAGAGCCGATTTCTTTGTTGGAACGGCCCGCCACCAGCATTTCCAGCACTTCTTTTTCGCGGTCGGTGAAAGTCACACGGCCGGCTGGGAAGATACGTCCTGGGGAAGAACTGACGCGTTCGATGAACATGGAAAGCACATGCCGGGGCGCCCACACGGAGCCCTGGTGCACAATCCGAATGGCTTGCACGAATTCCGCGGGTGACGCGGCTTCGTCCACATAACCCTTCGCGCCGGAAGCGATGGCCTTGAGAATGGTCTCTTCGTCGATTCCAGACCCAGTCACAATGATGCGCAGGTCAGGACGCGTTGCCTTCAGGCTGGCCATGAGGTCAAAAAGATTTTGCCCATTACGATTGCCAAGCAACACCAGGTCGATGCCCTGCAGTGTGCTGATGTCAGCCAGGGAAGCGGAGAGGAGCTCAAAATCAGACTCCGAGTCGAAAAGAGCTCGAAATCCAACGAACCGCAGCGGATCGCTTTCCACTACGGCAATACGAATTAGCGGTTTCCTTGCGGTTGCAGCTTTCATGGCAATCCTAGAGTGAAAGATGTATCCAGCATAACGATGTTGTCCAGGGATGCAAAGCCCCGTAACGGATTGCCAATTACGGGAGTAACATGGGATTATTCAGGAAAAGAGGGGTGGGGCAGGATGAATCGACGGGTCGATGGTCATAACCGCTGGATTACGGCTATTTTTCTTGTGGTAGCGCTGTTTGCAGCCTCCATGGCTGTGGAGGCGCAGACCGATGCAGCGCCCGCTTATCAGCCGAAATTTCATGGTGATCCGGCACACTCAGACTCGGAAGCCAGCGCCTTGGGTTATATGCGTACCGTGATTCGGGCGCAAAAGGTGTATCAGAAAAAGAACGGCAAATTCGCCACGTCGTTGTTGGATCTCGTGCATACCGGATCGTTCACGCGACGAATGGCTACCACCGATCGCGGCGATTACACCGTAAGCTTCCGTGCCCACAAAGACAAAGACACGTACGAGCTGACACTGACTCCCAAACAAGTCGACGCTCAGCATAGGTCGTTTTATGCAAAAGACGATGGCGTGATTCGCGCAGAAGAAAACAAAGCGGCGGATGAGAATTCGCCGCCGGTGAAGTAAAAACCAATGAACCACCAACGGAACGAAGGATCGTGTCCTTGGTGGTTTATGCACTTGTTTTGATTTGCTCCGCTTTGCCGTTACGATACGTGACGCTCATCGGCTTCCCACCGTTGGGGTAATTCAAAGTCTTATCCACTCCATCGCCCGAGCCCGCGGTCCCAAGTCCCAGCGCGAAGTTCACTTGAATTTCGTTCATTCCCGGCTTTACCTCGTGTTTATCGATTGACTCCCAAATATCCTTTGGCCAATGTTTGTAGAGTTCGTGCGGATCCTGGATGAAAAGCATGTCATCCGAATAGATCTGGAACTCCTCGCCTTTCACGACACCGACCGAGAACGCATAGCTCTTGCCATCTCTCGCAAAGACTGCCATCAACTGCTTCTCATCAGGCGCTTTGGGGAAGACATCAGTAACTACTTTCTTGATTTCAAGGCGTTCGATAGGCAGGAGAAGTCCGGCCTCATGCGCAAAGTCGGTACGATGACCGTCGTAAGGAAAATAGGTAATGCTGTAGCCTACCTTCACCCAAACCGGCTGCTGGGTCAATTGCTGTGCCGACTTAAGATCGTAGGGACGAAGTTTCTTCGGAAACACCAGGTAATCGGGATTGACAGGAGCTTCCGGCAAGGCTTTCTTTGCGTCCTGCATTCGGTATTCATGCCGCTCATACAAAATGTATGCCAGCCTCAACCCAGCCACAATCATCGATATCACCAACACGATTTGGATCTTTTGCTTCATCCTTACACCCTCTAGGTTTTCTTAGCTCGTCTTTGCGTTATTACGGTTAAAAGCGCTTGACCTCCCGACGGCAACATCCGTCGCGCTGGGGTAAACTAAACTGTAGATCGGACTAGGAGAGCACGATGCCAGTAGCCGTAACTCAAGACGAAATTCTAAGCGCCCTCAAGCAATGCTACGATCCGGAAATCCCCGTCAACATTGTCGATCTCGGCTTAATCTACGAAATCCGATTCGAGAACGCCACCGAGGAAAATCAAGACGTTGCTATCGACCTGACGCTCACCTCCCAGGGCTGCCCCGAACACGTCAACATCAGCGCACAGGTGAAGGCCCGGGTGGAGCAACTCCCCGGGGTGGCCAACGTCACCGTCAATGTAGTCTGGACTCCACCTTGGGGGCCGGAGCGCTTGAGCCCGGAAGCCAAGAAACAGTTGGGGATCGAGGACTAAGTCAGAACTTGGAAGGCGGAAATCCGAACAAAACGTTCGAGCTCGAAGGATTTTACTTCTGCACTCTGAATTCTACCTTCTGACTTCCTTTCGGATCCCGTCCCAAGCCGCCACCTCCCGCCGCCCGGCAAGCTGTGCAACCTGTTCGCCAATTTGCGATGCCGTTTCCAGCAACCGTTTTCCCTGCTCAATGTAGTCCGGCAATTTCGCGTAGATCGACTCAAACTCTTCGCGATGTTCCGAAGCCAGCGTGACCAGTCCTACCCCCGCTAGCAGCAGGCCTGCGGTTTTCCTGCGTTGGAGAAACAGCGCCGCGCTGGCCCCTACCGAACTTGCGATCAATGCTTGCTTCCACTGCTTCATACGCCCCTCCGAAAATGAGATTTACGCCAAAGCTTTATACTGCCTCGGGGCACTTGGAGGAATTGGATGCGGAACCCGGGCCACGGAGTCAGAAGTTTTATCGTCTTTTTTTCATTGTTGACGGTCGCGGTTGCGCAAGGCAAACCACGCGCCCGGGATTTGGGTCTCCCCTTCGACGGCAATCCTGGCCCCCTCAACGCGATCACCGACGTGAAAGGCGTGGAAGTCGGCCATACAACCTTGATTTCTGGCGACGGTCCGCTGAAAGTTGGCGTCGGTCCGGTGCGGACTGGTGTAACGGCAATCCTGCCCCGCGGAAAAGACATCCAAAGACTCAGTGTTTGCTGGGTGGTTCACCCTAAACGGCAATGGCGAAATGACCGGCACGACTTGGCTCGAAGAATCCGGATTTCTCGACGGCCCGGTGATGATCACGAACACCCACAGCGTCGGCGTGGTACGAGACGCGACGATTGCATGGAAAGTGAAGCAAGGCAAACCCGATCAGGAGGGCTACTGGTGGTCGCTGCCGGTCGTCGCGGAAACTTACGACGGCTATTTGAACGACATCAACGGATTTCATGTGAAGCCCGAAGACGCGTTTCATGCCCTCGATACGGCTCACGGCGGTCCCGTTGAAGAAGGCAACGTGGGCGGCGGGACCGGGATGGTCTGCAATGAATTCAAAGGTGGCATTGGATCTTCGTCCCGCTTACTCGATGCGAAAGTCGGCGGCTACACCGTGGGCGTGCTGGTGCAATGTAATTACGGACAACGCGATCAATTACGTATAGCCGGTGTACCTGTCGGAAAAGAAATTCCCGATCACATGATTCGCGAAGAAGATGTGGGGTCGATCATCGTAGTGGTAGCCACCGACGCGCCGTTGATTCCTAACCAACTCAAGCGACTAGCCAAGCGTGTTTCTTTAGGATTGGCTCGCGACGGCAGCTATTCCGGCGGCGGCTCCGGCGATATCTTTATCGCATTCTCGACCGCGAATCCTGGCGCAGGAGAAAATAAGGGCGTGCGGCAATTGAGCATGCTTCCCAACGACGATTTGGATCCGCTTTTTTTGGCGACGGTCCAGGCAACAGAAGAAGCTGTTGTCAACGCCATGATCGCTGCAGAGACCATGACGGGAATCAACGGCCACACCGTGATTGCCCTGCCGCATGATCGGCTGCGAGAAGTGCTGAAGAAATACAACCGTCTGCAGAAGTAAATTCGGGGCAGGCGATTACTTCCACGCCGCCATCTTCGCCGTGGAAGAGCGGCGGCTTCAGCGCCGCGTAAAGTGCGTTTGAACTAGAACGCGGGCCTAAAAGCCCACTCTTACACCGTAAAGTATTGCCGCAACAGAAAATGAAAACGTACGGCGATTGGCGATCTTACGACGGCTTTGATCCCATCAGCAGCAGCGCTCCCATGCGCTTGAATCCACGAAGATCTTCCAGGCTATAAAAAGATTTCGTCTTGTAATCATCAGGCGTCGGCGTGTCATCGGGAATTCGCCGGGCTTCCACTTTTTCAAATCCAAACTTACTTATCAGCGAGATGTATTCCGCTTCTGATCGCACATGCACTGGAACTTTTAACTTATCCACCCATTGCAGCGAATAATGATTGTCTTTATATAAATTAATCAGGATAAACATGCGCCCGCCCGGCGCCATCACTCGAAATAATTCCCGCAGCACGCGCTCCTGATCCGGATAGTAATAAAACGATTCCACGGAAAGCACTTTGTCGAAAAAACTATCAGGGCCAGGAATTTTCTGTGCCGATCCGCAAACATAGGAAATATTTTCGAACTGCGACGGCATCGCCTGCGCCCGTCGAATCATTTCATCGGACACATCCAGACCAACCACTTTGCCCGAGCCATCCTGGTCCTCGACCCGCCGTGCCAACAGCCGCGTTGCCCAGCCGGCGCCGCATCCCAGATCAAGCACCCGGTCGCCGGGACGCAAATCCATCAGCCGAATCGTCTTCTCGGTGATGTCGAGATGATGGCGTTCCATCTTCTCGCCTTCCCCTTCAGCCGCCCAGCGGTTGAATTCCTGTTGCAGTCGCTCGTCCGAAATCGCCAATGTATGTGACAAATTTTTCTCCTTAAGCAAAGCTTAATGACCCGGCCACTCACCACGAAGGTCACCAAGGTACACCTGAATATGCTACATTTGCCTTCCTCATGGCACCAAGTTCACAACCGCCGCCTGACCCTAACCCAGAAATGCTGTATTGCCCATTGTGTACGGAAGAGGTAAGCGACCCGTTGACTTGCGGCGATTGTTCCGCGGTCATTTGCCGGCGTTGCGGCAGTCCGCTGGAGTCGTCGGACGAGTTGGGCATCGGATAAGTTTAATCGAATACACATGGACCCCGTCCTCGCTCCGCCGGCCACGCAGTCGCAACCTCAAACAACTCTGGTTCGTGGCCTTTCACTGCTAGATTCTGTTCTCCTGTTAGTCGGCGGCATTATCGGCTCGTCGATTTTTCTCACCGCGAAAGATATCGCCGGACCTCTTCCGCATCCTGTTTTATTCCTGCTGGTGTGGATCATCGGCGGCGGAATTTCTTTGCTGGGATGCACCGCCTTCGCCGAACTCGGTTCGATGTTTCCCGACTCCGGCGGCCAATACGTTTATCTGCGCGAAGCCTATGGCGATCTCCCGGCATTTCTTTACGGATGGATGCTCTTCACCGTAGGAAATGGCGGTACCATCGCGGCCCTGGCCGTGGGATCAGCCGCATATCTTGGCGGAATCATGCCTGCGATTTCGCAGGATCGCATAGCTCTTTCTGTCTTTGGGATCGTGCTGACTCGCGCTCACATCGTTGCCTTGGTCATGATCGCGGTCGTTACCTGGATCAATGTCGTTGGACTTCGCCGCGGCGCAATTTTGCAGAATGTCGCCACCTGGGCAAAGTTCGCGGCGATGGCAGTGTTCGTGATTCTCGGATTCGCTATCGGCAAAGGCGATTGGCATCACTTCACGTCGAGCGATACGGGAAGCATCAGCGGCCTCACCATGGGCATGCATCCCAGCCAACTTCTTTCGGCGTTCGGCGTCGCGCTCATTGCAGTTTTCTGGGCCTACGACGGATGGGTCTACATCACCTGGGTCGCCGGTGAAGTCAAAGAACCACGCCGCAACATCCCGCGATCCATGGTGCTCGGCGTAATTATTGTCGGCGTGATTTATGTGGCGATGAATATGACTTACGTCTACGCGCTGCCACTGACTGAAATCGCCAAGCACGAAACCATCGCTCACACCGCGGCAGTCGCGTTGTTCTCTCCAGCCGCCGCAACATGGCTTTCAGCTTTGATCGCGCTCTCATGTTTCGGAGCAATGGCAAGTTGTGTCCTCTCCGGCAGCCGCGTTTACTACGCGATGGCGAAAGACGGCGTTTTCTTCAAACGCATGGCCGAAGTCCACCCCAAATGGCGGACGCCTGCATTCGCACTGATCGGTCAAAGCGCTTGGGCAGCAGTCCTCACCGTGAGCGGACGCTACGACCAGCTCTATACGTACGTCATGTTTGGGATGGTGCTGTCATACACGCTCACCGTAATCGGCGTATTCGTTCTGCGCTCGAAACGGCCGGACGCTGAACGTCCCTATCGCTGTACCGGATATCCCTGGCTGCCGGGATTTTATGTTCTCGTCATCGGCGCATGGACTTTGAACACAATTTTTAATCGTCCCATGGAAGCGGCGCTGGGTGCCGGTATTGTGCTGCTTGGCGTGCCGGGATTTCTTTACTGGAAAAGGGTGCACTAGAAACAGTCGCTGCGGAGTGGCTCATGTTTGAGCGTTTCACCGAAAAGGCCCGAAGAGTAGTTTTCTTCGCTCGCTACGAAGCCAGCAAATACGGCTCCCCAACCATCGATACCGAACACCTCCTACTTGGCCTATTGCGAGAAAACAAGCAGTTTGCGGGAACGCTGTTGTCGGCTGCCGGCGCTGATTCCATTCGGCAAGAAATCGAGCGTGGCTATCCGTCGCCTACGCCTACTTCCACCACCATTGATCTTCCCCTTAGTGTGGCCAGCAAGATCGTTCTGAATTATGCCGCCAAGGGCGCCGATGAACTGGGCCACAAACATATTGGGACAGAGCATCTCCTACTCGGATTGTTGCAGGAAGGGACGGGCGTGGCGGCGCAGATACTGAAAAAACATTCCGTACAGATTTCTGTGCTGCGACTGGAACTCGCAAAGAGACCGATAGAATGGTGGCCTTCTTTTGAAAATCCTGCAGGTCACAGGCCACCATCCCGCATCGTCAAGGATACAATCAAGATTCACGGCGCAAGTTGGAATACCGAATACATTCTCGACGCCGTCACGAAATGCCGTCAACACTCCTGGCTCTGGATCAAATCCGCGTGGGTTGCGAGAGACATTGTGATCCAACGTAACAGCGGCGCGATCTCTTTCGACTTATCACTGGCCAAAGAATCTTCTAATTTCAGTTTGGTGCGGGCTGGCTGGAAAAAAGACCATTGCGCCATCTGCCACTGGGAGCTGTTCGAATCGACCGACAGTCCTGGTCATGGCACGGGTTATACAAATGGCTTGAGTTGGTTATGCACCGAATGTTACGAAAAATTTCTGGCAAAACCAGACTTTTTCTCGTCAAGCTACGATGACATCACCTGATCCGAAAACTTTTACCTTGCCCTTGCTTTCATCCGATGTTATTCCTACCTTCGTTTTGATCGAACCATGCAGCGACTAGACCTGACCCCGGGACATTAATCGATTGGCAGAATTCGAATCTTCTTCCTCCACTTCCGAAGACCCCAACAAACCAAAACAAGTCATGGGATTTCGCGATCTCATGCTGTTCTATGTAGTCACCGGCGTCAGCTTGCGCTGGATCGCGACTGCCGCAGCCGCCGGCCCCAGTTCCATCATCATCTGGATTGGCGCGTGGCTGGTCTTCTACACGCCGCTGGCGCTCTCAGTGATTGAACTTTCTTCGCGTTATCCCGAAGAGGGCGGAATTTATGTTTGGAGCAAGCGCGCTTTCGGCGATTTCGCCGGATTTATTACCGCCTGGACGTACTGGGGATGCAATCTGCCCTACTTCCCTGCGGCGCTTTATTTCGCCGCCAGCAACGCGCTTTACATCCGGCATGAATCCTGGGGACACCTTTCCACCAGCACCACTTATTACATTATTTTTTCGGTGCTGGCGCTCACGCTGGCAACGTTGCTGAATCTTTTCGGGCTGAACATTGGCACCTGGCTGCATGATCTCGGTGCGCTGGCCATGTGGATTCCAGTGGTCATCATCATCGGGATGGCTGGGCTGATGTGGCATCGCTACGGCGCGGCCACGCATTTCACTCTGCACTCCATGCGGCCGAGCTTTCATTTAAACGACATTATTTTTTGGTCGGTGCTGATCTATGCTTTCGCCGGATGCGAAACCGCATCAATCATGGGCGGAGAAATCAAGAATGCACGCCGCAATATTCCATGGGCGCTTTTCCTGAGCGGAATCACGGTAGCGATTTGTTACATCGTCGGAACCATCAGCGTGCTGATTGCGCTGCCGGCATCGCAAGTCGGAAATTTGCAGGGACTGATGGAAGCCATTTCCGCAATGGCGGAACGCGTTGGGTTCATGGCGATCATTCCCGTCACCGCTTTTCTAATCGCGCTCAGCAATGTGGGAGCAGCCGGCGCTTATCTCGCCTCGGTGGCTCGATTGCCTTTTGTCGCCGGCATCGATCGCTTTCTTCCACCGGTGTTCGGAGCGTTGCATCCGCGATGGAAGACGCCGTGGCTCGGCCTGCTCACGCAATTCGGACTTGGTGTGCTGTTCGTTTTCCTGGGCCAGGCGGGCACAAGTATTAAGGGCGCCTACGACGTGATGGTCAGCATGGGCGTCATCACTTATTTCATTCCGTATTTGTACTTGTTCGCGGCGATGTACAAGCTGCAAACCGAAACCGCTGGGCCGGATGTGATTCACGTGCCCGGAGGCTCGCCCGTTGCCCGCCTCGTGGCCATCGTAGGATTTCTCACTACGACCATGACGATCGTTCTGTCCTTAATTCCGCAACCCGACGAACCGAACAAACTTCTGGCCGTGATCAAGATCGTTGGAGGGTCAGGATTGATGGTGCTGATCGGTGCGTGGATTTATATTGCGGGGAGACGCAGGGCGCGCACAGCATAGCTCACGTGAGGAAAGCCGCAATCTGGTGCCAGTCTGGCAATTCGGGAAGGCCCGAGTTTCACTCGGGCCACAGCGAACTACAAATTTGATGGCTTTAGCCGCTGAGGGCCTCAAAGGCTAAAGCACGATTGAATTCTTGCCCTTCCCGTTCGTGGAACCGAATTACTTCCTAAACCGGTACCGCCGTCTTCCTCGGCGGATTGAAGAATGGAATCTTCACCACCTTCGCCGTGACTTTCTGATGAATGGCTTCAATCGTGATTTCCAACTGCAACTTCGCCCCAATTTCCGCATGGGCCGTTTCCACACTGCCCAACGCAATCATCTTCTTCAGCACTGGAGACCATGTGGTCGAGGTCGCTTTTCCAACCTGCTTGTCGCCGACATAGAGAGGAACCGCCACGCGGGAAGCCTGACTGGGCGCGGCCGGCGTCAGTCCGAACTTTTCGTAGCGTTCTTCGACTTCCGTCCAGTCGATTTCAAGACCGACGAACTGCCGCGCCACACCGTTCTTTTCGTCCTGCGCCAACGCCGCCTTGCCAATGAAATTTTCTTTGTTCAAGTGCACCATCTTGCCGAAGCCAAGTTCGTACGGCGAATATTTCTGCGAAGCGATCAACGCTTTCTTCGCGCTCGAGTAATCGACTTCAATTAGCAACAATCCAGCTTCGACGCGAGCAACATCCAACGCCAACATTCCCGCGGCGTGCAGATCGAACGCTTTTCCTTTTTCCGCCAGTGCGTCCCAAACTTTCACAGCATCGTTCCACGGCACCCAGATTTCGTATCCCAGATCACCGGTGTATCCGGTTCGAGAAATGTCGACCGGGACTCCATTGATCGTTCCCTGCGTCATGCGGAAATATTTCAGGTTCGCAATATCGGCCTGGGCCGCGGCTTTCAGCAGCTTTGCCGAAGTCGGGCCTTGCAATGCCAGCGCCGCAACTTTCTCGGAAACATCTTCAATCTGGACATCCATGTTGGTGCCGTTTTGCCGGAACCAGCGCAAGCTGGGATCAGCGGCCGTCCAGCGATATTTATTTTCTTCCAGGCGCGTGATGGTTCCGTCGTCGATGACCTTGCCCTGCTCATCACACCAGCAGCAATAAATCACCTGGCCCACGGAAACCTTGGTGATGTCGCGCGTGATCACGCGGTTCACCAGTTTAGTCGCGTCCTTGCCGGTGATCAGATATTTGTAGAGCGGCGAGATGTCGATAATCGCGGCGGCGTTGCGGATGGCGTTGTACTCGTGCTCGTGGTGCACTTCATACACGCTCACCGTGTAATAGCCGGACCATTCGCGGTAGCTCAAACTTTGGCAAAGCGGAAAAGTACGTTCGTGAAATGCGGTTCCGACGGGCACGTTGGTTTCCTCGAATTTCGAATTGCTGGATGGAAGACGTGGCAAGCCACGTCTCTACAATACATGCGGGATTATATTCAGGCGCATGCGTTCGCGGCAAACTGTTGCATGACTGCAAGTCAACCGGCCATCCGGCCCCGAACTATTTCGTCTACAAACTTATCAAGATTCATCGTACACTTCGCGGGTCGCCAGCGAAGGCCGCTGGCGTGACAGATTCGGCCCTGGGAAGCTACGGATTTAGCTGCCCTCTAAGCAGCAAGGGCACGGAAAGAGCCACACAAAACACAGGAGAATCCAAATGTTTGAAGGTTTGTTCCAGCCGATTCACTTGCTACTGATTACGACTATGGGCTTCGTGATACTCGCCCCATTTTGGCGGATTTTCAAGAAAGCCGGTTTCAGCCCTTGGTTATCCCTCTTGACGTTCGTTCCTGTGGTTGGCCTCTTCACACTTTATTACGTTGCTTTCACAAGATGGCCGGATCAAAACTCAAAGTAGCCCAGTTCCAGTCTGTCTAAGTCTACAGACAAAAAGCTGGCTTCCAGTTAGAATACGAGTCACTGTTTAAGCGTTTGCGGTCTCAGTGACATCACTCATGCCAACGCCCTGGAACGCCATTCTTAGTTGGTCAGTCCTCCTCAGCGGACTCTGAATCCGCCGCGGAGCTTCGCCCTGCCGCCTCCTGCGCTAATTTTTCTCGATGCGACGGAAGAGTTTTTCCAAAGTTCGATCCAAGTCAGATATCTCAATCGCAACTGTTACAATCCGCGGTTATTGAACTGACCAGCAAGCGACGAGGACCAAATTTAATATGGCAAGTTCAAACGGGTCCAATCAGAAATACGATGCGATCGTGATCGGCGGAGGCCACAACGGCCTCGTCAACGCCGCCTATCTGGCGAAAGCCGGCAAAAAAGTTCTCGTGCTCGAGCGCCGGCATGTGATCGGCGGAGCGGCCGTTACTGAAGAAGTTTATCCGGGATTTAAATTCTCGGTCTGCTCGTATGTGGTTTCGCTGCTGCGTCCGGAAATCATTCGCGATCTCGATCTTCCCCGCCACGGCCTGGAGATTCTTCCGCTCGACGGTACGTTTACCCCGATGCCCAGCGGCGATTATCTTTGGCGCGTGAATGACCACGGCAAAACTCATCGCGAAATCGCGCGGCACTCGAAGCTCGACGCCGAAGCTTACGACGAATTCGGCAAATCGATGCAGGCGATGTGCCGCTTCGTGAAGCCGATTCTTTCGATGGTGCCGCCCGATCCCGCGACGCTCAATCCGAAAGACCTGATGAAAATGCTCTTCCTCGGACGCCGTTTCCAGGGCCTGACCAGCGAAGACAAATACAACCAGGTGCAGTTGATGACCATGAGCGCCATCGACTTTCTCGATCAATGGTTCGAGACCGATGTGCTAAAAGCGACGATG
This sequence comes from uncultured Acidobacteriaceae bacterium, assembly GCA_963794195.1. Classification (GTDB taxonomy): domain Bacteria; phylum Acidobacteriota; class Terriglobia; order Terriglobales; family Acidobacteriaceae; genus DATBAX01. The sequence continues at coordinate 36,319 of CAWCCU010000019.1, forward strand.
TCGGCGTCAGGAATTATCGGAACATTTCTTGGTGTGCGCTCGCCCGGAACCGCCTACGTTCTGTTGCATCACTACATGGGAGAGATTGACGGCGCGTTTCGTTCCTGGGGATTTGCCCGCGGCGGCACCGGAGCAATTTCGAACGCGATCGGCGACGCGGCGGTCGAAGCCGGCGTTGAGATTCGCAAGGAAGCGCCCATCGCGCAGATCATCATCAAAGACGGCAAAGCCAAAGGCGTGGTGCTGGCCAACGGCGATGAGATTTATGCGGACATCATTTCTTCGAGCGTCGATCCACGACTGACTTTCGTGAAAATGATCGACAAAGCCCATTTGCCTGCGGATTTTCTCGAAGAGATCAATCGCTACAAATTCCGCGGTTCTTCCGGCAAAGTAAATCTCGCTTTAGACGCTCTACCGAATTTTAAGGCGATGCCGGGTCCCGGCGCGCACCTTCGCGGCGCAATTTCGATTTCGCCCAGCGTCGAATATATGGAACGCGCCTACGACGATGCCAAGTATGGCAACTATTCGCGGCGTCCTTATATCGACATGGTGATTCCGTCGCTCACCGATCCGTCAGTCGCTCCTCCGGGCAAGCATGTGATGTCCTGCTTCGTGCAGTATGCTCCGTACAAACTGCGTCCTGGGCTTAACTGGGACGATCAGAAAGAAGCTTTCGGCGACAACGTGATAAACACCATTGCCGAGTACGCGCCGAATATTAAGGACATCATTCTGCACCGCCAGATCGTAACGCCGCTTGATCTCGAGCGCGATTTCGGCTTGTCCGAAGGAAATATTTTTCAGGGCGAACTGTCGCTTGAACAATTATTCTTTCTGCGTCCGGTACCCGGTTATGCGCAGTTCCGCACGCCGATCAAGAATCTTTACATGTGCGGATCGGCGACCCATCCCGGCGGCGGCATCATGGGCGCGCCCGGCCGGTTGGCCGCGCTCGAAATTCTTAAAGACTTCAAGGGAGCTGCATAGCCATGGCCGAACAGCGCGATGTCGTCATCATCGGCGGTGGCCATAATGGGCTGGTCACCGCTTTTTATCTCGCCAAAGCTGGATACAAACCCTTGGTGCTCGAACGCCGTCCGCAACCCGGCGGCGCCGCCATCACTGAAGAATTTCATCCCGGATTTCGTGGGCCCATTCTCGCCCATTCCGCCGGACCGCTCCGTCCGGACATCGTTCGCGACATGCGCCTCGATCAGCATGGGCTGAAAATGCTTACGCCCGAAATCGCAGTAACATCGTTCACGCCCGACGGACGCGCGCTGATTCTTTATAACGACCCCAGAAAAGCCGCCGAAGAAATTGCCAAGTTTTCGCAGAAAGACGCAGCCCGCTATCCGGAATTCCGGGCCTCGCTCGCGAAGATGGGCAAAGTCATCGGCGAAGCATTGGCCCTTGCCGCTCCGAATATCGATAATCCCAGCCGCGGCGATCTCTGGGGCATGTTGCAAACTGGCCGCTCGATCCGCAAGTTGGGCAAGAAGGATTTGTATCGCTTGCTGCGCTGGGGACCCGCAGCAGTTGCGGACGTTGTCGCCGAATATTTCGAAACTGAGTTGCTCCGTGCCACAATTGCCGCTCGCGGGATCTTCGGAACTTTTCTCGGCCCCTGGTCTGCCGGAAGCACGCTGGTGATGCTGATCCGCGCTGCTGGCGATTCGCATCCCGCCGGTTCGTCGCACTTTGCGGAAGGCGGAATCGGTTCCGTCACGCAAGCCATGGCTGCCGCAGCCACGCAAGCCGGTGCGGAAATTCGCAGCGCCGCGGAAGTGATCGAAGTCCGCGTGAAAGATGGGGTTGCAACCAGCGTCGTACTTTCGACGGGCGAAGAGATTAACGCTAAAGCGATCATTTCGAACGCCGATCCGAAACGAACGCTGTTAAAGCTGGTCGATCCCACACATCTGTCGCCCGATTTCGTGATGAAGCTTCAGCACTATCGCATGCCGGGCACAGTCGCAAAAGTGAATCTAGCGCTTTCCGGCTTGCCGAAGTTCACCGGATTGAATGGATCGACTGACACCGCAACACTAAGCGGACGAATTCACATCGGTCCAGAAATCGATTATCTGGAACGCGCCTTCGACGAATCGAAGTACGGTAATTTCTCCAAGCAGCCATATCTTGAAGTCGCGATTCCCTCGCTCACCGATCCGTCGCTCGCGCCTGCTGGCCAGCACGTGATGTCGATCTACATGCAATACGCGCCCTTCAAACTCAAAGGCACCGATTGGGAGACGCAACGCAAAGCCCTCGGCCAGACCGTCGTGCAAACGTTGAGCCAATACGCGCCCAACCTGCCCGAACTGATTCTGACGCACCAGATCATCACCCCGCAGGACCTCGAAGAGACCTATGGACTTACGGGCGGCCACATCTTCCACGGTGAGTTGTCGCTCGATCAATTCTTCACCATGCGTCCGCTACTCGATTGGGCGCGGTATCGTACACCGATTCAAAACTTGTATCTTTGCGGATCGGCAACGCACCCGGGAGCAGGTTTGACCGGCGGTTCCGGAGCGAACGCTGCAAAGGAAATTTTGAAAGAACTGAAGAAGTAGCATCCGTTTCTTTCGACCATGAAAACTTCCGCCATCCTGCTCGTCGCCTGTCCGGACCAGAAGGGCGTCGTCGCCACCATTTCGGATTTTGTTTTCCGCCACAACGGCAACATTCTGCACGCTGACGAGCACGCCGACGAAGGCTCCAATCTCTTCCTGATGCGGGTGGAATTCGATCCCGCTGATTTCGATATTGATTTAAGCGAGTTCAGTAAACACTTCTCGGCTATCGCAACCAAATTCCAGATGACCTGGCGGCTCGCCCAGTCGAGTCATCGCCAGAAGATGGTGATTCTGGTCTCGAAGTACGATCACTGCCTGGTGGACTTGCTCTACCGGCACAAAAGTGGCGAACTCTCCTGCGATATTCCGCTGATCATTTCCAATCACGCGGACAATCAATCCATCGCCGAGTTTTACCGCATTCCCTACGTCACCGTCGCAGTGCCGAAAGAAAACAAGCGTCCAGCGGAGGAAAAAATTCTGTCACTGCTGCGGCAGCACACCCCGGACTTCATCGTGCTGGCCCGCTATATGCAGATTCTTTCCAACGATTTCGTAAATGAATATCCGCAACGCATCATCAATATTCACCATTCATTTCTGCCGGCGTTTATCGGCGCCAAGCCCTACCATCAGGCCTTTGAGCGTGGCGTAAAACTGATTGGCGCCACCAGCCACTACGTCACCGAAGTGCTCGACGACGGCCCCATCATCGAACAGGACGTCATCCGCATATCGCACCGCGATTCGCTGGACGATCTTTTGCACAAAGGCCGCGACCTGGAAAAAGTCGTGCTTTCCCGCGCCGTACGCTGGCACGTTGAGAACCGCATCCTGCTCTACGGAAATAAAACAGTGGTTTTCCACTAATGAACAATTCTATAAGTGCGATCAGCTACGCCGCAGGTGGAGACCTCCTGTACTTCCACGAACCTTCATCCGCTCCTGTCAATGGCCCCTTCAACCACCCTTCGGCCTCATCTCACTTTGGTATCAGGTACTTCGGAGAGTATTGTGCGAGGGTCGGCTTGGTTTTTACTAGATGCTGAAGCCCTCGCCGACGAGCTGCTAAGAGCCGGGGTCCATCTCGAGGAGTTGCGTTGGCCGAAGATCCGAAGTGGGAGCTGGCAATCCTGGCGACCGTGCAGGGCTTCTATGAGAAGCTGCTGCAGACGCCCGTCCACGGCGAAGTTCCAGTTCCGCATGGGCTCGAAGCGATCTCTCTGCAAGACGATTCGAACGTTCACGAAACTCTGGGCAAGATGCGCCGCTGGCTGCGGCTGCTCGATATGGCCATCACGCCGGCCATGCTGCGCCGCGCTTTCACTGCCGACACCGATCCTGAAATCGCGGAAGCCATGCTGCGCTATTTCACTCGTACCAAAGACGCCAGCGATCTGAATCGCGATAAAACCGATCTGGTCGCAACGTTTTTGTATCGGCATCCGCGCGTTCCCGGACAGTGGGAAAAACGCGGGTACGGACTAGATGGTTCGTTGCCGCTTTCGCCTTTTGAAATTGCGCTTCTGGAAATCCTTGCCGATAGCGATATACCTTTCCTTCCCGAAGAGCACGTACAACTGTTGCGGCGCTTCGATCCTCTGCTTGATCAGGTAAAAGGCTTTCGCGACCTGAACTCGCTTTTGGACTCGGGAATCATTCCTGCGGTCCGGGAGTTAAAGCAGTCGCTGGAAAGTTCGTTCTATCATCCCGGCGTGCTGGCTACAATCGCACCTTACAACGCGGATTTCGGGAAAAGATTTGACGATTTGTTCCATGCTGCATCGGCGGAAATCAAGAGCTTCGCGCAAGCTTTAGAAGAGCAAGGCGGCACGATTTTGGGAAACGTCGATGGAATAGATGTCACCGTGGAACAAGTAGTTGCGATGGAAGAAAGCGAGTTACTGAAGATCGATTACAGTCTGGCGCTGGAAAAATTTCGCCGCGTTTCTCAGCTCAAGAAAGTGCTGGAGCGCCGGCCGCCCATCCGTCGAAAGCCGCAACTCGTCCGCACATTGCCTCCTGCGAAACCGAAACTTGCTCCGGTGATCAAGACAGCGTCGCCTGCGCGCCGACCGGTGCTCGATGTGCCCGCGTTACGTGCTGCCGTGACTCCGCAACAAATTTCCTCGGAAGAGAGCAAGCTCCTTAAGGTGGAAGAATCGATCCGGATTTTCGTGCGCGTGGCCGATCCCAAGTTTCGCCAGATTGTCCCCATGCGCTTCTTCAACCTCACGCTTAACTCCGGCCGAAGCTGATGCCTGCAGCGCCGACTATCTCGAAGAAAAAAGCCTGCGCGCCGGCGTCGCCAGAGTGCAATTGCGATTAGTAGCCGTCGTGGCCCGCATGACTACCGAACTCGAAGAACTCAAACGCGCGGAGAATTCACCGTCCTTGTGGAAGCTCCATGCTGATTCTCTTATCGCTCTGCTCGAAGTATCCCGCGCAGTGAATGAGAATGGAACTCGTGTGCTCAATCTTGCGAACCAGCATGGCGAAAAGCTCCAAGGCAGCATTCTTCAGTCTTCCATCCAAAGGCTGCATGACGCTGCCGAACTCGCCGTGAAGACGCTATCCGCGGTTCCTCGAGAAAAAAGCGTTAGCGCCGGCGCCGACTAAATTCTGCAAGAAAAAAGCCTCCGCAAATGTCGGAGGCCTTGATCAGATAATTAAAGTCTGGCAGTTTAGTGCCAGTCGTGGTCCTCGTGCCACTTCTTTTCGTGACCGTCCCACCATCCGTGATACTCGTTGTAGCAGCGTTCCCTTTCCGCGTTCAAATCCTGCCGCCGAGCATCGGCCTCGTGGCTGCGCTCGCCATGCTTGCGCACCGCATCATCTACCCTCGCTTCGGCTTTTTCGATCGCGTGCTGGCACTTGGAATGGTCGTCCGCATAGACTGCAGGCACGGTAAAGAACATCGCCGCACCCAAAGCCGCCGTCATGACTGCCGATGCCGCAACTCTCTTTGCGCTTTGTAGTTTCAAATCGTCCTCCTGGATGAAGTTTTGGATCGCAGTACTTGGATTAGAGATTGCGGTTTGGAGTTGCCCCTACAAATCGTTACCAATTATCAGTGAATTGCTCACGGTCTTGACGTAATTCGTCTACCCAGGCCAGCGTGCCTTCGGCATGCTTTATCGTGCGTCCGGTAAAGGCGCTGCTGCAGCTGGCACATCATGCGAATAGTCCTTACCAAGCAATGCCGCCACCGTCGCGGCGATCTGGGCTTGGGTGACCGGCCCAACGTTCTCGCGTTCGCCAAAAGCCTTTGTATCCGGACCCATGATCGCGATCCAGATATTTTCCGATCCCTTCTCATCCACGCCGTGCTCTTTCCATTCGGTTAATCCGCTGCCGCGTCCGTGATCGGTGGTGAGAATAAATGTTGTTTTGTCACGATACTCCGGCATGGATTGCATTTGTTCCCAGAGCTGCTGCACGAAATAATCGAAGCCGTGAGCGCTCTCCAAAACCAGATCATAGCGGCCGGCGTGGGCCCAATTGTCGGTCTCGCCATAGCCCACAAACAGGACCCTCGGTGCGCCCGTTTTCACATACTCGAGCAACGGAATCTGAATAAACGAATTCCAGGTATCTTCGTTATCCAACGGCGTCGTGGTGCGGTAGAGTTCGTTCATCAATTCCTGTCGCGGCGTTAGCTTTCCCTTTTCCGGTGGATCCCAACCAGTTTGCATCACCAGGCCACTTCGTTTTTCGTTGAAGATATTTTGGAAGACATTCCAGGTGCCGTAAACACCAACCTTGCCCTGGAACTCCGGCATATGATTCAGCCATTCGAAAACGCTCACGTTCGGATTGGGGCCAAATTCATTGCTATCGATCTTCGGATCAGGATGGCCAGTGATCATCTCGTTGTAGCCGGGATAAGAAAACGCCATCCCGTTGGTGACGTGCGCCACGCTTCCCTTGGTCTGATTACCAAAAATCTGTCCTTGCTTGGCGACTGTGTCCCAAAGAAAGGGAAATAACGCTTTGCGGCGTTCTGAAACATCGTCGCGCCAGAACTTTTTCTTGAGTTCTTTCTCGTCGGCCCAAATGCCGCCATGTTCGCTGTCCATGAGAGTTGGATCGGCGCCGGTAAAGATTTCCTGCCAGCGCAATCCGTCGCTCACGATCAGAACTACGGTACGCGTTTTGGGTTGCGAGGTTTGGGCCGAAGCTGACCCAGGTACTAAAGAACAAATCCAAATCACAAGAACGGCCCGAATAAGTTTGTTCAAGATTTCTCCTGTATTCCGGATGACATTGTGCAATGCGGAGGCTACCTCAGGCAATCCCACAAGAAATCGGGTAGAGAGGCATGCTTTTCTTAGCGATCTTTGCGGCTGTTCTTTGCGTTCTTTGCGGTTAAACGGTTCTAAAGCCCTCAACCGCAAAGAACGCAAAGGAGTGCCGCAAAGGCCGCTAAGAAAGTGCCGGAAGAGCCTAACGAAAAAAATAAAAACGGGCCCGAAGGCCCGTCTCGATGGTTTGGCTGAAAGCTGAGAGCTGACAGCTGATAGCTGATAGCTAATTGATATCGAACTGCTCCTGATGCAGCGCCGGATCGCTCTTCACGATTATGGTCTTCTTGGTCAATTCTTCCATCTCGGCGAGAGCTTTGCCGTTGTTCAATTTCAGCGACTTCGCGACTTCAGGATTGACTCGCAGCATGACATCAGCGTGGTCGAGATGCTTCGACATCTTCCGCATTTCGATGTAGATGTCATTGCAGATCGTGGTCACGGATTTCACATAGCCCGGTCGAGTCGCAGTACGGGCAAGGTGATCCAATGGTCCGTTCGAGCGATTGCTTGACGCGTTTGCGGGTAATCGCCACCAATCCAAAGTCGTTAAATTGCAGGACTTTCGACGGCGCACGATCGCTCTTCAGCGCCTCTTCCAGCGCCTGCATGACTTTCTGGCGATTGCGGCGCTCGTCCATATCGATGAAGTCGATAATGATGATGCCGCCGAGATCTCGCAGCCGAATCTGGCGAACGATCTCTTTGATCGCGTCAACGTTGGTCTTGACGATCGTGTCTTCGAGACGCGCTGTCTTGCCGACATACTTGCCGGTGTTGACGTCGATCGCGACCAGCGCTTCCGTCTGGTTGATAACAATGTACCCGCCGCTCTTGAGCCAGACTTTCGATTTGAGAGCTTTGTTAATTTCCTCGCTGAGTCCGAACTGTTCGAACAGAGGCACTTCTTTGGAATAAAGTTTGACGCGCCTGACAAGCGCCGGCTGGAAGCGAGTGGCGAAACGTAAAATGCGTTCGTACTCCTGTTCGGTGTCGACCCAAACGGCGGAAAAGTCAGAAGTGACCTGATCGCGCAGAATGCGTTCAACCACATTGAGATCGTGATAGATCAGCGCCGGAGACTTGCCGTTTTCGGCTCGGGTCTTAATTTCATTCCACAAACCTTTGAGAAAGCGAATATCAGCGCGGAGTTCTTCTTCAGCAGCGCCTTGAGCGGCAGTGCGTACGATAAAGCCGCCATGGCCATTTTCGCGCTCGCTGATGATGATGCGCTTCAGCCGTTGCCGTTCTTCTTCGGAAGCAATCTTGCGAGAAACGCCGGTGTGATTCACAGTCGGCATGTAGACGAGGAATCGTCCCGGCAGCGCGATGTGACTGGTGATGCGCGCGCCCTTCTTCCCGATCGGTTCCTTGGCGATCTGCACCAGAATTTCCTGGCCTTCTTTTAACAGGTCAGTGATCTGTGGGAGATTCTGCGGCTCACGACGCGGGAAACGGCGTCCACCGCCCCCGCGACGTCCACGTTGATTATCACGGCCGCCGCGACGCGGGTCATAACCGGGCCGGGGCGCGCGTTGCGTGAAAGCAGCAGTCGCATCGGGCGCGCGAACTTCCACCTGGGCATCGACAGTGCCGTTGCCCCGTGCCTCGGCATCGAGCAAAGCCTCGGCTTGCGCCTGCGCTTCTTCGAGTTCGTTGTCTTCGGACTCCTCTTCTTCGTGGCCAGCTGCGGCATCGAGGCCTTCGGTTGACTCCGCGCGCTGGTGATCCTCGGAGAACGATTCGGCAGCTAAAGGTTCGACAGTCTCGACTACGGGCTCCCCCACAGCGGCGATCTCATGAGTGTGATGTTCATGATGATCGTCATCGTGATGGTCATCAGCCTGGTGGTCCCCTGCGGAAAGAGTTTCTTCTTCGAGTTCTTCGAAGGGCGCGTCTTCATCGAGTTCTTCGACGTAGTGGGCGAGATCCGAATCTTCATCTTCGCTCTCTTCTTCGTCAATTTCTTCCTGCTCCATCGTGCCTTCCGCAGCGGCAGCGACCGGAACAAGATCTGAATGCTGAGTTTCCTCACTCGCAGTTCCAAAAACAGCCGCCACATTCAATTCATGCTGGCGTTTCTGCTCGCGCTCCCACTCCGATCCTTCGGAATCAATCTGCACCTGATAAGGCACAGTCGTTGGCGCCTCCACTCTGGCTTCTTCCAGCGTGTCGGCGGCCTGCGCCAGGACTTCGGCGGATTCGGCGAAAAATGGCTCATCGTCCGAAAAGGCTTCCGTCGAAGCAGGGGCCTGAGGGGTGAATGAACGTTGTGGCGCCGGCGAATTCTGCGCCTGGCGATATTTCGAAATCGACTCTCCTGGCAGCACAATCGGCTGGTACCCCGGCGGCGGTCCGAAGTCATCGGAGCTCTCAGTGCGTTGTGAACGTTCCGGACGGTCGTTGCGGTCCTGGCGTCCGTAGCGTCCGCCACGATCGGGACGTCCCGAGCGTTCTGAACGATCATTGCGTGCGGGACGGTCACTCTGTTCCACATGTTCGACGGGCGCCGTAACTGCCGCCGGCGCATCGGAAACTGGACGGGCAAACTTAGCATCCGGCATCCGTTCGCCGCGGCGGCCGCGACGGCGGCGACGGCCACGGCCGTCTCCTTCGCCCTGTTCCCTTCCGTTGGAAGGCCCAGAGCGCGCCGGAGCTTCGGAACTTCCATCGGCCGCAAATTCAGGCTCGGCGTGTTGTAAAGCCACATCGGTGTTCGCCGGCTGGGAAGCATTATCGGTTACAGGACGATTGGTCGGGATATCGTCAAGCTCATCGCTTTCTTCAAGCTCCATGAAATCAGAGACGTAGAGAAACGCGTCGCGTTCCAGTCCGATATCGACAAAAGCCGACTGCATTCCGGGAAGGACGCGCGTGACCCGGCCTTTGTAAATGGATCCGGCCAGGGTGTATTCGTTTTCGCGTTCGAGGTAAATCTCGGCGAGTAGGTCATCCTCGACCATCCCGACTTTGGTTTCGTGTGGGGTGGTCGATACAAACAATTCTTTTGACATGCAAACTCCGGTCCGTGGCCTTAGGGCCTACGGATTCACCGGGAGAATTGCAGGAAAGTACGGGGAGGATCGAGAGCTGCGATGGTTGGGCCACGCAAAGGACAGCTAGGGCCTCGGAGTTCTCTCCGTGACCGGAACCGTTGCGCAAGCTTAATAATCTTATCCACTGATCGCATTCACCGCGCCTCCGGCTTTGTGACCGCTCTCTCAAAGTCCTCGGGACTAGAGGGGGCCGTTACCTGCCACGGAAGCGCTTTCGCTTCAATCCTGCCCGGCCTTTGACTGCTGATTCCGCCGGTGAGTGCCCTCTTCACGCGAGGGCGATCGTTTTCTTGGATCTCTATATTGGTATTGCTAAATTTTTTGCCGCGCCTGGCTGGCGCGAGTTTACTACTTCGCCATCTTCCGCCCGCCTCAGTTCACGAAACGGCGCATTCGGACGTTCATGACCATTCCCAGCGCCAGGAACATAAACAGGACAGAAGACCCGCCATAACTCATTAAAGGCAAAGGTATTCCGGTGACCGGCATAAAACCGACCACCATGCCAACGTTGACCAGGATATGGAAACTAAGCACAGCCACCACACCCATTACCAGAAACGTGCCAGCGCGGTCGGGCGCCGTTTGCGCGTTCTGAGTCAACCTCATTAGCACGATAAAGTATAGCAGTAACAGCCCCAGCGCGCCGATAAATCCATGCTCCTCAGCAAAGGCGGCAAAGATGAAATCCGTTTGTGGGACTGGCAAGAACGACAAGTGGGTCTGCGAGCCCTCCGAACTGCCCCAAATTCCCCCGGAACCTACTGCAATTAAAGACTGATTGACCTGATAGCCGGATCCCTGGCTGTCGGCGTCAGGGTGCATGAAGCTGGTCAGCCGGTCCCGCTGGTAGGACTTCAAAACATGGATGCGAGGGACGAAGAACACCGCCCCAATCCCCAAGGCGGCGATCAAGGTAACTACTAGAGCTTGCCTGAGCTGCAAGCCTCCCAGAAAGATGCCGCTGAGAGCAATCGGGAGGTAAGTCAACCCGGTTCCCAGATCTGGTTGTGCAAGCACCAGCAGCATAGGAACGCCGACAATAGCCCCTGCCTTGATGAAATCCGACCACGAGAGTTCTCTTTGCTGGAGGTCGGCAAAATACTTGGCAACCGCCAGAATCAGGATTAGCTTGACCCATTCGGACGGCTGGAAGTGGCCACCCCCGGGCATCGGTATCCATCGGCGCGCTCCCAGATATTTTTGACCGATGTGGGGGGTCAGCACTGCAACCAGCGAGGCCACAGCAGCGATGTACATCCAATGTACGCGCTCAAGCAGTATCTGGTAATTCAGGAAGCTGATCAGGAACATGCCGCCGACACCAGCCACAATCCAGTAAAGCTGTTTGATATGCGAGCCGGCAAATTTTGTATGTTCGGTCGCACTGCGAATCTCGAGGACGCCCAACCCACAAATAGCCAGCACAAAGATCAACAGCACCCAATCAAAATCGCGAAATGAAATGTAACGAGACATAGGAACCGTCGTTGGTCGTTCGTCCTTGGTCGTTGGCTTTTAGCTGTTGGCGGTTGGCCGTTCGCCTAAAACCTTGTCACTAACTTGTAGTCCTTGTCACAACTTTATTACTTCTGTCATCCTGAGTGCAGTGAGTGTTTCGCGGAGCGAAGCACTCACGGAGTCGAAGGACCCCTGCATTCTTCTCTGGCCCGCTCTACTGCAATCCCGGCGCGGCTGCCGCTATCGGCAAATGCTTCTTTGCCAGATCCACCGCAAAATGTCCGCCCAGCAAATCGTCGTCGTCACCGTTCCACACAGCGCCCACTTCCACTTTCTTGTCGGCACCGGCCACTTTCGTCGGCGATTTTCGTTGCTTGTCCACGTAGGCTTTGATCACCTGCGTCGCCAGGCGCGCCGCCAACTTCCCGTGCTCGCCACCTTCAAACAGAACGCAAACAATAATGTCGGGATCGCGCCGCGGCGTGAAACCTACAAACCATCCGTTCTGATTGAGGGCTTCGTTGCCCATGTGTTTTGCTCGGACCGCCAACGAAACGATCTGTGCCGAGCCAGTTTTGCCGGCAATGTCGATGCCCGGAACATGCGCGGATGGCGCCGTGCCCTCGGGCAGCAACACTCGGCTCATCGCATCGGTAATCAGATTGAAGCCATCCGATCCGATCGGAATATTTTTCACTTCTTTCATGTGACTGGCTTCGACATACTCCGCGGGAAGTCCTGTCGGATTGGCAACATGCGGGACCACCATCCGCCCGTCCATCGAGATCGCCGCAATCGCGCGCATGAGCTGCACCGGCGTCGTCGCCACCGCCCCCTGCCCGATACCGACGGAAATGGTTTCTCCGGCAAACCACTTTTGTTTGAAGTTGCGGATCTTCCATTCTTCCGACGGCATGACGCCACTAACTTCCTGTGGAAGATCAATGCCTGTCTTTTGCCCCAAGCCTAATGCAGTCGCATATTTCGCGATGCGATCAATGCCCAGTTTCTCCGCCAGGGTGTAAAAGAAAACGTCGCAAGATTGATAAATCGCCTTCGTCAGATCCACCGCGCCATGGCCGCTTTTCACCCAGCAGCCGAATCGTCGTCCGTAGAACGTTGCCCCGCCCGTGCAGTTCACATGCAGCGTCTGCGCGATCCCCTCCTGCCAGCCGGCAACCGACATCAGGATCTTGAAAGTCGAACCGGGAGCGAGTTGTGCCTGAATCGCTTTGTTCAACAGCGGCTTGTCAGGATCATTAATCAGCTTGCTCCATTGATCACGCGAAACTCGAATGGCAAAATCGTTGGGATCGTAGGTTGGACGGCTCACCATGGCGAGGATTTCGCCGGTATGCGGATCCATTGCGATCATGGCGCCGTTCTTGTCTCCCATGGCTTCTTCGGCGGCGATTTGCAGATCGATGTCCACCGTTAGCTTGAGCGCCTGGCCGGGAATGGCTGGCTTTTCCGCCAGTTGTCCCATTTCTTTTCCATGACTATTCACCACCGCCTGGCGGGAACCGTTCTTGCCCATCAAAGTCTGGTTATATTGCATCTCGACGCCCGACCTGCCTACAACATCACCGGAAGTGTAGAACTCCCATTGCGGCTGGTTCAGCATCTCTTCGCTGACCTCGCCTACGTAGCCGATCAGGTGGGCCATAAAGCCCTTGCGGGGATAACGACGGCGATGCTCGGTAATGACTGCCAGCTCCGGCAACTCATTGCGATGCGATTCGATGAATGCCAGATCGTCGTTAGTGATGTCCTCTTTGAGATACAGGGGTTGATATTGCGGCGCACTCGACATTTTCTTAACGCGATCGCGGATATCTTTCACATCGAGATGCAGACCATCCGCGATGAAGACTGCGTCGGCGGCCAAATCGCGCGATGAATCTCGCAACAACAAAGCTGTAGACGAAGGATAGTTGTCGACAATGACGCGGCCTTCGCGGTCGAGAATTTTCCCGCGCGGCGCAAGGATCGGAATCGTGCGCACCCGGTTCTTCTCCGCCAGCGCGGAATAGACGCCGCTCGAAGTCACCTGCAACCGCCACAATCCATAAGCGAGCAGCAGAAAAACTCCGAGAATGATGTACTGCATCGCGGTCAGGCGGACAAGCGAAACTTTTTCGTCGCGGCCAAACATAAAATCAGTCGTTGGTCGTTCGTCGTTGGTCGTTGGCTTGCTTGGGTTGATTCGAGCTTGGGATTAGCAAGCGAAAGTTATCTTCATTGTAAATCTTCCACCGAGCACTTGATCGCTTGAGGCGTGACCAAAGTCATTAAGGTTTTGTTGTTTAGCCAACGACCAACGACGAACGACGGTTCTCACGTTCTCTGTTTGAAACGATCCAGCACTGCAAACAACGCCACCGCCAGCACCGCATTCAGCAGCGCCGAACTCAGTTCATGCTGCCAGGTGTAGTGCATATTCATTTTCAACATGCCACGGGCGACGGTGAAATAAACGACTTCGTGCAACAGGTAAAAGAACAGCGTGACCAGAAATCGTGCACCGGCATTTTCGACATCCAGCTTTACACCCAACGAAGACGCACCGTAGCCAACGACTGTCTTAGAAAGACTGTGTAAACCGATAGGCTGGCCGGTAAGTGCGTCCTGCGCGAGGCCGATGATGGCGCCGGTCAGCAATCCGGTGACTTGACTCCGGCGCGCGATAGCGAAAAAAATCACGACCAGCAACGGCAGATCGAAATAGGTAAAGAAGGGAAAATGACTCGGTAGAAAGGCCTGAAAAAACAGCGCCAGTAAAGGCACGCCGATGGTCACCGGAATACTGAACCGGTAAACCTCGATCTGCTCATTGGATGTGTAAGTGATAGGCACGCTATTGGGGATTACTCTCCGGCGTGGAATTCGGTTTCGATGGAGGCTTGACCTGGCCAGCCGGCTGGGATGCAGGCTTATTCGTCGTCCCAGTAGGCACGACTGCCGGTTTGCTGGCAGTCTTCGGTGCAGTTGTTGACGGCGTGGCGGGCTTGGAATCAGAAGTTCCCGCTGTCAAGGGCTTTGCCGTAGGAGGAGTCGCCGCCAATCCGTCGTTGGCAGTTGGTGGCTTGTCCGGCACGGACGGCAGTCGATCGGTCAGAATGTCCACGGCGCGCACTGGTCCTTCGTCCGCAACCGAAGGCGCTTGTTCCACCTTCTTGGTAATCACCAGGACCTCTTCGAGCCTGTCCAAATCAGCCGCGGGCTTCACTGTTATTTTCAGAAATGACTCGGGCCCCGGCGAAACATCGCTTACCGTACCGACCAGCAGGCCTTTGGGGAAAATCCGGTCGCCGCCGCTGGTCAACACTTTTTCGCCGCGTTCGATCTGTTCGTCATTCATGATCTTATCGAGCACAACTTTTCCAGAGGCAGTTCCTTTCAATATCCCCTGCAAGCGGGATTTCTCCAGAATCACGCCGACTCCGCTCGACTGATCGTTGATGAGCAGCACTTCCGAAGTCGTCCGGTTCACGTACAACACTTTTCCGACAACGCCACCGGCGGAAGTGATGACCGCCATGTCTTTGCCGCGATCTCGTTCCTTCTCTTTAGATCCCTTTTCTTTGTCGATGTCACTTTCGTCATCCGCTATTTTGGCGATGCCGTCGCGCGATCCTTTGTCGATATAAATCAACCGCGATTGCTCACTGCCGCTGGTGCCAATGACTTGCGCGGGCATGGTCTGGGAAATAAATTGCTCGCGGAAGCCGAGCATGGACTGTAATCGCTGGGCTTGTTGGGCATCCTGGCTCAGCCCAACCTGTTCAAGACGTAGCTTTGCGATTTCTTCCCGCAGATCGCGGTTTTCCTGGCGAACGCCGCGTAGATAAACATAGTTGTGCCAGACGCCGGAGACGCCACCCTGCGTCCACACCAGCAATTTTTCCAGAGGAGTGATGGCGCCGACCACCCAAACGCGAATCAAACGGCTGGATTGGTTTTCGCCGGAACGCCTGACCTGGATCGCAAGCCCAAGCACCTGGGCAAACAAAATCGCCACCAGAATGGTGACGTTGCGATAGCGGGTGACGAGATTTTCCATGAAATCAGCTACTGGCTTCTAGCTGCTAGCTTCTAGCAGACTCGTTGTAGGTTGTAGTGGCTAGGAGCTAGGAGCTAGAAGCTGCCTTTTTTACTCAATCGAAATCTTGCGCAGCAGCTTGAAATCGCTGAGCATTTTGCCGGTACCCAACACCACGCTGCAAAGCGGATCGTCTGCGATGGAGACCGGCAACCCGGTTTCTTCGCGAATGCGCTTGTCTAAATTCTTCAACAGCGCGCCGCCGCCCGTCAGAACGATGCCGCGATCGCTGATGTCCGCAGAAAGTTCTGGTGGCGTACGTTCAAGAGCCACGCGGACCGCATTCATGATGGTCGAAACGCATTCGCTCAAAGCTTCGCGAATTTCGCTGTCGTCCACTGTGATTGTCTTCGGCACACCTTCGATCAGGTTGCGGCCTTTGATTTCCATGGTCAGCGGCTTGTCCAGCGGATACGCCGAGCCAATTTCCATCTTGATCTGCTCAGCCGTGCGTTCGCCAACCAGCAAATTATATTTCCGCTTGAGGTAGTTCATGATGGCCTCGTCCATCTGATTGCCGGCCATGCGCACGGAGCGCGAATACACGATGCCGCTGAGCGAGATCACCGCGATATCAGTTGTGCCGCCGCCGATGTCGACGACCATGTTGCCGCTGGGTTCGGTAATCGGCAGACCCGCGCCGATCGCCGCGACCATAGCTTGTTCCACCAGATAAACTTCGCTGGCTTTGGCACGATACGCGGAATCCATAACTGCGCGTTTTTCTACTTGCGTAATTTCGGACGGCACGCCAATCACGATGCGCGGATGCACCAGCATCTTGCGGTTGTGCGCTTTCTGAATGAAGTAGTTCAACATCTTTTCCGTAACTTTGAAATCGGCGATCACGCCGTCTTTCATCGGCTTGATAGCGACAATATTTCCCGGCGTCCGGCCCAGCATTTCTTTGGCTTCTTTGCCGACGGCCTCAACTTCCCCGGTGTTCTTGTTAATGGCGACGATGGATGGCTCGTTGACGACGATACCTTTACCACGCGCATACACCAGCGTGTTAGCCGTGCCCAGGTCGATAGCCAGGTCACTGGAGAAAACACTGAACAACGACCGCAGATTGTGCAAGCGCGATGCGCTGGAATGGAAGCCGTTATTTGACATGCCTAAAGCTTCTTTCTCTTCTCGGGTTTTTTCGTACGTTGGACTCGATCCTCTTGAATCGTGTCCGGTTACTTTTGTCCAGTAATCCTTACCGTCTTAATTCTATGGGAATTCCGGCAATGGGACAGCAAACGAAAGTTCCTGCACCACGGGTGATAAGTCTCCCGGGTCACTGAATGACCACTTTCTTCTGCTCGGTTTTCACTCCGCCCTTCTTGTTCTGGGCCGTAATCGTAATCACACTCTCCCCGAGCGGTAGCGGAGGAGTGAAGTAATGAAAAGTGCCATCAGTGCCAATCACCGGCACCTCCTGGCCGTTGACCATGACTCGCGCTTCCACTTCGGTCTTCCCGGTCAATTCGATAACGTGGCCGTGCTGGACCATGGGATCCAAATCCAGAGTGATGACCGCGGTATCGTCCTGCTTGGCGATGATGTTAAAGCGGTTCTTTTCACTTTCTGGAGACTCCTTGCCGTCGGCGTCGTAGGACTGCACCATCCAGTAGTACACACCTTCGCTCAAGCCGGAGATCAGGATGTCAGCGAGCACGTCAAGCACTTCGCGCACATACGGGTAAAGGCCCACCGCCGGCGCGAGATGCCGCGGGACATCTCGGCGAGGAAAACGGGCATCTGCTCGAGCTTCCCACCAGCAGGGCGCGGGTGAAATCCGTCATGTGCCCTTGGATGATTTCGCGCCAGACGCCAACGGCGTCGAACTCGGGATAGTCTTCCTGGCTGGCTCGCAGTTGCTCCTTCATGATCTGGAAATAGAGGTCGCGGACCTCGTACCGGTGCAGGTCCACGCCCTGATAGGTAAGGAAGTGCGCCGCGGCCCGGAAGATCCGCTCTTCGCCGTCATCGGCCAGGATCCTGATCAGGGTTCCGTTCACATCGAAGGCGACTGCTCGGATATCCATGCTTCGCAGTGCTCCTAGCTCGGCAGCGGTGACAGCACGGTGCACCGATGAGGTGGCGGCAGTGCTGTCACGATCTAACTACCCAAGGCGTTCAGGCGGCTTGCATCAGCCTCTTCGCCTGAGTCACGAGCCTTCGGCCGTAATCCTGGCCGATGTAGTCGTTGCGCGCGATCCGTAGCAGGTTCAGCGCCATGTAGTAAGGCGCGCGCCCCGCAGAGCGAATCGAACGTCTGCTCGCGGCCGGGGAAATGGCAGCTGTACTCCCAGAGGAAGTGCCGGATGAACGGCTCCGCGCGGTGCCGGTCGCGGGCGTCACGCATGAACGCGTGCTGGAGTTCCCCGCGACCCGCCCGACGTCGAACATCCGGTCGCCGCGCTTCATGCGTTCGAGGTCGATCGCCGCGACGTCCATGCCGTGGCCGAACAGGAAGTTCGCAGGGGTCGCGTCGCCGTGCAGCCAGACCTGCCGGTCCGCCCACATCTGCGGCCGGTCCCGCCAGGTGTCGCGCAGGCGTGAGAAGCATAGTCGGCGTCACCCTGCCCGATGCAGCCGGCATTCGTCAGCGTGCCAACGATCGTGTCGAAGTACCGGCAGTCGGGATCGAAATCCACCGGCGACCCGTTGGCCGTCCGGATGTGCTGGGTGGCGAGGAAGTACGCCAGCGCCTTGAGCCGCCAGTAGAGGTGCGCGTCGTCCCGGTGATGCGTCGCCCGCGCGATCGCGTGGCTGAATTCCTCGCCGGAATAGTATTCGACCGCGAGCACAGCGTTGATATCGCGGCTGAGTCCAAGCGGGCGGATCACGTGGTGCGGCGATCCGACCAGGTCGTAGCGGCGCAGCGTCTTGAGGCAGTCGTACTCCTGGCGCGCCATCCAGCCCGCCTTGTCGGAGGTTCGCTGCGAACCTCGTGCCGTAGAATTTGCAGATGATCTTGACGCGGCTGAATTTCTCCTCGTAGGCGTAGACCTCGTTGCTGCCGGACAGCCGGAAGACGCGGAAGGCGGGCCGTGCCTCGCGCACGTCCAGGCGATCGCGCATGATCATGCTCGAGGAAGCCGTGGAGCGGGTCCTCACCCGCGACGTATCCAACGTATTTCCCGTTCATCGGAACCTTCCCTCGTGCCGGGCCGCAGATCGGCGGCGTCGAGCAGCGGCCGCAGGCGTCCCGTGCGCGCGGCGTCCCCGTCACGTGGCATTCACCGCGCCTTTACCTGACACAAAGGCCGGCTGTCCCGGCCCTGATACGTCGGGCCAGACGGCCTGGCTGAGCTGCGGGCCGAGCCGCATGATCGCCAGGGGCGGCCGGGCCTGAGGATGGCCGGCGTTGGCGAAGCTGGCGATGGCGGTGCCGATGAGCGTGACCTCCACGACGTGGTCGCGGCGGCCCACCACGGCCGGGCAGTCCCGCTCGCGAACCCGCATCCGCATGTCGGCGGTCACCATGCCTTCAGCGCCCAGCCGTCGCACGTCTTGTGCCACCCGGCGCCCGGCCTCCTGCCGCGTCTGGTTCACCAGGGCGGTAGGCCGGCCATGTCGACTTGCCTGCCCACGGGCGGGTCTGCCTGGTCGTCGCCCAGTCATCGTGCCGCGACCCCATGGCGATGCCGAGCACCAGCCCCGCCGGCGCCCCGGCCGTGATCAGCCTGGCGAAGTCCTGCCCGGACAGAGCGGAAGCAAAGGATCCCGGAGCCCGGCGGCGCCCGCCGCGTGCACCGCGGTGCCAATGGCCGTGAACTCCAGCCCGCCGAGGAAGAACGACCCTTCGGACAGCCGGACCCCGACGACCCCGTGACCGCCAAGCGCCGCGCACTCGGCCGTCATCCGGTCAACGGCCGCCCGCCTGGCCTGGTACATGGCTTCCACCAGCGGTCCGAAGCCTCCCGGATCGTCCCGCGCAGGCACCTGGACGGCCGGCCGCGCGGGCATTACGCCGCCCGATGATCCCGGCGCTCCCGGGCAGCTTGACCCGGCGGCGGATCCGGCGGCGTAGACGGCCGCGCCGAACACATGCCCGACCGGCGCGAAGCCCACGCCGCCAACGGCGGCAAACTCCTGGCAGCTCGGCGCGGATCCCCAGGTGCCGCTGGACCGGGCACCCGCCACCCTGGCCTCGGCCGCAGCGGGCAAATCCTCGCTCACGTCACCAGCCTAGGACGCGGCCAGTTGATAGCCGGGCCGGCCGTATGGGATCATCCACTTATCGTTCACCGCGCCTCGCGGTGAGCCGTGGGGTAATACCCCGCGGTAGATCGGACGATCGGCTCGGCCGGGGCGAATGATCTGCTGCGGGGCGCCGTCAAGCAGGAGACGGACCTCATGGGCTCACAACTCACCACCCTCGCTTCGTCAGACATCCACCGCTTCGAACGCGACGGCTACGTCGTGGTCAGGCAGGCGTTCTCGCCCGCCGACGCCCTCGCCATGGAGCGGCGATGGTGGTCGGAGCTGGAAGACACGCACGGCGTACGTCGCGACGACCGAACCAGCTGGCGCCAGATCCCTGGCGACCTGAAAGCCGCCAAGCGTGATCCGGTCCAGGCCAGGATCCTGACCGGGCGGGTACGCGGCGTCTTCGATGACCTGCTCGGCAAGGCCGCCTGGTCACCGCCGAGAAACTGGGGCCGTTCGCTCGTCACCTTTCCCGAGCCGGGCGCGTGGGAGGTGCCGACCAGGCTCTGGCACTGGGACAATCCTTGTGAACTGCACATCGATCGCCGAGGGCGCTATTCGTGGTCAGCTTCATCGGCTCGGTCGCACCGGGAAGCGGCGGCACCCTGATCCTTTCCGGGTCACCCCGTCTGCTGATCCAGCAGGAACGCCGGATTCCCGCGAGCCAGCGGGGCGGCTCGGGCACCAGCCTCTGGGAACGGTTCCACCGCTCACACCCGTGGCTCATGGCGCTCACGGGGCTAGCGCCGTCACCGGCCGACCGGACCGCCGCTTTCATGGACGGGGAAACCACCGTCGAAGACGTGCCCCTTCGGGTGGTCGAACTGACCGGCGAGCCGGGGGACATGGTCTTCTGCCATCCGTCATCGTCCACTGCCCCGCTCAGAACCGGGGCGCGCGACCGCGCTTCATGCGGATCAAGAGCAGGTCCTCACCACGAGCGCCGCGAGCTGCGCAGCAGGCTGGAACGTCCGGGTTCGTAGCTGCAGGCGGCCGCGAGGAGTGAGTGTTAGGAGGAGAAGAAAGGCGCGCCGGGCCGTCCGCCAGGATCGCCTGGCGGGCCTCCTGCATGGGCGCCCAGTCGGCCAGCAGGTTCAGGATCTCGCCGGTGTCGCGCTGGCCGTCGGGGAG
>CAWCCU010000020.1:0-34474 GCA_963794195.1 uncultured Acidobacteriaceae bacterium
AACATCCCGTTGAAGCGCTATCACTATGGCGTGCGTATTTGTCCGGAGCCGGTTTATTGGGGAGGCCTGTCGGGGAGTCCTTATAGCGAAGCCATTTCCTGGGGAAAATTCGTGCCTCCAGCTGAAGGCGGCAGATTTGGTGAGGTTTTCGTCGATGCTACGGTGGGATGCCGTTGATCGTGGCGGCGGTGTTTGAGCGTTTGGACAAAGACAAAGACGGCAAAGACAAACACAGAGATAAGCCCAAGAAACCGGCCAAGAAAAAATTAAAAGTAGCGGCCCAAAATCGTTAACACCCAAAATCGTTAACCACCAAGGGACACTAAGTTACACCAAGGAAATCCAAACCACTAAGGATTTCCTTGGTGTAGCCTCGTGCCTTGGTGGTTGACCGGTCTTAATCGAAGATCAAAACCGCAGCCGCAATTACCGTGGTCCACAATCCTCGCTTGTCCCCAACCGCCGATTGGGTGACGTTTGCTGTCCGGACAATCTTGTTGGAGATGCGGTAAATCTCTTTCTTCTCATCCCAAGAGCGGTCGGGATCGAACTCCACATTCAGTGTGGTGGCCAGCATTTCAGCGGCCAGCTCTTCCGCGTAATCCCCGGCAGAATCTTCAGTTTCTCCAAAAGAGTGGTGCTCGCTTAGATAGCCGTAGGTATTTCGGTCGGCCGGAATGGCCACGCCAATACTGGAAGCCAGCAGACGGTGTGGTTCGTGCGTTGAATTCTCAGCCACTACGGAGAAAACGACTTCCCCTGGTGAAAGATACTTCAAGCCCTGAGAGCGGGCGAGTAGTTTGCACTGTGGTGGAAAAATAGATGAGACGCGTACCAAATTTTCTGTGCGGCAATACCGGCGTCACGAAGCGCCAGCTCGAAGGAAGTGAGACGTTCCCGATGTTTGCCGACCCCCTTGGTGAAAAAAATCCGCTTGGGGACCATATCTTTTCCCAATTCGCTGTTCCTCCGGGTGGATGGGGTAACTAAGTTTAAAACATAACATAGCGAATCATGAACAGAAGGTGAAAAGTTGGGCAGAACCAAAAAAATAAGGCGGAGCCCGAATCGTCTCCGCCTTACCTGTCAAACATTAACCGTCGCTCTTTTACTTCGCCGCGGAAACGGCACTCACGGTAATGGTGTCGTCTTTGGAGGTTCCAGTGACTTTCGCGTTCGCTCCGGCGAGTTTGTCGAGGGTCGCGAGCACCGCTTTGTCACTGCTCTCCAGCGTGTAGACCTTGCTACCGACAACCAGAGCGTATTTCGATCCTTTTCCCACGCAAGCACGGGTGCAGTCGGCGGCGCTGCCGTCCATCATGTGACTTGCGCCGCACATGGCATCGCTGACCTGGCCAGTGAAGCTTTGGCTGGCAGCCCACGCCGAGGTAAGGGTCAAACCGGCGCCCAGCAGTAAGGCCGCCACTAGAATTCCTAATTTTTGCGAACGGGACGTCATCAATGCATCTCCTTGTATGGTTCTAAACAGCGAAAGTGGTCACATCCATTTCCAGTTCACAGGGTATCAAAAAGTTCGGCGGCCGATTGTCACGGAATTTCAAAATTTTTATTTACTTTCTCGCTTCAAATCTTAGTGTCACGTCCACCGTTTTATCGTCGTTCATGCCCAGGTGCGCGGTGGCTACCCAGCCATTAAGTGAAGGATCTTTAAGCGCGTTTTCGGCAAAAGTCTTGGGGTAGGTGTCGTCAAAGACATCGCCTTCGTGCAGTTTCCACTGATCGCCCAAACGCGCGGTGGCCCGGGTGTCGAGGCCGCGAATTTCCAATTCTCCCATGTGATAAACGTCCCCTTCACGCACCTGGATTTGATAACTGACGGTGGACGCCTCTTCGTTAAATTCGGGTACTGGTTGAAGAGCAGCCGCGAGGTGGCCGCGGGTGCCGTAGAGTTTCTTGGCTCCTTCCAAATCATCCACCAACTGGACCGCGTTCGCCGGTTGCCCGGCCTGTAAATGAATGAACGATTGAAGTTTGTCCGCCGGGAACACAGAGTTCCCCACCCAATGAACTTCAGCGACCTTGTACTGGCGTCCCGGGTCAACCGCAAAGGATGCATCAACCGTTGTCTCTTGAGCACTGTCCTGCATGACCTTGGCCTGCGCGTCTCCGAAGGACGCTTTTAAGTAGCCGCGCGCCAGATAAACCGGGAGAAAGTTCTTGTCCTCCTGGACCCGCAACATGGATCGCAGGTAATCCTGGTCGGCCAGCTTTTTGGCGGCGGCTTGAAGCAACGGCAATTCAGCAGGTGCTGCTCCGGGGAACTCAGTATTGCGAATTACGATGGTCGGTCCAGTTACGCTAAAGGCAATTGCTTCGAGCGCACCACCTTGACGAGCGGTTCGTAGATAGTCCACTTTGGCTGGTATATTTCGCTCGTCCAGCAAGCCTTGCAGCGACTGCGCGACTTCATCGATCAGATTTCCGCTCAGCGGAAGCTCGCCCTGAAACAGTGGCACCCTGGCTTGCAATTTATCCAGCAATTCCTGGTCGGAGAACCACACCAGATTCTCGAAGCGGACGGGCACCAGTTGCTGGTTCTCGGTGACCTGCAATTCCACTTTTGTGCCCGGCGCGGAATATTGAAAGCTGTAGGCAGTCTCGTTGAAAACTCCACTCTCTCCCAGCCGTTGCACGGCGCGCTTGAGGTCGTCTTCGCTTACGGTTTGGCCGATCGCTAAGCCCGACGCCGCGACGATCTGGCTCTCTTTGTATCGATTCGCGCCTTTGACTTGCACTGAGATCAGTTTGAAAGCCGTGCTGGGTAGGTCCCTGGCGGAAGATTTACGGGCAGGAGGATTCTGTGAAGTCGAAATTGCCGGTGCCAGAAGAATCGCCAGAAAGAGTGCGGCGATCCCGGTTCTCATCAGCGTTTTCCGGAAGCCGCATCAGCGGCCTTGATTCTTACTGCAATATCAATGAATGCCAACGCAGCACGGCTCAGGGCTTTGTCTTTGCGAAACACCAGCGCGAGATCCCGGCGAATCTGAGCATCGGCGAGCGGAATCGCAGCCAACACCTTGGCCTGAACATCTTCCAAAACATTGGAATGAGCAATGAATCCCACGCCTACATCCGCCGCCACAAATCGTTTGAGCAATTCGCTGGAATCGAGTTCCATGGCATACCTTGGCTTCAGCTTGTGGTCGCGGAACAGATCATCGAGACTGTCCCGCGTGTGCCCCGCCTTTGGCATCACCAGGGCAAACTTTGCGACTTCTGAAACCGTGGCCGACTTCAGCTTCGCCAAAGGATGATGTGGAGGCGCGATAATCACCAGTTCGTCCCGATGGATAGGCACAACTGTGAGCCGGGCATCGGTCACTGGCAAGGAAAGAACGCCGAAGTCGACAGAATTGTCGATAATGGCTTCCATAATCCTGCCGTAATCCGCGCGCTTGATGTTGACCGCGACATCAGGATATTGCTTCTTAAACTCGGAAAAAACCTCGGGAAGGATGTGCAGACAGGTGCCTTCATTGGCGCCCACAATAATTTCCCCGCGAGGCACCCGCTCAGTTTCAGAAATCGCGGTTAGGACAGTTTTGCGCCCGTCCAGCGTTTCTTCGGCATACTTCTGGAAAAGCTTTCCAGAGGCGGTAATCGAAACCTTTCCCCCGGAACGGTCCAGCAGCTTGGCCCCAATCTCTTCTTCCAGTGAACGGATCTGGGAAGAAATTGCCGGCTGCGTACGGAAACGCTTCTCCGCTGCGCGGGAGAAACTTGATAATCGTGCGACTTCCAAAAACGTTTCTAGTTGGTCAAAATCCATAAATGCATCAGTAAACGATTACAGGTTGAGGATATGTTTGGCCCTCTCGGCAAAA
The DNA here is from genome assembly GCA_963794195.1 of uncultured Acidobacteriaceae bacterium. Taxonomy (GTDB): domain Bacteria; phylum Acidobacteriota; class Terriglobia; order Terriglobales; family Acidobacteriaceae; genus DATBAX01. The sequence continues at coordinate 3,846 of CAWCCU010000020.1, forward strand.
GTTGGATTTTCTGCTTCAGGTTGTCACCCCCATTGGGCTGCCGGGACGACAGAGACAGAGATTGTAGCAGGTGCGCAATTGGACGATTTGTCGCTTTACTCGAAATAAGAAAGGCCCGGCGAACCCGCCGGGCCTTTCATTTTGACGGATTGGGTTAGAAAGCTAAATGCGGCTGCCCACTTGAGCATGGTTCGCCAGCGAGGGTATCTTATGGAGTTTTTCGGTTTCGGATTCCGGCATGGCCTCGAACTCCTTGAATTGAAGCAGGCTGTCGGTAATCGCTTCCAGGCTGGCATTGGATCGCGCCAGAACCATGAGCAGGTATTTGCGAGCCACGGGCCGGTCGGCAGGATGAACCAGCTTCCACCAGCGCTTGACCGACTCCTGCACGTCGCCTTCGGTCTTGGCGTCCTCAACCAATGCGTCAATCAGCTTGTAGACCTTGCTCTTGACCGCTTGATACGAGACTGAAATTTCCTGACCCATTGCCAAGTTCCCCCATCTGGCATAGAGCAATATCCTAGCCAAACTTTTCCCAGCAATATGAGGAACTTAGCGGCTATTAATTCAAGTTATTGGAGGAATAAGAGTTTTGAATATGAATTCTCGTAGAAAGCGAGAGGTTAAGTTACAGCAAACAATGTCTTCGGCGTGTCACCAGATCGGAAAACCTGATTTCTTTTAACCAGATTATTGCTTTAGGAGCTTTTCCACAGCCGAAACCACCTCTTTCGAGTCTGGCGTGACTGCGGGCTCAAATCGCTGCACTACATTGCCACTCCGGTCCACCAGGAATTTTGTGAAGTTCCACTTGATCTCGCCAGCTAGGGACGGATTGGCGTCTTTGGTGAGGTATCGATAAAGTGCCGTCTGGTCGTCACCTTTAACCGAAACCTTCGAGTACAAAGGGAATGTGACGCTGTATTTTCTGGAGCAGAAAGTCTTGATTTCCTCATTGGTGCCTGGTTCCTGCGCCCCGAAATTATTGGCAGGGAAGCCGACGATGACGAAACCCTGGTCCTTGTATTTCTCATACAGGGCCTCCAGCGCCGTGTACTGGGGTGTGTAGCCACACTGGCTAGCTACATTGACCATCAGGACCACTTTGCCCTTGAAGTCGGCGAGGGGCATTGGTTTGCCATCAATCGACGGCAGGGTAAACGTGTAAATGCTCGATGCAGCAAACAAAGATGAAGCCATCATGACCACCAGTCCTAACATCAGAAAATTACGGATCGATCCACTCCATACCAATTTCATGATAAGCCCTCGTCTATTTTTGGCTTGGTCGCAACTGCGAAACACGTTTGCATTTCTAGCCGTTGCAACCGTCCTTTTTTGCGCCCTTTGCGGTCAAAAACTCTTGACTCTCTTCGAGAATCGCCCGGCCAGTATACGCGCCCGCCTAAACGCCGAAATGTAAAATTATGGTTAACGAAATCTGTCAGCCACCTGAATCGCAATTCCAGTACACTGTGCTGCACTTTAACTGACCAACCCAAATCTCCGGAGGCCCCATGAAGCGGCTGCTATGGATCTTTCTTTGTTCGATACTGAGTGGAGTGGCACAGGCACAAGACCCAGCCTTGCAGGATTCAAACCGCTTCTTATTCCCCAAAGACACGCTTTACGGCTACGCGCAGTTCGACCTGGCCCCCCCTCACAACGAGATAGATCCCAACCTGTGCAATGCCAATGCCGGCCAATACGGCGGCGTCAATGCTCCATGCAGCGAATTTGCCAGATACGCGCTCTCGGGCTTGTTGGAGATTCGTCCCTTCGGCAAAGGTCCGCTCCGCCGCTTTGAGCTGTTTGGGGCACCCAACTTCCTGTTCGGCAAAAACATTCCGCAGACACTCTATACGTGGTCGTTCGATGCCATCGGTGTTGAACACTCCTGGGGCGCCGGGATTTATCTTGGCAAGGGATTCGAATTCCGTGCCACGCAGCACTTCCTTTTCGATCGCCTCGGCGCAAGAGATAAGAATTTAGGAACCGCAGACCTTGGCCCCAACGGCCCCTGGGGAAGATACAACACATTCGGTGTAAGGAAGACCTTCGGCACCAGAAGGTGGTGAGATCACTGCATATGCTTAGTTTTCAGGCAATAGTTTCGTACGTCGCCAAAAGCGGTCACGCCAATGTGCCCGATCGACATCCAACGTTCCAGCTTGTGGTGACCGGTGCGATGTAGCAGGTAGGAAATTCCGATGGAGGTAGCGGTTCCGGCCGCCTCCAGGCTGGCAAAGCCAGCCGAGTTGTTCACTACATCGTCAGGAATCAGGATCTCGTCTCGTCCGCGGGCCTGAAAATTTCGCGTCGAAGCGTAATCCATTCCTCGGGTAAAACCGATCCCGGCGAATAGCCATATGTTGGTACGGTCCCAAAAGCGGTGAACGGCTGGTTGCACGTTGGCAGGGTCAAGATTCGGGTTCGCCGCGGGCGCCGACGGAGGGTTTTGCGGAGCATCCGGCAACTCTTGTCCATTTGACGAAACCGTGGCTAGAAAAGTGATCGTCAGCAGCAGGACACACGAACCCGCCTTCAGACGCAACCAGCGAAATTGCATTTCTGCATTGTAGCCGGGGCGAAGGCTGCCCCCTCTATCAGGTCACCGATGCGTAACTATCTTCGTGTCTGCCGATTTCGCCCCAGCGAACACCACCCTTTATAATGATTAGTTTTCACATTCATGGCGGAGGTCTTCATGGCGGCTTCATATAACGGTGTTCCAGTTCCCAGCGATGGCGCCGGGATCCGGTACAGCGGCGGGCATTATCAAGTACCCGAGAACCCGATTATTCCTTTCATCGAAGGCGACGGCACCGGCCGAGATATTTGGAAAGCTTCAGTGCGAGTATTCGATGCGGCCGTGGAAAAAGCCTACAAAGGCAAACGGAAAATAGCCTGGTACGAAATTTTCGCCGGCGAAAAAGCTAAAGCCAAGTTCGACAACTGGTTGCCGGATGACAGCATTAGTGCCGTCCGCGAATTTCGAGTCGCCATCAAAGGCCCATTGACTACTCCGGTCGGCGGCGGCATTCGCTCTCTGAACGTGGCCCTCCGCCAGATTCTCGATCTTTACTCCTGCATTCGTCCGGTGAAGTATTACAAGGGCACGCCCTCGCCGGTGAAACATCCCGAGCGCATGGACATCGTCATCTACCGCGAAAACACAGAAGATGTGTACGCGGGTATCGAATGGGAGCAGGGAACTGCTGAAGCCGCGAAATTGATCAAGTTCCTCAATGAAGACATGTTGAAAGGCGGCAAAAAGCAGGTTCGCCTGGATTCCGGCGTGGGCATCAAGCCGATTTCCATTACCGGTACCAAGCGCCTGGTTCGTATGTCGATCCAGTTCGCCCTCGACAGTGGACGCAAGAGCGTGACCCTGGTCCACAAGGGAAACATTCAAAAATTTACCGAAGGCGCGTTCCGCAAGTGGGGATACGAAATCGCCACCGAAGAATTCCGTGATCAGGTCGTCACCGAACGCGAGAGCTGGATCCTGGACAACAAAGACAAAAATCCCAATATCACGGTCGAACAAAATGCCCAGCAGATTGAGCCGGGCATGGAATTCGCCACCGAAGATTTTCGCCAGGGCGTCTACAAAGAAGTAAAAGCCGTGACCGACGCCATTTATTCCACCCACGGCAAAGGCGCCTGGAAGAAGAAATTGATGATCAACGATCGCATCGCCGATTCCATCTTCCAGCAGGTTGTCACTCGCGCCGATGAATATTCCGTATTGGCCACGCCCAATCTGAACGGCGATTATATTTCCGATGCATGCGCTGCGCAGGTTGGCGGCCTGGGTATCGCCCCGGGAGCTAACGTCGGCGACGGCTACGCGATCTTCGAAGCCACCCACGGCACCGCGCCAAAGTATGCCGACAAAGACGTCATCAATCCGGGCTCGGTAATCTTGTCCGGTGTAATGATGTTCCAATTCCTCGGCTGGAAAGAAGCCGCTGATCTCATTGAGCGCGGCCTCGAAAGCACCATCGAACAAAAGAAAGTCACCTATGATTTCGAACGCCTGATGGAAGGCGCAACCAAAGTAAGCACCAGCGCCTTCGCAGACGCCATCATCGCCAACATGAAGGGATAACAGGACCGAATTTAGGATTTCCTTCGTGTTACTTAGTGTCCTTGGTGGTTAACCGATTTAAGAAAGGGATCATTCATGCGTAAGAAAGTAACCATAGTAGGTTCAGGAAACGTAGGCGCTACAGCAGCCCATTGGATCGCCGCCAAGGAATTGGCGGACGTCGTCCTGATTGACATTGTAGAGGGCGTCCCGCAAGGCAAGGGTTTGGATTTGCTGGAAGCTATGCCCATCGAAAAACGCGATTCCTACATTACCGGCACCAACGATTACGCCGACACCGCCAATTCCGACATCGTAGTCATCACCGCCGGCATCCCTCGCAAACCGGGAATGAGCCGCGACGACCTACTGAACACCAATTACAAGATCATGAAAGATGTCGTTGGCAAAGTCGTGGAAGTTTCGCCGAACTGCATCCTGATCATCGTCTCCAACCCACTCGATGCCATGGCGCAGGCCGCCTACAAGCTCAGCGGATTCGCCCGCCAACGCGTAATCGGCATGGCCGGAGTCCTCGATTCGGCGCGCTTCCGCGCTTTTATCGCGGATGAGCTAAGAGTCAGCGTAGAAAACGTGACCGCCTTCGTCCTCGGCGGACATGGCGACACCATGGTGCCTTTGCCACGTTATTCCACGGTCGCTGGAATTCCGATCACCGAACTCATGGACGCAGAGACCATCGAACGCCTGGTGCAGCGCACCCGTGACGGGGGCGCCGAAATCGTAAAGTATCTCAAAACCGGCAGCGCCTATTACGCGCCATCGGCCGCAGCAACAGAAATGGTCGAAGCTATTCTTAAAGATAAGAAAAAAATCCTGCCCTGCGCAGCATACTTGCAGGGAGAGTACGGCATTAGCGGATTATTCGTTGGCGTGCCGGTGAAGTTGGGATCGAGTGGTATTGAACAGATTATCGAGATCAAGCTAACGGCTGACGAGAAAGCTGCATTGGACAAGAGCGCAGCGGCGGTCACTGAATTGACCGGGGTAATTGGAGTCTGACCCTATCCTATAGTTTGACCATGGTCGTTGACCATAGTACGATTTGACTATGAAGGAAATAGCCATCTCGGAATTCAAGGCGAAATGCCTCGGCATCCTTGAAGAAGTGCGCAAGACGCGCAAGCCGATTCGCGTTACCCGCTTCGGTAAACCCGTGGCTGAAGTGGTGCCTCCCACTCCGCAACCGCGCCCCAAAAGCTGGTTAGGGTGCATGGCGGGCAGCGCTGAAATCGTCGGGGATATCGTCGGGCCAACTGGCAGCCTGGATGACTGGAACGCTTGGCGGGATGAGGAATGAAGCTACTCCTGGACACTCACATCTGGATTTGGAGCGTCTTGGAGCCTCATCGGTTGAACCGCAGGGTCGCGAAGGCCCTAGACGACGCCCAAAACCAGCTATGGCTCTCTCCCATCAGCATCTGGGAGGCGATGCTTTTTCATCGCAAGGGCCGTATCAAAACCCCTGAAGGGTTCTCCACTTGGGTGACCCGCGCCTTAACTACCATGCCGCTCACCGAAGCTCCTCTGAACTTCGAAGTTGCTGCAGCGATGACAGAAGTCAATTTGCCACATACAGATCCCGCCGATCTGTTCCTTGCTGCCTCGGCGAAGGCGTTCGGGCTAACGCTCGTCACATCCGACCACAACCTGGTCCGTACCAAGGAAATTTCCGTAATGGAAAATTAACCTGGCTTATACCCTTTCAATCACCACTGACTTCAACTCCACATCTTTGTTCGGCTTGTTCTGCCGGTTCTGCGGAAGAGTAACAATTTTGTCCGCCACTTCCTGTCCCTCGACGACCTCGCCGAAAATCGTGTGTTTGCCGGTGAGCCATTCCGTAGGCACCAGAGTGATGAAGAACTGCGAACCGTTGGTGTTAGGGCCGGCATTCGCCATTGCCAGCTTGCCCTTCTTGTCGAAGCGGTGCGCGGAACCTTTCGTCTCATCCTCGAACTGATATCCCGGGCCGCCCATGCCAGTGCCCGCGGGATCGCCGCCCTGAATCATGAACTCCGGGATCACGCGATGAAAAATCGTTCCGTCATACAAACGGTCTTTACTTTTCTTACGGCTGGTAGGATGCGTCCACTCCCGCGCACCTTCCGCGAGATCGATAAAATTCTGTACGGTTTTCGGCGCTTCCTTTTCGAATAGTCGGCAAACAATCTTGCCTTCGGAAGTATCAAAAGTCGCATAAATGCCGGACTGTCTGGTCATGTAAATCCTCTCTAGAATTAGTTGTCGGTCGTTAAATTTATTGCGTTGGCGGTGCAGCCTTGGGCGTTACTTTCTTCGCTGGTGCTGCGTGAGTAGCCGGGGCGTGATGTACGACGGCGCCCGGCATTCCAGTAATTGTAATGTGCTTGATCTTCACCGGCACATAGGGACGATCGTTCCCGTCCCGCGCCATGCGCGCGATCTGTTTGACCAACTCGACGCTGGCGTCGTCACATTGGCCAAACAACGTATAGCCACCATTCAAACTAGGATAAGGAACTTCCGTGACGAAGAACTGCGAGCCGTTGGTACCGGGACCTGCATTGGCATAAGCCATGCGTCCAGGACGATCAAATCCGAGGTCCGGAGAAGTTTCATTGGGAAATTTATATCCGGGATCGCCAGTCCCGTCGCCCTTGGGATCGCCGCCCTGAATCATGAAGCTTGGAATCACTCGATGAAAAATCGTGCCATCATACAGCGGCACGCCGTGCATTTTCTTGCCGGTCAGCGGATTCAGCCAATCTTTCGTTCCTCGCGATAGACCGACAAAATTGGCCACACCGATGGGAGCTTTGTCGGGGAAAAGCGTGCAGGTCAATTTGCCTGCGGTGGTATCAATCACGGCCGTCGGTTTGGCGGGCGCCGTTGGCGCCGGCTTGGCAGCGGTTTTCGCCGCAGTCGGTTTCTTAGCCGGCGTCGCGGGCGCCGCCGGGGCGGTCTGCGACCAGCAGCTGAACGAGAGCAGACATGTCGCAGCCATGGACACCATTACTTTATGCATGAGTAACTCCTAAGACGATCCGTTTCAATCGGATGTTATCGGGAACCCTGTAATTCTACGACAATCCTGATGGAACTCACTTGCCTGACGTGGTACGGGTTTGGTATTGGCCCGATTTGAATTAATGGTTCAGTTGCTCGAGACGACAAGATTTCTAATTTGCTTTTCATGGGCAAGCACGACCCTGCAACAAAAGCCCAGCTCGGCGGGAGCGGAATGTGAAAGGCCGGCACCTGCCCTGGCCGCTTTGCGCAACCACCAAATCTGCCTATGCCAATGCCGCCCGTGCCAAGGCCGTGCAGGCCTCAAGCGATTGCTCGGTATCAATCACCGTTTTGGGGAAAATTATCTCCTCAAACGCGGCCTTCACCCGCAAATACATTTGATAATCCCGATTTCCCGCCCGATGTCCAACCTGCTCTTCCAATCGCTTCAGTGCCGTGTCTTGCGAACACAGGCACTCCAAAATCCGCCAGGGCTGTTTCAATTCGTTCGCAACCGCAATCACCTGATCAATCTGGTATCGCTTCGAAAAAGGACGTCCATCCAAAAGAACGACCCGCGAAGGATCCTTTTTTAGAATGTAGGCGGTCGTCTCCAGCATGACCTTCATGCAAAAATCGTCCTGCTCGGTCGAATACTCGATATCGGAAGGAGCGAAAAGCGTTGCACGGATTTCGTCTTTATCGAGCACGATGCCCACTAGCTTTCGGCAGAGTGTGCTCTTGCCCGTGCCGGGCAATCCAGCCATAAGAACGATCATGATTCGTAGAGAGTACAGGAAGGGCTATTGCTGAGGTTCGTTAGTCGAAGTATCGGCAGAAGGACTGGCAATCGTATCCGGAATCGATGCCTCGTCCGAAGATGTTGCAACTGTCATTTTTGATTCGCGCCAATCGGCATATCGTCCCGAAACCGCAACGTGGAATACCCACTGGTGGCGTTCTTCTTCCGGTTCAACCAAGCCGGCGTCTTTCAGCGGCATAATGTACTTCTCCATCCACTGCACTTGCGCCTTGGTCATGCCCCGCCGCTGAATGTCGACCGTGATTCCCGCCAGGTGAGATGAAGCCGTCTCGCCCGTCTCCGGCGCAGCATTGCGATTGTGGCGGCGAAGCTTTTTCTGCACCTGCACCGTGCGCACCGCGGAATTTACCTGCAGAGAATCATGAAATTGCTGATAATAAGCTTGGCTGATGTCGCCGAGAAAATCGCGCGTCCATGGACGGCAGTAGCGGCGATTGGCTGCAAGCCGCGGATCAAATCGCAGAGTCTGGCCAGCGATGATTGGAACCAAATCCTGACTGGCTTTTAGTTGCTCAAGCTCTTCGTCGTTCTGGATACGCGGCAGATCCATTCTGTCGATTTCAAGGTTTTGGCGCAGCAAGGAATCGTGAGAAGGTCGAAACACCGGGTTCCATGCCACCCGCCGACTACGGCTCCGGCGAACACTCGGGTGGATAGCCGGGCGCAAACTCGCATGCCGAACGTGCCGGGGTGCAATGTAACGATGCAGGCCAAAAGCCTGACTGCACACTGCCACAGTCATCAGAATCGAAAGAACGACGGCGCGCTGGGTTTTAACTTTCACGAAGTCTTCGGCCTCTTGTCTGGTAGGCGCTGATTGTAAATCACTTGTCAAGCAAACCTAGTAACAACTAATACTTCGGAGGTTACCAATTGGGTAGTCGGTAGCACTTGCTGCCGATTACCTTGGTTACCCGGTTTTAACTCTCGCAGTTATCGTTGCAGTTGGACTGCCCTTTCCGTCGGGGAAATGGCGTTCCTATGTCTATGAGAACGAATGACTGCCCTTTTGTGTCAGTAGGTAAAAGGGAAGCCATTTGCCCAAACTGCCGGGCTCACTGCCGAAAAAGGTCACTAATCGCCTGTTTCATCACATCACCACTCACCTCGGAAATTGACCGGGTCAGTGGAATGTCCTTGGGACAGACTTCCACACAGTTTTGCGCGTAACCGCACTCCTGGATTCCTCCGTCGCCCATCAAAGCCGCCAAGCGCTCGCGTTTCAGGGCTTTTCCTGTGGGATGGGTATTGAACAATCGCACTTGCGAAATGGTCGCCGCCCCCACAAACCCCGTACTGTCATTGAACTGGGGACAAGCTTCCATACAGCAGCAGCAGGAGATGCACCTCGAAAGTGGATATGCTTCTTCCTGATCGTTCATCGAAACCCGCGGGCCTGATCCGAGGTCGTAGGTTCCGTCGACCGGAACCCAGGCCTTCACCGCCTTTAAGTTTTCAAATAAAACACTGCGATCGACCGCCAAATCTCTCACCACGGGAAATTTCGAAAACGGCTCCAGGCGAATGGGTTGCTCCAGTTTGTCCACTAATGCCGAACAGGCCATACGGGCTTTGCCATTGATCAACATGGCGCAGGAGCCACAAACTTCTTCGAGACAATTCGAGTCGTAGGTGATGGGGGTCGTCGCCTTGCCGTTGCGGGTCACAGGATTGCGGGCAATCTCCATCATCGACGAAATGACATTCATCCCCGGATGCCAGGCAAGTTCAAACTCCTCCCAGCGCGACTCCGCAGTGGGGCTCGCCTGCCGTTTGATTTTGAAGAGAACTGTTTTCGTATTAGCCATAGTTGAATCTTATTTCGAAGCGTTAGTGTCCGCTCGCGGTCCTCTCGCCTTGCCGAAATGACGGAATCGATATCCCCAGAGCGCGCCGACGATAAGCCAGATTGAGGCCATCCCCGCATGAATCGGACCCTGCTTCTGCAGAAATCGAATCAATTCGAGGATTGCCATCGCGATACCGAGAAATGCGAGAAGTCCAAAGAATCTCTTTCGATTCGAGGTCTTTGGCCCGGCAACTTCATCGAGCACTTGAAGTCTCTTGTCGTCGGATTTCGCTTCGAGATTTCGCTGCGAGCTTCCCATCAATACTTCCTCGGCCGCGGCGGCACCAGCGAAACATCCACTGCCTCAAACTCAAATCTGGGCTCGTCGGCATCCGGCGCAAAATATGCCTTGGTAGTCTTCAGCCAGTTCTTGTCATCGCGGTCGGGAAAGTCCGGCTTGTAGTGTGCCCCACGCGACTCATCGCGCATACCGGCGCCTTGCGCAATCACTCGCGACAATTGAAGCATGTTGTAAAGCTGCCGGGCAAAAATCACCGAAGTATTCGCCCACTGTGACTTGTCGCTCAGGTTCACATGCTGGAAGCGTTCCAGCAACTCCGCTAGTTTGGCGTCCGTGGCTTTTAAATTCTTGTTGTAACGGATGACAGTGCAATCCTTCGTCATCAACTCGCCTAGCTCTCGCCACAAACCGAAGGGATTTTCCTTGCCGTCCGAACTCATGAGCGTGGAATTGTTTTCTTCCTGTTTCTTGCGCTCGGCTTCGAAATGGGCGTTACTTGGGGCCGCAGCAAGATTGCGCGCATAACGCACCGCGTTGGGCCCGGCAGTGAACCCGCCATAGATGCAGGAAACGAGAGAGTTCGCGCCCAGCCGATTCGCCCCGTGATATTGATACTCGCATTCTCCGGCGGCATAAATTCCAGCGATATTGGTCGCCTGATTGAAATCCACCCACAAGCCGCCCATGGTGTAGTGCATGCCAGGGAAAATCTTCATCGGAACTTTGCGAGGATCGTCTCCCACAAACTTTTCGTAGATTTCGAGAATGCCTTCGAGCTTGCGATCCAAAGTTGCGCTGTCGATGTGCGTCAGGTCGAGATAGACCATCGGCTTCCCGTCGACGCCGAGGTTGTGCTCGTAGACGACCTTGAAAATCGCGCGGGTCGCCACATCTCGCGGCACAAGGTTGCCGTACTTCGGGTACCACTCTTCGAGAAAATACCAACGCTCTTTTTCTGGGATCGAGAGCGCATCGCGTTTGTCGCCTGGAGTTTTGGGCACCCAGACGCGTCCGCCCTCACCACGAGCCGATTCTGACATCAGGCGAAGTTTGTCTTCCCCCGGAATCGAAGTGGGATGTACCTGAATGAATTCGCCATTCGCGTAGTAGCAGCCTTGCTGATAAAGCGCCGACTGCGCCGATCCGGTGCAGACCACGGAATTTGTCGACTTGCCAAAAATCGCGCCGATGCCGCCGGTGGCAATGATGATGGCATCGGCAGGAAACGTGCGCACTTCCATCGAACGCAGGTCCATCGCACAAATGCCGCGGCAGACTTTGTTCGAATCGAGCACCGCTGACAAGAATTCCCAGTGCTCAAACTTTTTAACTTTTCCTTCAGATTCGTACCGCCGGACTTGTTCGTCGAGCGCGTACAAAAGCTGCTGCCCAGTCGTAGCGCCGGCAAATGCGGTGCGATGCATCAGCGTCCCGCCAAACCGTCGAAAGTCCAGAAGTCCTTCCGGCGTGCGGTTGAACGGCACGCCCATGCGATCCAGCAAGTCGATGATGCCGGGAGCGGCATCGCACATGTTTTTCACCGGCGTCTGGTTCGCTAGAAAATCGCCGCCGTAAACCGTGTCGTCAAGATGCTGCCAGGTAGAATCCCCTTCGCCCTTCAGGTTCTTGGCTGCGTTGATCCCACCTTGCGCGCAGACCGAATGCGAACGCTTGACTGGGACGATCGAAAACAAATCGACTTCCCCGCCCATCTCGGCGATCTTGATCACTGCCGACAAACCGGCAAGCCCTCCGCCAATCACGATGATCTTTGGATTCGCTGCCATCTAACTCTGCTTCCAATCTGCCATGGCCCTGATGAGACTCTGCATTTTGATGTCGTTCGGCTCTTCGAGGGGCGCAGTAGGTTGCTGCGGCGTTGCGAGGAACGCACGCATCGTTGCCGCTCCTACCAGTACAAACGTCAGCCCGATCAGCGCGCACACATAACCAAATTTTCGACGAGCCCGATCGCCGGAAGTGATGCCCCACTTTGCCGCGAAGAGCCAAAGTCCATAGGCAAAGTGCCACGAAGCACACACGATCCCGATCGCATAGGCTGCCAGGCCCCATGGACTATGAAATTCAGCCTGCACTTTCCCAAACGCAACTTCTGGATGATTAAGAAGATGAACCCCCGAAAATCGCAAATGCCAGGTGTGCCAGATGATGTACGCAAACGTGATGCCGCCGGTATAGCGCTGCGCGGTATACATCCAGTTGCCCGACCACGGATACTCGATAACGTTGCCGTCCCCACGAAACCAGATATAGAAGCCATACAGCGCGTGATAGAGAATCGGCAGCCAGATGCCAAACAGCTCGAGTCCAAAAACAAATGGAAAGCTGGAAAGAAAAGCGACTTGCCTGGTATACGCTTCCGGCCCACGCGTGGCGAAGGCATTGGAAACAAAATGTTCGACTAGAAAAGCCCCGATCGGAATGACTCCGCTCAGCGAGTGCAGGCGCCGGAGCAGAAACGAATGCCCCTGGCCGGCTCGCAAGGGAGCCACACCGGGCGATTGGCTGGTCGGACTGGCTGTCGTCACCACGGAGAACTTTCCTTGTCGCTTCAAGAATGAATGGAGAACCCATTATTATGTTGGTGTAAGAGAACCGAAGTCAAGGACGCGGCTATGGATCTGCACGGACTATAACTGCACACGTGGGGGTGGGTCCCTCAACTTCCCAGCAGACGCGGCGTCCGCGTCCACGTGGGTTGTTTTTCGATTAAAACTCGTCGACCGACCATTGCAGAAATTTCCGGAACGCGGCACCACGATGGCTATACTTTGCCTTTTCGATCGCTCTCAGCTCCGCGAATGTTTTGCCGATCTCAGGAAAATAAAATAACGGATCGTACCCAAAGCCATTCGATCCCCGAGGCTGGTAGAGAATTATTCCTTCCGCCCGGCCATGAAAAACTTCCAAGGTATGCCCGTCCCGGGCGGCAGCGATCACACATACAAATCGCCCCGTTCGTTTCTCGGGCGAAACCTTCGCTATTTCCCGGATCAGCCGCGCATTATTAGCATCGTCGTCAGTATTGGCTTCGGCAAGATGCGGCTGGCCGGCCGCGTATCGGGCCGAATGTACGCCGGGAGCGCCGTCGAGGGCATCGACTTCCAGTCCGGAATCGTCTGCCAGCACGAGCTCTCCGGGGACATGCAGGCTGTAGCCGTCAGCTTTCTTCCGCGCGTTGGCTTCGAAGGTAAGACCATCTTCAACGACCGGCTGGAGAGACGAAAAGTTGGGAATAGAGGCAATCTCAATTCCCAGCGGAGCCGCAATACCGGCAAAATCGCGAAGCTTCCCGGCATTGGAGGTAGCGATGAAAACGCGTTTTATCATGCTAAACAGCTGCGAACTACTAGCTTCCAGCGATACTGCCTTGTTTTAGCTGGGATCTAGTCGCTGGAAGCTTCCTTCGCCACGGCGCAAAAGCCAACATCAGCAGCGCGGTCACTCCGGAAATACTCTCTCCCAGGATTTGATCGCGAGTACGAATGTATGTTACACGAACTCGATTTTCGCCTGCGCTCACCGGAATCAGCATTTGCCCGGTGTTGTCCTGATTATCCGTTTCAACAATCTGACCGTTCACTTCTGCTCTCCACGCCGGATAAGTAAAGAGGTGCAAGACCAAATTCCCCGGCTCGCTTACCATTGCTGAAAAAGATTTTGTTTCCGATCCCCACTTCTGTACCTGAACCTGGGCTCGGCCATCGTCTTCCAGTTTCACCAGCGGAGCATTTTGTTTGACGTCGTAGGCATCGGCATCCTTGGGAAGGTACTCGTCGGTGCCTTCGTAACCCTTGCCGTTTTGCTGGTCAGCCTGCATGTTAGGAAAATCGCGGGCCTTTTCCCACCATGGCGGCTGGACAAGAAGCCAGGCCGTTCCCAACACGACTAGCAAGGCAATGGAGATCAGGGCCCTCGATATCCAGCGCCGCCAGGCCAATGCGAAAATTACAGCGAAGCTTACATTCAGGCAGAGCAGCCAGCGCCACGGAAGTTGCATGAAGCGCATTTTCGGCAAATGCTGCCAGGCAAACTGAGTGACCGGGAATAACAGAAACGTGATCGCCAAAGCCCAAGCTGTGAGCATCCACCACAGCGGCTGGGATTGCCGTCGCCTGCGCCAGTACAAGACGATTGCGCCCGAAAGTGCAATCAGTTCAGCAACCGCTACCAGCGATACCAACAAATTAAAACGGTTGTGTCTCGGATCATCGATCACGGTGAACAGAAAATTGTCTTGAGGACGAACCCCTGGCCACAGAGTGCTGCCAATGTCCACCCAACGCTGTTCATAAACCGCCGGCATCAGATAGAACGCGGCGAGCGCTGCTCCCAGCGCGACCGCTACAGCGCCATACACCAAGACTCGCGGCGAGCGTTGCGTAATGGCAAAAACCAGCAGCAACAGGGCGAGCGAATAATTCACCATGACCGCCGACGGCAGGTTCGTCAGCCAGGCCGCGGCGACGATGAGCGTGAGGGGCAGAATAATCCTGCGCCCTTTTTCCCTCGAATGAAGCACGCACAAAACGACCAGGGGCAACAAGACAGCTCCCAACAATTCAGCGAACGCGCTCCGCCAGTAGACAATGACCAGGTGATATGGATTTACCGCATACAAAGCCGCCGCGAAGATCGCATCTTTGCGAGGCAGCCAATTCCTGGCCAGGAGAAACATGGAACAACCAGCGAGCGTAAGCACTATCCAGACGTAGACTCCGGGTACCATTTTCCAGGGCATGATCGCGCCCAGTGCCGCTCCAAGCATCCACGAGGCGGGTGGATAAAAAACGAAACGCGGTTCGCCGAATCCGTGATTTGACATCGCCGCCCATTGCGGATAAACAATGCCCTGCTTCCATTGAGCAAGAACTTCCATCCAGGAATTCAGATGGAACTCGAAGTCGTGTCCAGAGGGAACTCCCTGAAAACACCAAGGTAGAACTACCAGAAACGCCGCGGCCATGAAGACGAGCAGGGGCAAAAGGCGGAGACGATTCTCTGCCATGCCAAGTCCGGTCGGCGCCAGCACGGGGGCCGCTTCCGGAGGTTCGGTCGGATCGAATTTCAGCTCTGGCTCTCCCATTTGAATACCGCATCCGCGCAGTCAACGAGACTATAGCAAACCATCCCGGAATGCCCGGCAGGGTCAGTTATACTTTTTCTTGATTCAGGTTTTGCTGAAGGAGAATTAATGAGGATATCGTCGCGGAGGAGTGTTGTCTGGCTACTGGCTTTTGGACTTGCCCTGCCTATGTGCGTTGCCCAGACGGCTATCACAGGCGCAGGTTCGGTCCTGGTCAACCTCGACCAATGGAAGGGTCTGGCAGCCACGGGAGACGCCGGTGTGTTGAAAACTCTTTACAGCACCGCTCCCCCGGCCAAGATCACCACGCCGAGCGGAGAAATCAATGCCGATGCTGATGCAGCTTTTTGGGTGGGCCTGAAAGTTCAGAAATTAAAAGTGGATGTAACGAAAACAGACGTGACCCGGCCCGACGTGCAAAGCGTCGTTTTTCAGGCGGAGATCCAGTCTGACGCGTCGGCGCCAGCCAAAACGGTATACGTGAATGAGGCGCAGATCTGGCAGCTCCAGGGACAACAGTGGCGCATTGTCGTGGTGCAGCGGACTGCACCGACTCGTTTGCTGCAGCCTATATCGGTTGACAAAGACATTTACCATCCGGGTGTGGACGCACATGCCGAGATCAAGCAGGCCCTTGCTGAAGCATCCAAGGAACATAAACGAGTGATCGTCGTGTTCGGGGCCAACTGGTGCTTCGACTGCCATGTGCTCGACGCGGCCTTTCATCGTCCTGATCTGGCTGTGGTGTTGGCACAGAACTACGAAGTCATTCACGTCGATGTCGGCCAGGGAGACAAGAACCAGGATTTAATGGAGCAATATCAAGTGCCCATGAAACGAGGGATTCCGGGAGTTGCCGTTCTCGATGGCAGCGGGAAACTACTCTACAGCCAGAAGAACGGAGAGTTCGAGAACGCTCGAAATCTCGGACCGGAAGATCTCCTGACATTCCTGAAGAAGTGGAAACCGCCCTCTGCAAAGTCGGGCCAGGGAAGTCAGGGGCTTTAAGAAAACTTCCTTGCTCTATTTGTCATTCCGAGGAGCGAAGCGACGAGGAAGCTGCTTTCCTCTGAGGCGAGGAACGGCATAGTTCCAAGTCGCAGAGAGATAAAAAATTGGGGGAAGGTGGAACGGGCTCACGCTTGTGGCACTTCTTCCGAGCTACGCTGCCTGCGCAGGGCCTGTAGAAAATCATCTTGAGCCAGCGATTCGTGGTTTCGCAACAGATCCAGCAATGCGTCATCGAGCTCGTCCGGCCGCTGCTCGCCTGATCCGGGTTCGCTATGCGCTGACAGGGCGCGCGGGATAATCAGCAATTCCGGTGTAGTTCCCGGACGTGCGCCGAGAAATCCAATAAAGTTTTCTACATGCAAGCGTTGTTCGGCGGTGCGCGCGGCGAACTCGATTCCCATTCCGTATCCGGGATGCATCACTCGAACCATGCCCTCGGCTTGCACTTCCATGTCCTCGGCTTTCAGGCAGAGAATAATTCCCGAACGTTCTGGAAAGGGAGATTCGGTCTCGACGTAGCATCCACCCAGGCTCAAATCGGTCAATTTGCAGTGCGCAACCGGCTCCGGTTCTTCCGGAGGAATTTCTTGAGCGTGAGCCAGCACCCACTTTTGCAAAGCGGCGCGCAGGTTCTCAGTCATATCGACGAAGCGTACGCCTGATTGTCCATTGGGATTGGCCCAGGCAACTTCGCCCCGGACTTCGATCTCGTCGTTAGACTCGGGAAGCGTGAAATTGGCAATTACGATCGCGGAGGGATAGGTAGGCTGCGCCGCCAAAACATCCATTCCGTCTTCACTCAGATCCAGCAGGATGCCTTCGATTTCGGTCCCATTCTGTACCCGGAGCTGAACCGGAATCTGCACGGGCACGCGAAAAGAGCCGCGCCGCTCGCGCTTGATCAACGCCGTAGCCGCGCGCAGCGTGGCTTGCGCTTGCTCGGCGGACACCGGCTTGTACAACACAAAATTTGCGCCCGCGCCGAATACGTTGCGGACTTTGGTTTTGTCGCTCAACAGAGCAATCGTGATCGCTCCGTTGCCCGCCGATGCCTGATCCGTCGCTTGCAGCACCAGCGCGGCACTGTGTGGATCGTCGAAGTCGATAATGACGGCGTCATACTTTTGTTCCGCAACCCGGCAGAGGGCTTCGGAATAACTGCACATCTGCGCGCCCACCCCGAATCCGGAAAGCACCGGAGTCAGGGTAGCCGCTATCGCTTCGTCTTTGGAAACTAGGAGTGCCTGGAATCCCATATCTGGTTATGATGCTTTGAAAAACCTTATCGACTTCTGAAATGAACTTTCGATTATGGCCAACGTGGTGCCACTCCCCGTGCCGGCTTGGCAGGGGCAGCCTGATCGGAAGCCGCGCCAGCCCTTGCCGCCATGCTGGACTCCTCTGCATCCGGCAGAATGGTGCTGTCATCGTCTTCGTTCTCGGCCAACAACGGGGCGACCTCACGCAGTTTCTCTGCCGCCTGCTGCAACAGTTCGATCTGCTTGCCTAATTGCGCGAACTTGGATTGCTTGACCCGCAAAACCTCATGAATGTCCTTCATACAACCCCCTGTTGCGAATTTAAGGACACCTCCGGTAACGGTCAACGGTAATCCCGGATTGGCCCATTACTGGAGTAACCCGTAGCACCGGCTATTTGCACAGGTGAAGGTAGTATTGGCGGCGATCAAAGGTTTTCCTAGCGCTTCTTTGATCGAAAAGAAAGACTTGCCGGCGAGGAAGCGATGACTAGAGGCTCGAGGTAAGCCCTGGTTCGATGATCAGTCTCCGGAAGGCTGTTCTAAAGGCGTGGGAGGAGACTGTTTCGCTTTCAATCTGCGCCGCATCAGCCCGGCGAGTCCGAGTAAGCCAGTGCCCAGCAAGCAGAGCGTTCCCGGTTCGGGAACACTTGCAATTCCGGCAGATTGCTTGGTAACCACTTGGCCAGGCGCGAATTCCGAGGCTTGCGAGCCGCCGGCGGCGGACTTTGTAGCCTGGGTCTGGGTCAAGTGAGCATTTCGCAGGGCCGGGCTGCTATCAGCAAAAGCCGCCACCGGCAGGGAAGTTGCGATAACCAGCATCAGAACGAGTCGTTTCAAATCGTGAATCCTCGGAGGGTTCGGTATCGAACGCTGTTTGGATGCCGAGATGGCGAACTCGTTGCTCTGAGGAAATCCAACTTGATCCAAAGCGAGCCTCAATTTAGTTAACTGTGCATGCAGTCCGCCAAGTTGATCCTGGATCATAGTGGATGAAAACGAAGGCCTTAGCGGAGCTTCCCACGCCGGCACTGGGAACAACCCCGCAAATTCCTGCACACATTCGAGAGGCAAATTTTCAGTCGAAGCCCCAGTGATAGCCGGATGGTGCCACGGCATGGCACGAATGTGCGATTTACAGCTTTGGGGCGGGGAAGTATCTTGAGGTTGAGCAGTTTTCGGGGGAGGGCTGTTCGGGCGTCCCAGATTCGAAAGAATCTGGGGCGCTTCTTAATTTTGGGTACATTCGACCTCGCCAGGGGTCTTACCAACCATCCTCCAGGCGCTATTAGAGCTATTTGTGGCGCGTGTGCCGATGAATGTCGGGCCAGAATTCCAGAAAAGCGTTCTTTCCCATTTCTCCCACGAATCCCCATACGGTTCGTTGAAGGGCCTGACTGGTGTTGGCCTCACTGTCGGCACGCCATGTGTTTGAGAGAAAATTGCTTCCCGGGATTGCGATATAACGGGCATAAGCGGGCATGAATTGTCCATTGCGGTCGTGGGTTAAGAAAGTCGACATCACCACGTTCTTCACCCGGCCTTTGAAAGGCTGGGCATAGGAACGGAAGTAGCGAGGGTCTTCGCCCCAAAAACTTCCAAGTCCCGCTTCCATGACGTTGCTGGTTGCCGATTGGCTGAGTCGAATACCGAAGCGTTTGCCGAAGCCAGACCAGCTGCCGTGATATTCCACTGGCTCATTCTGGGCCGTGTCGTAGGCCGAGTCGAAAAGGTCAACTGCCAGAGCCGGGGCCCCGATGGTATTGCTAAGAATCCAGCCCAGGCGCTGTCCTCCCGTGATCGAGTGATAAGGCTTGATCGACATCGAGGGAGCGTCCGGCCGGGCGGCGTCCGCGTTTGGGTTCTTTTGGATTTCCTGTCCATGAGCCAGCAGCAGCGGCGTGAGCGCTGCCCCTACGGACAAGATGCCGACGAAAACCGTTCTCTTGATTTGCAATGTTTTACGCCCCATGTGTATGACGTTGGTTGCTGCACAGCCGCAGAGGTTGCTCGAACAGGGAAGATTGGCGTAATGCAGGGACTAACACCAATGTGCCTGGGTTTGACTATACCTGACTTCGGCACAAACCGATGAGTGTCTAGCTTTGGTAGAGGGTCAGCATAGAGACCCACTACCAGCTTTTGCTATGCTTTTGGATCTTGCGGTCGGCTGATACCGAATTTCTCCGCATCCGTAGGTCCGGTACGCTGCCTGCGCGCGCGCACCTTCAGCCAGAGCAAAGCCAGGAAAAGCGCGAGAACCACCCACTCGACTGATTTCATGGCAGGCATCTTAGCACTTTGCGTCTCAGGTGTAGACGAGAACTATTTCACGTGACTCAATTTTCGCGGGAGGCTTTTCACAATCAAACCGGGCAATGCAATCAGTCGCGGCGTTGGCGGCCAGAATGACGTAAAGGCTGAGTGAGCAGGACAGAAGAAGCACAATGGGACAAATTAAAGGCAAGAGACTCAAGAAAGGCGAGGCAGGAAGTAAGAATGGTGCGCCCTGGAAGATTCGAACTTCCGACCTTCTGGTTCGTAGCCAGACGCTCTATCCAGCTGAGCTAAGGGCGCAATGTGGTTGCGATGAGTGAATCGGCGGTGATTCAGATTATAACGGAATCGGTTTGCTTGGCAAAAATCGTGAGCCAACCGTCGTGAAGTGCTGGCAAGCCTTTTTTAGCGGTCTTTGCCGCAAAGAGCGCAAAGAGGAGCAAAAGAAGACCTCGAGTCGCTCCGGCTATCCTGTGTAAGTGCAACTGCCAAGCGGCACACGGGTAAATCTTTCCCGCCACGGGCAATTCCTACTAGTGCCGGAAGTTCATCAGTTCTTTGTTTTCAGTTCCTTGAGGTTGGTACGCGGGATGCTAAAGAGATAACAGACGAAGTGGCGCGCAACGGGGCGCTCTCGAGAATAAACTTCGGCCAGAGGTTCTTCTTGGGCGCCCCTTGCAATTCCGAATGACGCGTTTCGTTGATCCTGCTTTCTCAGAGACTGGCCGCAGCCCCTCCCCCTGATTTATCGAGCTGCGGCCCTCCCCCCTTTTTTCAATCTCATAGCTATGCGTTTAGCGAAGAACCCCGCCCAAGCGGAGCCTCAACGGGGCATCCTGAGGAGTATTGATCTACTCAGGCCAGGATCAGCCTTTCCTGCACGTCGATTCCTGCACGTCGCAACAAGGACGCCAGCACCGGCTCTTTGAACCGGGAGGCGTCATACTCTATCCGAATCGTGCTTTCTTTTTCGTTGAAGCTGATGCGGCGGATGCCATAGACATCGCGCAGGTTGTCAATCGCCCGCATCTCGGCTTCGCCGGGAATTGCGCCGTAACGGTACACCACTTCCATTTGTGTCATCGGTATGCTGGTCCCTCTGTACGTTTTGAACTTATTCCAAGATACAACAATCTTTGCTTTATGCAGTGCCATCTAATACTTGTTATTGTGGATACCGTCCTTTCATGGAGCGAAGTCTAAATTCTACGGTCACAACCAAAGATCCCGTCTGCGGAATGACTGTGACTCCGACAACCGCCAAATACACTTTCGAGCATGCCGGATCCGCTTATTTCTTCTGTTGCAAGTCCTGCAAAGAGAAATTTGAAGCTGATCCCGCGAAATATCTTGCAGCGAGTCCGTCCTCAGAATCGGGGATGACTGGCAGCTATGTGTGTCCGATGTGTCCCGAAGTGCGCGAATCGAAACCTGTCCCGTGTCCGAGTTGCGGTATGGCATTGGAGCGCGAGCTTCCTGTTACCTCCAATAGGGTGGAGTACACCTGCCCGATGCATCCTGAAATTGTTCGTCCTGGGCCGGGAAGCTGTCCGATTTGTGGGATGACGCTGGAACCGCGCACCGTAACTGCGGTCGCAGAAGAAAATCCGGAACTGCGCGACATGACACGCCGCTTCTGGATCAGCGTGGTATTGACCGTCCCCTTGCTGGCTGCGGCCATGGCAGACATGTTGCCGGGGATGCCCGTCGAACATGCGCTGCGGAACGGCTGGTTGCCGTGGATCGAGTTGCTATTGGCCACGCCGGTCGTTCTGTGGGCGGGATGGCCATTCTTTCAACGGGGCTGGGCGTCGATCGTGAATCGCTCGACCAACATGTTCACGCTCATCGCCTTGGGAACGGGCGTGGCATACCTCTACAGCCTGATTGCGACCTTCTTTCCGGGGATTTTCCCGGCTTCATTTCGCGAGATGGATGGCGTTCCCGCCGTCTACTTCGAAGCTGCCGCGGCGATTACTACATTGGTCCTTTTGGGACAGGTCCTCGAGTTGCGCGCTCGCAGTCAGACTGGCGCGGCGATTCGTGCCCTGCTTGATCTGACGCCGAAAACTGCGCGTGTATTGCGCGACGGCAAAGAGATAGACATCCCGCTTGATCAGGTGAAGCATGGCGACCAATTGCGGGTGCGTCCAGGCGAAAAAATTCCGGTGGATGGAATCGTGCTCGAAGGCAAAGGCGCCGTGGACGAATCCATGGTCACGGGCGAATCGATGCCAGTTGAAAAGATGGCCGGCAGTTCGGTGATAGGGGCAACGGTGAATGGGGCTGGCGCGTTTGTTATGCGTGCAGATCGGGTGGGCAGCGAAACCCTCTTGTCACAAATCGTGCAAATGGTCAGCCAGGCGCAGCGTAGCCGCGCGCCGATACAAGGGCTGGCCGACCGAGTCTCCGCGTGGTTTGTGCTTGCAGTGATTGGCATCGCTGTCCTGACGTTCGTGGTATGGGGACTTTTCGGGCCGCAGCCGCGGCTGGCTCATGCTTTGGTGAATGCGGTGGCGGTATTAATCATTGCCTGTCCTTGTGCGTTGGGATTAGCGACACCGATGGCCATCATGGTCGGCACCGGGCGCGGTGCGCATGCCGGCGTGCTGATTAAAAATGCGGAAGCTTTGGAGATTCTTGAGAAAGTCGACACCCTGGTCCTCGACAAAACCGGGACCCTGACCGAGGGTAAGCCGAAAGTTCTTTCCGTGATTACACAACCAGGAATGGACGAGTCCGCGTTACTGCGGTTGGTGGCGAGTGTGGAGCGATTGAGCGAACATCCGCTGGGCGCGGCCATCGTTCGCACGGCGCAAGAAAAGAAGATCACTCTGACCGACGCCCATGACTTTCGCTATGTCAGCGGAAAAGGTATAGCAGGAAAGGTGGATGGCAAGCTGATCGTTGCCGGGAATGAAGCTCTCTTGCAAGCGGTCGGAGTTTCGTTGGACGATTTGCCGGAAAAAACCAAGCGAGCGGGCCTCGGCAAAAGTACCTTGGTCTTTGTAAGCATCGATGGCCACGCGGCGGGATGTTTCGCCATCGCCGATCCCATCAAAGCCTCGACGCCAGAAGCAATTCGCCAATTGAAAGCCCAGGGCTTGCATATCGTCATGCTGACCGGAGACAGTCGCGCCACAGCCGAGACGATCGCCAAGACACTCGGTATCGACGAATTCGAAGCGCAGGTTCTCCCAGGCAAGAAATCCGAAGTGGTACGGCGCCTGCAGAGACAAGGACGCATCGTTGCCATGGCAGGCGACGGCATCAACGACGCTCCGGCCCTGGCTCAAGCCAATGTCGGCATCGCCATGGGGACAGGCACGGACGTCGCCATGCAAAGCGCCGGAGTGACGCTGGTCAAAGGCGATCTGCTTGGCATCGTTCGCGCCCGAAAACTCAGTCAGGCCACGATGAGCAATATTCGGCAGAATTTGTTTTTTGCGTTTGCTTACAATCTGGTGGGAGTGCCCATCGCGGCCGGAGTTCTCTATCCGTTTTTCGGATTGCTGCTGAGTCCGATTCTGGCGGCTGCGGCGATGAGCTTTAGTTCGGTGTCCGTTATCACAAATTCTTTGCGTTTGCGAAGGCTTGCGCTGTAACCTCCCGGCCTTGTCATCCTGAGCGAGCGAATCTTGCGAACGAAGGACCCCTGAATTCGGGGTACTCACAAATGCACAGGTCCTTCGTTCGTTAAGAACGCTCCCTCACGATGACAAGGCTCTCATGTCCATTCAGCCACTGCCCTTTAGGTACCCTCCGCAGCAATTGACACCCTTCGCCACAGTATTAAAGAATGAACACTTCCAGCTATCAAATTGACGGAGGCCTTATGTCAGAAGAAGGCACGGAGAGTAACGCGGGGAAATGGGTCCTGGTAGTGCTGGCTATTGTTTTTGCGGCAGGTTGCGCTTACGGTTTTTATGACGTACACACTCGCTTCGCCACCGTGGCGCAGGAACAGAGTGACAGCAAAGCGCAGGTTGCAGATTTGACCAAACAAATCCAGTCCGCTCAAGCTGAGGATGAAGCCCTAGCACACCAGTTGGGAATTACCAAGAAAGAGCTGGGTCAGCGCGCGGCCCAGTTGCAGCGCGAACAGAAGGAATCCGAGGCCCGTCTCACCGAAGAGCAGAAGAAGCAAATTGGTCAGGTTACCGGACAAATCGGCTCGGTCGAAACCGAAGTCGGGGGAGTGAAAACTGACGTTGCTTCGACAAAAAGCGACCTCGCGGCCACCCAGGCGAAACTGCAAAGCACCATTGGGGATTTGGGAATCCAGAGCGGATTGATTGCGAACACTCGCGGAGACCTCGATGTTCTCAAACACAAGGGCGATCGCAATTACTACGAGTTCACTTTGATCAAGGGCGCGAAACCTCAGCCGGTGGGAACCATTAGCCTGCAGTTGAAGAAGAGCGACGACAAGCACGGAAAATTCACCGTGGCCGTCACTTCTGACGACAAGACCATCGAAAAGAAGGACCGAAACGTCAGCGAACCTATCCAGTTTTATTCGGGACGCGATCACCTGCTGTTTGAGTTGGTGGTCTGGACGGTGGACAAAAAGAAAGCCACCGGCTACTTGAGCACGCCCAAGGCCGCGCCCGTGCCGGTGACGACCGGCCTGTAGGCTGGCGATGTTTCCCGGCTTCCACGTTCTGATTGGCATTGTCCTGCGCACGGCGGTGATTTACATCGTCGTGCTGCTGGGCGTCCGGTTGAGCGGCAAGCGCGAAGTCGGACAGATGACGCCCTTCGATCTCACTCTTCTGCTGCTCCTCAGCAACTCCGTGCAAAACGCCATGACCGGATCGGACACTTCGCTCTCGGGCGGAGTGATCGCGGCCATTACCCTTCTGGTATTGAATTACCTGATTGCCGAAGTTTCCGGCGGCAACCGGCGATTTCGTAAATTGGTACAGGGACAGCCGTCGCTGCTGGTACATGACGGCCAGATCGTTACCGCGCACATGAGTAAAGAACACGTCAGCATGGACGAACTGGAACGGGCTCTACGCGAGCGTGGGATCAGCAGTTATCATGATGTGGCCCTGGCAGTTCTGGAAGTGGACGGTTCGATCAGTTGCCTTAAGTATGACGATCTCAATCCCAACGCCAATAATCATTTGGCGCAACGGCGGAAAATCCTGCAGAAACATCAGTAGCATACTCGTTGGACAGTGGCTGGAGCGAACGACAAACTCCTCGCTTTCGCCGTCTTAAGAATAAACAAACCCAAACCCTTGTCATCCTGAGCAAGCGTTCTTCGCGTCGCGAAAGATCCTTGCATTCGTCCCGATCGCCTTTCGTGCGAGGTGCAAGGCAGCGCTGCGGCGACTACACCATCCAAGGATCTTGTGCGGTTAGATCGCAATGTCTGCTAGTCGCAAGATCCCTCGTCCAGCTGAAGTGCGCCGGATCTTCGCGATGACTGGGAGGAAAATTTCAAAATTGAGCCAGTACGGGCCCTGTTATCTCTGGATCACCACCGGCACGCCGCGATCATACGATTGGATCGTCACCTTGAGGGACTTGCGGCCATCAAACACCGCTGGAGTCACAGGAAACGTCACCACAATCGTTCCCTGCGCATCGGTGTGTGATGCGATCGTCTGCTCACGTGCGAGTGGCGAAAGCGCATGTTGTTTCAGCGTCGGGAAAGCCTGAAAATAACGGTCGAGATCGGAAGTCGAGGCCGCGCTGTCTTCTAAAGGAGCACTCCCCGTATCGATCTGAGCCTGTATGGTTCGAATCTGGAAAGGCTTGTTGCTACGGTTGTACATCGAAATATTGATGGCCACCATCACCATGTTTTGTCCCGCCACCTCCACCGATTCGATGCGGGTAATTGATCCAGTAGCGGGCGCCTGCTCCTGAATAGCGATGAGGACTGCTGCGATCAGGGCGACCAAGGCAATCGCAATGAGAACGAATTTAACCGGGGGCAGATTCTTTGAGGCGGTGCCGTATTCTTCGCCGATGTTGAACGGAATGGGTGCTGGCGGCGGGGCAGCAGGTGTGGACGGAACTTCCTCGGACATTAAAGCACCTCGCGCAGGCCAGATTCTAACGCAACCGGACGCGCAGCGACAGCCGCAGCTTTACCAGGAATGTTTCATCGCTTTGGCGAATTTCTCTGCAGGAAGGGTGTTGAGCACATCATCCTTGGTCAGCCAGGCGCGGCGTGCCTGGAGAATGCCGTAACGAATCTTGTCCAGATGCGATGTGTGGTGCGAGTCAGTGTTGATCACGATCTTCACGCCATGCTGCTTGGCAAGGCGGAGATGGCGGTCGCATAAATCCAAACGATCAGGATAGGAATTTAATTCCATGGCAACTTTGTGCCTGGCAGCGGCCTTGATCACGGCGTCCACGTCGAATTGATACGCTTCGCGGCGCAACAGCAGCCGTCCGGTGGGATGCCCGATCAACGAGGTGTTCGGATTGGCCACCGCTTTCAGCAGACGGTCAGTCATCTCTGCGGGGGGTTGATTGAAATGCGAATGCACGCTGGCAATGACGATGTCCATTTGTTCGAGCACAGAGTCGGAAAGATCGAGCGAACCGTCGGCGAGAATGTCGACTTCGATGCCGGCGAAAATCGTGATGCCTTTCAGTTGGTCGCTGACCGTGCGGATACGCTTAATGTGCGCAACTGCACGTGCGTCATCCAGCCCGTTGGCAAAAGCCAGGTTCTTGGAGTGGTCGGTGATGGCCATGTATTTATAGCCATGAGCTTGTGCGGCCTCGGCCATTTCCTCGATGGTGTTGCGGCCGTCGGTTTCAACCGTGTGCATGTGCACGTCGCCCTGCAAGTCAGCCTGGGAAATCAGTGCGGGCAGCGTGTGCCGCTCGGCGGCGTCAATCTCTCCTAAATTTTCGCGCAGTTCGGGAGGAATGTAATCCAGTTTGAGTTTGGCGTAAATTTCTTCTTCAGTCTTGGCCGCTACGGCTTTTTCATCGTCGAGATTCGACAAGCTGTATTCATTGAGCGTGTAGCCCATCTTGAGCGCCCGCTGCCGCAGAGCGACGTTGTGTGCCTTGGAGCCGGTAAAGTACTGCATGGCGGCGCCGAAGGAATCTGGAGAAAGCAGGCGCACGTCCACCTGCATACCGCCCCGCATACGAAAACTAACTTTGTTCTCGCCGCGCGCGATGACGTCCATCAATCCCGGAAGCAGAATGACGTGATCGATCAATTTCTGGCGTTCCTCGTCGTTGCAGCAGGCTTTACCGGTGACCAGAATATCCAGATCGCCCACCGTTTCGCGTCCGCGGCGCAGAGATCCGGCGGGCGTGATTTTATCGACCCCGGGAAATTCGGCCAGATGCTCAATGATCTTGCTGGCCTGAATTTCGGCCGCATCGATCAAAAATCGCCCCGCAATGCGGCGGTAATCTTCAATCGCTTTGAGTATCTTCTTTTCGTGCTTTTCGCCCATCCGCGGGAGCTCTTGAATTTTTCCCTCGCGAGCAAGCTTTTCCACGCCTTCAAGATCGGAGACTTGATAGGCGCTCCAGATCAACGCGATAGTTTTCGGCCCGAGGCCCTGAATCTTCAGCAACTCCAGCATGGAAGGACGATATTTCTTAAGTAGCTCGGCATGCTGCGGGAGCTGGCCAGTCTTGAACATCTCGGTAAGATTGTCGAGCATGCCCTTGCCAATGCCAGGAATGGCGAGCACTTGTTTGGGTTCGCTGATCAGATCGGAGATTTGCTGATGCTGCGCTTCAATGGCCTCGGCAGCGTTACGGTAGGAACGGATGCGGAAGGAATCCGCTCCGTCAATTTCCATCAGGTCGGCAGTTTCGTACAGGATGCCGGCGATCGCTTTATTGTCCACGCCTAGAGCTTAAACAAGATCGCGCGGAAGAGAAAGCTGGAGATTAAAACCACTCTCCAGAGCCTGTCATCCTGAGCGAAGCATTTCTCGCACGAAGCGAGAGAAATACGCAGTCGAAGGCCCCTACCTACTCAACCGCCCTCTAAGTCTCCTCAAGACGCCTTGGTCACATTTGCAGCTTGCGGTCCCTTCGCGCCCTGCACAATCTCGAACTCAACTACATCGTTCTCCTGCAAACTCTTGTAGCCTTCGGAAGTGATGGCGCTGTAGTGAATGAAAACATCCGGGCCATCATCGCGGCCAAGGAAGCCGTAACCTTTGGCGTTGTTAAACCACTTTACTGTGCCTTTTATACGATCCACATGACCCCCTTGGGCACGTTCTCTAGCTATGAGGTCGTGCCTTACAGTTGCCCAATAATCGCATTGTGCGACTATGCCAAGGGGCTGTCAAGAGACTAGAGGGCATGGGGCCGAACTGCCTTGGTCAGCGCGGCTTCCGGAGGTTACCCTGGTGACTCAGCCAAAGCACGCCCGAGATCGTCTTGGCATCCTGCACTTTGCCTTTCATCACCATTTCCACGGCTTTCTTAAGAGGGACGAAACTTACTTCAATGACTTCATCGGCTTCCGGCTTGGCAACTCCGGCACGCAGTCCACGGGCCAGAAAAATAGACATGGTTTCCGCCACAAATCCGGGGCTGGCATAAAACTTGAGAATGCGTTTCCAGCGTGCAGCGGAATAACCGGTCTCTTCAATCAATTCACGCTTGGCGGCGGTCAGTTCGTTTTCGCCTTTGTCAATGCGTCCGGCGGGCAAGCTCCCACATGAATTGTTTCGCGGCATGGCGATATTGATACTCAAACAAAATAGTGGGCTCTGGTTTGGTTTCATCGATGGCCAGGACGACAATCGATCCAGTGTGATGGACAATATCGCGGCGAGTGCGCACTCCCGTGGGCTCGAGCACGTCGTCTGTGCTGACCCAGAATGCGGCGCCCCGATAAACCTCGCGGGAAGAAATCAAGCGTGATTTTTGGATTTAGGTTTGCTGCGAGGAGGATTTTGGCATGGAAATAATATACGTGAGGCTAGGAGAGAGCGCTTCTGCAAACGCCAAGATTTCTACGATCGGTTTCCTAGAACCTCTACCCAGATTTTGTGATCGTGTGAAGTGCCCTGCTATCCTCCCCACAGGTGCGACCAATTTGAAAATTGCAATCATCGGACCTGGGAGACTCGGCGCTGCCCTCGCGAGAGCCCTGTCTGAGACTCGATACCCAGTGACCGAAGTGATTTCTCGCAACAACGCTTCTTCACTAAAGAAAGCCCGAATACTGGGGAAGGCCGTTAACACTGGTGCGGCCACGATAAAGAGCGCGACCTGCGATGCCGGATTGTTGTGGCTGTGTGTGCCCGATCGAGAGATTGCAACTGTGGGCCGCGAATTAACGGCGAAGTTAACCGGTAAGCAATGGAAGGGAAAAGTAGTTTTCCATTCCAGCGGTGCATTCGCGAGCGACGAACTGGAATCATTGAAAAAGAAAGGAGCGAGCATTGCCTCAGTGCATCCTTTCATGACATTTGTTGGCGGTACGCTCCCTTCGCTGCGAGGGGTGCCATTCGCCATTGAGGGCGATGTGGCGGCGGTACGACTGGCTCGACAGATCGTCAAAGTGCTAGGCGGGGAAGCTTTTTCCGTACGAAAAAAAGACAAAGTCGCATATCACGCTTGGGCGACGTTCTGCTCGCCACTCCTGATCGCCGCTTTGGTGACCGCCGAACAAGTGGGAAGAATAGCTGGATTCTCCCCCGCAATCGCACGCCGGAAAATGCTGCCGATCGTGAAGCAAACGGTCCCCAACTGCGCGATCGCTAGGTCCAGCAGGCGCTTTCAGCGGGCCGATCGTGCGCGGGGATGCAGAGACTGTGAGTAAGACGGCGCTGCGGGGCGGGATCAGCGGGGGGACGCTGGCGTCGATGATGGGGCCGGAGGAGGAGGTGCGGGCCAGCGCGCAGCGCCGCGGATGGTCAGCAATCCCTATGCGCTCAGCCCTGATCGCGCGGCCGAACCCGGCCTGGGCGCCGAGGGTGACCCGGGCCGGGCCCAAGTACGACAGTGAGCTGCGGATGTGGACCGGGGCCGTTCGCCATGGCCAGGGATCAACACCCGCGTGGTACGCCGCAGCAACGCGCTGCAGGGCTGGGCCTATGGCCGCCGGTTCCGCTACCGGGAGGTCACCGGGTTCGGCGCCAGCCCGGCCGCACCCTGCTGGCCGCCACGGTCAGCGCCGCAGAAGGCCGCCGAGGCAGGGCTGGCCTTCGGCCATCCCGGGCGATGCTCGGGCTGCTGCCGGCACCAGGTCAGGGCCCCGGCGAAAAGACCCGCCGCACGGGCTATTTTCCGCATCCAGATCCATTCCCGGACCTCGGCCGGGGTACGGTACCTGGCCATGATCGGGGCCCAGGGCGACCCGGGATATGCCGCCACCTCGGTGATGCTCGGCGAAACCGCGCTGTGCCGCGCGCAGGCCGGGGCCACTGCCCAGCTCGCGCTGGCGTCCTGACACCGGCCACCGCGATGGGCGCCGCACTCGCCGCCCGGCTCAGATCGGCGGGCCACACGCTAGCCACCCGGCAGATCACCCAGTAACCCCGGTGAACTCCCACGTCCTGGCTGGTCATCTCCCTTGCGATCGGGTCTGGCTGCTGATGCGGCGATCAGGGTGCGGCTCCCCCGCGACCGGGCGTCCACCAGCGTCCTGGCCCGCTCTACCAGGGTGTGCGTGGGCTCTTGCGCTCCCGTTTTTTTTTTTTTTTTTTTTTTTTTTTTTTTTTTTTTTTTTTTTTTTTTTTTTTTTTTTTTTTTTTTTTTTTTTTTTTTTTTTTTTTTTTTTTTTTTTTTTTTTTTTTTTTTTTTTTTTTTTTTTTTTTTTTTTTTTTTTTTTTTTTTTTTTTTTTTTTTTTTTTTTTTTTTTTTTTTTTTTTTTTTTTTTTTTTTTTTTTTTTTTTTTTTTTTTTTTTTTTTTTTTTTTTTTTTTTTTTTTTTTTTTTTTTTTTTTTTTTTTTTTTTTTTTTTTTTTTTTTTTTTTTTTTTTTTTTTTTTTT
>CAWCCU010000021.1:0-31120 GCA_963794195.1 uncultured Acidobacteriaceae bacterium
GCGAGCGTTTCTGGCTGCGCTTCTCCGATGAACACGAAATAGGAATGGTCCCACAGCGTGGTGGGGATCGAACCTCGCGGACGGGCGGTCACGATAATGTTGTATTGGTTCGACGCGGGCAGACTTTCGATGACTGAGGGAGATTGCCGCGGAGCGACCAGCGCCAGATACTCGAGAAACTGATAAACGTCGGAGGCGCCATGGTAATCCGGCGCGACGAAGGAGACTTCGGCGTTTTCCTGGGTGAAGTGCCAGCTGAGCGAAGCGGCCAGGCAAACAGCTTTTTCATAATTTTCGTTCGAGATCTCGCCGGCATCGGGATTGTCGAAGACGATGCGCAGTTTGCGTTCGTCCTCGCGACTGAACTCACGGACTTTGAGAGCTCCGGATTTCGCGGTGGCTTTCCAATCAACGTGACGAGCGGAATCTTCCGGCAGATATTCACGAATAAGATACAGGTCGGAGCCGCGTCCGCGAACGAAACTCTCGAACTCACCCGTGATCAATGGCAGCACTTCGAATAATTCGTTGGTCTCTTCCACCGCCGGGTAGACGATGATTTCGCGGGCCAGCGCGACGCGGCGAGTCCGGGTTAGAAACGCGAACGGAAAGCGGGTAGAGAGAGACCAAAACTTTCCTGCTGATATCGCCCGCGACGCGAGCGAACTGGAGTTGGATTTCGGCGACGAGTTCGCTACTCGCCGGAAGATAGGGGAAAGTAAGCGGTGCCTTCGAATATTCCTGGGGGGGCGGTGCGATATTTTCGGCGACACGGCGCAGTTTGCGGTCGGGCAGCTTGATCCATTGATCTGCGGGAGGACGTCCCGGCGGCAGGCCGAAAGTGTCAGGCACCCAACGCCAGCGCTTCGCCGGACTTTCTTTTTCTTGAGCGCGACACGACATTGACTGAGAATGAAGGCATCCATCGCCGCTGGTTGCGCAATACGAATTCGGCCCAGAAAATCTTTGCCTGCAAAAACATGTTCGGGAAGCCGGACGTCAAGTTGAAGACGTCGTAGGGCCATTGCGGAGGCGATGCCTGAAACCAGAATTGCCGAGAGCATGGCCGCAACCACGATGTAGAGCAAATTATTTCCAGTGTTCAGCGCCGCGACGCCGATCAACAGCACTACGGCGACGTAGATAATTCCTACGCGAGTGACTTCGTAATCGAATGCGTCTTTGAGACGTTCGCCGACTACGCGCCGCGCCAGTATACTGGAACAGTGGTGAGCCCCACGACTACGGCGAGGACCAAGGCGGTTGCGGCGAAAGCGATTGTGGCCCAGAGATTTCCGGCGTCGCGAGAAACGGTGGAGAAAAAGCGCCGCGCTGAAGGCCAGGATGAGTCCGACGATGGCGAGCAGGAAACGGACCCATACCTCGGGGACTTCGAGATGGAGAGAACGGGCGAGCTTGTGGGGGATGGAGGGGCGGGAGCGGACTGGGCGACGTCGGACATGTGTTTGTGCCGGAAAAATTTTCGCCCCGAGGGCTTGTTCTGCTCCCGCTTTACCCACGGCTTTGGCCTGTGACTTTTATTCTTTCGCCGCTTCGCGGCTGAGACCTCGAGCCGAAGGCTCGGATTCCCCTTTGTGCCGGCGAAAAGCAGGGTCCCTCGGCGCTTCGCTTCTCGAAATGACAAGTCCTTCAAGAGTAGAGCGGGCTTCCAGGCTCGGAGATGACAAGCTCTATCCGATGGCAAATTTCAGTTTCAAGCGTAGCATCGTCGATCATGGGGCGGCAAAGTTACGCAGGTATCTGAGCCGTGCCTTGCGCTCAGAAAGTCTGCTACGGAACGGTTGAATCGTCCGGCACTTCTTCGTAGGGGAGATGGCCCACACCCTCAAAAACCTGCGTCTGACAATTCTTAAATTGCCTGCTCACGGGCGGGGCTTCTGACGAGGGATCGACGGCGGCGTCGACGCTTCCCCACATAAGCATGGTTGGAATGTGGGCGATGCGCGGGAGCGCGGCTTCGAGCTTGTCAAGGTCCTGGCTCCAGGTGCGAAGGATTCGCAGGCTGTATTCGAAGAGACCGGGGATCGCGAATGGAGCGGTGTAGCCTTCGAGGGTCCCGGGGCGGATGCGCCTCGGATCTCCGTAGAGGCGTCGCAGGAGAAAATTGTGCGTGAAGGTGAGATAAGGAACGAGGCGCAGAAAGACAGGCGCCACCGGACGACTGCTGAGAAATGCCGCGGTACTCGCTCCGGTGCGTGACCATGGGTTGACTGGAGCGACCAGAATCAGGCGGCGGAATCGTCCGGTCCAAGGCGGCGGCCATCATGGAAACAGCGCCGCCATGCGATGTTCCCAGCAGATCACAGGATCCATGCCCATGGAATCCAGGAACAAAAGTAGCTGCTCTGCGTTTCCGCAGTGTGCAGTCGAAGGAGCGGGCGATCGGAAAGGCCGACACCAAGCATGTCCACCGCGTGGCGGTCGCCTGCTTCGCGAGAAGGGGAATCGCAGACGCCAGGAAAACGCATACCCAATAATCCATGCAGCAGAGAGAGGCGGCCCTCGCCGCTGCGCAGGTACCGCATGCGTGCGCCATCCAGTGTGATCCAGTGGTCTTCAATGGATGGGGCAAGTGGCACTCGCGGGCTGGGCACAATTTTCGCGACCATTGGTTTTTTTATTTTTTTTCTGAAAAGACAACTATTTCTTCATCGAGAGATTCTATCTAAATGATATCGCCTCTTTCGCTTGCGTAGGGGAGCTTGGGCTTCCCTACTTTTTTTGTGACTGTTGATCTGCGGTCTTGGCTCTGGAACAGAGGGGTCTCCTTGCGTTGCTGGTCGAGGCGCTGCTCTTGACTGGACAGCCGAGGGGGCTGTCCCAGACGTGAGTTCTGGTGGACGCTCGGCATGAATTCCGCCGGATGATACGTCGCATTTCCGTATTCACCAAAGGCGCTGAAAAGAAAAAATATTTGACCGCGAATCGAGGCGGAGCCCGGCCTCTGATTGTTCTCCCATGACCGAGGGCAGTGCAATCCCGCTATCCCGTCTGCGGCTGATGGAGAAACTCATGTTGAAGCAAAACCTTCTAAGTGATCTCGACCCGCAGGGGTATTCCACGGTCTCACCAAGGTTCGTCCTTCGTCGCTATTGTGGCTCTTATTCTGGGCTGCACTTTGCCCGGTCAGTCGCAGATCTTCAAGCCAGTCCGGTGGTTTATCGATCCGGCGGAACCATATCCCAGGCAATAGCAGTGGCCGACGTAAATAAAGACGGAAAACCAGACGTGATAGTCGTCAATGCGAACCCTCTGGGCCTGGCTCCATCGGGGTGCTGTTAGGGAACGGTGACGGAACTCTTCAAACCGCCGCGACCTATCCGGTGAAATTTTTGGAAGCTGACACGGTAGCGATCGGAGATTTAAATGGCGATGGCTGGCCCGACCTCGTGGTGGGTGCCAGTGATGGCTTTGGATTGTTTCTCTGAACGTCCTTCTGAACAAAGGCGATGGAACTTTCGAGGCTGCGGTCAGCTATTCGGCGGGTACCGATATCAGCTCGGTGGCGATCGCGGATGTCAATGGAGACGGAAACCTGGACGTGATAGCGCTGGATGAACTCGATAAGACCGAGACCCACAGCGCGGTCGAGGTTTTGTTTGGGAACGGCGATGGGAGGCTAGGCAAGGCTGTGACTTACGAATTGACAGTAGGGGAGACGGCCGGGCTGTCTTTGGCCGCGGCCGACCTAAACGGGGATGGCAAACCAGATCTGGTGGTGACGGATGGCGACAATCAGGGAAACGCTTTCATCGACGTGTTGTTAAATAAAGGGGATGGGACGTTTCCATCAGAAGCGATCTATCCATCCGGGGTCTTTGGCAGCTCCGTCATTCTGGGCGATGTGAATGGTGATGGCAAACTTGACGCGATCATAGCTGGTCGTGATGGATCACTCAGCGTCCTGTTCGGCAAAGGCGATGGAACTTTTGGCCAGCAACGGAATATCCCACAGGATTAACACTCCCTGCGTCGGTGGCGATGGGAGATTTCAATGGGGACGGTACACCAGACCTGGCCGTTGCGAGCGCACCGGGGTTCGCATTTCTCCTAAAGGCAAGGTAGCAGTGTTGCTAAATAATGGCCATGGAACCTTCCAATCGCCGATCACGTACGGAACCGGCGGGCGTAACGCATTTTCCGTGGCCGTCGGAAATCTGACACCGGGTGGCAAGCCAGATCTGATTTGGCTGACGGATGTGACGGTTATAACGGCACTTGCCCGCTAGGCGGCGGCGTCGCTGTCTTCCTGGGAGTGCCCGAACAACCAAAACCACGGTTGAAACCTCGAGCACTCCGTCACCGGTTGGCCAAGGGGTGACATTTACCGCGACCGTTACAGCGACCGAGGTCCAATCCCAAATGGCACCACGATCACGTTCTATAACAACAGCACTCTCCTTGGGACGGCTAAGACGGTAAAGGGCGCAGCCAAATTCACCACCTCTTCGCTACCGTCGGGACACACACGATCAAGGCGAGCTATCCAAGCAGCGCTTACTTCAAGGCCAGTTCGGGTACGGTCAAACAGGTGGAGAATTAGTGAAATGCCTCTGCGGTGGCGATAGCAAGATCGGCGGGAGCGAACGGTGCGTCGACTTCGGCATCCCGTTTTGCAACACGAAAGGGTCCTGTAACATTCTCGTCTCCAATGAGTTACCAATCCTCACAGAAACCTTCCAAAAAGCATAGCCTTGGGAAGATCAGGCTTCTATAATCGTCAAAGTCGTTTTTTAAAGGCACTTGAGGCTGGCCTATGTCGCTGGACGTGGCACCGAACGTGCATAACCAATTGCAGGGCCGCACGGCGACGAGGCCGGGCGGCCGGTGCGGCCCATGGACAAGGACTTCCAAATCCGCTTTAACGCCGGACTTCTCATCCTGCTGACCGTGGCGGCGGTCACCTTTGCTGTCATCAACTTCCAGAAAGAACGTGAGCTTCAAACCCCATGGGATGGGATTCGGTGGGCGGAAACCAAGCCGGCCTGCGCGCCGATCGAATGGAAACCAACGGGCGGGGCGCAAAAGCCGGAATCAAGGTCGGCGACCAACTCACTGCTATCAACCAGCACGAGGTAAAGAACACGGCGTCCCAGGTGGGGCAACTTTATCGCGCGGGCGTTTGGTCGAAAGCTACTTATTCGCTGATTCGCGAGTCGGTGCCGGTGGATGCCGTGGTGATCTGGTTCCGGTGGAAAATCGGTCAACCAATGGAAGCGGATTATCGCGCTGATTTATCTCTGCATTGGGCTGTATGTTTTGCTGCGCCGCTGGACGGCGCCGGGCTCGACGCACTTTTATATTTTCTGCCTGGTCTCGTTTATTTTCTATTCGTTCAGTTACACCGGGAAACTGAACGAGTTTGACTGGACAATTTATTGGGGCAACGTAGTCGCCTGGCTGCTGCAGCCGGCTCTGTTTCTACATTTTGTGCTGGTGTTTCCGGAACGGCGAAATTTCTTGCGCAAGCATCGCTGGGCCATCCCGGCGGTTTATGTTCCGGGAGTGCTTTTGCTGGTCATGTACATTTTTTCGCTGACCTTCCTGAAAGCCAACGGGAACTTGAGTTGGGACCTTGACCGGCTGCAGATGGGCTATCTGGCCTTGTACTTCATCGTCGCGGCAGGAGTGCTTTGGTACTGTTATCGTCGGGCGAGCACGCCGATTCTCCGCCAGCAACTGAAGTGGATTACCCGCGGCACAATTCTCTCCATCACTCCATTCACCCTTTTTTATGTCATCCCCTATTTGACGGGCGTATGCCCACGATGGCCATGTCGGTGTTGTCGCTGGCGTTGCTGCCGCTGACTTTTGGATATGCCATCTTCCGCTACCGGTTGATGGATGTGGATCTGATCTTCAAGCGTGGCATGGTGTCGACACTGGCAGCGGCGGCGATCGTGGGAGCTTATTTTGCGGTGGTGGCGGGCATCGCCGAATTGGTGCACTTGCAAGTACCCAACTCCGGACCGGTCGGGTTGGTGCTGGCGATGGTGGTCACGGCGCTGCTGTTCGATCCTGTGCGCAAATGGATTCAGGAGCACATCGACCAGTTCTTCTATCGGACGCGCTACGACTACCGGAAAACCTGATCGAGTTTGGGCGCGAGTTGAATGCGGAAACCGATCTCGACAAAATGCTCAGTTCGGTGGTGGATCGCCTGTCGCGCACATTGCTGGTGGACCGCATGGCGATGTTTCTTTCCACAGGCGAAGGCCCGCAGAAATTTTTGCTGGCGAAGTCTTTTGGCATGACGCAGACCAGCGGTCTGGATTTTGACTTTCTTGGCCTGGAGCGTCCTGAACTGGAAGCCGGGCATCTTGTTCTTCGACAACACACATCAGGTTCCGCGTGAGGCGCCGAGTGCGCGGGAGGCCATCGCCAAGCTCGATTTGAACTACTACATTCCTTGCGTCGCACAGAAGCACACCATTGCTGTCATTGGCCTGGGCAAGACGGTCGAAGGCGACTTTCTTACCAGCGAAGATATGGAACTGCTGGAAACTTTGGCGGGTTATCTGGGGATCGCGATTCAGAATGCGCGCCTGTATGCGTCTTTGGAAAAGAAGGTTGCCGAGTACGAACGGTTGAAGGACTTCAACGAGAACATTGTGGAGTCGATCAACGTGGGCGTGCTGGCGGTGGATCTGGAAGACCGGGTCGAATCCTGGAACTCGCAGATGGAAGTCATGTATGCGCTGCCTCGATGGCAGGCGCTGACGCATCCATTGAGCGAAGTGTTCCCGCCGGAATTCGTCGAAGAGTTTTACCGGGTGCGGCAGAACTCCGGGGATCCACAATCTGTATAAGTTCCGGCTGGGGACGCCGACCGGAGAGAATTCGAATCGTCAATGTTGCCATCGCACCGCTGGTGACCAGAAAGTTCAACGTGATCGGCGCGGCTGATCATCATGGACGACATCACGGAACGCGTGGAACTGGAATCGCAACTTTCGCAGGCGGACAAACTTTCCTCGATCGGATTGCTGGCGGCGGGAGTGGCGCATGAAGTCAACACGCCGCTGGCGGTCATTTCGTCCTACGCGCAGATGCTTTCGAAGCAGCTGCAGGGCGATCCGGCGAAGGGCGCGCTGATGGAGAAGATCACGCGGCAGACTTTCCGCGCGTCGGAAATCGTCAATAATCTTGTTGAATTTCTCGCGTACCAGCGGGACTGAATTCAAAGACGTTGACGTCAACGGGATCATTCTGGATACGCTGGCCTTGCTGGAACATCAATTCAAGACGGCGAAAATCCGAGTGCAGGATGAATTGTCGCGACCATCTACCGCGGATTACCGGCAATCCCGGACGCTTGCAGCAGGTTTTCCTGAATTTGTTCTTGAATGCCCGCGATGCCATGCCGCAGGGCGGCACTCTGCGGGTGATGACTTCGAATGGCGAGGGCGTGAGCGTTGATGGTTTCCGACACGCGGGAGTGGGATCGCGCAAGAACACATCCGGCGCATTTACGATCCGTTCTTCACCACGAAAACTGCGCCGCAGGAGGGCCAGGGACGGGGCACCGGCCTGGGCCTTTCGGTGACTTACGGAATTATTCAGGAACATGCGGGCAAGATCCGCGTGGAAAGCTCGCCCGGCGAGGGCACGACGTTTTACGTCGATTTCCCCATGACCAAGAAAGCAGTCAATGTCTGAGGCCGCAGTAAT
This sequence comes from uncultured Acidobacteriaceae bacterium, assembly GCA_963794195.1. GTDB lineage: Bacteria > Acidobacteriota > Terriglobia > Terriglobales > Acidobacteriaceae > DATBAX01. The sequence goes on from CAWCCU010000021.1 coordinate 7,693, forward strand.
CACGCAGCCGCCATGTTGGCGACAGCTCACCTTCCCCGGCGGGCTCGATTCTGATTATCGACGATGAAGCCGAGATTCGCGAGTCGTTGCAGACTCTGCTCGAACTCGAAGGCTACGAGGTCGACACGGCCGGCACCGGCGAAGAGGGGCTGACGCGCATCGGAGAGAATACTTACGACCTGGTGCTGCTCGATCTCGCGCTTCCTGATCGCAATGGCATGGATCTGCTGGCGGAACTTCGGACGCATGATGCGCAATTCTCGGTCATCATGATCACCGCGTACGGGACGGTTGAAAACGCGGTTAAGGCGATGCAAGCCGGGGCGGCGAACTTTGTACAAAAGCCCTGGGACAACGAAAAACTGCTGGCGGATGTTCGCGCCGCAGTGGCGCGGCATCGCGCGGAAGAAGAAAACATCCAGCTCAAGCGCGCGATGAAGCAGCGCTATAACTTTGAAAACATCGTGGGCAAGAGCGAGCCCATGCTGAAGATATTCGACCTGGTGGCACAGGTTGCGCCCAGCCGGTCGACAGTGCTGCTGCAAGGCGAGAGTGGAACGGGCAAAGAACTCATCGCCAAGGCCATTCATTTGAACTCGACGCGGCGCGACCGGCCTTTTGTTCCGGTGAATACTGGATCCATGCCGGCAGACTTGCTGGAATCCACTTTGTTTGGACACGTCAAGGGCGCATTTACCAGCGCCATCGCCTCGAAAAAAGGGCTGTTTGAAATCGCCGACAAAGGCACGTTGTTTCTGGACGAAATCGGGACCATGGGCATGGATACGCAGGCGAAGATTTTGCGCGTCCTGCAAGACCGGAAGTTCATGCATCTTGGCGGCGTGCACGAGTTGCAGGTGGACGTTCGGATCATCGCGGCCACCAACGTCGATCTGGCACAGCATGTTCGCGAAGGGAAATTCCGCGAAGATCTTTTCTACCGGCTGAACGTAATCACCATTGAGCTGCCGCCGTCTGCGGCAGCGTAAGCAGGATGTCCCGCTGCTGGTCGATTTCTTCCTGCATCGTTATTCGGAGGAGAATGAACGTCCGCTGCGAAGAATCACGCCGGAAGCCCTGCGGCCGCTGCTCGACTTATTCCTGGCCCGGGAATGTTCGCGAATTGGAAAATGTGATGGAGCGCGCGGTGGTGCTTTCGTCCGGAACCGAGGTTGGGCCAGATCTGCTTCCCGACCAGATCGCTGGGCGTGGCACGGCGTTTCCGATGCTGGAACATCGTGGCGATGCCTCCCTGTTCGACATTATGGAAGATTGCGAGCGCCACATTCTGGTGGACATGCTCGAGAAGTGCAACTGGAACCAGACCGAGGCGGCCGAACGATTTCATGTGCCGCTTTCCACTCTGAATCAGAAAATCAAGCGGCTGAATATCGAAATCAAGAAGAAAACTAGAGAGTAATTTTAGATTGGAGATTTCAGATTGCAGATTGAAAACCTGCGTACTCCAGAATCCGAAATCCAGAATCGCAAAATCTGAAAGGTCTTGCCCCTTTCTTAGCGTTCTTTGCGGTTAAGAGCTTTAGGTCAAACGAATCTAAACGCCAAGGGCGCGATGAAAAGCCGCCAAGAACGCTTGGAAAATCCTGTTTCGACTCACAGTGGGATTTCAGATTTCCGGCTCAAACCGCACTGTTCCAGAATCTGAAATCTGAAATCACAAATCTGAAATACTCTCCGACGCAAGGTTAACCGCTGAAAGCAGATTGCGTTCTCTGTTATAGTTTCGGTCAGAGTCCCCGGCGCTACCTGAACCCAATGGAACTGATCTCGCCGACTGAGCTTGCCAAGGAGAAGGTGGAAGCGGTACAGGATTATGCTGTACTTGCGGGCCGCTCCGTCTTCAATCTGTTCCGCCATCCGCGCTACTTTGGAGACATCGTCCAGCAAGCCGACCTGATTGGTGTAGGTTCGCTCCCCATCGTTATTCTCGCGGGATTGTCCATCGGGGCCGAACTGGCTTTGAATAGCGCTGCGACTCTGGAGAAATTTGGATCGTTGTCGCTGATCGGGCAATTGGTTTCGGTCGGGATGGTCACTGAACTTGGGCCCATCATCACCGGCCTCATGGTGGCGGGACGGAATGCTTCCGGGATCGCAAGCGAACTGGGGTCGATGGTGGTGACCGAGCAAATCGATGCCATGCGGGCGCTGGGAACCGATCCCATGAAAAAGCTGGTGGCGCCGCGCGTGGTGTCCACGGTGTTCATGCTTTTTTTCCTGACCATCATCGCGGACCTTTTGGGATTGATTGGCGGCGGCATTATCGCCCGGCTGATCTTCGGAATTGATTCGCGCCAGTATTGGAATTCTGCCTGGCAGGCGCTCGCGTTTCGCGATGTTTTCACGGGATTGATTGAAACCCCTGTTTTTCGGTTTCATCATCGCGACCGTCGGTTGCTACTACGGGATGTCGACTCGCGGGGGCACACAGGGCGTGGGCAAGGCGACTACGCAGGCGATGGTCGCGTCCTCGGTGCTGATTTTGATAGTGAATTTCTTCATCACCAAACTAATGATGGCGATTCTAGGACCTCATTGAGTCATGGCCGCGCCTCCCAGCCTAGTTGCGCAACCGATCGGCTCCCTTCAAAAGCCTGCCTCACCGGCGATCGCATTCGAAAATGTTTCACTCGCCTTTGAGGACAAAACCGTACTGGAAGGAGTTTCCTTCCAGCTTCCTCATGGCGAAAGCAAAGCGATTTTCGGCGTCGCGGGCTCGGGGAAAAGCACGCTCCTCAAACTTGCCATGGGCTTGATAAAGCCAGACAGTGGAAGTATTTACGTGTTGGGGAACGACGTCACGCAAATGACCGAGGAAGAACTGTTCGAGCTAAGGCGAAAAGTTGGGATGGTTTTTCAGGAGAGCGCACTGTTCGATTCAATGACAGTACGGGAGAATGTTGCATTCCGGCTCATGGAAGAACATAACATTTCCGACGAAGAGATTGAAAAGCGGGTGCGAGAAGCGTTGAGCTTCGTGGAACTTGAGCATACCGTCGATTTATTTCCGTCGGAGCTCTCCGGCGGGATGCGGCGCCGGGTTGCGATCGCGCGGGCAACCATTACTCGTCCGGAAATATTGCTCTACGATTCTCCGACAGGCGGATTGGATCCGGTAACTTCGACGACGATCATCGAACTGATCGTGAAACAGCGGGATGTATACAAGACCAGCTCACTGATGGTCACGCATCGACTACAGGATGCCTTTACCATGGCTACCCATTACTTCGACCGCAAAACCAATCACATGGAAAGGATGCCAGAAGGCATGCACTGCGAACTGCCGATGAATTTTCTGATTCTGCGCGACTGTAAGGTCATCTTTGATGGCAGCCTACTCGATTTGCAGGAGACAAAAGACGAGTATATCCGGGAGTATATTTCGTAGGCTTTAGGCTTTAGGCTTTAGGCTTTAGGCACCTCGGGCGTTGAAGCGATCCTCTACCCGGAAAAACTAAAACATCCATAATTTATTTGGCCATGGCTTTGTGGCGGGCAGCTACGTTGGCTTCCGTTCGCTTGAAAAACTCGCGGCTGGACTTGGTGCTCTTGATTAGTTGTTCCACGTTGCGCAGCATGGTAGGGCTGATCTTTTCCCGCAGTTCTTTCAGAAACGGATTTACCTTGGCGAACAGGAAAAACATTTCGCCGGAAAAAGACGGCTCCAGGAATAAGTCCGCATTGACGGCCCCGTGCACGGCTAGGGCAGCGGCCATTTCCCAGTAGCCCGAAACCTGGCGCATCCAATTGTTTTCCTGCGTGCCCATGGCTGCGGAAACTTTCGTGAAATCCTCGACGCTCCTTGGCCAGAACTCTCCCAACCACCAGGCGCGGGCTTTGCGCATTTCCGGCTCGCGGCGCAGATTGTAGAGCTTGAGAATAATGTTGGCGTCGGCGTGGGTCGGTTTCTTAGCCATTAAAGTTTCCCTTCAGTTTTTGATCGGTTTTAGTCGCCGGCTGTTTCGGCGGCTTCGGGCGAATCCTGGGAACGGAATGACTCCGGCATGACGGCGTCGGGATTCGGGCGTTCGTACTCACATTCCTTGTTCGGGCAGGCGATCACCGGGCCTGATTTCAAGAACTTTTCGACCAGGAAAGCGTTGCTGCAACTTGGACACTTCTCCGGAATCGGTTTGTGCGCGGATGTGAATTTGCACTTGGGATAATTTCCACATCCATAGAAAGTATTTCCCTTGCGTGCTTTTTTCTCGACCAGCTCGCCGTCGTCGCACAGCGGGCACTTCACGCCGATGAAGTTTTGTTTCACGTATTTACAGTCGGGATAACCACTGCAAGCGGTGAATTCGCCGTAACGTCCGTGGCGGATCATCAGATTATTCTTCTGGCACTTGGGGCACTTTTCGTCGAGCGGGATGTCTGGAACTTTTTTGCCCTGATCGAGGCGGCGCGTGGTCTTGCAATCGGGATAGCCGGTGCAAGCCATGAACTGGCCGAAGCGCCCGCGTTTCAGCACCATCACCCGGCCGCAGTTTTCGCAATATTCTTCCTGCGTGGTCGCCTGCACATCGGCTGAATCGAGGTCGGGCAGGTTGATGGGATTTTCTTTGGTGAAGTTACAGCTATTTTCATCTTCTTTATTGTAGGAGCTGCACGCGTAGAAGGATCCGTGTTTGCCCCACTTGATTACCAGCGGCGAACCGCAGCGCTCGCACTTCTCGTCGGTGGGCTTCTCCATGCGCTTGATGTTCTCCATATGCTTTTCGGCATATTTGAGATCTTTGGAGAAGCGCTTGTAGAACTCGTGCAGGGTGTCAGTCCACTTTTCTTTGCCTTCTTCGACGTCGTCGAGCTGTTCTTCAAGACGAGCGGTGTACTCGATATCAAAGATGTCGCGGAAGTTCTCGACGAGCAGATCAGTGACGACCAGTCCGATTTCCGTGGGAGAGAACTTCCCTCCCAACTTCTGCACGTACTGGCGTTCCTGGATGGTGCTAAGAATCGCCGAATAAGTAGACGGGCGCCCAATGCCGCGTTCTTCGAGCTCCTTCACCAGCGACGCTTCGTTGTAGCGCGGCGGAGGCTCGGTGAAATGCTGCTCTGGCTTCAACTCTTTCAGCGTGAGTTTTTGGCCAGGTTCGAGCGCGGGCAGTTTGTGCTTTAACTCTTCTTCCTCTTCATCTTTACTATCTTTCGATTCTTCGTAGACTTTGAGGAAGCCGTCGAATTTAAGTACGGAGCCGGTGACGCGGAACCAATAGGAATCGCTGCCGGATTTGGCATCGATGTCGACGGTAGTCTGATCGAAGACCGCAGGCATAATTTGTGAAGCTACGAAACGCTGCCAGATGAGTTTGTAAACTTTGAACTCATCTTCTTTTAAGTATTGCTTGATCTGATCAGGGTGATGCTGCACTGACGAAGGGCGAATCGCTTCGTGGGCCGCCTGCGCCGCCTTCTTCTCTTTATATGTGTTGGCCGTCGCCGGCAGATATTCCTTGCCGTACTGCGTGCCGATGTATTCGCGGACCTCGGCCAGCGCGTCATCGGAGACGCGCGTGGAATCGGTACGCATATAAGTGATGAGACCGACCAAGCCTTCTTCGCCCAACTCGACGCCTTCATACAAGCGTTGCGCGATCATCATGGTGCGCTTCACGCTGAAACGAAGTTTGCGTGATGAATCTTGCTGCAGCTTGCTGGTGGTGAAGGGCGGCGTAGCGTTGCGGCGGCGCTCTTTGCGATCGACGGTGCGGACCAGCCAGTCAGCTTTTTCAATGGCTGCGCGGATCTTTTCCGCATCTTCACCGTTGGTGACTTCGATTTTTTCTTCACCTTTGCCGAGAAAGCGCGCGTCGAAAGAAGGAGGCTTGGGCCCGGTGAGAGTTGCGTCGATAGTCCAGTATTCTTTCTTTTCGAAAGCCTTGATTTCACGTTCGCGTTCGACGATCAGGCGGAGTGCGACGGTCTGCACGCGTCCGGCGGAAATGCCGCGGCGAACCTTGTCCCAAAGAAGCGGCGAGACTTGGTAACCGACTAAGCGATCAAGAACACGGCGGGCTTGTTGCGCGTCGAACAGAGCCTGATCGATGGCGCGAGGGTGGTCGAAGGCTTCCTGAACAGCCTTCTTGGTAATTTCGTTGAAGGCAACGCGGCGGATTCGCGGGCCGCCGTCCTCGTCATCTTTACCCTTCTTTTTCTTTTTGCCCTTGGGCCCATCGCCGGCCAATTCATTGGCGAGGTGCCAGGCGATCGCTTCGCCTTCGCGGTCAGGATCGGGCGCCAGATAGATGTGATCGGCGGAAAGCGCCAGCTTTTTCAGCTTCGCCAGTACCTTCTCTTTTCCGGGTATAACAATGTACTCGGTGGCGAAATCGTCGTCGATGTCGACGCCGAGCACGCTCTTGGGCAGATCTTTGATGTGGCCGAAAGAGGCCTCCACAGTGAAGCCCTTCCCCAGATATTTCTGGATGGTCTTCGCCTTGGTGGGCGACTCGACAATGACTAAACCTTTGTCCACTAGGTCCTCAGTTGATGGTATCCGTTTTTTGAAGCTAGCATGAAAGAGCTAATAACAACAAGTTTGTAGAAATGAGCTTCTAGCTTCTAGCTCCTAGCTAATGCCCTTCCGATCATGGTTTTTGAACGGCACAGTACTTACTAGACGCTGCACAAATGCGGCTAACATTCGTTGAACTTCCAGTACCTTTCCCTCCAGATCGCTGAATTCTGTGGCTGTCAGCAAATCCAAGTCTTTTGACAGAATCAGGTGCTGCTCCAATTCGCTCGCGGAACCTCGGGCAATCTGCAAGAAGCGTTTCATCTCGCCATCGGATCGCCGGCCACATCCTTCAGCAATGTTCGCTCCCACAGACGCGGACGCCCGTCGCAACTGACTCGTAAGACCAAATAGCTCTTCTCGAGGAAACGAGCGTGTTTTCTTGTAAACACCGAGCGTGAGCTCGTGAGCCTTAACCCAAACTTTCAAATCCTTGAAATCTTCCATAAAGCCAACCTGTCGCGGGCGTTAGCTAGAAGCTAGGAGCTAGCAGCTAGAAGCTCCTTACAAAATTCTTCCCCGGCAACTGCTTCACTTTGCCTGATAGTTCCAACTCAAACAGAGCGGCGAAGATGTCCGAGGACGACAGGGCTGGTTCCAGGCGTTCGACGATTTCGTCGATGTGCGTGGATTCGTCCGCTTTCAGGAGGGCGAAGATCTTTTTTTCGTGAGGCGACAGTTCCGCTTCCTGGAATAGAGATGCGGTTTGACCGGTCTGCGATTCACTGGCGCCTTCGGGCTGGAGCGTAAGTCGTACTTGTGGTGGGAGTTCCTCCCAAATGTCTTCCCAGGTGGCTACCAGCTTCGCGCCTTGTTTGATCAGAGTGTTTGGGCCCCAGGAGTTCTTGTTGGTCACGTTTCCGGGAACGGCGAAGACGTCGCGATTCTGCTCCAGAGCGCAGCGCGCGGTGATGCGGGTACCGCTGTATTCGGCGGCTTCGATGACGAGGACGCCAATCGACATGCCACTGATGATCCGGTTGCGGATGGGAAAATTTTGTGGGGCCGGAAAAGTTCCCATGGGAAATTCGGAAATCACCGCGCCTCCGAGCGCAAGCATCTGCTCGACCAGCTTGGTGTTTTCTTTGGGATAAACAATTTCGACACCCGTACCAAAGACGGCGACCGTTTTGCCTTTCGTGGAAAGCGCACCGCGATGTCCGGCAGTATCGACGCCGCGGGCGAGGCCGCTGAAAATTACCAGGCCGCGGGCTGCGAGATCGCAGGCCAGGCGTTCAGCCATGCCGACTCCGTAGGGCGTTGGATGGCGCGTGCCCACCAGCGCGATCCCCGGCTGTGCTAGAACGTCCACATTGCCACGGACGAACAGAACCAGAGGCGGATCGTAAATCTGCTTCAACTCCGGAGGATAAGCAGGATCGTCATAGGCGACGACGTGAGCTCCGGCGGCGGCTGCCTTGGCTACCTCGTCGTGGGCGAGTTCCATGGAGCGTCCCGTGCCCAGCGATTGGGCCGACACGGCCCGCAGGCCGGCGGCTTCCAATTCGGTCAGCGAGGCGGCAAACAAGGCCTGCACGCTGCCGAAGAACTCGACCAGCCGGCGTGCCTTGCCGGGTCCTAGTCCGGGCGTGAGGGCCAAGGCGAGCCATTGCAGCGTTAGCGTTGCATCTTTATTAGGTACCGCAACCACGGCTTGAGCCAAGTGCACCTCCTGGGAAGCTATGGCGGACTCTATAGACTGTGAAAAAACGCTGTCAAGGTCAGATGACACAAGTTTGATAAAATTGTTGGGAAAAGCATGAAAAAGCTACGAATTTCGGCGATTTCGTACCTAAATACCGCGCCGTTGATGTGGGATTTCGAGCACTTAAGGAAAGACGAGCTTTCCCAATTCGATATTTCCTATACGCTTCCCTCGCGATGCGCGGCGAATTTGCAGACGGGTTCGGCGGACATTGGGATCATTCCGGCGGCGGCTTATGCCAGCATTCCCAGTCTCGCGATTCTTCCAGGAGTTGCGATTGCATCGCGGCGAGCGGTGCGTTCAATTTTGCTGGTCAGCAAACGGCCGCTTGAAGAAATCAGGACGGTAGGTTTGGATACATCTTCTTTAACGTCTGTGGCGCTGACTCAGATTCTGTTCGCGCGATGGTGGGGCGGAGGGCGAACCTTCCATGCCGCTGCCCCGGATTTGGATGCCATGCTGCTACAAAACGACGCGGCGCTTTTGATCGGAGATCCGGCGTTGCAGGTCGATCGCTCGCGTTATCTGACTTTCGATCTTGCCGAGGAATGGATTCGTTTTACTGGCAAGCCGTTTGTGTTCGCGTTCTGGGCGGTGAGGCAAGCAGCGCTGAAGGATGCTGCGTTACTCGATCTTGCTGGGATTTTCCAGGAGTCTCGCGATCATGGGCTTGAGCCTGACCATGTCGATCAGATCGCCCGGGAGTGGGCGCCGAAATTGAGTTTGAGCGAAGCAAGCGTGAGGAGTTATCTGACGGAGAACATCCATTATTATTTGGACGCCGATTGTCTGGAGGGTTTAGGGCTTTTCTATCGCTATGGCGCGGAGATTGGCGTGCTGCCGGCAGCGCCGGAGTTGCATTTTCTGGAAGCGGCGAAGCCGGCTGTGCTGTAGATATCTGAGATATTTCAGATTTGTGATTTTAGATTTTAGATTGAGTTGGGCGGATTTCAATCTGAAATCTACAATCTGAAATGGTGCATGGATGACCTGACACCCTGGCATTCTAGCTCTGAACTCCGGGATATTTCGCTTCCCTGCCAACGTCTCCCTGTAAACTGCTTCTAAGCCACCCCAATGCTGCCTTTTCATCCATTGTTCGCGATTGCGGTTTGGCGCACCCTGCACCGGCTGGGCGGGTTCGGGCAAGTTCTGCTGGGAATTGCGGACAACTCGGTGGTCCCGTTGACCGGCAGTGCGGACGTTCTCACTATCTGGCTGGCGGCGCGGCGTCCCGACCTTTGGCCTTATTACGCTTTTATGGCGACCGTTGGCGCGGTCATCGGCGGATACATCACCTACAGCCTGGCGCGCAAGGGCGGCAAAGAAACACTGGAATACAAGTTATCGAAAAAAAGTGCAGCAAAAGTATGCAAGCGATTTGAGCGCTGGGGATTCGGCGCCGTCGCGATCCCGGCCATCCTGCCTCCGCCGTTTCCGATCGTCCCTTTTATTCTGGCCGCAGGCGCTCTGCAATATTCGCGACGGAAGTTTGTGGGAGCGCTGGCGCTCGGCCGTGCTGTTCGCTACACCATCATCGCAGGATTGGGCGCGCTCTACGGAAACAGTATCACTGCTTTCTTTTCCCAGTATTACAAAGCAGCGTTGGGGATCTTAATCGGCTTGTCGCTCATCGGGGCGGGCGGGGCCCTATGGCAGTATTTGCGACATCGCAAAGAAAAGCCTCGCACGGCGAAACGGCGTAAAACTGCTTGATTCTGTTTCGTGGCTGCGGGTAATCTTTACCGCATGACGCAGACAACTAAGACAGTGCTCCAAGGCGTGTTCTGGTTTGTGCTCGGCCATTTGAGCTGCGCGGTGATGCATCATTGGCACCACATGGCCGAACATTAAACTCCGCTTTCATCCTGAGCGAGCGTTCTTTGCGAACGAAGGACCATATGTAGCTTTGATCGGCATTGCCGCAGTCAAATGCACAGGTCTTTCCCTCCGCTCAGGATGACAGGCATGGTTGGCGGTTTGGAGCAATGATCCGGTTTCCGCTAGAATTGAGAAGCCATGTCTCTCACCAAACAGCAAGCTCTCGAGCTCTACAACTCCGACGATCTGATTGGCATTGGAATGGAAGCGGATGCGCTGCGCCGCAAACTCCATCCCGAGGGCGTCGCCACTTACATCATTGACCGCAACATTAATTACACGAATTTCTGCACGGAATATTGCACGTTCTGTGCGTTCTATCGGCCTCTGAAAGGCCCCGCATCGAAAGAAGGATACATTCTCGAATTCGAGACTATTTACGACAAGATTCGCGAGACGGTGGAACTGGGTGGCACTGGTGTGCTGATGCAGGGTGGACTGCATCCTGACCTCAAGATTGACTGGCATGAACGGATGCTGAGCGGCATCCGCGAGCGTTTTCCGAAGATTCATTTGCACTGCTACTCGGCTTCGGAAATTATCGCCATCGCGGAATACAGCTCGCTGACCATTCGCGACACGATTTTGCGCTTGAGAGACGCCGGATTGGATTCAATCCCTGGCGGCGGCGCGGAAATTCTTGACGATGAAGTACGCTACAAAATCGCCCGCCTCAAGTGCCTGACCGAAGATTGGCTCAATGTCCATCGCACAGCCCATCAGATCGGCATGCGGACGACCGCCACAATGATGTTCGGTGTCGGCGAAAATTACGAGAATCGCATCAATCATTTTCAGAAGCTTTACGAGTTACAGGAAGAGACCGGCGGCTTCACCGCATTTATTCCCTGGAGCTTCCAGCCCACCAACACCGCGCTGGGCGGACGGCACTGGGACGAAGCTACGGCCGTCGAGTATCTGAAAACATTGGCGATCTCGCGCCTGTATCTTTCCAACTTTCTCAACGTCCAATCGAGCTGGGTGACACAAGGGCTGAAAGTCTGTCAGATGGGATTGCGGTTCGGCGGAAATGATGTTGGATCCGTCATGCTGGAAGAAAACGTTGTGCGGGCCGCGGGCGTGACCAATTGCACAACTGAAGAAGAACTCCGCAGAATCATCCGCGATGCCGGCTTCCGGCCTGCGCAGCGGGATACGTTGTACCGGCAATATTTCCTGAACTAACTTCTGACGATCCAAAAAGCCCCGCCCTGTTGCACAAAACGCGACAAGGAAGGGGCGCTCGTTTGTGGCGAGACATCGGCTTTCGGGTACAATTATCGTCTCCGGTTCGCCGGGTCAGATTGGCTTCATTAAGGACTGATCTCCTGGGTATTGCCACCATTTCATCTTCCTTGTTTTTGGCTGCTTTCGCGGCGCCTAAGGGGCTTGGGCCATACATCCGGCAGCACTTTCTCGATACGACATTCAAAGGTTTGTATCAGGCTAACGCTTTTGATATGGCGTTGCTGATTCCGTATTTCATTGTGCTGATTCTGCTCGCGGGATATGGAATGCATCGCTACGTGCTGGTTTATCTTTATTACAAGCACAAGAACAACCGCACTACCGAGCCGGGCGAACATTTTGCGGATCTGCCGCGAGTCACGGTGCAGCTTCCGATCTTTAATGAACAATATGTTGTGGAGCGGCTGTTGCAATCGATTTGCCGGTTGGATTATCCGCGGGAGAAACTCGACATTCAGTTGCTGGATGACTCGACGGACGAAACTGTGGACGTGGCGCGGGGCCTGGTTGAGCATTATGCCGCGCAGGGATATCCCATCACTTATCACCATCGCACCAATCGTGAGGGTTACAAGGCGGGTGCGCTGGCGGAGGGCATGAACACCGCGCGCGGCGAGTTCATCACCATCTTCGATGCGGACTTCACTCCGCCTCCGGATTTTCTGCTGCGGACCATCCATCACTTTACCGATCCCAAGATTGGCATGGTGCAGACGCGATGGACGCATATCAATCGTAGTTATTCTTTTTTGACAGAAGTCGAGGCCATATTGCTGGACGGTCACTTCGTGCTCGAACATTCCGGACGGGCCCGCAGCAATGTGTTTTTTAATTTCAATGGGACCGCAGGTGTGTGGCGGAGACAGGCGATCGTAGAAGCCGGCGGCTGGCAGCATGACACGCTCACCGAAGACACCGATCTCTCTTATCGTGCACAGCTTGTGGGTTGGAAATTCATCTACTTGCAAGATGTGGAATGCCCTGCTGAATTGCCTGTAGAGATGACTGCATTCAAAACTCAGCAGGCTCGCTGGGCTAAGGGTCTCATCCAGACCGCGAAGAAAGTCCTGCCGCGCGTACTTAAAAGCGACCAGCCATTTCATGTGAAGCTTGAGGCCTGGTACCACTTGACCGCGAACTTGAGTTATCCGTTGATGATTGTGCTTTCGGTGCTGCTGCTGCCGGCAATGATCATTCGCTTTTATCAGGGATGGTTTCAGATGTTGTACATCGATCTGCCGCTATTCATGGCGTCGACATTTTCGATTTCCAGTTTTTATCTGGTCTCGCAAAAGGAATTGTTTCCTCGAAGATGGCCGCGGGCGCTGTTGTATCTGCCGTTTCTGATGGCGTTGGGAATTGGCTTACCATCACCAACACTCGCGCGGTGCTGGAAGCACTGGTTGGCAAAGTGACTCCGTTTGCACGCACTCCGAAATATCATGTGGAGACTAAGAAAGACAAAGTGCGGGCTAATAAATATCGGCGGCGTTTGGGATGGGTGCCATGGCTGGAGTTGGCGATCGGCACGTATTTTGCTGTGACCGTGTATTATGCGGTGGAAAATGAGAACTATCTGACAGTACCGTTTCTGATTTTGTTTGTGGTTGGGTATTGGTATACGGGATTAATGTCGTTGCTGCAGGGACGATTTTCGGGGATCGCGCTTAGCGCGGACAGTCATACCAAACCGTTTCCGGTTGGGGTGTGAGCCTCAGGCGCTAAAGCGCATTGTCATGGTGGTGTTTTGATGGCCCGACTAAAGTCGGTCCCTTCCCGAGTGGTCAGATTCAATCTGTTAGAAATCGTTTTCTTGATGGAGAGTTCGCTTATGCGCAAGCTTTCTGCTTTCTTTTTATTTCTGGCCGTCGCATTTTCGACCCAGTTGAGTTCGGCACTGGATCGTCAGCCGAACGCTGACTATCGCGCCCGCCGCCAGGCCTTGGCCGCGAAAGCTAAGGACGGTGTGGTGCTGCTCTTCGCGCCGGGTGAGTCCGAGGGGCCGAACGATCTTTACGGGTATCGTGCGGACAATAACTTCTTTTATTTGACCGGATGGGGCGAGCCTGGCGCGGCTGTGCTCATCGCCGCCGCGACTGAGTCCAAAGAAAATAGTCCCGGACATCCTTACACCGAAATTCTTTTTCTTCCGGATCGCAATGCGTCGCAGGAACGATGGACGGGACCCAAGCTTGGACCTGAGAACTCCGATGCCGCGCGCATGACAGGCTTCGATCGAGTGGCGAGCCTCGACGATCTGCGAAAAGAACTGGCACATATCCTTCCTCCAACGAAGGCTGTGCTCTATACCGATATTCCCGCCGGTGGGCAGACCTCAAATTCTGACGCCCAACTAGCTTGGCTGCGCCAGTCCAATGCTTTCCCCGTATATTTTTCGATTCATGATGTCAGGCCAATGCTTTCTTTGCTGCGCACGTTCAAAGATTCAGGCGAAATTGAACTTTTGAAAAAGGCATCCGATGCATCCGTCGCCGCCCACTTCGCTGCCATGCATGCCATGAAACCTGGCGGCAGCGAACGTGAGATTTCCGCTCTGCTCCAATACGAGTGGGGGAAACGCGGTTGCGAACGGCCCGCTTATGCGCCGATTGTTGGAGCGGGATTCAACTCCACGGTACTGCATTATTCCGATGACTCAGGGCCAATCGCAAAATGGCGATCTCGTTGTGATCGATGCCGCCGGCGAGTATTCGATGTATGCGTCCGACATCACTCGAACGCTCCCCGCGAATGGAAAATTTACAGCCCGCCAACGCGAGATTTATGACATTGTACTGGGCGCGCAACAGGCGGCAATGGCGGCTTTCCAATCAGGCAAATCGACCTTGCAAAGGGAAACCCCAAACACGCTCTACAAAGTCGCCTACGACTACATCAATACGCATGGCAAAGATCTGCACGGCGCGCCGTTGGGTCAATATTTCATCCACGGTCTGGGCCACTATATTGGACTCGCGGTACATGACGATGGCGACTACACCGTGCCGCTGGGGCCGGGGGCAGCGTTCACCATCGAGCCGGGGATTTATATTCCGGAAGAAAAACTTGGCGTCCGGATTGAAGATGATTTCTACGTCGATCCCAGCGGCAAGCTCATCAAGTTCACCGAGGCATTGCCCAGCACGGCCGATGGAGTGGAGCGCGCCATGGCGGGGAAATAGGTGCCTGTCTCAACTCCGCCTTCGTTTTGATGCTGCATTTTTTGATATCCTAAGCCATCGTGCGGATGATCTGGTGGTTCCTTGCCCTAGCTTTGGGCGCCGGAGCAGCACTATGGGCGAGTATCTCGGTTTTTGTTCGCGTGCGAAGCCATATGAAGGCCTCGGACTTGGCCATGTCGGACACGGAATCCAAGAATTCGCAGTAGACACAGTCGGAGAAAGAAGAAATGGCAAAATCAGCAACTCAAACTTTAAGCACTCATGATCGCGCTCTCGATGCCGCCAAACAGGTGGCTATCGTTGTTGGCGCCAGCTTGCTCGTGGGAGTCTGTGCCCAGCTTAGCGTGCGTCTTCCGTTTTCGCCGGTTCCGCTGACCTTGCAGAATTTCGCCGTCCTGGTGGTTGGTCTTACGTTAGGAAGTCGACGAGGATTTGCTGCCCTGGTTTTATATTTGGCGGAGGGCGCATCGGGACTGCCGGTTTTTAGCCCTGGTGGCCTGGGTGGTCTTGCTCAGTTGTTTGGTCCGACCGGCGGATTTCTGTTGGCTTATCCGTTTGTAGCGGCCCTTGCCGGATGGATCATGGAACGCGGAAAAACTACATTCGCGCGGGCCGCAGTCGCAGGATTCCTGGCTGAGATCGTATTGTTCAGCGGCGGGATTCTGTGGCTGACCGTCTACACGCACTCTTTTGCGCAGGCGATGTACCTGGGATTTTACTGGCTCATTCTTGCGGAAATCATCAAAATCATGTTCGCCGCTGCGATTGCTTCGGGCTGGCGGCGCTTCGATAAGGTCTAATGCATGAACACTATTAACGCAGATCCCTGAAACCACGAATGCGGCCTCTGCTGCAGAATTTAAGGATCAAATGTCGAGTGGTACAACTGTCAGACCCGCGAAATTACCGTTGCTCACAGTCCGGACTCCGATGACGCATTCATGTTCTACGGACTCGCCACCAACAAAGTCCGCGTGCCTGGATTGCGTTTTACCCACACCTTGTGCGATATCGAAACCCTGAACCAGAAGGCGCGTGAGGGCAACGGTGTGTATGACGTCACCGCGATTTCGTTCCATGCGTATCCTTACCTTCAGGAAAAGTACGCATTGCTGCCCAGCGGTGGAAGCGTGGGCGACGGTTACGGGCCCATGATCGTGGCCCCGCGTTCCTATACCCAAACGCGAGATCAAGCGTAAGAAGATCGCGATTCCTGGCACGTTGACTACGGCATATCTTGCGCTTCAACTATTTGCTCCGGGGATTGAAACTGAAGTCGTTCCCTTCGATCAAATTATTCCGCAGGTGCTCGAAGGCAAGTACGAAGCCGGATTGATTATTCATGAAGGTCAGTTGACTTACGACAAAGCAGGCTTGCACCGGATTGTGGATTTGGGTAAATGGTGGTTGAAGGTGACCGGACTTCCCTTGCCTCTGGGTGGCAATGCGATCCGCCGAAGTCTTGGACCCGAGCTGATGTCCATGGTTGGCGCGACCTTAAAGGAAAGCATTCAGTATGCGCTGGATCATCGTGAAGAGGCATTAGCTTACGCCATGCAGTTTGCTCGCGATCTTGACCCGCAACTGGCCGATAAATTTGTTGGAATGTACGTGAATGAGCGCACTCTTGACTACGGCCCGGATGGTCGCGAAGCAGTGCGGCGGTTGCTCGATATGGGGCACAAGGCGGGGATTATTCCGGTCGAGGCGAAAGTGGATTTTGTGGAGTGAGGAGCTCTAGCTGCTAGCTTCCAGCCACTAGCTAAGAACGCTGTCGGGGATCCTTGATTCTGGGCGGAGCAGCACTTCCAGCGTTGCCGATTAAGCACCCTTCCGCAGTCTTACGGTTCCTGATTTAGCTAGCAGCTAGAAGCTTCCCTACCTCACCGTCGCTTTAAACGAAAACACCGGATCAATATCCACCGGCACGCTCGCCGCGGACTTCAGCGACACCGTTAATTCCGGCGGGCATCACGTCATATTTCTTGAACCAGTTTTCGGCGCGTGCGCGGTCGCCGGTGGCTTCGATTTCCAGAAGTTCTTTTGCCAGGACCGGCAATAGTGTCCGGCATTTTCCCGTAATCGATCGCATATTTTCCGGAAGACTGGCGTTTAATCGCGCCATGTTCAGATAGATAATTGAACTCCATCATCTCCGCGCTGACCGTGGGCTTCGCCGACTCCAAAGCGGACGGTGCGAAAAATTCCGCCGACATATGACGCGTAATATTCTTCCAGCTTTTCTTTCGGCAGCGCGCCGTGATCCACC
The DNA here is from genome assembly GCA_963794195.1 of uncultured Acidobacteriaceae bacterium. Lineage (GTDB taxonomy): Bacteria > Acidobacteriota > Terriglobia > Terriglobales > Acidobacteriaceae > DATBAX01. The sequence continues at coordinate 24,519 of CAWCCU010000021.1, forward strand.
AGCCACTTCAAAGCAAACATGCCCACAACGTCGGCTTTGGCTTCTTCCAGGCCACTAAATGCGGGACCGATGGCTTCGCGAATATCCACTTTGCCGGCTGACGTGCGAGCGTACGCCGGGCCCAGTCCGTGACAAATTTCGTGCATGATCGTGCCCAGCAGATAGCCTTCGCCTGAAACCTTTGCCGCCTGTTCGGGCAGCATCACATGCTGGGCGACTCGGCACGATCACGTAATTGACTCGCGCATCCATGAAGTTCTTGAAGAAGATTTTCTTGCTGCCCTTTTGCTCATGCACCCGCGGATCATTGGGCAGATTGTCGGCGACGGCCTGATAGCCATGGTTCAGATCGCCCGCACGAAATGGCGCGTCCATGACTTCCATAGGAGTCTCCAGCCCATGCTTCGACGGGCGGTCTTCGGCGCGAGAGGAAGCGCATCCTGAATATCCGCCACATACTTCTTAAACATATTCATCTTGTGGCTCTCCTCGGAATTTCGTACGAGGACCGCGGCGCCGAAGGAGCCTTTCACCCCCAGAAGATGATCGTCATAGGTCTCATACGGGGCGAAAATGACATCGAATTTGGGGTTTTCTAACTCGAGCCAGGCCAGATCGCTTTTGAAATAATCATCGCTAAGCAAGCGCATCCGCGCGCAGCCGTAGAAAGTTGGCGAAAGCCTGGGTCGTCGCTGAAAGCGGCAGCTTCGCGTAGATCTTTCGCCGCCGGCTCAAAAAAGGAACGATAAGCAATGTGATAAGGCAATGCCTGCAACTGATTGCCCTGCCAGCGCACGATCGTTGTCTGACTGTAAATTTCCGATTTCTTTTCCGGATGATCTTTCACATACTGTTCAATCTGTTCGCGAGTTAGGCCCTGCGGGTAATAACCGCCGCCGGGCGGCATCGGGTTCAGTCCCAACGAAAGGTTTGTTGTCGTCGAGCAGATCGAAGCGCGAAGCGTTGATCCAAACATAGCGGCGAAGCTTTTCGTCTTTCGGATTCTTACTCGCTGCCAGAGACTGATAGAGCGTCAGTGCGTCAGGATCAATCTGGCGCCAGTAGATTTCTTCGAGATAGCGGCAGGCGTCCACTAATTTGTCGACGAGTTTCACTTCGCGCGCGATTCAAGCCGGCAGGAATGAAATGGCATTTGTACTTGACGAAACTTGGCCAGCCGTTCGCCCAGGTCGGGCACGACCTGCATGCCTTCAGACTCGGCGCCTTTCGCCGCCGATCCCGTCATCGCTTTGTGGTCTTGGCTTTCTGCTCGGCGTTGTTATTGTTCTGGGCCGAAAGAGCGGGAAATACGAAAGTAATAATAAGCAGCAAAAAAAAACAACCTGGGGAATTCATAGCAACTGGATTCTAGCAGAGTGACTATGGCAAATTTCCGGCTGCATCTCGCGAAGCAACCCCATCCCGGCTATTATGTTTTGTTATGTCAGAACTTCTTTTCAGTGACCCGCAAACATTGTTGATTGATGCCGATGACACGCTGTGGGAAAACAACATTTATTTTGAACGAGCGATAGCCAGCTTTATTTCCTTCCTCGACCATCAGGAATACTCGCCAGCGCAAGTCCGTGGCGTCTTGAATGAAGTGGAGCGTGAGTGCATCCTCAGCCACGGATATGGACTGCATAGTTTCTCTCATGCGCTGGTGCTGACATTTGAGCGGCTGGCAGTCGAACCAATCACGACCGCACTGCACGAAACGATCCGGGGATTTGCTAACACTATCGCTGAACATCCCATCGAGACGCTGCCGGAAGTTCCGGAAACGTTGCAGCACCTTTCGCAGCGTCATCGGCTAATTTTGATGACCAAAGGTGAGCCAAAGGAGCAGTCTGGCAAAGTCGAGCGCTCGGGATTGAAGGGATTTTTTTCGGCGGTGGAGATTGTTGCGGAGAAAAATGTGCCCACGTATCAGGAAATCATTGCGAAGTATTCGTTGGTATGCGATTCGACCTGGATGGTCGGCAATAGTCCTAAATCCGATATCAATCCTGCGCTCGCGGCTGGGCTGAACGCGATCTTTGTTCCTCACGGCGATACCTGGGTCCTGGAGCACGAAGAGTTGACGACAGCGCCGCCGCCGAGCCGATTGTTAACCGTGGAAAGATTTGCGCAGTTGGCTGAGTATTTTTAGTTCGACCCCAGGCGCTGAAGCGCGTGCGCCAGGTCAAAGACTGAACCGCCCGACTGAAGTCGGGCCCTTCCCTGAGCATAAATCCCGGAACTTAGCCCAGAGGCTAAAGCCCGGGATTTGGATTACTCGCACTTTCCGCTGGACTCCTCGCCTTCAGGCGATCGATGGCTTTTTGTGCGTCTCCAGCGAGCGGTCCATGAGGAAGGACTTTCAGATACTCCTGGTAATGCGTGGCTGCATCGGTGGGGTTATTGAGTTTCTCATAGCATTCCGCCATGCGAAAGTTTGCCACGGCATCGTTGTTCTTCCATAGCAATGCATCCTGATAACGGGCGAGCGCCGCATGATAATTTTTTCGCTTGAAGTAAAAGTCGCCAACCTCCACATCCTTAGACGCTTTGTGCGGGTCCCAGGGATGAAACTCCTGGACGTCGCTAGGGGCGGCCTCGACCTCTGCATCAGACACGGCTGTGCCGCTTAACGGATGGTTCTTGTCGTCGTCTTTGGGCGGGGTGATGTCAATTTTGGTATCGCGGCTGGAACTTTCACCGGCTTCCTTGTCTCGTTCGTAGCGAGGGGGGGCATCGCTCTGCCCCGGAGCCTTATCGGATGGCGGCAATTGCTCCATCTGGGCCGTTGCCCAAGGGCCGACGCAGATCGATAACAGCAGAAGGCCGAAGAAGCGAAACATAGTATATTTTAGCGCTTTCCTCAGGCACGAGTCCAAAATTTCGCCGAACAAAAAACGGCCGCTCCATGGGGGAGTGGAGCGGCCTACCGATTGGCGAAGCCCTCCCAGGGAAGGAGGGAAAATTTTTTACAGAGACGGTCCGGACGCCTGAGCTGCCGGCGCGCCTGCGTCCGCTGTGTTCGTCATCAAGCGGACGTTTACCCGGCGATTGGCCGCACGACCCTCACGAGTCTTGTTGCTCTCTACCGGCTTGTCCTTGCCCAATCCAATCAAGAAAATTTTGTGGGCAGGAATATTGTGCTCTGCCGCCAGGTACTGAATCACCGAATCCGCGCGGCGCTGGCTCAAACCGTAATTGTAGTCAGCGTTGCCGACCGAATCAGTTGCACCTTCCACAGTGATCAGGTATCCCTTGGTGCTCTCGACATTGGTCGCCATCTTGTCGAGTTCTTCCTTGGCATCCTTGGTCAGGTTGTCTTTGTTAAATCCAAAATGCACCGCGGTTTCGGACACCACGTGATAGTTGTCCAGATTGGCCACGGTGGTCTGTAGCGTGTCTACGCGATGAGTAGCCGCGTCAGCGCTGGTTTGTGCCGCGGCGGCTTGCTGTCCAGCGACCTGGGCCTTCTGGTCCACCTCAGCAGCCTTGGCCTGCACCTGCTGAATACCGGCCTGCGCGCGGGCATCCACATCACGGATGTCCTTGGTGTTCTTCGCGGTAAGGTCGTCAAGCTCATTGGTTTTGTTAATGAGCGGCGTAGTCTCCTGGCGGACATAATTCTTGCTGGCGCAACCTACCGTCGCCGCCATGCTTGCTGCGAGCAATATCGTTAACGAAGTGCGATTCATTGGTGGAGGGCTCCCTTCCTCGTCTCTATCTCAAGTGCGAGTCCTGCGTCAGAACCTTGGATGCTGCAATCTTCAGTCTCGCTACTAACGTTCGTATTCTATAAGAGCACGGGGCTTGCCAACCTGCCATTGCGGCTGCTGGCGATATAACTTGTTTATTTTGTTATGGTTAGATGTTAACTAATGCGGGGCGCAGACAATTTACGGTGAGCAAACCGCTACGAACTGAGGAAATTTTATACGGTGGATTGCGTCGGATCTTGGAAAATCCCTTTCGTGAGAAAAGATCGCGAGATCCCCGGATCGGCTCTGAGTGGGACAAGAAGCTCCGGATAGTGCGTTTCTCGATGATTGGAGTTGCTCCATACAAGCGCGGGCGATATGCGTCATCGGCATGCCCGGTTCGGCTCGAGGTTTGCCTGAGTGGAATAAGGGTTCGCAACCGATCGCACTGAAACGCAATTCCGCCTCGTCCATTGGTGAGTTCGAGCCAATTACCGGCGGCACATCATCTAAAATGAAATATCCCCAGATGGATCTCCAGCAGAAAATTCGCACCTTGCCTGCCTCCGCGGGCGTTTATCTGTACAAAAACGCCGAAGGCGACATTATTTATGTCGGCAAAGCCAATAATTTGCGCAGCCGGGTTTCATCTTATTTCCATGAGGGCCGCCACATCGGGGATGCAAAGACTGGAACATTGGTACGCGAGGCCGTCGACGTCGATTACATCGTCGTAGCCAACACCAAAGAAGCGCTGGCGCTGGAAAACCATCTCATCAAGCAGAAGCAGCCGCGCTTCAACATTCTGCTGCGGGATGACAAGACCTATCCTTATGTGAAGTTGACCCTCGGCGAGCGTTGGCCGCGGGTTTACGTGACGCGCCGTTTAAGAAAAGATGGCGCGGCTTACTACGGGCCGTACTTCCCTGCCAATCTGGCATACCGGCTGGTCGATCTCATTCACCGGAACTTTCTGATTCCGTCCTGCAAAGTGGATCTCAATCGTTTTCATCCGCGACCCTGTTTACAGTTTTATATCAAGCGCTGTCTAGGCCCGTGCGTGGAAAACCAAACGACGGCGGAGATTTATCAGGAAGCGGTCCGCGACGTGAAATTGTTTCTCGAAGGCCGTCCCAACGATCTCTCGAAGTCGCTGCGTGAACGCATGGAGCAGGCCGCCGGATCCCAGGAATTCGAGCGGGCCGCCAAGTACCGCGATCTGATTTCAACTGTCGAGCAGTTGCAGGAAAAACAGCGCATCGCGACCGTCGAAGGCGATGACGCCGATGTCTTCGGATACCACTACGAAAATGGCATGCTGGCGGTGAATCTGTTTCATGTACGCGGCGGCCGCGTGCTGGATCGCCGCGAGTTTTTCTGGGAAGATTTGCCGGCAGGCACCGACGGAAGTGATTTTCATCCCGGCGAATTTCTTTCGGCTTTGCTCAAGCAACTTTATATTGGGCAGCCGTATGTTCCGCGAAATATTTATGTTCCGGTGGAATTCGAAGATCGCGAGATGCTGGAGGAATTGTTGTCGGAGCAGCTCGCTGCCGATGGCGGCCGCGCCACCCGAGTGAACATTCTGGTGCCCCAACGTGGCGACAAACGTTCTCTGCTTGATCTGGCGGGGAACAATGCCAAGCAGTCCTACGATCAGCGTTTTCGGGTGATGAAGCCCAATACCAAGGCCATTCAGGAAGCATTGCAAGACGCCCTCGGCCTGGCCGATTTGCCGGAACGCATTGAATGCTTCGACATCTCGCACATTCAAGGCGCCGAGACCGTCGCATCAATGGTGGTATGGGAAGACGGGCAAATGAAGAAGTCCGACTATCGCAAGTTCATCATTAGGACGGTCGAAGGCGTGGACGACTTTGCGTCCATGCGCGAAGTGGTCTCGCGCCGCTACAAACGAATTCAGGAAGAAAAAGAAGAAGATGCCCAGCCTGGTGTTGATCGATGGCGGCCTCGGCCAATTGCACGCCGCCGCCGAAGCATTGGATTCGATCGAGATCATCAATCAACCCCTGGCGGCAATTGCCAAGCGTGAGGAAATTATCTATGTGCTGGGACAGGAAAACGAACCGGTGGTACTTGATCATCACTCCCCGGTGCTCCACCTGGTGCAAATGATTCGCGATGAAGCGCACCGCTTCGCGTTGACTTTCCATCGCAAGCGCCGTCAAATGCGCGACCGATCGACTGAACTTTTGGAAATCCCCGGCGTAGGTGAGAACACTACCGAAGGCTCTTGCAGCATTTTGGGAGCTTGCAGGCGGTCAAGCAGGCGGATGTCGCCGCGCTTTCGTCGGTTGTGACTCGCAGCCAGGCCGAGGCAATCCTGCAACACTTTCAGAAATGATCTTCTTGGCAACCTTTGCGGATTTTATTTGCGTCTTTAGCAAAGAAGAGCCGCAAAGAACGCTAAGGGTTCGGTAGCCGGTTGCTTGACTGTTCCGTTTCATGTAAAGAGCGCCAAACCATCCATCCGACAATTCCCAGCATGCCGCACCAACCCAAAAATCGAATCATTCCGGCGATGGTTGTATCGTGCTGCAGAACTCCCAGACTGGTGAAGATGGTATGCCAGTCATGCTCGGCAAAATCTGGATCGCCAACCGTGACCAGGGGCAAAATCATGGCGCGCGCGTCAGCCATATAGGTTGCGGTATAGAGCCAATTTTCGAAGAAGAAGAATAAGGAAGAAAACGAACGCGGCGGTCTGGCGTTGCACAAAAAAATAGGCGGCCAGCAGAAATGGGACCAGTCCACTGCAGGATTGTTCCGCCCCATAATCCAATCGTCCGCCCGAACCAACCAAATAGAAGATGGCCGCCTTCATGCACCACCAGATTCGCCAGGTCGATGAATAGAAATTCGCCATGCTTCGAAAAAGCGTAGATC
>CAWCCU010000022.1:0-51432 GCA_963794195.1 uncultured Acidobacteriaceae bacterium
TATTATGCCCGGCTGCTCGACTGGTGCTTTGACCATCTCAAATTCACTCTGGGGATGGGCGTCGCTGCGCTTGTAGTCATGTTGTTTTTGGGTTTCGGGGGAGTGATCGGTTCCGAATTCCTTCCTCATCTGGATGAAGGTGCTATTTGGGTCCGTGGAACGCTTGCGCCCAGCACCGGGCCGACGGCCGGAACGGCGCTCGCCAAGCAAGGGCGTCAGGCCCTCGCCGAATTTCCGGAGGTGAAGCAGATCGTGAGCCAGGTCGGCCGTCCCGATGATGGCAGCGATGCCAGTGGTTTTTACAATACCGAATTCTTTGTGGATTTGTGGCCGCGCTCGGAGTGGAGATCTGAATACAAAACAAAAGACGAATTGATTGCTGCGATGGACACGGAGTTGAACAAGTTTCCCGGCGTCGATTGGAATTTTTCGCAGCCCATTTCCGACAACGTGGAAGAGGCTGTCAGCGGCGTGAAGGGTGAACTGGCAGTCAAGCTTTTCGGTTCTGACTTAAAGGTGCTCGAAGCCAAAGCCAATGAAATTCAAGCGGTGATGAGCAAGGTTCCTGGCGTCGCCGATCTCGGCACATTTCAGGTGCGAGGCCAGCCGAATGTGAATATGGTCATCGACCGTGTGGCTGCGGATCGCTTTGGAATCAATGTGAGTGATGTGCAGGACGCGGTCGAAACCGCTGTCGGCGGAAAAGCCGTTAGCCAAATCCTGATCGGTGAGCAACGTTACGACTTGACCGTTCGGTATCAGGAGCAATTTCGCAAGACTGTAGAGGACCTCGCCAACATTCGGATACTCGCGCCTTCTGGCGAGCGAGTCTCGCTGGGCCAACTCTGCCAGATCAAACTGGAGGACGGGGCATCAAATATTTATCGCGAGGGAAATTCGCGCTACATTGCCATCAAATACAGTGTGCGTGGCCGCGACCTAGGCAGCACAGTCCGGCAGGCAATTGAAGACGTCGGTCACAAAGTGCATCTCGACGAAGGCTACCATCTCGACTGGACGGGGGAATACGAAAGTCAGCAGCGTGCGAACCGGCGCCTCGCCATGATCGTGCCCATCACGCTCCTGCTGATGTCGTTCATTCTTTATTCTGCTTTCGATTCGTGGAAGTGGGTCGGACTCATTCTCGCCGTGGTTGGACTCTCGCCACTCGGTGGTTTTCTCAGCTTGCTTTTGACCGGTACACACTTCTCCGTGTCATCCGGTTTGGGGTTTTTGGCACTCATCGGAGTGTCGGTTGAAATTGGAGTCATCATGGTGGAATACATCAATCAGCTCCGGACCCGCGGAATGAATCCCCGCGAAGCTGCCAAGGAGGGGGCATCGCTGCGTCTCCGCCCGATCATGATGACAATGCTGGTGGCGACTCTGGGCTTGCTACCCGCCGCGATGTCGCACGACATCGGGTCTGACTCGCAACGTCCGTTCGCTATTGTGATTGTTGGTGGGTTGATCGTGGAACTCTTCATCAGTGTGATTATGCTGCCCACGCTCTACGTTTTCTGGGCGCGGAAGAACGACAAACTGCCTCCGCCCGAACTCAGCTTTGTCGAAGAGGGAGAACACGTCGATTAGAATTCTGGGCGAGCACTTAAAGCTTAAACCGCGCTCTTCGTGTTGCGAAAGGTTTGTATGGACGCGACCAGCTCTTTCGCAGCATGGGTGATCTTTTCAAACTTCCCTTCGCGAAGCGCCATGGCATCGACGAGTTCCGAGCCAATGCCCAACGCAAACGCGCCGGCGGCCAGAAACTCGGCGGCATTCGAAAGATTCACGCCACCAGTTGGAATTAAAGAAAGATTTGGAAACGGGCCCCTCAACGATTTGAGATATTTGCTTCCACCCATATTTCCGCAGGGAAAAATCTTGATCAATTTCGCCCCATGAGCAGTAGCTGCCATGATTTCCGTCGGGGTAAGCGCGCCCGGAATGGCAAGCTTGGCCCGGTGTTTTGCGGTTTCGAGAACCGCAATCGAGAGTCCGGGACTCACCAGAAACTCAGCCCCCGCATCGAGACAAGCGGTGGCCTGCTCCGCATTCAACACCGTACCGGCGCCAATGAGAACGTGTCCCCCATGGCTTTTCGCGAGCTGCCGGATCAGTGATGGCGCATCGGGAACGGTCATTGTGATCTCGACGATCGGAATCCCTCCAGCGTGGACAGCTTCGACCGCTTGCATTGCCTCCGTAGTGTTGGCGGCGCGAATCACAGGCACGATCCCGATTTCGCGGATTCTTTCAATAGCTTGTTCGACAGTCATCTGTGTTGTGGTTCTCCCGATCCTAAAAACGCTATCGATCGATTCGCGCTGTTTTCGAATCCATCACTTTCAGAACTTCACTCAAGGTTGCCATGGTGGTGTCGCCCGGCGTGGTCATGGCCAACGCTCCGTGCGCCGCGCCACACTCGACTGCCCACTGCGCGTCCTTTCCAATCAAAAAGCCGTAGATTAAGCCGGACGCGAACGAATCTCCTCCACCGACGCGATCGTAAATCTCAAGATTTTCGCGCACCGTCGCCTGGAAGAATTTGTCGCCGGAAAAGCAAATCGCCCCCCAATCGTTCACGCTCGCGGTTTTCGAATTGCGGAGGGTCGTCGCAACCACGGACAAGTTTGGATACTCTGCGACAACATCCCTCATCATTAGTTTGAAGCTGCCAGCATCGAGTTTGGAATGATTTTCGTCGAGTTCCGCAACTTCAAAACCCAGGGCCGCGCTGAAATCTTCTTCATTGCCCAACATCACATCGATGAACGGGGCCAGCATGCGATTTACTTCCTGTGCTTTCGCTTTTCCACCGATCGATTTCCACAGTGAAGGCCGATAGTTCAGATCATAGGAAACGATGGTGCCCGCTCGCCGGGCGGCTTCCATCGCCTCTTTCGCCACAAGCGGTGTGCTTTCGGAAAGAGCGCAGAAGATTCCCCCGGTATGAAACCAGCGTGCTCCTTCTTTACCGAATATCTGGGACCAATCGACCTCGCCGGGCTTCAACTGGGAGACCGCTGTGTGCCCGCGGTCGGAGCATCCCACTGCCGCTCGCACGCCAAAGCCGCGTTCGGTAAAGTTCAATCCGTTTCGGACCGACCGGCCCACACCGTCGTACGGCACCCAGCGTAGATGTCTCTGATCAACTCCGCCTTGAAACATGAGGTCTTCGACCAGGCGCCCGATGGGATTATCTGCAAGCGCGCTCACGATCGCGGTGTTCAAACCGAAACAACGTTTCAGCCCTCGCGCCACGTTATATTCGCCGCCACCTTCCCAGGCGCGAAACTCGCGCGAAGTGGAAATGCGGCTGTCGCCAGGATCAAGGCGTAACATGACTTCGCCCAGACTCACCAAGTCCCACTGGCATTTTTCTTTTGGGTTAAGCTTGAATTCTTTCATGGATTCGAAATGTCACTGACCGGATCTATTTTGACACATGAGACAAAGGGATTCCGGCAGGAATCAGCTGCGGGCCGGGAGCTTTCGGCAAGAATTCAAGTTTGCGTTCGGGATCGACAAACAGCCAGGCCACCGCACCCAGTAAGCACAAGGCCGCCGCTACCAGAAAAGATGCAGTCCAACCAAAATGCCGGGCGATTAATGGCGTCATCCAGGCGGTAAACCAGCCACCCGCCTGCGCCCCCATGTTCATGAAACCTGAAACCGATCCTGAAGATGTGCCTGCGAGATCAGCGGTCACGGACCAGAAGGAACTTTGCGCCAGATACAACGCCCCCGCTCCCCCTGCGAGCACGACACTGGCAAGCCGCGCACTATCTACTTCTGCGCCGAATACCAGAAACACGCCCGCCAAGGCAATAGCGACAGACGCGAGATAGCAACGTCCAATGCGCGGGCCGTATGCATGCGTGAGACGGTCGCTGGCAATTCCCCCGAGCGCACAGCATACGGCCATCGCGAGGAACGGCAGCATCGCATAAAACGCGCTGGCCTTAAGGTTCAATCCACGGACTTGAGCGAGATAGGTATAGAACCAACTGAAGAATATCCAGGCCACATAGCCGAAAGTGAAATAGCTAATGGTCACGGCCAGGACCGGCTTGCTCTTAAGAACCGTTCCCCAGGGAATTAGTTTTCGTTCTCTTCCCTCCGCACTCTTGTCAGAAAGGCCAGCCTGAATGATTGCCATTTCGGACGCCGAAACTCTCGAGTGTTCGGCCGGAGTGTCTCGCGAAGCCAGGAACCATACCAGGCCCACAACCAAGCCAATCAGAGCGCACACAAAAAACGACGCTCTCCAGCCATAGTGCAGCATGATGAATGTAATGAGGGGTGGCGAAAGACCGGCGCCGGCGCCCACTCCGGCGAAAATTAGGCCATTCGCGATTCCACGTTCACTTGTTGGGATCCAGCGGGAAACAAATTGATTGGATGCGGGATAGATTACGGCTTCGCCCGCTCCAAAAAGAAAACGAATCGCCACGAACAAAAATAGTGCGCCCCGGATCCCTTGAGGAACCGCTGCTGTTAGCGCCGTAAACACGCCCCACCAGATCGCTCCCGCAGCCAGAACTCTGCGTGGGCCAAAACGGTCGGCAAGCCTTCCGCCGAGGGTTTGACAAAGAGCGTATCCGGCGAGAAAAGAGCTGAACACCCAACCCAACTCAACATTGGTCAAGTGATAGTCGCTAGCTATGGAGCTGCCTGCGATGGAAATGTTCACCCGATCCAAAAATGCGACAGCACTGACAACGAAGAGCCAGAAGATCAGGAACCAGCGAACATGGCTACCGCCGGGACTCGTTCTGCCGCTTCCCGGCTGTAGCGGATCGCCCATATTCGTGTCTATTTATAATCCGTGACTTTCTGCCGCGACTCGCCCAAACCTTCGATCCCCAACTCCACCACATCACCAGCTTTGAGAAAAACTTGTGGATTCATGCCCATGCCGACACCGGCCGGAGTGCCGGTACTAATGACATCTCCCGGAAGCAGGGTCATAAACTGGCTGACGTACGATACCAGTGTGGCCACGTCAAAGATCATATTCGAGGTCGAGCTATTCTGCCGCATCTCCCCGTTCACCTTCAGCCACATTTTCAATTGGCCGGCGTCGGGCACCTCGTCCGGAGTCGCGAGATAGGGGCCCAGGGGAGCAAAGGTGTCCGCGCTTTTTCCTTTGACCCATTGACCGCCACGCTCAAGTTGGAACTGGCGCTCGGAATAATCGTTATGCAATGCATAGCCAGCCACATATCGAAGAGCGTTTTCTTTAGAAACGTATTGGGCTTTCTTGCCGATGACCACTGCCAACTCGACCTCCCAATCCACCTTAGTCGAGTTTTTAGGTCTAACCAGATCATCGTTCGGCCCTACCAGCGACGTCGTTGCTTTGAAGAACAGAACAGGCTCCTTCGGCGGCTCGGCTTTGGTTTCCGCTGCATGATCGCGGTAGTTGAGTCCAATACAAATAATCTTGCTGGGACGGCAAACCGGAGCGCCGAGGCGCACGTTCGGCGGGACTTTCGGCGCAGACGCGACTCCAGCCCGCAGCCATGCTTCTAATTTGCCCAAGCCATCGCTGGCGAAGAACTCCTCGTTATAGTCGGTACCGAGAGCGGAGGCATCGATGCGCATGCCGTCTTTCAGCTGTACACCTGGTTTTTCCTGACCACTGGCACCGAATCGAATCAATTTCATGCGCAGGTTTCTCCTGAATAGATCTGAATAGGACGTATGATACTATAATTGTCGCTTTCGCTAATTGTCATATATAGTGATGAAACAAACGGTCCTCGCGGCTGCCTAAAAAACAAGGAGAACGGTCTGATGGTGAGAAGAATTCTCGCATCACTGGTTTTGACTGCGTGCATTGGGCTGTCTTCGCTGTCGCTGGCGCAAGCCAACGCCAGCACCGATCGCATCGATCTTTATTTCAGCGATTGGCATTCTTCCACTGCCCGCACCACTCACGGTTCCCTTTCCGAGCGTGATATTTTCACCCGCGGCGATCCGCACAATCCTACACAAAAAGGCGCCGTGCTGCGCTTCATCAACTCTTATACCTATGCCACTCTGGCGCCAAACGCGTCCACCAAGGCGGTGCGTCTCGATGGCCAGCAGGAAATCTACTATGTCGAGTCAGGTCGTGGCACCGTAACCGCGGCCGGACAGACTGTCGACCTGTTTCGCAACATCGCGATTCTAGTTCCTGCGAATTTGGAATTCACTATCAAAAATACCGGCGACCAACCGCTGGGCATGTACTTGATCAACGAACCGACGCCTCCCGGCTTTCGCCCGAACACCAGCATTCTGATGAAGGACGAAAATAAGATCCCGATTTCTTCCAGTGACGGTCACTGGGCGCACATCGTGAAGACCCTTTTCCTGGCTGCGGACGGTCTCGGGACGCTGCAAAGTGTCATGACCGTAGCGCTCGATCCGCTCACGATCGGACAACCTCACCTCGTCGACCATGATGATATTGAAGAAGTCTGGACGGCCCTCGACGGCACCAGCCTCGCATTCGTGAACAATGAACTGAGGCGGCAAACGCCTGGAATGTCGTTCTACCATATTCCCGACAACAAGACTCCTCACACTAACATTAACCAAAACGAAGACAGTCAAGTCCGGTTTCTTTATTTCGGTCGTTACCATCCTCATCAACCCAGACCGTAGACCAGAATAAAGGAGACCGTCCCCATGCATCGATCAATGCTTGTGTTCGTGGCTGTATTCGCGCTGGCCTTGAGCTTTTCTACAGTCGCGGATGCGCAGCAACAAGCTCCGCCCGCCCCCAGCGGGACAAAAAACGCCATCAACGGAATCAATTCTTATCCGGGGCCCGAGTTCGTCAGGTACGCGAAAGAGCGAGAACCGCAGGACCGCCGAATCGACCTGTTTATCAGTGATTGGCAAGGCTCTTTGCCACGCTTCGAGCATGGTTCGCTGGTCCTGCGTGACATTCTTACCAGAGGCGATAACTTCGCTCCTCCGCAAAAAGGCGCAGCCCTGCGCTCCGCAAACTTCTTCGCTTATGGTCGAATGACCCCAGGGGCCTCGACAACTCCATCGCGTCTCGATGGTCAGCAGGAAGTCTTTTATGTTCTCGGCGGCGAAGGAGAAATTACCGCGGGTGGCGATACTTCCAGGCTGCGCAAAGGCATCGCGGTCCTCATGCCTGCCGGTCTCGAATTCGTGATGAAATCTACTGGCGACGAACCGCTCACGATGTATGTAATCAATGAACCCACTCCCGGCGGCTTCCACCCCAAAGAAAAGATGTCGGTAAAGGACGAGGCTGCGGCGCGGGTGCGAACTCCAGCCGGCGGTGATCCCTATATCGTGGGTGGCGCGTCGGGCCACTGGGCGCACATTGTCCGAGAGCTCTTTTCCCCGGCGGATGGACTCGCAACTGAACAAAGCGTGATCACGGTTACGGTGAATCCGCTCACTATGGGCGAGCCGCATCCCCATCGTCCCGGCCAGGAAGAAGTTTGGGCGGCCATCGATGGCACCAGTCTCATACTTATGGGGACCGAGCTTCGCATCCAAAAACCGGGGATGGCCTACATGCTCCCGCCAGACGGAGCGACTATTCACTCCAACATTAATGCCAGTGATATGCCGGTAAAATTTCTCTATTTCGCTAAGTTCCCGGAGGGCGACAACTGGACTCATGCAGTGGTCCCCGCCGCGAAATAGTAAAGTGATTTACGCAGAATGTTCGCTTGAAGAAAATAATCCATGAAACTAATTCGTAATCTTGCGTTGCTCGCGTTTTCTGCTGTTCTATTGATCCCTTCCGCATGGAGTGCCACCTCAGCCTCAGGTGAATATTTCGTATATTTCGGCACTTATACGGGCTTTACGTATATGAAAGAAGGCCTGCCTGCTGGATCAAGTCACAGCAAGGGAATCTACGTCAGCCGTTTCCGGCCGGCGACGGGAGTGGTCAGCAAGCCGGAGGTGGCGGCGGAGATCGTCAATCCAGCATTCCTTGCGGTCCATCCCAACCAGAAATTCCTTTACGTCGCGACCGAAGATCCGCAATCACTGGGACCGGATTTCGATCACGAATCGTACGTCAGCGCCTTCGCGATTGATTCCAAAACCGGCAAGCTGCATCTGTTGAACACACTGCCAACGGGTGGCACCAGCACGTGTTATCTGTCCATCGATAAGACCGGTCATTATGTGCTGATGGCGAACTTCGGAAGCAGCAGCGTCACCGTTCTGCGGATTAAAGAAGATGGATCGCTCGGCGAGCAGACTGCGTTCATGAAGCACATCGGTCATGGCAAAGACCCGTCCTTCCAATCGCAGGCCCATCCGCATTCCATCGATGTTTCGCCGGACAATAAATATGCGATTGTCTCCGATCTTGGCGTGGACAAAGTTTTCATCTACAAATTCGATGCAGCCACGGGAGCCTTGTCTCCCGACGAACCACGTTTCGTAGAAACGGAACCCGGCGGCGGTCCTCGCCATTTTGTTTTCGACGCCAACGGGAGATTCGGATACTCGCTCAAAGAAATGAGTGGTTTTGTGACGGTGCTGGCGTGGGATACATCCCAAGGAACTCTTACGAGTGTGCAAGACGCTAGATCGCTGGAGCCGAATTTCGTTGGCGGGAATGACAGCGCTGAGATTGCTATCCATCCCAATGGAAAGTTTCTGTATGAATCCAACCGCAGGTTCCGTGGCCCCAATTTGTGGGGCCCCGATAGCATCGGTGTTTTTTCCATTGATCCGGAAAAGGGCACTTTGACGCAAGTTGAGCAGGACGCACCCGGCGGCATCATGCCGCGCAACTTCGCGATCGATCCTACGGGTTCGTATTTGTTTTCCGGTAACGAATACAGCGGGAACGTGGCACTGTTCCGCATCGATGCCGACACGGGAAAGCTCACGCCGGCCAAAACCGATTTGAAGATTGACGTACCCGTATCGATCGTTTTTGTGCCCGCAGAGAAATAGCGGGGAAATAATGGTTAGCGTTTTTTCGACTGCTCGCTTGCAGTCAGGAGATTAAAGACCTTCATGAGACGTATTCGATATGCATTGTGTTTCGTCATCATTTTCGCCATGGCTGTTCTGTCGAGCCAGGCCTGCGCAGCGCAGAACAATGACTTCTTTATGTATGTGGGCACTTACACTGGATTTAAGTATGTGCATCACAGCAAGCCCTACGGCTTCGGAGAAAGCAAGAGTAAAGGAATTTATGTCAGCCGCTTCAATGCGGCGACCGGCGAGCTCACAGAACCTGAACTGGCGACGGAAGTCATCAATCCTTCGTTCCTAACCATTTCGCCCGACCGCAAGTACCTGTACGCGATCAGCGAAGATCCTCTGTCGGTAGGTCCACCGATGGATCATTCGTCCTATGTGAGCGCTTTCGCAATCGATCATGCCACCGGCAAGTTGCGATTGCTGAACAGCGTTCCTACCAGCGGCACCAGCACATGTTTCATCTCGATGGACAAGACCGGGAAATACGTGATGATGGCCAACTTCGGAAGCGGCAGCGTTTCCGTGGTGCGGGTTAAGGATGACGGTTCCCTGGGAGGGCTGACTTCTTTTATCCAGGACGTGGGACACAGCGTGGATCGCGGCATTCAGATGGAACCTCACACCCATTCGATCGTCGTATCCCCGGACAATAAGTATGCAATCGTATCGGATCTCGGCATCGATAAAGTGTTGATCTTCAATTTCGATGTTGCAACCGGAAAGCTTTCCCCCCCTGATCCAAAGTTTGCCAGTGTTTATCCGGGCAGCGGTCCGCGTCACTTTACTTTCGATCCGGCAGGCAAGTTCGGCTACCAGTTGAGCGAGATGAGCGGCATCGTCGACGTGTTCGCCTGGGATCCTTCCAAAGGCACTCTGACCACAGTGCAGAGAGCTCACACTACGCCACATGATTTTTTTGGCAGCAGCCACAGCGGCGAAATCGAGATCCACCCCAGCGGAAAGTTCCTGTATGAATCCAACCGGCGGACCAAGAGTGAAACCGAGCGCGCTCCTGACTCCATCGGCGTATTCGCAGTGGATGCAAAGACCGGCATGCTGACGCCAGTGCAAGAATCTGAAACCGGAGGTGTAATGCCTCGAAACTTCAAACTCGACCCCACCGGCGGATATTTGCTATCAGGAAATGAGCTATCGAACAACGTCGTCGTCTTCAAGATTGATCCCACATCCGGCAAACTCACAAGGACAGGCAAGGAAATCGCAGTGGATACGCCTGTTTGCATCCAATTTGTTTCCGTGCAGCCCTGATGAGACTTCCGGCTTACACTCTCGACCAAGTGCTCGGCCGAAATAGATGCATGCGGATAGCTTTGTCTTTTGCTCTCTGGCCGTTCGCTTTGTCGGTTGGACTCTGCCAAAACCCTTCGTTCCATCACGCCCCTGCTGCTGCCCGAGCGGAGAAGAATCCTTATGCAGGACAAGCCAAAGCAGCCTTGGCTGGGAAAGATATTTATGCGCGCACCTGCTCCACATGCCACGGAGCTACCGGCGAAGGCACGGGCAGCGTACCCCCGCTGAAAAATGGTCCTACGCAGAATGCCTCCGACGGTGCAGTTTTCTGGTACATCACGCAAGGCGATATCAGCAGTGGAATGCCTTCCTGGGCGAGTCTGCCAGCGCAACAGCGCTGGCAGGTTGTCACCTATCTCAAGACGCTGAACGCCGCGCAGCCCACGGCGGCGGCACCCCTCGCCCCAGCTATAAGCCCGCAGTCAAGTGCGCCGCCACCGGACGCGCCATTCACGGACTACCGTTTCGAAAAGCCGGGCACCATCCGCCACATCACGCTGAAGGATCTTCCGGCTCCGTTTGCCACGGAATCGGCTGCCGCCGGACCAAAAGTTGTCGCCCGCCCGGCCGATGCCTGGCCGAAAGCGCCCGAGGGATTCAAAGTGGAGTTGTACGCAACGGGACTCAACAATCCGCGCTTAATGCGTACTGCTCCAAACGGCGACATTTTCCTCGCGGAAACAAATGGCGGCGACATTAAAGTGTTCCGCGGTCTCGCTGCCGACGGCAAGCCACAACAAGTTCAGGTTTTCGCTACCGGGCTGACCACGCCTTTCGGAATCGCCTTCTATCCCCTGGGCCCGAATCCAGAGTGGGTTTATGTTGCGAACATGGACTCCGTCGTGCGCTTTCCCTATCACAACGGCGACATGACCAGCACTGCTCCACCGCAGCATCTCGCGGATTTGGCGAGCGGCGGTCATCATCGTTCAAGAGATGTTCAGTTTTCTCCCGACGGGAAAAAAATGTTTGTCTCAGTAGGTTCGCAGGAAAACGTGGACGATGGGCCGCAAGAAAACAATCGCGCAGCAATTCTTGAATATAATCCCGACGGCTCGGGCTTGCGAATTTACGCGTCTGGTATTCGCAATCCGGTTGGACTTGCGATCAATCCGACTACTGGCGAGTTATGGTGCTCGGTGAACGAACGCGACGGACTCGGCAATAATCTCGTTCCCGATTACATCACCCATGTGCAGGAAGGTGGCTTCTATGGCTGGCCCTGGTGGTACATGGGTGGTCATCAGGACCCGCGGCTTGCGGGCAAGCATCCCGAATTAAAAGACAAAGTCATCACCCCCGACGTGATTTTGCAACCGCACAATGCGTCTCTGGAAATGACTTTTTACGATGGCAAACAATTCCCCGCCGAATATCAAGGAGACATTTTCGCCTCCGAGCACGGCTCATGGAATCGATCGCCCCGCGCCGGATATGAAGTGATCCGCGTGCCACTGCATCAAACCGGACATGCATCCGGAGAGTATGAGGAGTTTCTTACCGGCTTTGTGCTCGACGACGACAATGTGTGGGGACGTCCGGTAGGTGTAACCACTGCACCCGACGGCTCCTTGCTGGTTAGCGACGATGCCTCCGGCTCAATTTGGCGCATCACTTACACAGGAAAGTGATTTGCAGTCCGCGTACGCGCTTTCCTGCGGTCCGGGGCAGCGCTTGCAGTTTGCGCAAATAACCCGAAACTTGTCATTTCAAACTGAGCCACTACTCAGTTCCGACGATCCGTTGCTCAGAGAATCTAAATCATAGTATGATACGTTAAAATTTCTACCAAAGAGAGGAATCTCCAAACGTGAGATTCACAACGCTTGCCGCACTCCTCTGCTGCCTGCTTATTCCAACCGAGTTAGTTTGGTCGCAATCCGATTGGCCTGTCTTTGGCCACGACCAAGCCAGCACGAGATTTTCTCCTCTCAAACAAATCAATATCCAAAACGTGCACACTCTGGTGCCGGCCTGGACCTATCACCTGAAGAAGGAAGGGCCTCGGCCGCTGGCGGCGGGATCAGTCAGCAAAGGCGGCGGTCGACGTTCGTCCGAGGCCACGCCAATCGTGGTGAAAGGCAAGCTCTTCATGCCAACACCCTACGGAACCGTAATCGCTTTGAATCCCGAGAGCGGTGAAGAGTTGTGGACTTTCAAGTTGGATCACGGACGTCCCGCCGGGCGGGGCGTGGCCTATTGGCATGGCGACGACAAAACTCCTCCCTCGATTCTGTTCGGCACCAGCGACGGCCGGTTATTTTCCGTTAGCGCCGAGACCGGCAAGCCCACCACAGGATTTGGCCTTGACGGCGAAGTCGACATTAAGACCGACATTCTGAATGGATTCCCCCCAACCACGCAATTTGATGTCACGTCGCCAGTGACAATCTATAAAGATCTGGCGATCGTGGGCGGACAGATTCAAGAGTCCCCGGGGACCGGCGCCTCCGGCGATCCGCGGGCGTTTGATGTGCATACCGGTAAGCAGGTCTGGAGATTCCATTCCGTGCCTCATCCCGGCGAAGTCGGGAATGAAACCTGGGAAGGCAACAGTTGGAGGAACCGTTCAGGCACGAACGTGTGGGGCCTGACCAGCATTGACCCGGAGCGCGGATTATTGTTTCTGCCTTTCGGTTCGCCTTCATTCGATTTCTATGCCGCCGATCGTAAAGGAAAAGATCTCTTTGGCAATTCTCTGGTCGTTCTCCACGCCGATACCGGAAAACTCGCCTGGTATTTCCAGATCGTTCATCATGACACCTGGGACTACGATCTCGAGTCGGCCCCGGTATTGATGGATGTCACGCAAGCAGGAAAAAAAATTCCTGCGGTCGCCATTGTTGGGAAGAATGGGCTGTTGTTCATCCTTGATCGGCGCGATGGTAAGCCCATTTATGGAGTGGAGGAACGGCCGATCCCACCCAGCGAAATCCCTGGCGAAGCCAGCTGGCCGACCGAACCTTTTCCTTTGAAGCCCCCGCAACTTGGGCGCAACAGCTTCAGTCCGGAAGACATTGCCACCGTAACTCCCGAGCAGAAAAAATTCTGTACCGATCTTCTCGCCACCGAAGGCGGCATGAAGAGTGGCGGTCCGTACATCCATTGGGGAACCAACCTAACGATCCTGTTTCCTGGCACTCTGGGGGTGGTGAATTGGCCGGGAATGTCATTTAATCCGGATCTCGGTTATCTATTCTTGAATACGGTCGACATTGCGGATGTCGGCAAGCTTGTAAAAACCGCTCCCGGCAGCGATCCTCCATATGAACGCACCAGTCCGTGGGGAATGTACGCGCGCTTCTGGAACAATGATAAGTTCTGGCCCTGCCAGCAGCCGCCGTGGGGACAGTTATGGGCGATCAACGTAAACACCGGGGAAGTCGCCTGGAAAGAACCATTCGGAACTATTGAGGAATTGGAAGCAAAAGGCGTGAAGGGTACCGGCGCGCTCAACTTTGGCGGATCGATTACGACAGCCGCAGGCCTGTTATTTATCGCCGCAACGGACGACCAACGCTTCCGCGCCTTCGAAGCTGCAACCGGCAAGGAGCTTTGGACCACGAAACTGGAAACCGGCTCGTACACCGTCCCCATGACCTATGAAGGCAAGAACGGCAAGCAATACGTACTCATCGTCGACACCGGCGGCAGCTACTACGACACTACGGCTGGAGATTCAGTGATTGCCTTTGCTTTACCGTAGAGAGCTGTCGGCTCTCAGCTTTCAGCAAAACCGCGTGGCTCTGAAACACTCGCGTGGGGACAGCCGTCCCGGCGGTCCACTGAAACTAGAATGCGGCCGGTTGCCCCCTCCCGGCCGCAATAGACTTTTTGAGATACTGATCTCGATTTCGTTCTTACTGCTTGTCGTACACAACCATCTCGTGAAACGGCTTGCCGTCTTTGTCGGTTCCGTCCATGTTGAAGGTGGTAATTTTTCCGTCCTTGGACAGCACCGCCTTGCTCTTGTTCACTTTCCCGTTGGAGGTCCAAGTCTGCTCGTTGGTGTGATCGTTGATCTTTTTCACCAGCACAGTAGTATTGTCTCGACCGACAATCGGTACGGCTTTGCCCTCTTCGGGCTTGTAATGCCAGGTAATATGCTTCCCTTCGGAATTGACTTCGTTGATAGTGACCGTACCATCGGGATCGATGGTGCACTCGTCCACTTGAGGAGGAGGTCCGGGAAATTTTGACTTTGCGAAGTTGGCTTTCCACGAGCCGGCAAAGCCACCGGGAGGCATGTCCGCAGCTTGAACCGTGAGCGAGGTAGCAACCAGGGAAAAGGCTAGAACGATTAGAGGTGTTTTCATGGCTGATATCATAATACCAATAGGTTGCATGTCAACCGCTTTTTTCAACCTCGATTGGCAGTCAAGTCGAGGCGGGATCTGCGTTTTGGAGGGTCGAACTGAATGAAGGTCCGAGTCGGAGTAGACGCGGCTGTCGACCACATTGTGCTGAAAGACTTTACCCGCGAAGCCCAATTGGTGCGGATTCCCAAAGAGCCTGAAGGCGACGTGGAAGTCGATTTCTGGATTCCGCTACTGTCTCCAAAAATCGTGCAGAATCAGTGGCGTCATTTGAAGGGCGTTCGCGTCGTACAGGCTCCGTGGGCGGGCATCGGGCCGTTCCTTCAGATCCTCCCTCCCGGAGTGGTTCTATGCGATGCGCAAGGCGTACATGACGTCCCGACAGCGGAATGGACACTTAGTGCCATCCTGGCTATGCAACGATGTTTGCCGTTCTACATTGAATTGCAAACTCAGGGAAAATGGGGAGGCGGACTTCAAGCGCAGCAGATTGACCTGCCTCCGGAGGCAAAGATCGAAAACCCGCCGGTTCCGATCAACGAAGTTGCGGGAACCACTGTGCTCATCGTGGGCTACGGGGCGATTGGGAAAGCGGTTGAGTCGCGGCTCGCACCTTTCGGAGTGAAGTTCTTGCGAGTGGCACGCACTCCGCGCGAGGGCGTATTCGCAGTAGGCAACCTGGATGAAGTGCTCGGCCAGGCTGACATTGTCGTCATCACTGCCCCGCTAACTTCGGAGACAAAACATCTCTTTAACGCAAAGAGGTTATCGAAGATGAAGCCTCAGGCGTTATTGGTGAATGCTGGACGAGGAGCGATCGTGGATACTGAAGCGTTGCTTCGCGCGCTCAATGCAAACCAGATCCGCGCCGCCATCGATGTCACCGATCCTGAGCCCTTACCCACCGGACATCCATTGTGGAAAGCGCCCAATTTGCTGATTACGCCGCATGTCGGGGGAGACAGCGATAGGTTTATGGGACGAGTATTCAAACTCGCGAGTGAGCAGGTAGAGCGGTTCGCCCGCGGCGAACCGCTGCTGAACGTAGTAACCGGGGAATATTGAGCAGTCGGGCCGAGTTGGAGAACTCAACTTTAAACCCTATGATATTATGATTCCCCAAAAGACCGATCAAACGTGCGCACGCGGGTTCGTCTCCGATAAGAAGGCTTTAGATTCGATTCGAGGCACCAAGAACGGAGTTTTCATGGGTCGATTTGCTTTGACACTCTCAGCCGTCGCGCTAATCTCCATTGCTGTGTTTTCTCAATCATCCAACAAGCATTCGGGCAATGGACTGTTACTGGTCGCTAATAAAGGAGACAACAGTCTCGGAATTATCGATCCGGTTGCCGGCAAACAAATTGCCGAAGTGCCCGAGGGCGGCGTCACCGGACATGAAGTTGTTGCCTCTCCCGACGGCAAACTTGCGTACGTTCCAATCTACGGAACTTCTGGCGTGGGCATGCCCGGGACCGATGGCAGCAATATGGTGGTCATCGATATCGCGGTGAGAAAAATTGTCGGCAATGTTGATTTCGGCAAGGGGGTGCGGCCGCATCTCCCCGTGTTCGGGCCGAAGAACGGCCTTCTGTATGTGGGCACCGAGCTGGAAAAGTCGATCAGCATTATCGATCCCGCGACTCTGAAAATTATAGGCTCAGTTCCGACCGGTCAGGAACAGTCGCACATGTTCGCAATCACTCGCGACGGTCGCCGTGCCTACACTGCGAACGTTGGACCAGGAACGGTATCTGTGCTCGATCTGGATGCGCGAAAAGTAATCACGATTATTCCAGTTTCCGGACAAGTGCAGCGCATTTCTCTCTCGGTCGATGACAAATTCGCATTTACTTCCGACGTCACCAAACCTCAACTGGCGGTGATCGATACCGCGACCAACAAAGTGAAGACATGGATCCCCATGCCAGGTTTGGGGTATGGATCGGCGCCCACGCCTGACGGGCGCTGGCTGGTGATCGCTCTACCTTTGGTCCATCAAGTAGGCGTGATCGATCTCACCACCATGAAAGTTGCGCACACCATCGATCTGCCGGTCAGGCCACAGGAAGTCCTGATCTCTCCCGACGGCCTTACAGCCTACGTATCCGTCGACGCAGCTGCAAAAGTTGCTGCCATCAATGTTGCCGATTGGACAGTAAAACAACTTATCGATGCCGGCAAAGGCGCAGACGGTCTCGGTTGGGCGGCGACGCACTGACGGAAGGCGCTTTGAAGTCACCACTCAAATTGAGGAATCGAGGAAACAGGATGAACGGAATTGGCGGAAGGAAAGCTTCCTTATCCGGTAGGAGCCTGGCTTGCGTGGCGTTGTCGATATTTGGTCTTGCGCTGTTGCCGGCGAATGCGCAGGTAACTCCCAAGCCTCCCGTGAGCACGCCCAGCGCGGGTGGAAACAGTTTCGACGGACCGGGATCGGTGCGGTATCAGCCCAGCAGAGATTCGCAGCAACGAAGAATCGACATGTTCATCGGCGACTGGCGCGATTCGTTGCCGCGTCATGCTTTCGGTTCTTTGGTCTTGCGAGATATTCTCACGCGCGGAGACAACTATGCTCCGCCCCAGCCGGGAGCCATTCTGCAAGCCGCTAATTATCTTGCCTTTGGAAGGCTTGCGCCGGGCAATTCCACCACCGCTTCACAGTTGGATCGTGAACAAGTCGTCTTTTATATTGTTGCCGGCACTGGAGAAGTCGTAGCTGGAGGCAAGACCGCGAAGCTGCATAAAGATATCGCCGTCTTCATCCCGGCAAATCTCGAATTCGTGATGAGGAACACCGGCGACGACGAACTGAAAATGTATGTGGTCAGCGAACCGACGCCTGAAGGCTTTGTTCCGGCAAAAGGAATGTTGGCCACTGATGAGCGACAGGTGCCCGCCAGAACTCCGATGGCCGCTTCTCCATATACGCTTCCGGGCGCTTCCGGACACTGGTCGCATGTGGTCCGCGATCTCTTCTCGAAGACGGACGGCCTGGCCACCATCGGGGACCTGATCACGGTCACAATGAATCCCATGACTATGGGTGAGCCGCATCCACACAATCCGGGGCAGGAAGAAATCTGGGCTGCCATCGATGGCGATAGTCTGGCGTTCCTCGGCACGGAGTTGCGGGTGCAGCATCCGGGAATGGCTTACATGATCCGGCCCGATCAGTCGATGACGCATTCGAATATCAATTCCAGCGATGCGCCGGTGAAGTTTCTTTGGTTCTCAGGATCTTCTCTCAAGAAGTGAACCGAGATTAGCCACCAAGGACACGAAATATCGCTAAGGAAATCCCGAGAAATCGGGCCTTCGTTAGTGGTAATTCTTGTCCTTGGTGGTTCATGAATTGCTCTAACGACAGGAACTGCATATGGCCCAATCAGCCCATCCCAAAGCGAAATTCTTTGTTTGTATTCTCCTGCTTGCAGCCAGCAGTTGCTCGCGAAGCCAGCCCGACACCCTTCGTTTGGCTGGCGACGAATGGTTTCTCGATTCGCTGACCAAAACTCAGATGATCGCCGAGTTCGAAAAGCAAAGCGGCATTCACGTCGAAGTCTTGCATAAAAACGATCGCGCGATTATGAGTGATCTCGATCACGGCCCCACCAGCAGCGATCCAGCTTTAGATGTGGTGGTGATGCGGCACCGCTGGATGGGCGCGCTGGTTCAAAAAGGCCGGATCCAATCAATCGATTCCTTTCTCGCCGATCCCACCGTGCATGACGCGAGCTTCGTGCCGCAGCAACAACTATTTCCAAAGTGGTGGCAGGAGCTCAGCTCTTACGAAAACAAAACTTACGGATATCCCTTCACCAGCCTGACCACTTTCCTGTGCTATCGAAAAGATCTGCTGGACGACCCAGCAAACCAGCGCAACTTCAAAGCTCGCTATCACCACGATCTCAAGCCTCCCGTGACCTGGCATGAATATTCTCAATTAGCGGAGTTCTTCACTCGTCCGAAAGAACAGTTCTACGGTACTTACATTCAAGGAAAACAAGGTCTCGCACTTTGGTACGAGTGGCTCAACCTGATTTACGCGTTTGGCGGTAACATTCTCGATACTCAACACGGATGGGAGTACGGCGACATCGTAATCAACTCTCCCGAAAATGTTGCGGCCACGGCTCAGTATGTCAAATTGGTTGCTTCCAGTCCTCCTGACACACTGAAGTATGGCTGGGGTGAAGCGCAGTCCGCGCTTCAGCAGGGACACGTGTTCATGGGTCTTCTATGGAACGATCAGGCGCCTTATCTCGAAGACCCCAAGGTTTCGAAGGTTGCCGGGAAAATCGGTTACAGCCTCATTCCGTCCAACTCTGCTGCACCATTCAGCCAGTTAGAAGGCTTGACCTACCTGATTCCAACTGAATCGAGACACTCGCGGGAAGCTTACAAATTTATCGAGTGGGCAATGTCGAATCAAGTGCAGGAACAGCAGACTTTGGATGGAAGTGCATCGGCGAGAAAATCGATTTACGATGATCCCAAAGTAAAAGCGATTCCCTACACATCGACTTTTCTGGCAAGTGTTCCAATCGCGAAAGAGAAGCCGACCATCCCGGAAGCTGCGCAGATGACGGAATCCATGGAACGCCATGTTTCCGAAATCGTGAGTGGCAAGACTTCACCTCAAACAGGGTTGGATAGTCTGGCACTGGATCTGCGAAACATTCTTGGCAGCAAAGGCCATCTGCGATATCCAGTAAAGGCAACTCGGTAAATTATCTAGAATCACGTAGGGCGGGTGCCCTCACCTGCCCTCAACGGCGAGCTCACACTCGCGGCGCAGACGGGGCGTTCGCCCAAACGCGAAGGAATAGCGATCAAACTGACTTCCCGGCTTGGCCTTTGTCGCGTTGCATTTGGCGTTTGAAAAGAAAATAAACCGGAACACCGATCAGAACGATAATCACTCCGGGGATTGTTGTGGATGGTCGATACAAGAACAAAACCGCCAGAATAACTCCCGCGCAAATCAGATAAAGCAGAGGAATAATCGGATAGCCGAACGCCCGGTAGGGCCGCTCGGCATTTGGCCTGGTCATCCGCAATCGAAACACAGCGGCTATGGTCAGGATATAAAAGATCAGCGCAGCGGAGATTACGTAATCGAGCAAGTTGCTATAGAGATTCCCATAGACTCCTGTCGCCGGCTGATAGGTACGAATCGACAGTAGAACCGCGGCCCACAGCGTCTGCATGACCAAGGCAGCTCCCGGAACATTCGCGCGATTCAGGTTCGATGCGCGCTTGAAAAACAGTCCATCCAGAGACATCGCATAATAAGCGCGGGCTCCCGACAGGATTAGGGCATTCATGCAGCCGAACGCCGCAATCATAATCGCGACCGCGATCAGCACTGGTCCGACCGAGGGATAAATCGCTTGTAACATCGTGGCCGCCACTCGGTCCGAGGGTGCATGTTGAATTTCACTGAACGGCAACACCACCACGTATGCGAAGTTAGCGCAAATATAAAGTCCGATTACGAGGATGGTCCCGAAGGTAAGTGATAGGGGTACATTTCGGGTCGGATTGCGTACTTCGCCAGCGGTGAATGTGATGTTATTCCATGCATCGGCGGCATAGAGAGCGCCGATTTGCGCGCTGCAAAGTGCGACCAGCATTCCGAAGGCAGTCAGCGGAGAAAGTCCCTGCCCTAACAAAGTAAATCCTTGCGGCGTCCAGGCATGGCCAAAGTTCGCCTTCACCACAGCGGCTCTCCAACCGATAAATACGCCGATGACGATCACGCCCAGCAACGACCCAATCTTCATGGTCGTGAAAACGTTTTGCACTCCTTTTCCGTACTTGAGGCCCTTCATGTTGGTCCAGGTCAGGAACGATATGACGATCAGCGCGACCAATTGGGCAGTGGAAAGCGAAATCGCATAAGTCGGCAAAATATGAATCGGCTTGATGATGTAGTTAGCTTCAGAAATCTGTGGCCATAACACGCCCAGATAGCGGGAGAAACCCACCGATGACGCGGCAATCGTCCCGGTTTGAATGATTAGAAATAGCGTCCAGCCGTATAGAAATCCCCATAGCGGCGAATAGGCTTCACGAAGATAAACGTACTGTCCGCCGGCGCGCGGCATCATTGCCGCCAACTCTCCATAAGACAATGCCGCCGCCAACGTGAGTGCCCCTGCGATGACCCATGCCAGCAAGAGCCATCCCGTACTGCCAACTTCCCGCGCCATTTCGCCGGCCACAATGAAGATCCCGGATCCGATCATCGACCCGGCCACAATCATGGTCGAGTCAAAAACTCCGAGGCTTCGATTGAGTTCGCGATGCGGCGTGGCAACTGTAGAAGTTTCTACGTTTTCAATCAAACTATTGGCCTCGTGGAATCGGTCGCTCAAGGAATACCACAGTACTCGCTAAGCTTCTGAATCGAAGTTTGAATTAGGACCAGAAGTTCAGCGGTGGAACACTTTAGAAAGTTTGCCGACTGCGTCCGCGGCTTGGCGTGTATTGAGTGAGCCCCATCTGCTCGATAATTTCCTTGAATTCGGAACGATGGCGGAGCGGATCGAAACGTGGATCCTGTGGCAGCGTGAACAGTTTCATGTTGCGCTCACCGCATGCCCGGTTTAACCACACCACCATTTGATTGGACTCGCCCAGTGCGGCATAGGTGGCGGCGATATCGTAAGACGGCATGCCCTGGGGAGACGCAGCGCCTTTGAGTTCATGCAAAATCTCGCGAGCTGAGGATTTGTCTCCCGCGACCGCGTGGGTATGGGCCTTCATGGCCTTTACGCAATTATTCCCACCCGCCAGTCGAATCGTGGTTTCGAATTCTTTTAGCGCTTCCTGGAAGTTGCCTTTCTGTTCGAGCGCCTGCGCCATGTACATGTGGGCCCAAATAAATAGCGGATCTAACTCCAAAGCACTCTTGTAATACCGGATCGCTTCATCAAACTGATGCGCCAGATGTGATGTAACTCCGGCCCACACTAAAGTGATAATCGAAACCGGATCGATCTCCAGCGCGTGCATGATTGCAATGTGGGCCGCCTCATGCTGCCCCCGGGCCGCCAGTAAATTCGCATACCAGTGATAGCCCAAGGCGTAATCGGGATTGCACTGAATCGCGCGCCGATACTCGTGATCGGCGGCTTGCCAATCACGATCGAAGTGCAAAAGAACGTCCGCCAGCGACGCATGCGCTTCCGCCAGATTCGGATCTAACTCAATCGCCTTCGTGGCCGCGCGACGGGCGGACGGCATGGCATCGAACGGAGAAACAATCTCGTAGAAAGATAAAAGAGTTAGAGAATCGGCAAGGCCTGAGTAAGGCAAAGCAAATTGCGGGTCTTCCTGAATTGCCGATTCGAAATACCGAATGGCTTTTCGTAATCCTTCTTCGTTCCGTTGGTTCCAGAAATATCTGCCCTTTAGATACGCTTCACGCGAGCCCGGCTTCTCGTTCCGCACCGGAACCGGACAGGACGTCGCGGAAGAAAATACCTTCAACCAGAGACACTGCACAATCTGATCGGCAATATAGGAAGGCAGCTCTTCTAAATCATTGGGACGGCAGCGATAGGTATGAGACCACGCCACTACGTCGGCTGCGGCGAAGAGCAGGGCCACGTTCACTCGCATGCTGTTGCCGTCGTCCTGGACGCTCCATTGCAATAAATAATTCACTGCCTCGTCAGCGATCGCCAGATTTGTGGCGGGAAATTCTCTTCGTTCTTGCTGCGGTGATGGATTCACAATCCGTAATTGAGCGGGATTCAACTGCTCCAGGGCCGTAATTGTCTTTGCCACTATGGTGTCGCAAACCCGGCGACGATCGCTGCTGACGGTCACATTCTTAAACGGCAGCACGTAAATCGTGATCCGCTCTCCCGCTTCCCTAACCGGTTTTGATGCCAACGCAATGGGTTCGATCTCCAGGTTGCCGCATTCACGGGAAACCCGGCGTTTCCAATTTTCAATCTCCGAACGAAGCGCAAAAACACTGCCTTGACTGGTGTGAAAGTGGCGATGGACGGGCAGGCCCTCCTTCTTCTCCCAAAGCTGGACCGTGCGAACTTCCCGTCGCAAGTAGCTGGCAATCTCTTTCCATGAATCCAAACGGTCGTCGCCCGGACGAATGCTGGAAAATGGCGAAGCGCTCGAACTTGCCGACGCGAGTGGCTTGATCATGTGTATCGAAAAAAATCAATGAGAGAACAGGCGGGAGGGAAAAGCTCGAGCAGTGCTAGAAAACGAAACAAAAGAACTGGCCCCAAGATTTCGTCCAACCACTCGCTCTGATGCACGCAGACTACACCGGTGTGCGGTTCCATGCAAGTTTGAATTTGGTGGCGGCGAAGCGCGCAAATCTTGTTGATGATTGTGATAGTTTCGCACTATTTCGCTTGTTGGCTTGCGAAAGACTTGTTTACCTATTACTGGCTTCTCCCCCGAGTAATGGCCCGTCTCCGTATCGTGCAAGGTTCTTGTATAGTTCCAGATGTTTTAGCTGGTTAGACGCAGGCGGTTAGCGGCCGAAATTAGCCGGTGACAGGCCAGTTCAAAATGTGATTTGTCCGATCAAAAAAGGAGTATTGTGTCCGGAAAAGAACGTTCAGAGCAACAGCCAGCCTGGTTCGACTACACCAATAGCCACGATTTCATGGAGCGGGTTCGCATCGGAATGCCGCCGCTCATTATTTGCGTGGCTTGCAACGGCGGTATTCAGGGCAAAGAAGCGAATGAGGTTATTCCTGAAACGGCGGACGAAATCGCGGAGTCGGTACATGGCGCTTACGAAGCCGGGGCGTCGATGGTTCACATTCATGCCCGCAATCCCCGGCAACTCACCGAAGGTGCGCGCGAAACTGAAGCATGGCGCGAGGTGTTGCGAAAAGTTCGAGAAAGTTGCCCCGAAATTATTATCAATGCAACCACTGGGGCCGGCCCCGGTATGACCATGGAAGAGCGCTCGTCGAGCCTGGCCGCAGGACCAGAAGTTGCGTCTTTGAATCTGGCACCTGACATGAGCAAATTCAAATTGAAGGAGCGGCTTGCACCCCTACCCTACCCCAGGCCGGCGCTTGAGATCGATGAATGCATTCCATTTACCTATGGTCAGATCCGCCAATTTGCCGCGGAAATGAAAAAACGCGGAATCAAACCTGAATTGGAGCTTTACCATCCCGGCTGCGCTTGGGTTGTTGACTACTTGATCGAGCAGGATCTGATCGAAAAACCATACTGGATGCAGACCGTGATGGGTTATCAGACCGGCAGCTTTCCAACGGTGGAAAATATTCTCCAGCTGCTGAAAGAGTTTCCCCAGGAAGCTTTGTGGTTGTGTTCCGCGATCGGTCCTTTTCAATTGCCGCTAACCACTCTGGCTACCTTGATGGGCGGCCACGTTCGCGTCGGCCTCGAAGACAACGTCTATTATTCTCGCGGACGAAAAGCAAAAAGCAATGCCGAACTGGTGCAAAGGACCGTGCGGATTGCCCATGAACTGAATCGTCCGGTCGCGACACCGGCCCAAGCTCGCGCTGTTCTCGGACTAAAAAGCCAACCTAGTAAATACTAGCTAACTCTTAAGGACGCCCTGCCAAAAGGCTGGCTAACCTTGTGCGCTGCAGCCGTGCGCTGATGCGAAAAACCTTACGTCCTTTATTTCGCGCGCTCAAAGCGTTTTTAGCATTATGATAATATCTTTCAATCATGGTGCTGACGACCTTTCTCCTATTTGCCGCTTCCACAACTCTCCCCGCTGGCAAGGGTAAGGACATCGTCCAGCAACACTGCGTCGGGTGCCACGAATTGAAGGTGGTCACCTCGAAGAGAGCGACCAAACAACAATGGGCAAGCCTGGTCGACCAAATGGTCTCGCGGGGAGCGGAAGTCGACGACGACGACATTGAGAGTGTGGTGGAATATCTTGCGGCCAATTTCGGGCCCCTTAAATCCAGCCCTGCCGCTGCAAAAAGCAACGATCAAAAGCCGGTAAATGTGAACACAGCCACTGCCGCTGAATTGGCCGCGGCGCTCGACATTCCGGTTAAGGAATCGGCGGCCATCGTGTCTTATCGTGAACAAAATGGCAGTTTCAAAGAATGGACTGAATTGACCAAAGTCCCCGGTGTCGATCCTAAACAGATCGAGACTCACAAAGACAGCCTTGCGTTCTAGCAGACGCGACGGCGTACCGCTTTGACCATCGATTAGGACGGGAAAATGGACCGTAGTCCGATCTTCATTGGGTTAGCCGGGAAATTCCGCGCTCGATGACTGAACCCGCCATCGCTGCCCGTCCCACCCACACCCGCCACGTTGTGCTCGCCTTGATCGTCGGCGCCTACATGATCACCTACATGGACCGCGTGAATATTGCATCCGCGGTGCCCGTCATTCAGAAGGACATGGGTTTCTCCATGGTCACGATCGGGTGGATCTTCGCTTCCTTCCGCTGGGGATACGCTTTTTTTCAAATCCCCGGAGGATGGTTGGGCGATCGTATTGGAGGACGGCGGGCACTGGCCCTGGTCGTTGTATGGTGGTCGATTTTTACTTCGCTGACTGCATTCGCCTGGAGCGCGGCCTCCATGGGTGTCTTTCGGTTTTTCTTTGGCATGGGCGAGGCTGGGGCGTTCCCGATCGCTACCCGCTCCCTTTCGCGATGGATGTTGCCGACCGAACGTGGCTTTGCTCAGGGCATCACTCACGCTTCGTCGCGATTGGGCGCGGCTCTCACTCCAGCGTTAGTCGTAGTGATGATGCTTCGATACGGATGGCGCATGCCATTTTTTGTCTTCGGTCTCATCGGCCTGCTTTGGGCCGCTGCATGGTATTGGTACTACCGCGATACGCCGGGTCAGCATTCCGGGATCAACGCGGCGGAACGCCGGATGATTGAAGACGCAATCGGTGTTCCTGACAAGGTGGCGAAGTCGGTGCCGTGGCGCCGCATTCTCCGCAGCCCTTCGCTATGGACGCTTTCATTGATGTATTTTTGTTATGGCTATGCCATCGACGTTTATTTGGATTGGTTCCCTAAATATCTAAACGAACATCGCGGCTTCAATCTCACTCAGATGGGAATTTATGCCAGCCTGCCCTTGCTTGCCGGGGCCGCGGGTGATCTTTTCGGGGGGACTGTGTCTGACCTGTGCGCCCGGCGTTTTGGAAATCTCAAACTTGCTCGTCGTATCGTCGCGCTCTCGGGATTCCTTCTCGCCACAATTTTTATTTTGCCTGCAACTTTCACGCATCACTCCACCGCTTCAGTTCTCTATTCGTGTGTCGCTGTCTTCGGACTGGAAGTCACAGTCGGCGTCTCCTGGGCAATCCCTCTCGACATCGGAGGCGATTATGCAGGATCGGTCGCCTCAGTTATGAACACTTTCGGAAATCTGGGAAGCGCGATCTCTCCGGTGCTGCTGGCTTACCTGGTGGGAATGTACGGCTGGAATATGCCGTTTCTGGTGTGCTCCGTTCTTTGTATTGTGGGTGCGGCATTAACGATGGGAATTAACGCCGACAAGAAGATTGTCTGGGAGGCCCCTTTACCATCGAAGGCCGGAGCTTGAACACCTTCGGAATTCTTGATCGAAACCGACCCAAACGACTGTTATGCTATTATATGACTATATTTAAGACCAACCGCTGTACAGAGTTGGAAGCGAAAGCGCAAGGCGATGAAGATCAATCCTGACAAGTGCGTGGCCTGTGGAAACTGCGTTTACGTTTGCCCGATGGGGGCAATCTACGTGGATCCTGTCGTCAAACGCGCCACCATCGAACGGGACGAATGCGTGGAATGTTACGCCTGCTACAACGGCTTGAGCACTGAGAAGTTGAATCCGGTCATGGTGCGCACCATTCGAAAGCTTTTTCAGCTGGTACGGCTGCGCTTCGAGCCGGAGCCGGACATTTGTCCCACGGCAGCCTTCGAACCTGAGGATCTGCAATGGCCCCGCGTGGTGCGCCGCGCCTTTTCCGATCCGCGGGCGACCCACGAATCTACAGGAGTTCAAGGCCGTGGCACTGAAGAGGTAAAAACAAACGACGTCACCCAGCGCGTGAAGCACGGCGAAGTCGGCTTCACCATCGAATTCGGCCGGCCGGGAGTTGGCGTCCGCTTCCGCGACATGCAGAAAATGACGCAGGCCTTGGCCAAGGCGAAAGTTCCCTTCGAGAAAAATAATCCTCTCACCTTGCTGATGAGCGACGTATCGACCGGAACCATGCGCGAGGACATTCTTGACGAAAAAATTCTTTCCGCGATCGTCGAAATTAAAGTGCCGATCTCGCGAACCGAAGAAATCGTGCAACTTGTTCATGAGGTTGAGAAACAGATCGATAGCGTCGTGGCCTTGGGGGTAGGCACTCGCTGCGATGAAAACGGTGAGGAGCACGTGGTAGCGCCGATCCTGGCGCGCTTGGGATACCGCATCGAACGGGCCAAGACGAACACCGGCCTGGGCAGAATCACCAATGCGTCGGCGGAAAAAACGACCGAGGTAGGCATGGCCGTTTTATGACCAACACTCTGCATCGCTATGGCAACAGCGAAAGCTTTCGAGACGACTACATCGTGTTCGCCAGTCCGAGTAAGGGCAAGAATGACGAAGGCTGCATTCCGAAATTAAAGAAGTTCCTGGAAATGGCTCTGCCATTCAAGCCGGTAAATGTTGGAGACCCTCCTCATGGTGGCGCCATCCGGCCTTCCCGAAACCAGACTGTAAGTTCGCACTGGCATCGCGACGCCGAGCCGCATTTCCGGACAGTGATTGATGGAATCGACGAGCCTGCCTCGGTAGCGGCTATTTTTGACAACATCGATGCAGCGGAAAGGTTTTTGAAAGTCGTGAAGGAAGCCGACTTGGGATTGTGCGTCAACATTTCCACATCGATCGAAGGCGCGCGGACTTGTTGCAAGTTTGCCGGAATCGCTGCTCATAGTATTGGCTATTCACTTGGATTTGAAGGCAAGACAGAAAAGCTGCCAAACACCCAGATCCTGGAACTCACCACCATGTGCGGCCACGGCATGATTTCCAGCAGCCTGGGAAAGAAAATGATTGATTGGGTGAAAGAAGGCCGCCGCACTCCTGAAGAGGCGGTCACTTATTTGGCGCGCTTCTGTTCTTGTGGAGTTTTCAATCCGTCCCGCGCCAAGCGTATCCTCGAAGACGCCCGCAAAAAAATGGAGTAGCGTACCGCTACCTGGATCACACCAATGGAATCGCCCGATGCTTCTCCAATTATTGAACTGATCGAGGCCTTTCGCCGGTCAAAGACCATGTTCGCGGCCGTTTCCCTGGGTATTTTCGATTTAGTGGAGCGCAAACCGGCGGATCTCGCGACTCTCGCCGCGGAATTGCACGTCGAATCTGAACCACTGGAAAGGTTGTTGGACGCTTGCGTGGGCCTAATGCTGTTGCGAAAGCGCGAGACCATTTATGAAAATGAGCCAGTAGCCAGCGCTTATCTCTGCCGGGACAATGAGCGTTCGCTCACCGGATACATCCTCTATTCCAATGACGTCTTGTTTCAGCTCTGGTCACATCTGGAAGATGCCATCCGGGAAGGAACGCCTCGCTGGAAACAGACATTTAATGTCGAAGGAGCGATCTTCGACCATTTCTTCCGCAATGAAGAAGCCAAACAAACCTTTCTCAAGGGAATGCACGGACTGGGAGTCCTAAGCTCGCCAAAGGTAGTGGGAGCGTTCGATCTTTCGCGCTTTCGAAAACTCGCGGACCTCGGCGGAGCGACGGGACACTTGGCCATTACCGCCTGCGAGCGCTATCCCCATCTTCAGGCCGTGGTATTCGATCTGCCCCAAGTGATCGAGGCAGCACGCGCCCAGGTGACTCAATCAACGGCGTCACGGCGCATTGAATTGTTGTCCGGAGATTTCTTTCGCGACGAACTGCCGGAAGCCGATCTATTCGCCATGTCTCGCATTCTGCACGACTGGCCAGAAGACAAAATCAATGCGCTGCTGGCCAGGATCTATCAACGTTTACCGGCGAATGGTGGCCTTCTACTCGCCGAAAAATTGCTCAATGAAGATAAGAGCGGCCCCACATCCGCGCAGATGCAATCCTTGAACATGCTGGTTTGTACCGAAGGTAAGGAACGCACTTTAGGCGAGTACCGGAAACTGCTTCAAGCCGCCGGCTTCCAAAATGTGCAAGGACGCATGACGGGAAGTCCGCTCGATGCAGTTCTGGCCTTCAAACCATAAATCAGGACATGGGTCAATTTCCCGGCAAAACACTCCACAGTTTTTTCTTTGCTGAAGAGCGCGCGTCGCAGGTAGGAAAAACTCCGATTTAGGGATGGCAGTTGCTTCAGCGGTGCATTAAAGATCCTGGTTCTTGAACGCCTCTGGCGCCCAAGGTGGCTAGCGCTGGCCCAAAATTGGGCACCAGCAATAGTGCTATAGTATGAGTAAGGGGCCTAGTCTTTTGGACTGTAAAAGAGTTCTGGAGGTTCAGCCTGATTCGTAGACAAACGATTACCGCGCAGGTAATCGCCTATATTCTCGATATGATCCGCAAGGGCCAGGTCAAGCCCGGGGAACGCTTACCGACCGAAAAGCAGCTCACGGAAGAACTCGCCGTCAGCCGAACCTGCGTCCGCGAAGCCATCAAGTCCCTTCAATCGCTTCAACTTATCAGCGTGCGTCCCAAGATTGGCGCCGTCGTCCTTGAGCCTTCTCCGGTCGCCCTGATTAACGCCGAATACCTTTCGACCTCGGCCTTTATGCAGCAGGCGGATTCTCTCATCGAGTTTCGTAAGGTTCTGGAATTAGGATTAGTGGCGTTGGCCGCCGAAAAGTCCACCGAAGCCGATTGGGCAGTAATGCGCGAAGTTCTAGCGGAGCAGGAAACGGTCCTTCGTATGGACCGCAGCACACCTCATGCGGATTTGCTTTTCCATGAGTCTATCGGCAAAATCAACATTCGCTTCCACAAAGCGGTTGCCGAGGCCACCAGAAATCCCCTCGCTATTATGGTTCTGCAAGCGATTTCGGAGCCACTGATCGAGGTGAGCCGGCGTACCAATGAAATGCCCGGAGTACCCGAAGCGGGGCTGCGTCAGCATTGGGCAATTTATCGGGCGATTCGCGAAAATAATCCGGAAAAGGCGCGCCACGCCATGAGATTGCATCTGCAAGCTGCCGAACGCAATGCGCACATCCTGCAAACCGCCGGCGAGGCCGCCGCAACACTCCCGGCAACGGCTCCAGCGGAAAAGAGCCACAGTCAGCCCGAACAAGCCTAAGGCTACCAGCGTATTCCGAATCTAATTGGAATCTACCTTGATGACCAAGTAGGTAAACTTCGTCCCAGCCGCGATTTTCAATTGATGCGGCACCTTGGCGTTGATGTGAACAATGTCGCCGGGAACTAGCCGCTTGGCCGCTCCGCCTTCGATCGAGGTACCGCGTACTTCGTGGGGCTTGACTGTTTTGGGCGCGACCATGGTTCCTCCAACTATCAGCGTGGCTTCGCCACTTTCGACAATCAAGACGTCCGCCTGGGTTTCGTGAAGTTCGGCGCTGCCGTCGCCTTCCCGATGCGAAAGTCCGATCAAGTGATTCGAGTAAGTGGCCATGGGCAGCCAGGCGAATTTCTGATCATCCATTTTGCCGGCGAGTGCTTTCCCAGAATCGCTGACTGTCGCGCCCTTCCATATTTCGAAACCCTCCGGATCGGCGGCACGGAGTAGAGTTGTAGACGCGAGTAGTGCGACAAACACCCAGAGCATTTTCATTCTGATTTCTCCGAACAGAGGATTAGCGACAGAACCACGCAATGATCTTATAATACTATCCGTCGAGGTCACATGAATCTCTCTCTCAGAAACTGCTTCCCTGCAGCTGGCATCGCCGGAATCATCCTTCTCAATAGTCTTAACCTTTTCGCGGCCAGCCCCAAGCCCGACAGTGATTCAGGCCCAGCGCAAGCCTGGGTCGGGGCTCGCGTCATTGACGGGACCGGCAAGCCAGCTATCGAGAATGCAATTCTGGTAATTCGGAACGGTCGCATTGAAGCGGTAGGCAGGCGAGTCAAAATACCAGCCGGCGCGGATCGGATTGATGCGACTGGCAAAACAATCATTCCCGGCCTGATCTGCGCCCACGGGCATCTCAGTGATGCAGCTCAATTCGGCGTCTATCTGCGCGATGGCATTACCACCATTCTGAGCCTCGGCGGCGCCAAAGAATTTGAGTTGCGGGAACAGAGTGCGAAAGCGGCTCCGGGAACGGCGCCGCATGTGTATGTTGCCGGATTGATTCAGGATTCGACAGCGATTCCTGGGGCAGTCGCCGTCAAAACGCCGGCAGAGGCGCGTCAGAGCGTCGACGAATTGATTCGCAACAAGCCCGATCTGGTTAAAGTACGGGTGGATGATTTTCTCGGCGCACGGCCGAAGATGGCTCCCGACGTCTACCAGGCCGTCATCGACGAAGCCCACAAAAATGGATTTCGCACCGCCGCCCATGTCGTCTTGCTGGACGACGCTAAAGGTCTCCTGAGGGCGGGCGTCGACTACATCGCGCACAGCGTTCGTGACCGCGAAGTGGACGATGAATTCATTGCATTGATGAAGAAGCGCCATGTTTTTTATTCGCCCACTCTCACGCGCGAATTGGCGGTATTCACTTATGCGGAGACTCCATCGTTTTTCAGCGATCCCTTCTTCCTGAAGGAAGCCGATCCCGCCGAGATGGCAAGGATGCAGGACCCGAAATATCAGGAGAAGATGCGGAACGATGCCGGAGCAAAGTGGTACAAAGATCATCTACCGATTGCCATGCACAATCTCAAAGCTCTTTCAGATGCGGGGATCGTCATTGCCATGGGCACTGACAGCGGTGGCGGGCCCGGACGATTCCAGGGCTACTTCGAACATCTCGAACTTGAATACGAGACCAAGGCCGGACTCACGCCGATGCAGGCCCTGGTGTCCGCCACCGGCGGCGCAGCCAAAGCTTTGAACATCAGCAATCAGGTGGGCACGCTGGAAAAGGGCAAGCAGGCTGACTTCGTGGTGCTATCGGCGAATCCTCTGGATGACATCAAAAACACACGCACCATCGAGCAGGTCTGGATCAGTGGAGTGCGCGTCCCCGCCAAGAAATAATTATTCCTTAGGCGGCAAGGTGTAAAAGTCGTACTTGATTTTCCAGTGCGACTCCTGGCCCGGCTCGATGCGGAACTGAAGATACGGCTCGGCAGCCGCAACCGTGGTAATTGCCCAGAAGTTAACTTTCAACAGTGGCTGATCGCTGGTGAAATGAACCCCTGCGCCGGTCTTCACGTTTTCCACACGAAAGTCATAGTCTTTGACGTCATTGGCTGATCCGGTGAGCTCCGAGAACACACCCTTCTTGGCCTCCAGCACTTTGGGAAAGACAATTTCCGGTCCATGGATTTCAGCGCGATCGTTAAATCCGCGGGTAGCAGCGGGTGTAAATGCAAACTTGACCACAATGTCCGGGCCCCACGGTCTCATGATCGATAACAAAGAAATTGTGGTTGTACTGCGTAGTCTCGATTACTTTCTTGCCGGTGTTCTTCAGAGAATGTTCAATCAGAAGTTGAGGTTTCCCCTTCACCAGGCGGACTGTCTTGCGGTACACATAGGCGTAACCCAGATCTGACGTTAGTTTCTGTGTGAACTCAATTCGATCTTTGTGTTTGTGGATCGTCCACTTTCCCGGGTCGACGATATCGTAGGTATCGTAAGCCCGATAAGCCTTCTCTTCCGGCTTGCGAACCGTGCCGACGCCTATGCGGACAAACGTTCCGCCGACTTTAGCCTCGTCATACCCCAGACCCTTGTCGTCGGTGCGAAATTCCTCGACCGGGCCGGTAATCGCGTCGTGGATTTTTGGATCGTGATGCTCATACCAGCGACCGAAGTATTCATGTCCCTGGAATTGAAGACTGGAAATGACCCCGGACCAATCAAAGCGCGTGCCACGGTAGGAGCCATTCTGAGCATCCGGCAGCATGAGTTCAGCATGAATCAGGCCATTCGTAATATCGGCCTTGGGATAATCCTGCGCCATCAACAAACAGCCGGCAAGACAGACAAACAGGGAGATATTCAATAGGGTCCGCATAGATGGGTTTTAAAATAACACAGAGTACGGGGAAAGGCTTTGGGCTTTGGGCTTTGGGCTTTGGGCTTTGGCCTTTGGCCGTTGATCCTTGTCAAAAACCCTCTACCTTGTCATTCCGAACCGTAGCGGAGCGTAGGGAGGAATCTGCTTCCAGACGATATTGGCTTTTTGCACAACTTCGAGGACTCTCAAGAAGCCACCGGTTACAAGTACGACAGATTGATTGCAGGATCCAAGCAACAACATTCATCCTGCAATCAATCTCAGAGCTATCGCTTCGGTCAGCGTTCGGCCATCACTTCCGGCGCGCGCCGCCACCCGGTCCACCAACATCAGGCACATCCTCGCCGAGCGCCGTGGCCAGATCAATTTGATGATCTTGCTCATCGACCAGGATTTGGCGAATCTGTTCCGCGAGAGCGAATTCGCCGAGCGCTTCGCATTGCCGCACCCGTGTGCGATAGTTGCGAATCGTCTCATTTTCATTTTCCAGATCAAAGCGAAGAAGTTCCTTGGAATCCTCTGATGTTCTGACGGGTTTAGGATTCACCGTCGGCATCTTTCCCAGGTAATCGATCTGCCGCGAGAGTATCAATGCATGGTCCAACTCTTGCTTGGCGTGGATCTGGAGCTGGTCGGCAATGTTCATGAAGGCCGCGCCCTTGAGCACCTGAGAATAGACCACATAAGCAATGATGGCTTGATATTCGCGGGAAAGATCCTCGTTCAACAAGTCTGCCAGCTGGTCGCGGGTAAGTTCCTTTTCGTTCTCAGCAGATTTCGACTGCGACATGTATTCCTCCTGTGGGTAAGCAGCCATCGATCCCGATAGCTTTCCGAAGACGGTTAGGATATCACCTACTGAGATAAAGTTGCTTGGACCGGAAGACGGGTCGAACCTCCAGCTGATAGAAGAAGAACACGACCAGATCCCGCCATTTGCCGTACCATACCCCCGTAAACGCAGATGCTCCAGGAGAAATGCTCAGATGAGTAAGCGTATCCACAAAGCAATAATTTCCTTCGCGATCTTACTTCCCCTCATCAGCGCAAGCGAAGTTTTGGCCCAAGTAAAAAAATTCGCTGCCGACAAGATGGACACTGTTCTGTACGGAGTTGCCTACTATCCGGAATACATGCCGTATGACCGTCTCGACCAAGACGTCGCAATGATGAAGGCGGCGGGAATCACGGTCGTCCGCGTAGGTGAATCCACCTGGAGCAGTTGGGAACCGAGAAATGGCGATTTCCAATTTGCCTGGATGCAGCGCGTGCTCGACCGAATGCAGCAAGCTGGAATCAAGGTAATTCTGGGCACACCGACTTACTCCATTCCGACCTGGCTGTACAAAGAACATCCCGAAATCGTGGTGACGCACAACGGAACGGCGCCGCCGTTGAACGGTCCTTTTTATCCAACATATCCATCGTCATCGGCCCCTGGCGCTTACGGGTCGCGGCAGAATTATGATTTCCTCAATCCATATTTTCGGCAGCATGCCGAACGCGTGATTCGCCAGATCGTAAGCCATTTCAAAGATCATCCAGCCGTCATCGGTTACCAGATCGACAACGAAACCTTCCCCACCGGAGTACCCACGCCCTACATGAATGCGGCATTCGTAGAACGCCTGAAACAAAAATATAAAACTCCGGAAACTATCAACAAGATTTGGGGACTCGCCTATTGGGGACAGTTAGTGGATAAATGGGAAGATCTTCCAACTCGCGACGGAATTTTGAATCCGGGATACAAACTGGAATGGGAAAACTTCCAACATGATGTCATTACTGACTATCTAGAATGGCAATCTAAGATTGTCAGCGAGTACAAGCGTCCGGATCAGTTCATCACTCAGGATTTCAGCGGTGGTGTACATACCAATCTGGACCAATGGGCGATTGCGCGCAATCTCGACGTTGTTGCCGAGAACCCCTACTTCGAAACCCAGAATCGGTTTAGCGGCCGCTCGATCTGGATGTCCGGCGATCTGGGCCGTTCCCTGAAGAACACGAATTATCTAGTGACGGAAACGAACGCGCAAGCCCTCGGATGGGATTCGCGCACGCAGTATCCACAATATCCCGGACAGCTTCGACTCGCTGTGTATGCCCATCTCGCAGCCGGCGCGAACATGGTCGAATACTGGCATTGGCATTCGCTGCACTACGGCCAGGAAACTTATTGGAGGGGAGTTCTTTCCCACGATTTGGAGCCCAACCGTACCTACGCCGAAGTGACGCGAGTGGCGGGCGAACTGAGGAAAATCGGTCCTCAGCTCGTCAATTTCAAGAAGGACAATAAGATCGCAATCCTGGTCAGTACAGATTCGGCCAACGCCCTCAGCTACATGCCGGTCAGCGACCGGGTGACGTACATGACCGTGTTGCAACAGATGTATAACTCGCTTTATGACTTGAATGTCGAACCAGACTTTGTCCGGGTTGGCGATGCGAATCTTTCCCGTTACCGTGTGCTTCTGGTCCCACCTCTCTACAGCGCGTCTGACCATGAACTGCAAGAGGTTTCGGATTATGTCAAAAATGGTGGGGTGGTCGTGATGTCTTTCAAGAGCGGGTTTACCAATGAAAATTCCACCGTTCGTGATGTGATGGCTCCAGGCCCACTACGCGAGGCCGCCGGATTTCACTACCAGGAGTTTGGCAACCTTGCACAACCAGAACGGCTCTTGCCCGACCCGTACAATGTCGGCGACCAGAATCAGGGTTCGGTGTGGCAGGAATTCCTCATTCCCGACACTGCCGAAGTTCTGGCTTCGTTCGATGATCCCTACTGGCATTTTCCAGCCATCACTCAAAATAAATTCGGAAACGGCGCTTTGCTTTATGAAGCAACCTATCTCACCGACACTTTGCAGCGCGAAATCATTCGCACTGTCCTGAATCACACAGGCCTGACGGGACCAGATCAGGACTTGCCCGCGGCCGTCAGAGTCCGGCATGGACACAACGCGCAAGGCAA
Organism: uncultured Acidobacteriaceae bacterium; assembly: GCA_963794195.1. Lineage (GTDB taxonomy): Bacteria > Acidobacteriota > Terriglobia > Terriglobales > Acidobacteriaceae > DATBAX01. Next base: position 35,732 of record CAWCCU010000022.1, read on the forward strand.
GGCGCTGCACTACTATTTCAACTTTTCCGGCGACAAGCAGTCCGTATTGTATCCATATGCCGCCGGCACCGATTTGCTGAACGGCAAGCCAATCTCAAAAGACGGCACACTGCCGCTCAATCCCTGGGACCTCGCGATTGTGGAGGAACCATAGATAGTGGTGCAGTTTGCGCGAAAAACCTCAACACTTGTCATTCCGAAGCCAGGTTATCGGCGAGGATCTGCTTTTCTCCACCCCAGCACAGCAGATTCCTCGCGCGATCGTGCTGCGCCTCGGAATGACGAGTCTTTAACGGCGAGCTGCACCACTACCGAACGATAGGACAAGTGCGATGAATCAATATCGAAGCGTAATATAGTGACCCATGCCCGAAATCCTTTCAGGAATCCGCCAAACATTTATCGCACTCTTTCTCTGTTCTTTCTTACTTCTGCTGGCCCCCTTCAGAGTAATCGGCCAGGATTTCGTGCTGCACGATGGCGACACGGTCGTCTTTTATGGCGACAGCATCACGGCGCAGCGGCTTTACACAAAATTCGTTGAAGATTTCGTCCTCACCCGTTATCCCACGATGCATGTTCGCTTCGTCAACGCCGGCGTGGGTGGCGATACCGTGTATGGCGGCTATGCTGGCACTATGGCGGAACGCGTGAGGCGGGATGTCGAGCCCTACCATCCTTCGATGATTACCGTGATGCTCGGTATGAACGACGGCGGCTACGTGCCCTTTGACGCGAAAATCGATGCCGCCTTCCGGACCGGATATCAGTCTCTGATCGATGCCCTTCGAAAGGCCGCTCCGAACGCTACGTTCACCCTCATTCGCCCTTCACCCTACGACGAGGTGACCCACGGTACTGATTTTCCTGGCTACTCGGCGACCATCGCGCACAATGCTCAGGATGTATCTGACGAGGCTGCGCTATTGCAGTCGACGATGAAAGACCGTCTTCTTCTTGCGGATTTCTACCAGCCAGTGGTGGAGGCATTGGGCCAGGCGAAGCACCAATCGACTGAGCTCGCACCTTTCATCATTCCAGACCGCATTCACCCCGGCGATGCCGGTCACTGGATCATGGCCGCCGAGTTGCTGTCGGCCTGGCACGTCAATCCGTTGGTGGGCCGCGTTTTTCTAAATGCGGACAAGGCATCGATTACCAATGAGGAAAATACCAAAGTCGAAGCGGTGCAGCATACCGCGGACGGCTTGCAATGGATCCAAACCGATCGGGCTTTGCCTCTGCCCCTGGATCCCGGTGAACCGATGACCAAATTCCTTCTCAGCATTTCGGACATCGCGAAACTTGATCAACAAATCCTGCAAGTTGATTCTCTCCTGCCGGGCAATTACGTACTTGCGATCGACGGAAAAGCGGTTGGGACTTTTTCACAGGATGAATTGGGGCAGGGAGTGAATATCGCACTTTATCCGACTCCGATGCTCAGTCAGGCCCGGGACATCGAATGGCATGAGCAACGGCGCGCCACCCTGGACCTGGCCCGATTTATTTTGACTGCGGAGATTACTTCCACGGACGGCAGGCAGGCGGCGGCGGAAACCCTGGAACGAGCCGAAGCAGAACTTGCCTCGAACATACGGTCCTCGCTGGTGCTTAAACCGCACACCTTCGAGCTGCGAAGGAAACTTAACGGTGCGCCTTAGTCAGTAGCGGGAACAGTTTCGAAGGTCAATCTCCCATACGAAGGGCGGCCGCAAGCCTTTCTCAACGCCAAGCCCAGCGAAACGGGGCCAACGAACCCGTTCCACTCTTGAACAATTTTTCCTGCGGGAGACAGAAGTTTGAGTGTGAGCTCGTGCTTTCTGGAGTTGCCCTCGTGGACGAATTCGATAGAGGGTTCGTCCCCCTGCCAAACACTGGCCAACTCTGACATGTCGCCGTCACTGGCGACCCTTACACGCAATCCAGCGTCACCAAACTGGAGCGCCGCAGCCTTCAGATTCACTAACATCCCTCGGAGTAGGCGATCGCCAGATCGAAGCAGACTCGAAGGCACAGAGGCAACGAGTTGCCAGCCTCGTTCGTTACTGGTTTCGGTTTCGGAAGGTTGTTTGCTTGCCCCAGTGAGGCTGGAATGAGTCTCTGACAAGAGCACGAACCGGCGCTCAGCTGTAGAGAGAGCTTCCACATCCCCAAGCATGTAATGGTTCTTTTCGCCGCGATACTTGAGCGTCGAATTTACGAAGGTCATTCCATTCGACCAGATCTGGTTGTCCGAAATGAGAACTTCTTTCGCATCGAGATTCGACCCAACTTGTATTGCGGGGGTGTCGCCGGCCGGTTCCCACTCGATACGATTATCGCGGATCTCCACACCATCAAGGCTGCCGTCGTCCCAAGTCATCAGCAAGATTGCGCCCTGTCGTTGCGCCAGCCTCGGGCTCATTCCGTTGTTAAGGCACAGATTACCCGCAATCACGCTCGCTGACGTTACCCCCTGCGCACCAAACACGGAGACACAGTAGCCTTGCGTATCGTGCGCGAAATTATTACGTACTGTATTACGCGTGTTGCCATAGTCGATATCGAAAGCTCCTCCATCGACTCCAGGACTGTCCGTAAGGAACGCCTCGTTGTCCTCAACAATGCAGTCAGTGCAATGCCAGGTCCATATCGCATTTGGCGTCCCAATCGATTCTGCGTGTTCCATTCCAGTGTGCCAGGCGGCCGAACTTGCGATCAGGCCATCTCGCGTATTGAACAGTACGATGCCATCGCCCTGGACGTCATGCACCATGGAATTTCGCACTGCGTACCCGCAGCGCGGGCTTTTCCCGAGTGCCAGAGATAAAGATTCCGGCCCATTGCGTGGTGTCCGAGGCTTGAATACCGTCAAGCTCGATGTCATCTAATGTGACACCTGCACCGTCTGGCCGGATCACTACAAGTCCGGACTCCTTGCGCTTCAATTTGCCACGAACATCACGCACGTGAAGGTCCCGGAGGTAAAGATGATGCAGCGTGCCGGCATCGCCACCGATGAAAACGCCATATTCGGTTCCGCCACGAATATCGAGCGCCGATATCTCCCAATATTCCTGGTTGAATAGCCGGAAAGCGGCTTCATCTTGATCTTTGGCTTCGATCCTTGGTAGTGGGCCGGAACCGTAGGCGGAAGCGACAATCGGATGCTCACTGCCTCCAGAGCCCTGCATTTGAAGCGAACCGCTGCAAACCGAACCTCGTTTGAACAGAACTCGATCATCCCCACGAAGCATTAGCCTGTTGACCTGATCCAAAGTCTGCCAGGGCGCAGCGGGAGAGCCGTCTGCGGCGGTTTGCGAGCCACCACAGTCAACGTAGTAGGTTCTGGGAGCGGCGGCGGCGATCTGGGGAACTGACACGAATAGTGCCAGCCAACCCATCCACTGCCAGAATTTTGGGCTCATTCGCTTCATCTATCTACCTGAAAAGACTCGGTGCCGCCACAAAACGCAGCAATTCGGCATGCAAGATGACCATTGGTTATATCCCCGATAAGCCCTCTTCGACGCGATTGCACGATGGCTCTCAAATATATCCCAGGTTCTCCGCCGATTCGGTAACCCCCAGTTGAAAGTGTTTGATTGACAGTGATTAGTTGTACAACCTAGTATTTGCAAGTTTGGGGAAAGCGTTTACTTCGCAGAAGCCTTGGAAGGGCGGCTACGTCATATGGTTTTTACTCGGGTCAGAATTTCTGCACTTCTGTTTGTAACTCTCATACTTTGGCAGGTTTCGGCGTTTGGCCAGGCTACTACAGGCACCATTTCCGGCCGGGTCGTGGATCCCACCGGAGCCAGCGTCGGTGGAGCGACCGTTGTTATTAGCAACATCGACAACGGCATCAAGACAACGGCGGCAACAAACGATGATGGCGAGTTTACCGAGACTGCGCTACCGCCGAACAACTATCAGATCACGATCGACAAAGAGGGGTTTTCATCGGCCACCGTCGAGAAGTTCAAGTTGGATATCGATCAGAAAGCGCGTTTCAATATAAAACTAAGGATTGGAGCCACCAGTACGAATGTGGAGGTCACCGATAGCGCGCCCATCTTGCAAGTGCAGGGCGGCGAAACGGGACAGGTCATTGGGGCCCGCGAGATTGAAGATCTACCGATTCTTGGGCGCGACTTTTCCGGACTCATGCTGCTCGTCCCCGGTGTTGTCTCCGGCGGCGGCGGCAACAACTTGAATCTCTCGGTGAACGGCCAACGGGAATTTTCCAACTCAGTTCAGATTAACGGTGTGGAAGTAACGGGCAATCGCAATAACGATACAAATGTGCGGCCCAGCCCGGATGCCATCGAGGCTTTTAAAGTCGTCACTTCCAGTTACGCTCCGGAATTTGGCCGCGCCTCCGGCGGCTCTGTCATTATTCAAACCAAAGCCGGGACTAATAACCTCCATGGCAGCGCTTTTTATTTTTACCGTCCTACGGCGACCGCGGCGAACCAGCCATTTGCGCCCGCTGGCAGCACACCATTTTTGCAACAGCATAACTACGGAGCAACCATCGGCGGAACCATCAAGAAGGACAAAGCCTTTTTCTTCCTGGCCTATGAAGGCATCCGGAACCGCGACGAAAGTGACTACGAAGGCCAAACCGCAACCGTCAACCAAGTCAGTTTTCTTCCCAATGGTGACGTTGATCTTTCCGGACTCAAGGACCCAACGACCGGAAACGAGGTCCCTATTTACGATCCGTTCTTCTATGCAGCCAATTTTTATGCAGAGCAATATCCGGGAAACATTATTCCTGCCGCAGAAGTCAGTCCAGCGGGAAAACGCATCATTCAGCAACTCTTCCCCGCCGCGCAAAATAACAACATTTACGGCAATTTCAATGTAGTCCAGAAAACTACGCTCGATAACAATGTCGCTAACCTTCGTCTCGACTATACGTTCTCGCAGAACAATCGCATCTACTTGACCTACGACGTCGAGCAAGGCGATACCACCGCGGCCGATCCTTACGCGGGAAAGATCCCGATTCCGGGCGGGGGCAGCGGTGACAGTGGCGATCTCACCGGATATGAGAACCATGTCATTGGCCTGACCTTCGATCACGTTTTTTCACCCACCCTGCTGAGCGAATCGCGAGTGAACTACTTCCTCTCCACGGTCATTCAACACAGTCCGCTCGACGGTTCCGATCTCGCAACCCAATTCGGCATTCAAAACGCAAACATTCCCGGCTTTCCCGACACTTATAGTTTTCCGCAGATTCAATTTCAATCCGGCCCGACCACAGGTGGTTCCACTTATAAGCCTTTGACCTTTCGAGACGAGAACCCTGGCTTCGTCGAAGCGATATCGTGGACCCACGGCCGTCACAATGCAAAGTTTGGATATGAGTTCCGCCATCTTCATTCTCACCCGGACTTCTCACTCTTCCCCGTGCCCTATGAATATATCGGTGGCCAGGGGCAGGCATTCACGTCGGACCCAACGTATAGCAATCCCGATTACAGCGCTTACTACTACAATGGCGGCAGCGAAATTGCGGACGTTCTGCTGGGTCTTCCCTACGTTGTGGACCAAGGTTTGGCACTCACCAAGCCCGATACTTCGGCCAACGAACATTCTTTTTACTTGCAGGATTATTGGCAGGTGACCAGCCGCCTCAATCTGACCTATGGTGTCCGCTACGAATATCAACAACCTTACGTCGACGCCAACAATGGCGAAGCCAACTTTGACATCGCGACCAAGTTGATAAACCTTGCCGGACGAGGCTCGAACTCCCGCTCGCTGGTCGATTCCAATAAAAAGGATTTCATGCCGCGGCTTGGACTGGCTTACCAGGTCTTGCCCGGCACCGTGATTCGCGCCGGCTACGGAATCTTCTATTCGCCAGAAAATGATGCCCGCGAAGACATCCTTACGAAAAATTATCCATTCTTTACCCAGCAGGAGTTCGTGAACAGCTACTACACTACTAACGCCACTTCATCGACTCCTCAGCTTCCCCCCTTCTACTATCGACTTGATACTGGAATACCGCGGCAAACCAGTGTCGCCATTCCCGCCGGCGCCTCAACATTTGACATTACGACGGTACCGTTCGGAAATGCCCAAACTCTGTTTTCGGAGCCCACTCACTTCCCCACCGCGTACTCGCAAAATTACAATCTCACGGTCGAACACCAGTTAAATAATGCCACGTCGTTTGAAATTGGATACGTCGGCGCGCGGACCATCCATCTCTCTTATGAAGTTGGCAATTACAACGTGGCCGATCACATCTCCGCAGCGCTCGGTAAGATTCAGACCCTGTTACCCGTGGGCCTCAGCAATTACAACTCGCTCCAAGCCAAACTGAGCCGGAACTTCAGCCACGGATACAGTATTCTGGCGTCCTACACCTGGGCCCACTCGTTTGATAATGGTCCCGCGCCGTTCGATCTCGGGAAGGGCACCAATTTGCCGCAAAATCCGTTTGATATTGCTTCTGAGTATTCGAATTCCGATGGCGACGTCCGTCATAATTTCGTCATGAGCCAGATCATCGAACTGCCCTTTGGCAAAGGCAAGCGTTTCCTGGGAGGAGCGTCAGGAGTGGTACAAACCCTCTTCGGTGGATGGCAACTGAACAGCATCACTACACTCCATACCGGTATTCCAATCAATATCGTCTCCGACGATTCTCAACAAAACACTCCCGGTTTGCGGCCGAACCTCGTCGGCGATCCTAATGTGAGCCACCGCACCAAGAGCGAATGGTTCAACACCAAGGCCTTTGTTGTTCCGCCGATGCAAGCCGCCCTTAACATTCCGGGCGACACGCCGCGCAATTATATCTATGGCCCTGGCAACACAAATGAAGACGTCTCGCTGTTTAAGGTGCTCAGCCTTCCCCGCGAAATGAAATTCCAGATCCGCATCGAGGCATTCAACGTTCTAAACACGCCTCATTACGGCAATCCTATAAATGACTTCAAGTCGACACAATTCGGTGAGATTACCACGGGCGGTGGAACCCGCGTGATGCAGTTTGCCGGACGCCTCGTGTTCTAAACCACGCACGGCAATGTGAATCCATCGTATGGAACGGCGGTCTTTCCTTCGCGGTCTAGCAATCACATCATTTAGTGGATTGCTCCCGCGAAGCGCTTCGCTTCTTTTGTCGCAGACAAATTTTGCGCAACCCACCCGCCAGGAACTGTCCGAGATTCTCCGCACGCTCCTTGTATCGTTACTGTCGTGCCTCGTTCGGCGTCTCGCATCGTACCGGCCTCGGCGATCGTTGGCGCCGGCAAGCTGCTGCTCGTCCTGCGGTGCTGCCGGTGCCGCCACGCTGCCGCCCTTCCTGATAAGCTCCTGCACGGCGCTTTCGTCCGTGGCCGTGTGGGCTTCGGCTTGCGAGTGATGGCCATGAATTAGGCTCCCACTTGATATTCTTCTGATACATAGGAGATATCAAATATATATCTAGAAAGCCGCATGATCTCGTCAACGGCCTTGGGATCGCCCGGTTTAAGTTCGGTGACGGCCAACCCCTGCGAAGCGGCATTGCCGAATGCCTTGCGCGCACCTAGTGGCATGTCGAGGAATTGGAGAGCTTGGCTATCGTCGCAACGCCTCGCCCGCTTCTCGTGGTCGACTCCCTTTGGATCGGCGCGGTTGATGAAGGTGAAGGCGCGCAAAGCGGGGGTTCGCCTGCCTCATCTCCGTCACCAGTTCCCCCACCTTTTCGAGCGTCCATACGTCAAACGAGCGCGGGACGAACGGCACTAGCAGCATGTCGGCCACTGACATCGCCGCGCGTTGGCTGGTGGTGTCCCGGCCTCCGGTGTCGATGATGATGTCCTGAAATTTCGGCACCAGGCGCAAAAGCTCGGTGCGAAGGGCTGCGCCGGTAAGCTTGATCCCGGTATAGCGGGCAAGCTCTCCCGTCCGTTCGTTCCGTAGGTTGGTGAAGTCGGTCGCCGTCTCTTGGTCGTCGGCGTCCACAAGCAGCACGTCGCGCCCCTGTGCTGCCCGGATAATGGCTAGGTTGGTGGCGACGGTCGTTTTGCCGCTGCCGCCCTTGATGCCTCCCGCTATGACTATCATCGCGATATCTCCTATGTAGCTCCATGATATTCTGGTGGTATCACAGGGATACATATTAGGTATCGTCTCTGTCAACCAATTCGGCTATCCCCGTTCTTTGTTCGGAGCCGGAAAAGCCGTTCTTCGTCCCGTCGCCTGATTTCCGGCCCTGGATCGGGCGGAAAGGGTCAAGGGGCCGAAATGCTACGCGAAGCTTGGCGGCTTTGCCGCCTTAGCTGAGCTTGTGTTTCGCAACCCTTGAGGCTTTCCGTTCGGTTCGAGACAATGGGGCAGGGCCTAGACCCAACAGTCGTGTCACCAGGGGCCATTTCGATCAGGAGGTCGGTTCAGCGTGGTGAGGTAGGGGACTGTCGAGAGCCCGATAGAGCGTCGAGCGATGGACGCCCAGAAGTTTGGCTATCTCGGCCACGGGTTTGCCGACCTGCTGGATAAGTTGGCGAGCGTGTTCAATTTGCTCGGCCCCGAGTGACGGGTGTGGCCCGAAACGTATGCCTCGTGCCTTCGCAGCGATACGGCCCGCGCTTGTACGCTCAACGATCAGGGATCTCTCGAAGTCGGCAATACCGGCGAACACCGTCAGGATCATGCGCCCGGCCGGTGTTGTCGTATCAGCCCACGGTTCGGCTATCGAACGAAGACCCGCCCCAGCGTCCTTTATGCGCTCTGCGATTTCCAAAAGGTCGCGGGTGGATCGGGCCAAGCGGTCCAAGCGCGTAACCGCTACCACGTCACCGGCACGCAGGTGATCGAGTAAACGTTCCAATTGAGGGCGATCACGCTTTGCGCCGCTGACCTTCTCCTCGAAGACGCGGCTGCAACCAACTCCACGCAAAGTCGCGCGCTGCTGAGCGAGGTCCTGGCCCTGGGTGGACACCCGGGCATAACCGATCAGCGGGCCGGGCGCGGGTTTATTGGACACGGCAACCTGTCGCACATTATGTCGCAAGACGTTTATCATTCGCGACAAAGATTTGCGACAGGAAAAGCCCTGCTTCGTCGGTGCATTGGAGGAGTGTCGCAGGTCTTACAAGTTTCGCGACAGCCCTTCTTCATGGAATCCCGAACATGCCCGATGACGCCAACGCCGACGCTGCCGAAGCGTGGGTACTGACCTTCGCAGATCAGACGCTCGTTATGACCAAGAATAGCGCGAACCGCCTTGGGTTCGCCGTGCTGCTCTTGTTTTACCGGGCGAATGGACGGTTTCCCAAGAAGCCAACAGAAATCGATGATGGGGCTGTGGCGCGAGTGGCTCGGCAGCTTGGCGCGGAGCTCGATGATCGCGATTGGCATGACACGACAAGCCGGACCTGGAAGCGTCATCGGGCCGAGATCCGAGCATGGCTGGGATTCCGGGAAGCGACCGTTGCCGACGCCGAACTGCTCGAAGCTTGGCTGCGAGATCGAGTGCCGGCAGTCGGGGCCGTTCCGGACCAACTCGCCGTGCTTCTTGAGACGCGGTGCCGCGAGCTTTCGATCGAGTCGCCCGCACCGGATCGGATCGATCGGATCGTCCGCGCCGCGATCTACGCTCATGATAGCCGTTTTTATACCGATACCGTTGGCCGCCTTGCGGCGGGGACGCGAGAGCGGCTGGAAGCGCTGTTGCGGCCCGCGGGCAACGAGTCCGACAATCCAACGCCCGATCCGTCTGGGCAACCGGCGCCCGCGCTGCTTCTGCGGCTGCGCGGCGATCCAGGCAAACCGGGGCTGGCGGGCATCCAGGACGAGTTGGCCAAGCTGGATCTGGTTCGCCAGATTGCGCTGCCGCCTGCGCTTTTCGACGGCGTGCTTCCCCATGAGCTCGATCGGTATCGGCGGCGTGTCGCCATCGAGGCCCCCTACGAGCTCCGCCGGCACCCGGAGCCGTCAAGGCTCACCTGGCTTGCGGCCTTCGTGCATCTGCGCAGCCGGACGCAGACCGATGACCTGATTGATCTGCTCATTGAAACCATCCACCACATCGGCGCACGTGCCGAGCATCGGGTCGAGCGCGAACTGCTCGATGATCTGAAACGTGTCGGCGGCAAGCAGAACCTATTGTTCGAAGTTGCCGGCGCGGCCCTGGAGAAACCGGATGGCATCGTGCGCGATGTCGTCTTTCCGGTCGTCGGCGAACAGATCCTGCGTGATCTGGTCAAGGAAGCGAAAGCTACAGGTCCAACCTACAGGACCACCCTTCGCACAGTGATCCGGAATTCCTACAAGGGCCATTACCGCCGGATGGTGCCGCAAATACTTCAACGACTGGAATTCCGTTCGAACAATGAACATCATCGTCCGGTCCTCTCGGCGCTCGATCTCCTGAAGCGTTACGCCAACTCGAAACTCCAGACATTCCCCGCCGACGAAGTGGTGCCGATCGACGACATCGTGCGCGGACTTTGGCGAGAAGCCGTTGTCGAGAAGGATGCCACGGGGAGGCAGCGCATCAACCGGATCACCTATGAGATCTGCGTCCTGGAGGCCCTTCGCGAAAAGCTGCGCTGCAAAGAGGTCTGGGTTGTTGGTGCCGACCGATATCGCAACCCCGATGAGGACCTCCCGGCCGACTTCGAGGCGCAGCGCGTACCTTACTATCAGGCGCTGAATCTGCCGCTCGAAGCCGATCGCTTCATCGCCGATCTCCAAGCCGAAATGCGCCAGGCGCTCCGGACCTTGGATGCGGGCATGCCAGCCAATCAGCTCGTCCGGATCAGCCGGAAGCGGAAGAGAGACGGATGGATCACGGTGACGCCGTTCGACCCCCAGCCTGAGCCGGCGAACCTGATCGCGCTCAAGGCCGAACTCGTCGCGACCTGGCCGATGACCAGTCTGCTCGACATGCTCAAGGAGACCGACCTCCGCCTGAACTTCACCGACGTTTTGAAGAGCTCGACCGCGTACGAGACGCTGGACCGCTCGGTTCTGCGCCCGCGGCTTTTGCTTGGCCTGAATGGCATCGGAACGAATGCCGGGTTTCAGCGCATGGCCGGGCACCGATCCGGCACGACCGCCAAGGATCTCACCTATGTGCGGCGCCGATACATCACGGTCGACGCGCTGCGACAGGCGATTGCCATTGTTGCCGACGGCACGCTGCATGCCCGCAATCCGCAGATCTGGGGCGACGGCACGACCGCCTGCGCGTCTGATTCCAAGCACTTCGGGGCCTGGGACCAGAACCTCACCACGCAGTGGCACGTTCGTTATGGTGGGCGCGGCGTCATGATCTACTGGCATGTCGACAAGAATTCTCTGTGCATACACTCCCAGCTCAAATCCCCGTCCTCCTCCGAGGTTGCCTCAATGATCGAGGGGGTCGTCCATCACTGCACCGAAATGGAGGTCGATCGCCAATATGTGGACTCTCATGGCCAAAGCACGGTCGCCTTTGCGTTTTGCCGGTTGCTGGGATTCCAGCTCATGCCGCGGCTCAAGGCGATCCATGTCCAGAAACTGTCCAGACCCGATGTCGGACAGCCGGATGCCTACCCGAACCTGCAGGCCATTCTGACCAAGCCGGGTGTGTTTAAACAAACGGCCTGAAAGTCCCATAGGGAGTGCCGCAAACCATTGTGATACATGGGATTTCGTCGGTCTTGGATCTCCCGATTTCAGTCATCCTCGAAGGCCGGATTTTTGGGAATGGCCAGACCGAGTAAATCGACCATCCGCTCGTCCGAGAAATCGAACTCGCCGTGGAGGTTGAAATGCTGCCAGGTGACGGCCGAACCGGCGCGAATTGCTGCGATCAGGTCCTTCCGGCGTTCCTCGTTCTTTTCGGCAGCCAGTTCGCGTGAGAGGTAGAGGTAGTTCCAGCATGTGATCGCGTTCTTGATCAACCGCCGGCAGCCTTCGGCAATTTCCTGGTCCTCCTTTTCGCTCTGGATGAATTCCTGGTTGTGGCCAAAGGAAATCGCCTTCGAGAACTTGTTCGAGCCCTCGACCTTGTTGAGTTGTCTTTCGATTGCCTGCCTGTATTGGAGGTCATCGCAATATTTCAGGATGAAGATGGTCTTGGGGATTTTGCCGAACTCCTTCAATGCCTGGTACAACGGGTGCTGCCTGGAATAGCCGTTCAGGCGCCTGAAGAGCTGCGAGGCGGTCGTAATCTTGAGCCGGATGGTCGCGATGAAGCGCAGAACCTCATCCCATTGATCGGCGACCAAGGGTTCACGGATCCGGCGGGCCGGCAACAGCCTGTATCCCAGTGCTTCGTAAAGCTGGCGAGGCCTGAAGGCGTAGAGCCGTTGCCGACCGACGCCCCTGATTCGTGGGGCAAATTCAAACCCCAAAAGGAACGTTGCTCCGAAAATGATCTCCGAATAGCCATGTGTGTCGGTTGAATGCACATCGCTCTTGATCACGTCGTTGTGCATCAGTCCGTCGATGACATAGGCCGCCTCGCGTTCGGCGGAGCTGATCACGGTCGAGTGCCAGATCAGATCACGCATGTCGATGAATGTTACGACGCTGACGCCCTTCTCCTTGCCCAGGTACTTGAATGAGTAATTGGCGTTCAGCGAATCCACCGCCACTTCGAATTTCTGTCCGTCACTGGACGTGTGAAGCTTGCCGGAATTGCGCCGATATATATTCGGCAAGTTCATGCTATTGGTCAACCGCAGGATGCGGTCATTGGCACCCTGCACATTCTGGAGTGAGAAGTGCCAGTTGACCGCATGATCCAGATCGACTTCCTCGATCTCTTTGGAAATCTGTGCCAACTTGCGATGACCGATATCGCACCCAAAGCCGATGATCCCGGCGAAAAGGGTCTTTTTTGACGGCATGACACGCTGGCTCTTGATCCGCCAATGCTCGAATTCGTCTAGGAAACTGGTTGCCCGATCCACCGTCGCCAGCATCTCCAGCATGGAGATGTACTTGCGCTCCGGGAAAAACGTCCCCAGTGACAAGGCTTCCACCTCCTCTTGCCTCGGCGTACGAATATGGAAGCTGCCGTTTGGGCGGATCGTCAGATGTGGGTTTTCGCCGGCTTGGAGAGCCTGATTGGTTTGCTGGTAACGGGCTTCGAGTGCCTGTTCAAGGTTCCTCAATGTGATATTGCAATCGGCGAATGCGTCGAGTTGAGCCCGTCGCAAATACTCCGCGCGATGCTCATTCCATTCCGCCCGCGGAATCAGGTATTCGTCGAGGGAGCGGTATTTTTCTGAATGGATCAGGTTCAGTACACCGGACTTGATGCCGTTGGCGACTTCTATGTACAGCAACGCCTTGTATAGCGAGATGCGAAACCTGCCATCCGGACCAGTCAGGTTCGCTCGCTGATCAGCGGACAGGAATTCAGCCGGCGCACTCTTATCGACATTTCCATCCTTCTGCTGGTAATTCCGCAAAGCTTTCCATAACAGAGGCTTGCCGCAGTTCGGCGCAAACCGCACCTGACGCACAATATCGGCCACGCGGTGCTGCAGCTTCAAGGAGCGGTCCTCCAGCAATACCAGATAGTCCTGGCCCTGCTGTATTTGCCTGGCGCGTTGCTTGAACTCATCGATCTGCGCCTCGATCGCGGCAGGCCTGGCAACGTCGCCATTCAGCGCCGCGTCAATCAAGGAGACCTTATCGCCGTCGCTCAATCGGGTGTCGGCGAGGATATGCCGGATCGAGTCGAGCGTCTTCTCGACGTCCTGGTGCAACTGATCGGTCAACGCGGAGAAGGATCGAGTCCGCTGTTCGCGCTCTTCGAAATAGGTCTCCTTCTGGTCCTTCTCCGCACCATTGATCGCGGCCTGTACCGCGACAAGCATCGTGTCGATCAAGGTGTCGTTCAATTTGAATGTCTGATATACGATGAAGGCGATGAGGTGCAGGAAGCGGTCTTCGTCATCTCGGCGAGAGATCTGCGGAATCTGAGCCTTGATAACGAAATAAGCGTAATACCGGATTGCCTCGTAACTCAGATGGAGGCGCTGCACGAGGGGTGCCAGATCGAGATAGAGAGACTGCAATGTGGTCAAATCCGCCAGATTGGCTTTGATTTTTGACGGCCGAGTTGATTGAAACGGCTTCTTCAGCAAGGTAAGACGGTAACGCCAGCCTGGGTCTTTCTTCTCCCCGGGTTCTTTTTCGAGTAACTCATCCAGTTTGGCGCGCTGCTGTTCGCTGAGGCCGGTTGCGATGACCTGACTGAGCGTGCGCTGGTGACGATTGAGCGCCGCGATGATCAGGCCGGAGAGAATATTGTAGCTGGGAATCTCTATCTTCCTACGCGTCAGGATCTGGAGTATTTCAAGAAGGACCAGCTTGGGTCGGAACTGAACCCTGACCAGATTCGCAATCTCACCCGCGGCGAAAATGCTTGCGGCTTTGTCGAACGGGGCAAAGCCAAAATAGCTCAGGATCACACGTTGATGCCGGGCACAGCTTTCCTTACTGTAGGCATCGACGCGAATTTGGATCGGATCCACGCCAATATGACGCGCGACATACACGATATCGTTTGGATGAAATTGTCGAGGAAAGAACTTGTACCGCGCTCTGAAGTAGCCGGCCGCTACTAAAAAGCAGACTTTATTCGTGGGGGTCCGCAGGTCTGCCAAAGCCTCTTCGAGCGACAAGGGCAAGGAGAAGAACCGCTTGCGGTCCCCGCTACTGAATACGGGTGGCGATTCGAACGCTTTCCACTCCAAAGTGTTGAATATTTTCGATCTTGGCATTGAGAACCCACGAAATGGAAAAGCCGGAAGAGCGCCGAATGGCCCAGGAGCACCAATCTACCTCCTCCTTGTCCCAAATAGAGTGTAGTCTGTTTGCTACGCTCGGCACCCCAGCAAAAACCTGGGTTTTCGGGGCGTCCGGCGAGGAGAGTTCAACTGGGACAGCGCGTCGCGCTTTATTGCAGGGTTTCGACCGCCGACCAGTCCTGCGCCCGCCAGGAGCGGGATCTGATCGCCTTCGCCGGCCGCGCCGATTATGAGGTGGTCGGCACATTCAAAGAAATCGGCTCAGGGATGAAGCTGGAGCGTGTGGAGCGGCGCAAGGTGATGGCGCTCGCCCAGGCACGGCATATCGACGCCGTGCTCGTCACCGAGTTGTCGCGCTGGGGCCGCAGCACGACGGACCTTCTGGCGACGCTGAAGGAACTGGAGACCCGGCGCGTATCCTTGATCGCGCTCAACGGCATGGCATTCGACCTCGCTACGCCGCACGGCCGCATGATCGCGACTGTGCTGGCGGGCATTGCCGAGTTCGAGCGTGATCTCTCCCAGGAGCGCATTCGCTCCGGCATCGCCGCCGTCAAGGCCCGCGGCAAACGTCTCGGTCGACAGCCAGGACAGCGACCAAAATCAGATCGGCTCGCGCCAAAGGTGCTTGCACTGATCGAACAGGGCCGCAGTTACCGTTTGGTCGGCCGAGAACTCGGAATCAGCAAAAACACCGTTGCCGACATCGTCAAACGAAACAGAGCCAGGCTTGAGAGCATTTGATCGGAACAAGTGCTCCTGCCTCGCACCAAAAGCTGTGCTCCCCGGTCCGTTCTAGGGCGCGGCCGGCACTCGATCCGGATCGGCAATTCGCCGCGATACATCCCAGGCCGCCGAATTGGATCGGGCCTGAATTTCGGCAAAAAACCGGGACTGGGGGCCGTCGCAAGGCGGTAATCCTGTGGGACTTTTGCGCCGTTTGTTTAAACT
>CAWCCU010000023.1:0-47233 GCA_963794195.1 uncultured Acidobacteriaceae bacterium
CCATCAGCAATTGGCCATGTTTTTGTGGCCGCGACAACTACGTATTGCTCGAAGGCCGCCAGCGAGATGTTTCAATTGTGGAAAGTGGCAACCGTGAGATATCGACCGACTTTGACGGAGATTCAGTTCGCTCTTCATCAAATCGATCAGGTTCGTTCCGCCGCCTAGAAAAGCCGCTCCGCCTGTCGAAGCGAACGAGTGCAGGGCATCGTCGACGGTGGCGGCCCGCTGATAGTCGAAAGGTCTCAAGGTTATTCCTGCTTTCTCGTGGCCCACTCTACAGCGGCCACAATGTTCGGATATGCACCGCAACGGCAGATATTGCCGCTCATGCGCTCGCGAATTTCGTCTTTCGTAAGCTCCACCGCACCGGGGGCAAACGATTGACTCACAAAACTTAAATCACCCGCTTTCGCCTCATCAATCAGCGCCACCGCAGAACATATCTGACCGGGCGTACAGTAACCGCACTGGTATCCGTCATGATCGAGAAAACTTGCCTGAACCGGGTGCAGATTTCCTCCGTCGGCCAAGCCCTCAATCGTTCGGATCTGATCGCCTTCATGGGATACCCCCAGGGAGAGGCAGCTATTGATCCGCTTACCGTTCACTAGAACCGTACACGCGCCGCACTGTCCGTGATCACACCCCTTCTTGCTGCCAGTCAGACCCAACTGGTCACGTAGCGTATCCAGAAGACTCGTTCTGGAATCTAGGTCAAGCGTATAGGGCTTGTCGTTCACCGTCAGATTTGTCGTGATTTTTCGGGGCCGACCTTCGATCGATTCAAGTTGCTGTTGAGCGAGGGTGATCTGCGGAGCGCTTAACAGGGTCGCTCCACCGGCAGCCGCTGCAGTCTGCATAAAACTTCTGCGAGACATATCCAGAAGCTTGGGATCGTTTGGCGAAGGGTTCTTCGCCTTTTCAGTCTCCTCCCAAAAGAGGTCTTCGTCTTGCATCGGACAACGTGGACTCATGGCAACCCCCTGAATTTGGTTATAGCCAGTCAGTCTAATAAAGAATTAAGCTGCAATTGGATGCCGGAAAGGGCAAATGCGTTCACACCTGTCGGTGGAATCCTTTTAGCGGCTGGATACTCGACGCGGTTTCGCGGCGACAAACAACTGGCCCTATTTCAAGGAACGCCTTTAATTCTCCGGGCCGCCGTCGCCCTCAAGGCGTCGGGAGCCGATCCGATCGTCGGCGTCATCCGGCCACGAATGCACGTTCATCAAAAATTGCTTTTGGAGGCTGGAATAGCGTTTGCAATTAACGAGAACCCCTCGGAAGGACTGGCGTCGTCTATTAGTTCTGGTCTCGAATTCCACAAGTTAGCTGAACTCGGGGCAATTCTGCTATCAAGCTGTGATCAGCCCCTCGTGACCGGTAAACACCTTCATGAGCTTATTCAGGTTTGGCGTGATGGTCGCGCTGCAGCGGTTGCGTCGGCATACTCGGATACGATAGGCGTTCCTGCAGTTTTTGGATCGGAGCTGTTCTCTCAACTTTCCGATCTGCGTGGGGATCGCGGGGCGGGCCAATTGCTGCGGCAGTTGCCCAACGTTGCAACCATTGTTTTGCCTGAAGCTGCATTTGATATAGACACACCCGAAGAGCTTAAGGAGTTGGAATCTCGTAAATGCTGCTAAGCGTTTGCAGAAGCTTGCGGCGCGCAGCGGCACAGGTATAAAACTTAGAAAAAACGGGACGCAGACCTCTTCCGATTAATCAACGTTGCTCGATGTAATTCAGTGGTCCAGTCGCTCGAGGATGGGTCCAAGAACATAGGCGACAAAAAATCCGCCGCCCCAGATCATGGCCGAGCTGTGGCCTCATTGGTGGCTCTGCTTCCGCGTGGCTCAATGATGATTCGGGACCACTTTTGAAAAGCATTTTATGAAAGGCGGTTCGGGTGAAACACGGCACGCTTTGGCAATGCGTCACGATTCATACTTCCCCGTTTGAAGAGACCGGTCACAAAAACGAATAAGAGCCTCATCTTGGGAATATTTCAATTCTTGTAAACAGGCAATTTCACCAACAATCGGGTGTTGACGGGTGGCCCACCTTTACGTTTTTTGTAAAGGTGGGAACCACGAACGCCGAGAGCTTGTTCCTTACATTTTGCGAGCCGCTCTCTAACTCCATTCTCGATTCATACTCGACCCCATGATTTCCGGCAGCATGATTCCCACCTTTACAAAGAGCGTAAAGGCGGACCAGACGCGCACGCATCAGTGCGGAGAGATCCCCGGAAGCTTGAGGAACTCAGGATGCACGACCACGTGCTCGTTCTTTTCGTTCTCTATGACCTGAGCGAAGGTGGCGTCGATCTCGTCCTGCGGAGGACGCAGGGCATTTCTGTCGGCGACGGTCGTCTGGCGGACGAAGAGGACGATCTTTTGCCAACCAGCAGGAGTTGGGAAGACGTACGGCCCGGCGCCGCCCATCTTCTTGTAGGGCCAGATGGTCCATCCGATGTTGAACTTCTCAGCCAATTCAACATGGCCGGTTTCCACGTCGACCTTCGAGTCGTAGATCTCACCGGAGTAGAGCGGTACGTTCCACTTGGTGCGATAGTCGAGGAACTCCTGAATCCAGTCCATGGTGGGGTTGTTGGTGTCGGTATGAAAGACGTAGGTGGTGTTGTTGTCGAACGGCTTGCCAAACTCGATGAAGCTGCCATGGCAGGCTGCCTGCAACATGAGCATGTGATGGGGATCGACCTCGCGGACGGCCGCCGTCAGACGACGGTACTCCGGCTCGACAAGATTCTCCATCGTGAGGTATCCGGGCCAGAGCAACGGCTCATTCAAGAGGTCGTAGCCTAGGATCGTCGGATCGTTCTTATAGTGGTTTGCAACCCGCTTCCAAAGTTCGTTTACACGCTTCTGCTCGCCGGCGTCCTTGAGCAGCCACGGGTATTGAGAACTATCGTCCGCCGCGGCTGCCGTGAATCCGCCGACGCCTGACTCAAAGTTCAGGATGAGATACATATGGTCCTGACGGCACCATTCGGCCAACTGGTCGATGAGTTCGAATCCTTCATCATCGTCAGTACTGAAGTTTTTGCCGTGCAATGGAACACGAATGGTGTTGAATCCGGCTTTTGCGAGGCGATCGACGTCTCCCTTGGAGACGAAGTTCTGGCGCCACTGCTGAAGAAACTCCGTGGCATGCGTGGGGCCCAGAAGAGCTTCGAAGTTCCACTCAATATCACTTTGTGACGAACTGCGGTCGCCGAAACCCCAAAAGGAGCCTTCGAGCACAAACCAGTTTGCCATGCTGATCCCGCGGATACGGAGTGGCTTACCGGAGCCGTCCACGACATCAGTCCCCTGGGTGTGCACGTACTGTGCATGGGCTGCCAAAGATCCCATCAGCAACAACAAACAGCAAAAGACATTCAGGCGTCGAAAATGCAAAAAGGAGTACCCCTCAATTAAACTGCCGATGCTACCACAATGCTGTTAAGGGATCGGTAAATAAGAGCACTTGGGGCTTTATGAAGCGAAAAAATCCGAATCAACGAGATTCGACCACATTCGGGATTAGGAGGACGGAGGTTAAAATTCTTCCGGCCGCACCACGAACGAGTTTGGCAGTCCAGAGCATGAATGACCCCTAAGGCGTGCCCGCTTTGCTAGGCAAGCAAAAATCGTACCGGTAAGCTTATGAATTCCCTTTAAATACCGCCGAGCCAGCTGACAGGTGCCCGTCGAGCTCACTCGTGTTGATTCCAGTTCGAGCAAACTTGCCTTAGTCGCTGTGCAGTCTCATCGAACCTCCCAACGGTTGTTTTATCTCTTTAGAATAGGTGGCCTAAAGAGACCCAAGGTGACGCCCGTTCCCTTGGGAACAGAGTGGGACTGGTTGTTGGTGTAAATGCGATTTTTCGACAATTGAAAAGCCCTACTTGATTGGTGGAGATAAAGCGGAATAGTTGAGGCGCGCCTGCAAGTTAACCTGGTTAGTGAACGCATTTACCAGGCCCTACTCCGAGCTACTTGGTTCCCGTTAGAGCTTTCTCGGATTGGCCATACAGAAATGTGATTGCGGCTGGAATGCGGCGAGTCCAATAACGGGCACTATGGTTTGCACCCGGTTCGATTGCCAGTCTGACCGCAGGATGATTGATGAAGGCTTTTCTGAAGTTCGATGCCAATGTTTGGTCCATTCTTACAGTGGCGGCTTCGGCGTCTCGCTCGGTCAGGCGAAGTGGCCCGAAGAACTCTTTGCTTTGTGGGAAGTTATATTCGGTGCTCCCGACTCCTATGGATATCCGGTCCGGCGCACGCATGAGCAACGTCGTATCGCGCAGGAGTTGCCCATTGCCCAGCCAAAGGTCTGGACTTTCGGCTAAGATCAATGCGAATAAATCGGGACGATTCAGGGCAACATACAACGCTGCAAAGCCCCCAACGGAAGTTCCGCCGATGCCGGTGCGTGCAGCGTCATCAGAGACTCTGTAGCGTGCTGAAACGTACGGTATGAGTTCAGTCCCAAAGAATGTGGGAAGTTCTCTCCCGTTTGGTTCTTTTTCGTTCGCATCGGTGAGTGGATCTTTCCACACCTCATATTCGTGGTCGCGACCTTCCCCGTGAGCACTGTCAACGCCGACCACGATCATGGGGGATATCTTGTGTTCTGCCATAAGGCGAGTAACCGTCTCGTCCAGCTGTAGTTCCTGTTCACCTTTGAAGGCGGTGCATTGGTCAAAAGCATTTTGACCGTCCAGCATGTAGAGCGTGGGATATTTTCTTGTAGCTTGTCGATGCAGATGCCGTTGTTGAGCGAGCATCATCAGGATCAATTTTATACCCCACGATTTGTGGCCAGTGAACTTCTGGCGGAATTCGACTCCTTCGAGAAAGCCGGGCTGAAGATTTCGCCAACAGATCTCGTAAAAATTCTCTTCAAGTGCAAGCTCCTCTTCGCCAGCAAAACCGAAAAGGAATTTGGGCAGAGATGCGGCGGTATTTTTCCCCTGTTGGCCGATTCAGCATCGATTGTGCGATGGTCAGAAAAAGCCGAGATCTCAGATATCCTTATCGACCGCCACATTACTCAGCTAGAAGCCGGAATTAGAGAACGCACTATGCTTGCCCACGTCAGTTCTTACTCTGCCCTGGCTGGGGATATGACGCCGCAAGTTTTTTTTGAAAGGCTATTTGCAAAGGTCGGTCTTCCACTCGTATGCTTTTTTGACGGCGAACATCTGATTGAGAAGCACAGGCAATTAGAGCCGAACCTTATCCAGTACGACGCCAAACGGGCTAAGGAGTTTTTTTCCGCTTCGTCTATCGGTTTCAGCTGCTTAGGATCAAGAGATTATTGCTATTGGTATTCAACAATGTGGCTACGAACATTTCTCAATCTTCTTCGGATTGGGGGCTACATCAATCCCGGTCAGATTGGGTTTGGTCTGAGCGATGTGCAGATGATCGCACCTACATTTCCCGTATTTCTGGGGGATCACTCTGGAGGTGCCTACAAATGGGATGAGGATAAACAGGAGTCTTGGGCAAAGATTCCTGACGGATGTCTTTTTCGGTCGTTCGGTTATCGCGGGTTGTCGAAGGCCTACTTTGACCGCAGAACATTCTCGGGACTCGAACAATTCTTCCAAGACCACGCGAAGATCTTTGCCTTTTTGAAAAATCCTTGGAACGCAAGGAATATGAAGGATGTTGCCCCAACTTTGGACATCTTGAGTTCCGCTACGCAGATTCCCGACGTCGGAGCCAAGATTCTATTGATCTACTGCTGTCTTGAGCACTTGTTTGTCCCTGCAAATGCGAAAACCGAAAACAGAAAATACATCGTTGGCGGAATGAACGCACTAGCTCCGCAACTTCTCAGTTGGTTTGATCGACTCTATAACCTGCGTTGCGACTATGCCCACAAGGGTTTTGTATTGATAGACAACACCACAATGCGCTTGATTATGGACTCGATGAAGAACGTAATGTGGATTCTTGTCGCAAAGCTGTCCGTGTCCTGAAGTCCTACCATCCTCTAGTCTGAAGCATCTGGGCATCATCCAATCCCGAAACCGCCAGTCCCTTCATCCCACTCAGATCCGCGCTGACTTCAAGTAACACTTTAGGGTCGTTGAAGTGCGTTGCGGCTTGCACGATGGCGCGGGCGCGCTTCGCGGCCTCTTCGGGTTCGGCGAAGGTGGTGGAGTCTTTCATGAAGATGCCGGAGCCTACGAAGACGGCTTCGGCGCCGAGTTGCATGACCAGAGCGGCGTCGGCGGGGGTGGCGATGCCTCCCGCGGAGAAGTTCGGTACGGGCAGCTTCCCAGCTTTGGCGACCATTTTGATCAACTCGTATGGCGCCTGGTGTTCTTTGGCTTTGGCGTAGAGTTCCTCTTCGCCGAGGACGGTGAGAATTCGCATCTCCTGGACGATCTGGCGAATGTGTTTGACGGCGTGGACCACGTCTCCGGTGCCGGCTTCGCCCTTGGTGCGAATCATGGCCGCGCCTTCGGCAATGCGGCGAAGCGCTTCGCCCAGGTTACGAGCTCCGCAGACAAACGGAACTTTGTAAGCATGCTTGTCGACGTGATGGGCTTCGTCGGCTGGGGTGAGGACTTCGCTCTCGTCGATGTAGTCGACGCCGAGTTCCTGCAAAATTTGGGCTTCCGCAAAATGACCGATGCGGCATTTCGCCATGACCGGAATCGACA
Organism: uncultured Acidobacteriaceae bacterium; assembly: GCA_963794195.1. Lineage (GTDB taxonomy): Bacteria > Acidobacteriota > Terriglobia > Terriglobales > Acidobacteriaceae > DATBAX01. The sequence goes on from CAWCCU010000023.1 coordinate 6,695, forward strand.
CCACAGCCATTATCTCGCGAATCTTTTTCGGCGAGGCCATCCGGGCTACGCCGCCTTCGGCGCGGATTTGCGCAGGCACGCGCTCAAGCGCCATCACAGCCACGGCACCGGCTTTTTCTGCGATTTCTGCCTGTTTAGCGTCAGTGACGTCCATGATGACGCCGCCTTTGAGCATTTCGGCGAGGCCGGTTTTGAGGCGAAGGCTGGTGGAGCTTCCGTTGTTTTGGGACATGGTTTGGACTCTTTTCTGGGAAACGACTTCTGGAATCGGCTGTCAGCTCTCAGCTATCAGCCATCAGCTAACCCTTGTCTTATTTTACAGCGCATGGATCATTCGCGGTACCCCTCCCGGAAACACCCCGGCTTAGAACGGGTTTGGCTGAAAGCTGATAGCTGAGAGCGGATAGCTATCGTTTGCCGAACATTTTTTCTGGGTCAATGGCGATGAAGGTTCCCTGGCCGTGGGCTAATACTTCATCTTTCTGGTTAAGAATCTCCGCGACGTGCGTGTGCCGGCGTCCTTCGACCCGTAACTCACGCGCTTCCACGCGCAGGGACTGGTTCAGAGGCACGGGCCTAAGGTAGTTCACGGTCATTTGCGAGGTCAGGGCGACCACGTCGCGGAGTTTGTTGACCTTGCCCATGGCGTCGTCGAGGATGGTCGCGATGATACCGCCGTGGCAGTGTCCGGGAGGGCCGGTGTAACGCTTGCCCAGGCGAAAACGACTAATGAAGCGCTGGCTTTCTTCATCGTAAACGAATTTCAAGCGCATGCCCTGCGGATTGTCATTGCCACAGGCAAAGCAGTAATTCTTGCGCAGCCGATCATAGCGGGCGTGGTGACCCTGGCCGGATTTCCTGGTCGGCATTCCGTGTTCCTCCTCTAAACGTTATCATTAAGCAGATTCGAGTTTGTGATAAATGTAATGAGCAGGCCGTACAAATCGTGACCGGGGACGGAGCCAAGCCATTGAAATCGAGAAACGTAATTTTGTGCAGGAAAGCGTTAGTTGTCTTATTCTTTACGTGCGCTGCATTCACTTTGCTGTCTGCCGAAACCAAGTCCTCTCCTGGTGAAGATACCTTCAAGTCGCACTGCGTAGTTTGCCACGGCGCCGATGGGACGGGCAAGACGACGCTCGGTCAACAGCTCAAAGCGTCCGATCTGCATGGAAAAGACGTTCAAAGCCAGACTGATGCTCAATTGAAGCAGGTGATCTCCGCGGGGAAAAACAACATGCCGGCATTCGGCGACCAGGTGACGGCGGCCGAGATCGATGGTCTGGTCAAGTACATTCGCACTTTTGGGAAGACCAAGAAGTAAATTGGCATGGTGACATCGTCGCCGACACTCGTCGTAAAGCAACCGGCCGGCGGCCGGGACGGCGGAGGCGTGAATCCCCCCACCTATGGCGGCGGTGGGGACAGTGGGGACAATGGCTACCCGGATTTTGGACATCGATTGGAACGTGCACGTGTGGCATTGATCTTTGTGATCGTACCGGTTTTGGCTGTATTCCTTTTGCTGACGGTGCTCTATCTCGCGCGCCAGCGGGTCATCACTCAAGACGAATACTCCCATGAGTTCACTCGGCATTGGATGCGGGTGCATCTTCCTATAAGGTTGCTCCTGTTGAATACGTTCGTGCTCCTGCTCAGCAGCCTCACTATGGAATTCGCGCGGCGGCGCTTAAAGCGCGCCGTGGTGTTAGCACCGGTGCAATCGATTCCTGGAGTTTCTCTCGGTGATGAACGCCGCATCCCGTGGTTGGCTATAACGGTAATCCTGGGGCTCGGTTTTCTGGGCGGACAATTTCTGGCCTGGCGTGAGCTGGAAGCCCACGGATTTTCAATGGCAAGCAGCGCCAGTACTACTTTTGTATATCTGCTGACGGCGGCCCATGCCGTACATCTAGCGGTGGGATTGCTGGTATTGTTCTACGCCCAGACAATAGCGTTGCTTCATAAACCCCTCGAACAGCTCCACATCGTGGTGGATGTAACTGCCTGGTACTGGCACTTCATGGCGTTGTTGTGGATTTATATTTTTGCGCTTTTGAAATTCATGCCGTGACCGCATCGCAACACTACCCGCCAACCTGTTTTATAATAGAAAGATTCGCTGACCGTTCTTAGGCCGTCTGGCAGCCTGGCGACGCGAATACCCTGCTGATGTCGACAGAAACCATAGTGGTTCGAGGGGCCCGGGTACACAACCTCAAGAACATTGATTTTGAGATCCCGCACAACGCCCTGACGGTGGTTACGGGGGTGTCGGGATCGGGGAAATCCTCGCTCGCGTTTGACACCATCTATGCCGAGGGCCAGCGGCGTTATGTCGAATCGCTTTCAGCGTATGCTCGGCAATTCCTGGAGCGGATTGAAAAGCCTGACGTCGACTTGATCGATGGGATCGCGCCTGCGGTGGCCATCAAGCAGAAGAACACGACGCGCAATCCGCGATCCACGGTCGGGACTGCTACCGAGATTTACGACTACCTGCGATTGCTTTTTGCCCGCGTGGGCCGGACATACTGCTTGCAATGCGGGGCAGAAGTTAAGAAGGACACCGTCGATGAAGTCGCTACGGCGGTGCTTTCGCTGGGCGAAGGCACGCGGCTGAACGCACTATTTCCTTTGCAAAGCCAGAGCGCCCTCCCGTCCGGGCCTGAAAAGAAGAAAGCTCGAACCGGCAAGAAAAAGCCAGCTTCCGGACCGGGGCCGCTTTCCGATCTGCTCAAAGCCCGGCTGCTTGAACTACGAACTCGCGGATTCAATCGGCTCTATCAGAACGGCCAGATTTTTGAGTTTTCCACGCCGGAATCTTTGCTGGATGTGAACTTTTCGGAGCCGGTATTTTTTCTGGTGGATCGCCTGGTGGTTTCCGCCGGAAGCCGGGCTCGTATCGTGGACGCAGTCGAGATCAGCTATCGCGAAGCCGGAGAGGTAACTTTTGAAACTGCACCTCGCGATGGCGAACCCGTCAAACGCCTGCGTTTCTCGCAGCGGTTTGAGTGCAAACTCTGCGACCTTCGTTACGAGGAGCCGGAGCCGCGCCTGTTCTCGTTTAACAATCCGTACGGCGCATGTCCAAAGTGCCAGGGCTTCGGAAATACTATCGACTTCGATTTGAACCTGGTCATTCCAGATCATTCGAGAACCCTGAATGACGGCGCCATCGAGCCGTGGACAAAGCCAAAGTACAAACCTCTGTTCACCGAACTCAAGCGCTTTGCCCGCCAGGCCAGAATTCCGCTGGATGTGCCCTGGGGAGAACTTGATATTGAGCGACGGCGATTAATCGTCGAAGGCAACGACGATTTCGAAGGCGTCCGCGGCTTCTTTGCCCATCTGGAGCGAAAGAAATACAAGCTGCATGTGCGAGTGTTTCTAAGCCGCTATCGTGGATATTCTCTATGCTCGGCCTGCAATGGCTTCCGGCTGCGAGTGGAAGCCCGGCAGGTGAAGATCAAGGGCAAAAATATTTGCGAAGTATCGAGCATGACAGTCGAAGAGGCCCTGACATTTTTCTCCGGGATCGAATTGACCGTTCAAGAGGCAGAAATTGCCGAAAAGCTTTTGCAGGAGATCCAGGAGCGGCTCCGCTTCTTGAACGATGTAGGACTGGAATACCTCACGCTGGATCGACTTTCATCAACACTGTCTGGCGGAGAGGCGCAGCGCATTCAGTTGGCAACCTCACTGGGATCGCGTCTGGTCGGGACTCTCTATGTGCTGGACGAGCCGTCGATCGGATTGCATCCTCGAGATACGCATCGGCTAATTAAAATCCTGCATGACTTGCGCGATCTGGGAAACACAATCCTCGTGGTCGAACATGATTCTGATGTGATGGCCGCGTCCGATACGATCCTCGATCTCGGCCCGGGCGCGGGAGAAAACGGCGGAAAGGTTATCGCGGCCGGGACTTTTGAACAAATTCAAAAGATGCCAGGTTCTCTGACCGGGCGCTATCTTTCGCATGAGTTGCGGATTCAGTTGCCTACAGTTCGACGCCAACCGGGCGTTCAACAAATCAAGATTTCCGGCGCGCGAGCACACAATTTAAAGAACGTGGATCTTGTGGTTCCGCTGGGAATGATTGTGGCCATCACAGGCGTTTCCGGCTCCGGCAAATCCACCTTGTTGCACGATGTTTTGTATCAGGCGCTCGCCACTGCCAAGCGGCAAACTACCGGCATCGCGATGCCCGGAGCTTCATGGACGCAACTGGAAGGCGACGAGTTCATTGATGAAGTGGTGCTGGTCGATCAATCTCCCGTGGGCCGCACGCCGCGATCGAATCCGGTGACCTACATTAAAGCGTTCGACGGAATCCGGGAACTGTTCGCCTCCCTGCCCGAATCCCATAAGCGCGGATTCACTGCCGGGCATTTTTCCTTCAACATTCCCGGTGGACGCTGCGAAACCTGCCAGGGCGATGGCACTGTCACTGTAGAAATGCAATTTCTGGCCGATGTGGAATTGATCTGTGAAGAGTGCAAAGGCGCGCGTTACAAGCCGCAAGTGCTCGAAGTCCGCTATCACGGCAAGAATATCCATGACGTTCTGGCGATGACCGTGAAAGAAGGACTGGGGTTCTTTACCGGAGCGCCGAAGATTGTTGAGAAGTTGCGCGTGCTCGAAGAAGTTGGGCTCGGCTACCTGCGTCTGGGACAATCGGCGACCACGCTTTCCGGCGGCGAAGCGCAGCGTATGAAGTTGGCTGCACACCTGCAGCCGGCGGCACGAGAAATCGGGCGTCCCATAAACGGTGACATTCCACGCCGAAAGCGCCGCATTTTATATATTCTCGACGAACCCACGACCGGCCTGCACTTTGACGATGTCAGCAAACTACTTTCGGTTTTCCGGCGTCTAATCGACGCAGGGGGCTCGATTCTGGTGATCGAGCACAATCTGGAAGTGATCAAGACTGCAGACTGGGTGATCGATCTGGGTCCTGAAGGCGGCCAGCGAGGTGGTTACATCGTTGGCGCAGGGACGCCGGAAGCGATTGCCAAGCTGCCGAATTCTCACACTGGAAAATTTCTGGCGCGCATCCTGAACGGAAATGGGGCCTCGCGTTCCAATGGCCGGAAGTAGAAAAATATTCGCCGTGCGTGGTGCCGTGCCTATCACCATCGCGGCTCTCGTGCTTTGCGTCCCGGCCCCTTCCCATGCACAGAACACCGGGAAAACGGTCCGTCACCACAAGGTGAGTGAGCAAGATCCGGACTTTCCGCTCGAGCTCGTTCAGGCGGAAACGGCCATCGAAAAAAAAGACTACGCGGGCGCCGAACCGCTGCTGCAGAAGGTAGTCGGCGCAAACCCCAATAACTATCAGGCGTGGTTCGATCTCGGTTTCGTGTTTCATGAGCTGGAGAAGAACGACGATTCCATCTCCGCCTATCGCAAATCTGTCGCTGCCAAGGCTGACATCTTCGAATCGAACCTGAATCTTGGGCTGTCTCTGGCTGCCGCTCACCAACCCGACGCAGAAGTTTATCTTCGCGCCGCGACCAAATTGAAACCCAGCGCTCAAGTGGACGAAGGCAAAGCCCGTGCCTGGTTATCTCTGGCGCACGTGCTCGAGGCCGGCAAACCGGAAGAAGCGATTGATGCTTATCATCAGGCCGCGTTGCTGCAACCGCAGGATCCGGAACCGCATTTATCGGCTGGGCCTTTGCTCGAAGGACAGAATCGATTCGCGGATGCCGAGCAGGAATACAAGCAAGTGTTGGCAATCGACCCAAAATCCGGGGACGCTTTGACTGGCCTGGCGAACATCTATATGCGGGGGCAACGTTTTGCCGAAGCCGGCGAGGTTTTGCACAAACTAATTGCCCTACATCCCGAGGACGCGGCGGCGCACATGCAACTCGGCCGCATGCTGGCTGCGGCGGGAAAAAATGATGATGCCATCGCCGAAATGCAGGCAGGGTTGAAGCTTGCTCCCAGCGATGCCGGCCTGCAAAGAGACCTGGCGGATCTCTATACCAACGCCAGGAAATATGATCTGGCGCAGGCTCTCTATCAGTCCCTGCTCCAGGCGAAGCCTAATGATTTCGATTTGCACGAAGGCCTGGGCAAGAACTATTTGCAGCAGCGCAAGTTTCCCGCGGCAGAAAAGGAGTTTTTGGCGGCCGTGAAGCTAAAGCCAGATTTCGGGGCAGCATACGGCGATCTGGCGGTTGCGGCCGAAGAAAACAAGGATTACGAGCTGGCAATTCGGGCGGCGGATGCACGCGCAAGGTTTCTCCCAGAAATTCCGATCAGTTTTTTTATGCGAGCCAGCGCCTACGATCATTTGAAGGATTACAAAAACGCGGCGGCAAACTATCATCGGTTTTTGGAAGTCGCGAACGGAACATTTCCCGACCAGGAGTGGCAGGCGCGTCATCGACTGATTGCGATCGAACCGAAGAAGTGAAGTTTTATGTTCTCTAGAGTACTCATTTTCAGCCTGCTCCTGATTGCGTCAATCGGAGTGTGCGCTGAGCGGGACGAGGCGCTTAAACACTTGCTAACCCGGGCGGAGGCTGCTCGGATTGAAGATCAGCCCGCCCTATATACCGAAGCTGCGCGCATCGAGTTGAGGTCGGCTGACCAGTTATATACTGCCGGCAATGCCGATGAAGCTCAGTCCGCGGTGAAAGACCTTGTGGCTTACGCCGACAAAGCCCATGATGCATCCACGAAGTCTGGAAAGCGATTAAAAGACACCGAGATTGCCATGCGCAAAATGGCCGAGAAGCTGCGCGATGTTAAACGTACTGTGGCCTTCGAGGAGCAAGCTTCCCTGCAAGCGGCGGTCGATCATCTGGAAGGACTCCGAACTGATCTGTTGTCGCGCATGTTTCCCAAGGGCAAAAGATGAGGAACGTAGACAACAAGTTCCTGCGCTTCGGAATGTCGATTTTATTGTGCACTTTCATTTTCAGTACTCTTGCGAAGGCCGACCGGCGACGCGATCCGCTCAATCAGTTGGAAATCGATCAGCTTCGAGATACCGCGCAGGATCCCGAATTGCGCCTCAAGCTATACATCAAGTTTGCCCGAACACGTCTAGATGCCATCGAACAGGCGCGGTCCGATCCTAAGGTGACTGACAAGGCGCAGCAGACGCATGATCGGCTACAGGATTTTTTGGATGTCTACGATGAACTGAACGACAACGTGGATACCTATGCTGACCGCAAATCTGATCTTCGGAAGACCTTGAAAATCGTGATCGATGCCGACACGGAATTCCAGGCCAAACTGCGGGCCCTAAAGGGTTCGGCTACTGCCCTTCCGGCCGAAACTCAGAAATACGATTTCCTGCTTAACAATGCACTCGACACAGTTGACGCCAGCGCCCAGGACCACCGCCAGCTATTAGCCGAACAGGACGAAGCTGCCAAGCACAACAGGCCCACCAAAAATACTCCAGCGGGGGAACGTTGACCGGGCTTGCATCTCAAGTCTGCACGAGCGCAAACGAACGGCTCATGCATATTTTTCGGGAAACGCATAGTGAGCTGCGCCCGACAGCGCCGCCTCAGGAGCTGTCCGTCCGATATTTTGCTTACGCTAACATCAGCAACACCATTCGCCTTCGTCAGGGGAAGCTTTTTGTACGTCTGTCGGACCTGCTGGAGGGTGCGCCCGAAACAGTGCTACGGGCCATCGCCCACATTCTGTTAGCCAAGATGTACCGCAAACCCATCGATCCGGGCATGCCGCCCGCTACCGGCGTTACGTCTCCAGCAACGATCTTACTGGGAAGGCGCGCCTGATTCGGCAGATCCGCGGAAGGAAACGCATCGTGCCGGCGCAAGGCCACGCTTACAATCTGGAGGAAGTTTTCGACGATTTAAATACGCGATTCTTCCGCGGTTTGCTTGGCCGCCCGCTCCTGACCTGGAGCAAAGATCTCGCGCGCAATCGACTGGGCCACTATGATCCCGCCCACAACGCCATTGTAGTCAGCCGGATATTCGATCACCCACGGGTCCCCCGCTATGCCGTCGACTACATCGTTTATCACGAAATGCTGCATCTCAAACATCCCGTGAAATTGCGGGGAAGCCGCCGCTGCGTTCATCCCTCCGAGTTCCAGGCGGAAGAAAAATTATTCCCTGATTTACAGAAGGCACAACAGTTTCTGAAGCGCTTGTAAGCATTCGCCGCGCAGGGCGCTTTCCACGCAATTGGAGGCCTACTCACTGCCGTTGGGCCTCCAATTCGTTGACCTCGCTACTGCGGAAGACTATCCTTGACTAATTGAAATTGAAATTCATTTTCAAAATGGCGGGAGCGCCTTTTTAGATGTTGCAGGCCTTTATAGTCACTTTGCGCGAGGGTGTGGAAGCCGCCCTCATCGTCGGAATCACCCTCGCCTATCTGACTAAGATCGGCCGGCCTGACTTGCGCAAAACGGTTTATGCCGCCCTGATTTCCGCGTTTGCCGGGAGCATTGGCGTTGCTCTAATTCTTTCCCGGATGCATTGGAACGAAGACATTTTCGAAGGCTGGATCATGCTGGCCGCCGCATTTTTCGTCGTCAGCATGATCGTTTTCATGATGAGCGCCGGCCGCAAGCTGAAGGGCCAGATCGAAGGAAAACTAGGCGCGCTGGCGGAGCGCGGATCTACCGTTGGAGTGTTCTTATTTGTCTTCCTCATGGTTCTGCGCGAAGGCGCGGAAACAGTTTTGATCCTGTCTGCAGTGTCTCTCAATTCCAGCGAACTGCTCAGCTTCATTGGCACTTTGTCGGGGGTCATTGTCGCTGTGCTGTTTGGCGTGATGTTCGTCAAAGGCAGCGTCCGGATTAATCTGCAAAAGTTCTTTCGCGTGACGACTGGAATCCTGTTCTTCGTGGCGGCCCAGCTTTTGGTCTCCGGACTGCATGAACTTTCCGAAAGCGGCGTGCTCTGGTCATCCAAACGGGAGATGGCAATTATCGGCCCCATTGTCCGCAACGATTTATTCTTCTTTGTGACGATCGTTGCCCTGGCCGCGTTCATGGTGCTGTTGGAGGTTAAACGGCGAGAACCGGCAGCCTTACCCGATTCTCCGGCGGCCCGCCGCAAAGCGTTGTGGAGCGCGCGGCGGGAACGCCTGTGGATGGCCTCGGTTTACGTCAGTTCGTTTGTTTTTATTTTTCTGGTAACTGCCGAATTCATCTATGCAAAAAGCCTAAGCGCGGTGTCGCCGGCGACGGAAGTCGTGTTCCGGAACGGACAGGTCAGGATTCCCCTGGCCCAAGTCTCCGATGGCGATCTTCACCGCTACTCTGCCAATGAAAGTGGCACGACGGTACGTTTCTGGCTTTACCAGAAACCAGACGGCAAAGTCGCCACGGTGTTCGACGCTTGCGAAATCTGCGGCGGCATGGGCTTCTATAAGGGGACTAATGGGGTGGTTTGTAAGAACTGCGCTGCCCCGGTAAATCCGCAGTCCATAGGCATGAAGGGCGGATGCAATCCCGTGCCGCTCGATGCCGAAATCGTCTCCAACGAAGTTGTCATCAAGGAGGCGGACATCGCGGCCGGGACCCGCATGTTCCAGCAATAACTCATGTTCGTACGCCTCGTTTACGAGTCCTTCCGGCGGCAAAAGCGACGCAAATTATTGGCTGGATTGGCGATCTCTCTGGGAGTGGGAGTGGCGACCGCCATGATCGGCGTGGCCACCGACGTTGGGGACAAGATCAGCCTCGAGCTGCGCAGGAACCACGCGAACATTCTCGTCACTCCCCAGGAAGACACTCTGGATCTTGAAATCGGCGGCGTGAACTTGAAACCGCCATCCGATGGCGCATTCCTGAACGAGGCCGATCTCCCCAAGATCAAGAGCACATTCTGGCGAAATGCCATTCTCGGCTTCGCACCCATGTTGCCGGTGAACGTCAAGCTGGACGGGCCCAATATTTCCCAGGAAGTGACTTTGCTGGGCACCTATTTTTCCAAACCGTTCACCTACGGCAAAGACAATTTCGTTACCGGGGTGCGTTCGACCAATGGCTCATGGCGAGTTTCTGGCGAATGGCCATCGGACGATTCGCAGAATGTTTTGCTGGGCGAGCGACTCGCCGCGAAAATATCAAAACAGCCGGGAGCTACCGTCACCATCGCGGGTGGACCATATATCGTTTCTGGAATCCTTTCCACGGGCGGTATCGAGGACGACCAGATTGTGGCGCCTCTGAAACTGGCGCAGAAAATTCTCGGCAAGCCCGGTGCCGTACGCCAGGTTTACGTGAGCGCTTTGACCAAGCCTGAAGACGCATTCGCGCGGCGCGATCCCAAGACTTTGAGTGGCCCTATGTATGACCGCTGGTATTGCTCGCCCTACGCGCAGTCAATCGCATATCAGTTGCAGGAAGCGATTCCCTTCTCGCATGCCGGACAGATCCGCCAGGTGGAGCAGACCGAGGGCCCGATACTTTCGCGAATTAAAGGACTGATGCTGCTGATTACTCTGGCAGCGCTGTTTTCCTCTGCTCTTGCGGTTTCCGCAGCCATGGCGACGGCAATTTTCGAACGCCGCCATGAGGTCGGATTGATGAAAGCGCTGGGCGCGGGCAAAACCGCCGTAGCAACAATCTTTTTTGTGGAGGCCACCCTCCTGGCCCTCATTGGTGGTGTGCTCGGCTTTCTGGGCGGCACTTTACTGGCGCATCGAATCGGCCACTCGATCTTCAATTCGGACATTACGATTCAGCCCGTGCTGTTCCCCGTCATTCTGGCGATCGCGATTCTGATAACTTTCGCCGGCAGCGCCGTCGCGATTCGACGCGCCGTAATGTTCGATCCCGTTTATGCGCTGCGGGGCGAAGCATGAGTTTCCGGCCCACGCACGATTCCGCGAAACAAGTTGCGCAGCGTAGGTCGGCAGCGCCACATCGTTCAATGTTCCTCCGCATGCTGTTTCGGGCGGCCGTTCTTCGCCGCGGCCGCGCCACCTCCGCCCTCCTGGCCATGACGGTCGCAGCTGCAGTGGCCACCGCTATGTTGAATCTCTACGTGGAAGTGCAGGTAAAGCTGCGCAAGGAATTCCGCAACTACGGTGCGAATATTGTGATCGTCGCCCGCGACGATCAAGCTCTTCCGGTCAACGTCTTGCCGACGGTAAATGCCACCCTCGGGAATCGCGGCCTGGCCGTTCCATTCGCATATGTCGTAGCCCGGACACCCGATGGAAGATCAGTCGTAGTTTCCGGAACCGATTTCGATCAAGTGCGTAGACTTAATTCCTGGTGGTCGGTGAGCCAGTGGCCAGATGCACCGAACGAGGCCCTAATTGGCGCCAAGGCTGTGGCGATCATCAATCCTCAGGGCCAACCGTTTGATCTGAGTTTCGCGGGACGCACAATCCACCTGACGCAAACAGGCACCCTGCAAACCGGTGCCGGCGAGGACGCGCGCATTTATCTTTCGCTGCACGATTTTGAAGCCTGGACGGCGGTGACTCCGAGCACCATTGAGGTCGCTGCCTCCGGATCTGCGGAAGAAGTCAACGCAATCGCCAAACAGCTTGAAGCAGCAGTGCCGACTGCAAATGTCCGCCCGGTGCGCCAGATCATGGAGAGCGAAGCACAGGTGTTGGGCACAACGCGAGCCACGCTACTGGCAGCGGCAATTCTCATTATCCTCACTGCTTCGGTCTGCGTTCTCGCTACGCTAATGGGATGGGTCTTCGACCGGCGCAGCGATTTTGCCATCATGAAAGCTTTGGGCGCCTCGGAAGGCTTGATCAGCGGCTTCTTTGCCGGCGAAGCTGCGGCGCTGGGAGTGGTCGGAGCGGTGATCGGATTCGGCATCGGCATTGGCGTTGCCGCATGGATCGGCCGGGCCAACTTTAACGCTCCAGTGATGCCCCGTCTTAGCGTATTCCCGGTAGTTTTGGCGGGCAGCGTCTCTGTGGCCCTGATCGCCGCCCTAGTGCCAATTTCTTTGCTGCGGCGCGTCCAGCCAGCTATGATCTTGAAGGGCGAATAATTTGATCCAACTCAAAAACGTGTCCCGGGTTTATCCCGCGCAGGCGGAAGCCAGCGGCGGAACCATTCGCGCGCTCGACGACTTTTCGCTCAGCATGGCTCCCGGTGAATGGATTGCGATCATGGGGCCTTCTGGCTCCGGCAAGTCGACTTTGGTCAATCTTATCGGCTGTCTCGATCGTCCCAGCTCAGGTGAAATCTGGCTCGACGGCGAAAACGTCGCGACCATTTCGAACGCCGAATTGAACCGGGTACGGGCGGAGAAAATCGGGTTCATCTTCCAGCAATTTCATTTGATTCCCTACCTCACCGCGCTGGAAAACGTCATGCTGGCACAATATTTTCACAGCATGACGGACGAACAGGAAGCCCTGCAAGCACTGGATCGCGTGGGATTAAGAGCTCGGGCAAATCACTTGCCTTCGCAGCTTTCCGGTGGCGAGCAGCAGCGCGTTTGCATAGCGCGCGCTCTGATTAACGATCCCCGCATTGTGCTTGCCGATGAGCCAACGGGAAATCTCGACGCGGCGAACGAAGAGATCGTACTGCGGCTTCTCCGCGAATTACACCGCCAGGGACGCACCATCGTGATGGTGACGCACGATCCCGTAGTGGCGCGCCTGGCCGACCGCCGCATCGAATTGCATCATGGCAAGATTGCAGTACAGGAAGTTTTCGCCATGGCCGATGAAGAACAGTTCGATGAAGTGCTGGAAGAGCTTTGGGCCCTCGACGAACACGGCGAAATTGCCGAGATCGAACACATGGAAGTCCACGGCGCGCTGCCGGTAAGCATCGCAGTCGAAAAGATGGCCGACCTCGGATTCCTCACCACCCGTCCGCATCCGCCCGAGCCCCACAATCACAAAGTTTTTGTGAATCCCTGTCACGATGCGCTCAAGCCGACCGGAGTCTCGATCGGCGATGGCAGCATGATTGTCGAACTCACGCCACGCGGCCGGCAACGTGCCGCCGACATCATCCGCCGTCACCGGCTCGCGGAACGGCTTTTCACCGACAGCCTGGCCTTGGATAGTGAATCCGAAATCGAGCAGCAAGCTTGTAAATTCGAGCACATTCTTTCGCCCGAGGCGACCGACAAGATCTGCGCCTTCCTCGGGCATCCTCGCACGTGCCCCCACGGAGCGCCCATTCCGCCGGGGCCATGCTGCGGACGAACTAGCGAATTTGCGGGTATCTCTACATCAAAAGCGGACCGGGTTAGCTGACCGCATGACAGTCCGTAAACCCTGTATCGGCGTATTCGATTCCGGCTTCGGTGGCCTTACCGTCCTTAAAGCATTACTTGAACGTATTCCGGAAGCCGATTACCTCTACTTTGGCGATACCGCTCGTCTTCCTTACGGATCCAAATCCGCCGAAACGGTGTCCAAGTATGCCGTGGAAGCTGCACACTTTCTGGAACAGCACGGCGCGCAATTGCTGGTAATCGCCTGCAATACGGCAACCGCATTGGCGCTGGAAAAAATCACTGTGGCGGCGAGCGTGCCAGTAGTGGGTGTTGTCGAACCCGGCGCCGAAGGTGCTCTGGCAGCGAGCAAGAATCGGAAAGTGGTGGTCATCGGGACCGAAGCTACCGTCACTAGCCACGCTTACCTGAAAGCTTTGCAATCGCGGGGCATTCAAGCTAGAGAAAAAGCATGCCCCTTGCTGGTTCCTCTGATCGAGGAAGGATGGGTCGACCACTCGGTCACGGAGGAGATCGCAAGGATCTATCTCAATGAGGTCTTCAGCGACAGTTTTCAAGCTGCCGATGTCCTGGTTTTGGGTTGCACTCACTATCCGCTCATCAAGCCGATTTTGCGGCGAGCAGCTCCGGCGAATGTCACGATCGTCGACTCCGCTGACTCGACCGCCCAGGTCGTGAGTGATTTGCTACGTCGAGCGCCATTGCCAGTTGCCAGCGAAGAAGAGAGACGCAAATTGCCGCGACTGAAATTTTTCGCCACCGATTCGGTAGAGAAATTCCGGCGGCTCGGAGCCCGGTTTCTGGGCCGGCCGATTGAGGACGTGGAACACGTTGATTTGAAGGAATAACTCTCGGACTCTAATTGTGTTCAAACGCAAGATTCGGATAGCGGCCAACTCCAACCGCACTTATTCTGAAACAAGCATGCATCCACTTCACAACATCATCTGGAAGGCGCTCACCACAACCGAGTCCCGCTTCGCCGAATCCTACGGTTCGGCCAAAAGGTTTCCGCACGAAGTCACAGCGCTTGGGGCTTTTTCCGAACAAGGGACCGAGGGCTTCAAAGCACTTGCCGGATTGCTCCCTGCCAACGGCTCGGTAGCTCTATTTCTGGACGCTCCCAGCGAGCCGCCTCATGGTCTGGAATTAGAGGTAATCCGAGCGATTCCGCTGCTTCAGATGCTGCACGATGGCCGCAGATTAGATTTGTTGCGGCGGGATTACATAGAACTGGGAGAGGCCGACGTCCCGGAAATGCTGGCGCTCACCGAACTCACTAAGCCGGGACCGTTCGGAAAACGAACCCGCGAGTTAGGTACGTACTTGGGAATTCGCCGTGAAGGACGCCTGGTCGCCATGGCGGGTGAACGCTTGAAGCTTCCAGGATACACCGAGGTCAGCGCAGTGTGCACTCATCCCGAACACGCCGGCCAGGGATACGGGGCGGCACTCATCAGCGCGGTCATTGCAGGAATTCACAAACGGGGTGAAGTCGCGCTCCTCCACGTGGCAGCGGACAATCAACGTGCGATTGATTTGTACGAGAGATTGGGCTTCAGCAAGCGGGTGGTGCAGCACCTACTGGTGGTTCGCAAGAATGCTAGTAAAGGCGGAAGTCCACTTCCACATTGATCTGAACGGCTACAGGTTTGCCATCTTTCATGGCAGGTTCAAACTTCCAATTCTTGACAGCTTCGATTGCTTTTTCATCAAGTCCTAATCCCAAAGTGCGCGACACGCGAATGTCCCGTGGATGACCATCCGGTCCCACGATTAGCCACAACACGCAAGTTCCTTGGTATTTCGCTTTACGCGCTTCCTCGGAGTACTCCGGATCCGGAGCAAACGTTGCCTTAGGCGCAGAGACCCCGCCGCCAACGCGGAAAACGCCACCGCCCACTCCACCGCCACGCCCATCTCCGACGCCCGGGCCCGCGCCAACCCCTACGCCGCCACCCGAACCAGAGCCGATTCCAGAACCCGAACCAGTCCCGTTCGAAGGAGGTCCGGACGGCAGGTGCGACATGGGATCACCAATGTTTGGCATGTTGCTAGCCATCTTGATTTGAGGCGGAACGACTACAGTAGGCTCCACGGCCAATTTAGGATGGTCGTTTCTCACGACCACCGCCGGAGGCGTGATCTGCTCCATCGCCAGCTTCGGCAGTTTACCTTTGACAGCTTGCAATTTGTCGCGATCTCCACCACCCCCGCCGCCACCGACCTTCGTCTTGGACGGCGGCAGGACCGGCACATCGTCAGGCCGGATCAAAGTCATAACCGCAACTTGCTTGGGAGCCTCAATACGGCTCTTGACCCACAGAGTGCCAAAAATGATTAGCGCGATAATCACAATGTGCACTGCGGTTGAACCGAATGCGCCATTTTTTTTGTAATTGTAAAAACCCCAAATATCGGCAACTGGAATGGGCTTCGACGTAAGAACCAGGGGCGCCTGTTTCTTGGGAAAGAAAAAGTCGTTGATGTTTCCAAACAGCGACTTCAGTAGTGACTCGTCGAATGTACTCGCGGGTACGAGAAGATTCAGTTCGGGCTGAGTCTGAGGAGTGGCTCCGAAGTTTTCGCTGTTTCCCATAATTGACCCGAGTCACGAGGCTTACGCCCAGCTACCTGAGATTGATGAGCTCATCCGCCCTCCAAGTTGCTTGGACGGCGAGAGTTAGTCACCAACTCTTAGATGCTCATTCGCCCGAAGACGCTACTCTGAACAAAATTGTACACTTGTTTTCCGCAAATGCGACATTGCTTTTGGGGTTCCTTTGGTACTAATCCGCAGCGTCTCCGGGCGGTCAATGGACGTTCCTATCCAAGCTCCCTATAATGAAGTAAATCAATTGTTTGGAGAAAAATAACCGAGTGCCGCTCGATCTGAAATCTACAATAAATCTGCCCAAAACCGACTTTCCCATGAAGGCCAACTTGCCTCAAAATGAGCCCAAAATCCTGGCTCGCTGGGAGGAAATGGGCATTTACGAGCGGATTCGTGAAAAACGACAAGGGGCGCCTCTCTATGTGCTGCACGATGGGCCTCCCTACGCTAATGGCCCCATTCACCTGGGCACGGCCCTGAACAAGTGTCTGAAGGATTTCGTGGTCAAATCCAAGACCATGGCTGGGTTCGACGCTCCATATGTTCCCGGGTGGGATTGCCATGGGCTGCCTATTGAAATCAAAGTCGACAAGGAACTGGGCGGCAAGAAGCTGCAAATGCAGGCTACCGACGTCCGGTTGGCCTGCCGCAAATATGCCGAGAAGTATCTCGACTTGCAGCGCGGACAATTCAAACGTATCGGCGTTTTCGGGCGTTGGGACAGCCCCTATTCCACAATGACTCCGCAGTACGAGTCGACCGTACTGGATACCTTCTTTTCTTTCTACGAAAAAGGATTTGTTTACAAAGGACTACGCGCCGTTTATTGGTGCATCCACGATAAGACTGCGCTGGCGGAAGCGGAAGTTGAATACGAAAACAAAACCAGCCCGACTGTCTGGGTGAAATATTCCCTGCTGGATGATCCGGAGAAGGTCGATCCGGCACTGAAGGGCAAAAAAGTTTCCACCATCATCTGGACGACGACTCCCTGGACCTTGCCCGCCTCCATGGCGGTGGCGTTTCATCCGACGGAAGAGTATGTCGCGATCCCGGACAGCGAGAATCCGGATGAGGTTTTCATCGTTGCGGAACGGCTTGCTCGAAACGTGCAAGCCGACGTGAAAGATACGGTGTCACTCGATCCAGATTCTGTGCTGGCTCGATTTCCTGGCCGCAGGATGGAGCGACTGAACTTTCAGCATCCGTTTCTCGATCGCAAGATTCTTGGCGTGCTTGCCGACTACGTCACCATGGATACCGGGACCGGCGTTGTCCACACTGCGCCATCGCATGGTGCAGAGGATTTCGTTACCGGCACAAAGTATGGCCTCGATGCCACTAGCAACGTCGACGAGCGCGGCATCCTGCGCAACGGTCTTCCGGAATACGACGGACTGCGAGTTTGGGAAGCGAATCCCGTCATCATCGAATTAGTGAAGAAGCGCGGCGCGCTGTTGGCGTCCGGCAAGCTCGAGCACCAATATCCTTGCTGCTGGCGTTGCCATAATCCGATTATTTTTCGTGCTACCGAGCAGTGGTTCATTGCGATGGATTCACCCATGGAGCATGGCGGTACCTTGCGGAGCCGCACGCTTGAGGACATCAAGAAAGTAAAGTGGGACCCGTCCTGGGGCGAAGAGCGCATGAACAACATGATCTCGGGGCGTCCCGATTGGTGTATCTCGCGGCAACGCGTGTGGGGCGTTCCGATTGCCGTATTCCTCTGCGAAAGTTGCGGCAAGCCGCTGAACGATCCTGCGATCAACCGCAAAGTCACCGAATTGTTCGCGCGAGCTGGCGCCGACGCCTGGTACACGCCGGAATCCGACACGATTCTGCCTGCCGGAACGAAATGTCAGTATTGTCCCTGCACGACGTTCAAGAAAGAAATGGACATCTTCGATGTGTGGCTGGAATCAGGTGCGAGTTATCTGTCTTTGCGGGCTGGCGAGCCATCATATCCGTGGCCGGCAGATCTTTACCTGGAAGGCGCCGATCAGTTTCGCGGATGGTTTCAATCTGCCCTGCTATGCGCCATGGGGAAGCAAGGAACACCTCCCTACGCAGGCGTTGTGACGCCCGGATGGACGCTGGACGAAAAAGGACAGGCCATGTCGAAGTCGCGCGGCAATGATGTCGATCCCGTGGACATCGCCAAACGTTTTGGCGGCGAGGTCGTGCGCTTGTGGGTTGCATCTGTCGACTTCCGCGAGGACATGGTGGGTTCGGAAGAATTGATGCAGCGGGTTGCGGAAAACTATCGCAAGATCCGTAACACCATTAAGAACATGCTGGGTAATTTGTATGATTTCGATCCGCAGCGTGATGCAGTGCCGTTTGAGAAACTAGAAGAGATCGACCAATACATGTTGCGCGAGACTTGCCAGCTCTCAGCGGACGTTACGCGCTGGTATGAAGAGTTCGCATTCCACAAGATTTATCAAAGAATCAATCATTTCAGCGTGGTTGAGCTTAGCGCATTTTATTTCGATATCCTGAAAGACCGCCTATACACCTATGCTCCGGATTCTCCCGGACGCCGGTCCGCGCAAACGGCTCTCTGGCGCATTGGCGAGGCATTGGTTCGTTTGCTGGCGCCGATCCTCAGCTTTACCTGTGAAGAAGTCTGGGGCTATTTGCCTCTGGCTGTGGGCCGCGGCGAGAGCGTCCATTTCGAAAAGTTCCCAACGGCCGCTGACATTCTTGGGGATAGCAAAACCGCCGCTGACGATCCAGCTCAACGAGAAGACTGGAAGATCCTGCGAACGGTACGCGAACAAGTCTTGAAAGTCCTCGAAGAAGCCCGCGCGCAAAAGATCATTGGCAAGGCGATCGAAGCACAACTGACGATTGAAGCGGCCGATCCGGTTTATTCCGTTCTCGCGCGGCACAAAGATGAATTGCGGTTTCTGTTTATTGTGTCGTCTGTCTCGTTACAGAAGGGGGCGGCTGGAAACGGAAGCGCCGGCATCCAAGTAAGTAATGCAGTGGGACAGAAATGCGATCGCTGCTGGAACTATTCAACTTTCGTCGGCGAGGACGCGGCGTATCCCACGGTATGCGAACGGTGTAGCCCAGTGCTGAAGCAACTCGAAGCCACCAAGGCTGCTGAGTAAATCACCATCCATCATGCGCAAGATTCATTTCCTGATCGCGTTTGCTATCGTTGCTCTCGACCGCTACACCAAGCGTTTGGTCGCTAAAGATATTGTCCTGCACAACAGCATACCGATCATTCCACGGTTCTTTTATCTCACTCACCTGGAAAATCGCGGGGCTGCGTTTGGCTTGTTCGCCGATTCGCATTCACAATGGAAAGCCGGTTTGCTGGTAGTGTTTTCGATCGTCGCTCTCGTGATTGTGTCGGTCATGCTTTGGCGCAGCCGGCACGCCATGGCGACCACCGGCATCGGGCTGGCTCTGATCATGGGCGGCGCGATTGGAAATCTGTGGGACCGGTTATTCAGCGGGAAGGTTGTGGATTTCTTGCTGTTCTACATCGGCACGTATGAATGGCCGGCATTCAATGTTGCAGACAGCGCGATTGTGGTTGGCGCTGGGTTGTTGTTAGTGGAGATTTTATTTGCGAAAACGCCCGCCAGCGCCACCTAGTTGCGCAGTATTTCTTTTCCGAAATATCAACCCTTGTCATCCTGAGCGCAGCAGGCGTTCACGTAGTGAACGTCTACGGAGTCGAAGGACCCCTACCCCAAGCAGACTGCCGATCGTAGGGGTCCTTCGACTCCGTGAGTCCGCTCGTGCCGAGCAGACTCACTGCGCTCAGGATGACAGGGAGATGAATTTGAAATAGATTACGACGCTGTCTACGCAATGGCATTCGAAGTTGTTACGGCGCACCATACAACTGCCGGTACACATTCGCATTCCGCAAAATCGCCTGCACATACTCGCGCGTCTCGGTGAACGGAATGGATTCTACAAACTCCTGGGGATCGCGATACTTCCCGATTGTCCGCCAATCGTCGACGCGGTTGGTTCCGGCGTTATAGGCGGCCAGCGCATATTCAAAAGCCCCGTATTGATCGACCATGCCACGGAAATAATGCGTCCCTAACTGGAGATTTATCGCGGGGGTAAACAGTTGTGCGGTGGTAAAACGTTTAAGCTTTTGCTGCTTTGCGACGCCTTTGCCTACTTTCGGCAGAAGCTGCATCAGACCTACCGCGTTGGCGTGCGAGACGGCATTGGGATTGAACTCCGACTCCTGACGAATCAAAGATGCCACAAGATAAGGATCAAGATTGTTGGCCTCGGAAAACTTCTTGAGATCTGGCCAATAAGGCTTGGGGAACAAAGCTTCCCAATAGGTACGCGGCAGGCTCGATAAATCCACCGCGAAATAATCCGGCACGGCGCGCTTGAGAACTTCGATGGCGATATCGTAACGTCCCGCCTCATCGTACATGCGGACGATTTCCGCATTCGCCCAATTCCCCTGGTCTTCCTGCTCGGCGGCTTTCAGTTCGCGAACTGCAAGATCGAACAACGCGCCATTCTCGAGCAAATGCGCTTTCTGTACTCGGAGATCGTCGGCAGGAAGCTCTTCGGCGGCAACTTTCGTCCCAGTGGCCAGCGGCGTTACACGATCGAGCAGCGCATAATGAGGCGGATCTCCATCGAGTTTGATCTTCGCCAACCGCTGCTGAGCCAGCACGCCGTAATAGTAGTTGCGAAACCGCGTGTTGAGCTTTTGATAAAAAGCGGTCGCCATGGCGGGATCGTTGTCTTCTTCCGCCAGTCGCGCGCGCCAGTAGAGCGCAGCGGGCGTCTCGCCGAATCCGGGATAGAGCGAAATCTGCTCGTCGAAATCCTTTTCCGCCTCGGCGTTGCGGCCCATGCGCAAAGTCAGCCAGGAAGCTTTCCAGTGAGCATACGAAGCATGGCTTCCAGCGGGAAAACGCTGTTGCAACTCACGATAGGAATCAATGGCGTGTTCGTAGTCACGACGCAGGAGGTAGATATTCCCGGCTTCGAGCAAAGCCTGTTCGAGCCAGGGACTCGTAGGCGCAGCCTGCCGCAATTGGTCGACGGTTTTTAGGAATCCGTCATCGTCGTTGGCGGCACGCAAAATTTCGCCCAAAGCCAGCATGCGTTCAGCATTGATCTCAGGAGACGAATTCGGGATCGCCGTCAGAGTCTGCTTGGCTTCCCTCGTCCGATCAGCTCTGCGTAACGCATCGGCCATCGCAATCTGAATCGCAGGACGATCACTCGCATTCGATTCGCTTAATATCTTTTGATACTCATCCGCAGCGTCGCTGTAGCGTTTGCCTTTAAGTAACAGCCCAGCTCGGATTTGCCGTTCTCCCGTCGTCGGAGCCACCACTGCCGACGCCGGCAGTCTTCTCAGTTCCCCATCCGCCTGGTTCGCTTCTGCGCTCAGAGGCATGGTGAAGTAGAGATTGTGAAATATGATTGCGGCTTTCGCCGGTTGCCCTGCGCCTGCGTAAGCCCGGCCCAGCACCAGTTCCAGATCGGAGCGTGTTGGCAACCGCTCTTTTTCCAGAAGTACAATCGCTCCCTGCGATTGTCCGCTGGCCACCAAGGCCGTCGCATAAATCACGCGGACATCGCGAGTGAGGAACGAATCGGGAAAGTTTTTATCAAAATCGCCGAGCGTGGAAATGGCTTCGGCGGTTCGTCCCGTCTGCAAATAAGAATTGCCCAAATAGTAAGTGACGTAATCTCCGAGATCTCCGGCCAGCGGTTTAGCGCGCGTCAACGGATCGATGGCTTTCGGATAATCGTGATCGATGACATGCGAATAGCCCACCACCAGCCAGGCTAGAGCGCCTGCATCTTCTTTGGCGTGTTTCCGCGCATAGGCTTCCACTCCGGCGTAAGCGGCGGGAGTCCGGTCTTGAAGCAGTTGCCGCGCCATAGGCCTGAGCGTCGTTGATCCCACAAATGCCGAGCGCATCCGCTTCAGTCTGGGCGAATTGTGATTCCGCTTCTTACGGACGGCCGGTGCTTTCTTCTTGGTTTTGGACGCAGATGCCACAGGCTTCTTTGTCGCCTTGGGTGCGACGGCTGGCGCTGGAGTTGTTGACGCCTGCGCAAAGGCACGCGAAGACGGCGCAGGGAATTCATCGCTTAACACCGCGAACAACAACACGAAGATCAGGAAGAATTGCCGGAGATATGAGACCACTATGATTTAATTATCGTTGCTTTAAGGTTGAGGCGCAATTAACGGCGGAAGTTCGGGCCCATGAGAGAAATGTCGTCCTCGGCCAAACTGCGAAGCAATTCCTGGGTCAGATAATCGCCGCTGGCCGCTGCCGTGTTGCCATAACGCTTTTGGTACGTCATCCGGCTCTTGTCAATGTCTTCTTTCAACCGGTCGTATAAATCGCGATTCTTTCGGCCTTCAGTCACTTTGACCTGGTTGTAGAGCTTGATCTCGTCGAGCAACAGGCGGGCAAAACGCTGCGCCTTGCGATGAATCTCAGCATCCTCTGGCGATGCTTGCGGGGGCGGTTCCGGCGCGTGTGCTTCCTGGACTATGGTTGGCAAAGGCGCTGATTCGACCTCAGCGGCTGCAGCCGCTGCCATCGCCTGTTCCACCACCGGTGGAGGCGCAACCGGCGTATGCATCGGAGGATGAGAAGCGAAAGGATCGGAGAAAGATGAAACGCTTTGAACCGGGACTGGCGCAGCTTCCGATCTCTCGCTCACCGTTCCTTCCGGCGTACCTTCTTTTTGCGCCTGCTTACGCAGCGAGGCGACTTCCAGCCATGCACTGGTCGCGGTTACCAATAACTCCAAAGCAGACGCGTCCATGCTGGCGCCGGCATGAGTGCCTGCGTCGGTATAGACGAGGGCCGCTAATTTGTCTTTTAACAGAAGAGGCAGCAGTAAGACTTGGTCGTCGGCCGGTGCGCCGAATTGCGATACGAACTGCGAATCAAGTTCGCCGGAACTTCCGAGCGATGCTTTTCGTGATTGCATCACTGCGGCGGCAACGCCCGAGGTAACGTCCAACGGAAAATCTTTAATGCCCTCACTGTCGCTGAAAGCCCGTCCCTGCCATCCCGTGGCGGTGCCGGCTTTGATCACAAATAAAGCCGCCCGCCCGCAGTACAAAACGGTGCTATCCAAAAGCGATCGCAGAATCTCTTTTTGCGTGGTGCCGGCATGGATCGATGAAATAGCCTTCAGCAGATGAGCCGCACTGGGCCCAGACCCGCCGCCGGCCGCACTTTTCCCTGACTGCGCACTTGCCAGAGCTGGTTGCAGTTCTTGCAGGACACGCTGAACCAACTCATCCTTCAACTGAGGAATTTGGCTGTCGAGTACTTGAGCGACTGTCCGAGCAACGATTTGTTCGATTCGGGCTTTCTCTGGCATGGTTCCTAGGCTAATTTCCGGGGCAGTACTCTTCCCTGTTAACTTCTGATTATAGGGCCACATCGAGCCGATTGAGGGGTTACTCGCATGAGCCGATGGTCGTAGGCCAAAGGTACTGCGAGCAGTGTACGGAGCCGAACGTTTACTATTCGCTCAAGTTCGAATTTATCGCAAACCAAGCGGCCTTTGATACGTCAAAACAGTTCGCACGAGGGCTGGTTACCAAGTAGAATAACAGCTTCGCTTCCGGCTCGCGCAGCCTGAAAATTGTTGCATCGAAGGACACATGAGCACCATCCAACCAAAGGTAGATGAGCCGGTCAGTGACGAGCTTGCGCTGGTACAGGCGGCAAAGGGCGGCGATGTCGGAGCGTTTGAGCAATTAGTCAAACGTTACGACCGCAACGTTTTTCGGATCGCTCAGCACATCACGCAAAACCGCGAAGATGCGGAAGACGTGGTGCAGGAAGCGTTTCTGAAGGCGTACCGCAACTTGCAACAGTTTCAGGGGCAGTCAAAGTTTTACACCTGGCTGGTGCGGATCGCGGTCAATGAAGCGCTGATGAAGTTGCGCCGGCGTAAGCCTGAGCGCACGGTTTCGCTGGACGAAGACATTAAGACCGATGAAGACTCTGTGCCGCGGGAAGTCGCGGATTGGAGTCCGAATCCTGAGCAGCAGTACAATCAGGCGGAGTTGCGGGAGATCCTGACTAAAACGATTCAGGGCTTGCCGTCCAGTTTTAGAACAGTATTTGTTTTGCGGGACGTGGAAGGTTTGTCCACGGAAGAAACTGCCGAAGCGCTCGAATTGAGTATTCCGGCGGTGAAGTCGAGGCTGCTTCGTGCGCGGCTTCAATTGCGGGAACGGCTGAGCCGTTTCTTTCAAAAGCGGGAGAGCGGCAATGGTAAACCGAAACTTGAGAGTGGAGATGGCGACCTGTGAAATGCTCTGACTTTTTGCAAGAGCTGACCAATTATTTGGACGGCGTCATTGATGATCGCACTAAGGCCGAACTGGAAAACCATCTGTCGTGGTGCCACAACTGCTATGTTGTCTGCGATACAACCAAGAAAACCATTGAGATTTATCGCGATTCCGAACTTTATGAGCTGCCTGAAGACCTCCGCAGCCGTCTCCGTTCCGCCATTGTTTCCAAGTGCCAGGGACACAAGAAAGCCGATCCCGAAAGCGTTTGAGCCGATTCCTTCCTAATAATCCACTTATTTGAGCCCGATTTGGGAATAATCCGCGGCTTTTCCTCGTCTCTCGGTTCTCCATCGAACCCTTTTCTGACGAGTTGAATCTAATCTGTAGACCAAGCAAGGTTCTGTGGATTCAAGGTAAGGGGCCGGTTAGAGCCCGCTGTGGGGAGGGTTTCACCATGATGGCAAAATTGTTTGATGCGTTCTTCGGCTGCTGGCACAGTCATTACAGTTTTCCGATGACGATTCGGAACAAGAGTCTGCGTAGCAATCCTGCGGCATCTGTGACCGGCACGTATGTGGTGTGTCTGGATTGCGGCAAGGAATTGCCCTATGACTGGACTGAGATGAAGATTGCAGGCTCGGCAACCCGCGAGCATAGTTCCGTGGTTGGAGCTTTGGCAACTAAGCACGCTGCGTAAATCCATAAACTACTCTGTCATCCTGAGCGTAGTGAAGGACCCTCTGTTGTATTTCTTCACGGGATGCAGAATGCATGGGTCCTTCGCTCTGCCCAGGATGAGGAACGAAATAGGGCCGCGACTTTGAGTCGCGGCCTTTTTATTTTCGAAATGACAAGTTAGTTGCTGTCGTCTCTCCGTTTGAGCGTCGGACGCCCGTCGTCCGTGCTGCTGCTGTCCGTGCCGCTCTTGTCTGCGGTCGACGTGCGGCGCAGGCTGGGCTTCTTGCCATCTTTTTCGTCCGTGACCTTGTGCTTGTTTTCGATGGCGGCAAGACGCGCTTTCACATCGTCAAACTCCGAAGTGCTGACCATGTA
Source organism: uncultured Acidobacteriaceae bacterium (assembly GCA_963794195.1). GTDB lineage: Bacteria > Acidobacteriota > Terriglobia > Terriglobales > Acidobacteriaceae > DATBAX01. Next base: position 31,860 of record CAWCCU010000023.1, read on the forward strand.
TTCCGCTTTGGCGGGAAGGATCGTCGCAATTTCTTCCTGCGACTTGGCAATTCGGTCAGGCGTCTGCGGGTGTGTAGCAAAAGCTTTGGACAGCGTTCCTGGTTTCTTCTTTTCCAGCGCCTGTACTTTTTCGAAGAACGCTACAAACGCCTGCGGATCGTAGCCTGATTTGTACATGTATTGCAAACCAAGATAATCAGCTTCAGCTTCGAACGTTCGTGAAAATTTCAGGAACGTCAGAGGAAGCGCCAATCCTGCGGCTTCGTATCCGGCGTAGCCAATAGGACCACCGATAAAGATGAGAGGGATGGAAGCGATATTCATCAAGTTGCCGCGGGTGTTTTCGCGAGCAGCGTGGCAGGCGGCGACGTGGGCGATCTCATGTGCCATCACGCCTGCTAATTCCGCTTCTTCGTCTGCTGCAAGAATCAGGCCGGAATTTACGTAAAAGAATCCTCCGGGCAGCGCGAACGCATTGATATCGTCAGCGTCAATTACCTTAATGGTAAACGGCACCTGTGAATCCGAATTGCGCACCAGGTTCTGTCCCAGGCGGTTCACATACTCCGTGACCACCGGATCGTTGACCATCTTCGATTGCGACTCGACCTGCATGGAGTATGACTTCCCCATGGCAATCTGCTTCTCGATGCTGTACCAGTTACCCATGCCGCGTTCACAACCTACGTTTCGGTTGCCGATAGCGTCGACATCGGCGCGTCCACCCTCGTGGCTGACTTTGTCTGGATCGGCACCCTGCACAGGTTCTTTCGCCGCAGGAGCGTCTTTCGCAGCCGCATCGGGAGTCGGCGCTGGCGCCTTGGTGTCAGGCGGAAACGTGTCGGGAGTGCTCGGCGCGGTGCTGCTCGGAGTTTGGTTGCCAGGAGTCTGCGAACCGCTCGGGGTCGAAGTGCCTTGGGCGTGCGCAAGCGCGGCAAAACCGAATGCCAGCGCTGTAACTATTGCCAATCGCTGAAACTTCATGAAATCACCCATTTCCGGCCAGATAGGGCTTACTAAGCTCATTATACGCCTGCCTAGGGCGCACCTTTACCCGGATCTCTTTATGGTTGGACGCACAAAGGACTGAGATGGTTATCCGGGGATTTCAGAGGTGAACCACTCTTCTTTGCGCCCTTTGCGGTCTTTCCTTAGCGGTTCTTTGCGGTTAAAAGCTTTGTGAAGTTCTCAACCGCAAAAACGCAAAGAAGAGCCGCAAAGGTCGTTAAGAAAAGCTCTAGTCGTAGTATTCCAAGCCCAGGTGGGTGATTAGCTCTTCGCCTTTCAGGTGGCGTAGCGTGTTTTTGAGCTTCATCAATTGAATGAACAAATCATGCTCGGGATAGAGACCCGGAGGCGTAATGGGCGACTTGAAGTAGAAGCTCAACCACTCCTGGATTCCGAGGCCGCGCAATTCGGTACAACGCCGCGCCAAGTCCATGAACAGAATTAAGTCGAGGACCAGCGGAGCCGCGAGGATGGAATCACGGCATAGGAAATCCACTTTGATCTGCATGGGATATCCCAACCATCCGAAGATATCGATATTGTCCCAACCCTCTTTATTGTCACCGCGTGGCGGATAATAGTTAATGCGGACCTTGTGGGTGAAATTCCCATACAGTTCAGGATAAAGTTCGGGCTGGAGAATGTGTTCCAATACCGACAGCTTCGATTCCTCTTTGGTCTTGAAAGACCCGGGATCCTCCAGCACTTCCCCGTCACGATTGCCCAGAATATTGGTAGAGAACCAGCCGTTCAGTCCCAACAGCCGGGCTTTGAATCCGGGAGCGAGAATAGTCTTCATCAGTGTCTGACCGGTCTTAAAGTCTTTGCCGCAGATGGGCGCATTATTCTGACGGGACAGTTCGTGCATCGCCGGGATGTCGTTGGTCAAGTTTGGTGCGCCGTTGGCGAAAGGTACGCCTTCTTTGAGAGAGGCATAGGCATAAATCATGGAAGGCGCTATGTTCGAATCGTTCTTCAGCAGGCCTTTTTCGAATGCCTTTACGCTTTGGTGAACCGCGCCGGGTTCGAGATAGCTTTCGGTCGAACCGCACCAGATGGTCACCAGACGGCTGGCTTTGGAAGTTTTCTTGAACTGACGAATGTCATCGATGACCTGCTCGGCAAGATCCATCTTGTTCTTGCCTTTCTTCACGTTGGGTCCATCGATGAGCTTGACATAGTTATGGTCGAACACGGCCTTCATCGGCTTGATCGACTTGAGCAGCGGCTTTACTTTGTCGAGGAGATCGCGTTCGAGGACGCCGGCCTTGGTGGCAGCGGCGTGCATGTCATCTTCAAAAATATCCCAGCCAGTAAAAACCAGGTCGTCGAGGCCGGCCAGCGGCATGAATTCCTTAATCTTGGGCGAACGCTTGTCAGTGCGCTTGCCAAGACGAATGGTTCCCATCTGGGTGAGCGAGCCGATCGGCTTGGCAAATCCCTTGCGCACGGCCTCTACGCCGGCCACGAACGTGGTGGCGACGGCGCCCATACCCGGGATCATCACGCCCAACTTGCCCTTAGCTGCCTGGATTTCGTTGCTGGAAGATTCTTTAATTTCTACTTCCACGCGGGATTGCTTTTGCTTTTTCTTTTTCGCCATGTGTTGCAACGTCCTCGATGATGGCTCGGCTACGAATGAGCGCTTGGAATGTAGGGCAAACCAGTCATATTCTCGTATGCACGATGAATTTGCAACTTAACTGAGGCTGAATGTGCAGGATGGGAATTCAACGGCGAGTTTTTACATCGACTGGAAAAACTATGCGACGGCTTTCATGCGGTTCTGCCAGTGCGTCCAGGCAAACCAGACGATTCCAACGACAAGCACCGCGAGGATAACGGTATCAAGTTTATGAAAATATTTGCCGAGCTGTCGCCAGTTCTCGCCCAGCTTCATTCCGAAGTATGCCAGAGCAAAACACCACGGCCACGATCCCAGAAACGTGTAAACATGAAATCTCAGACGAGGCATGCGGGCGATTCCGGCGGGTAACGCGATGAAGGTGCGGATAACAGGCAACAATCGTCCGATGAATACTGCCAGATATCCCCAGCGAGCGAAGAAGCGGTCCGCCCAATCCAGTTCGCGGTGGCTGAAGAGAATCCAGCGGCCGTATTTTTCTACCAGCGGCCGGCCGCCGTAGCAGCCAATTTCATAGGCGACTAACGATCCCAGGTTGCAGCCAATTGCTCCGGCCGTGGCGACCCACAACAACTTCATGGCACCGTCGTATACCAGATATCCGGCAAACGGCATGATCAGTTCAGATGGAAGTGGAATGCAGGCCGACTCGATGGCCATGAGGAAAGCCACGCCACCGTACCCGCCGGCCGCGATAACCGATTTGATGAACAGAAAAAGAACGCCAAGGATTTTTTCAGTCATGCAATTTCTAGGGAGACTGCGAATCTTAGAACGAACCTTCCTGGGTAAAGGTGAATCCGGGTAGCGATGCTCCGGTAGCGCCCTTGACTACCTTAACGCGGGTCGTAGGAGCGTCCGGGGCCGTGACTTCGGCCGGCCGCAACACCGCAAATTGTGAAAATACTTCGCTGTAGAGCTTGGTGACGAGATAATCCTGGCCGTCGCCGTCATTGCGCCAGACTTGTCCGAGTTGAATGGATTTCACTGCCACGCTGTACCTCGATCAGTAGACCACTTTCAGAGTACCGGGGGGCATGGAGTGCGTCAATTGTGGGCTATGGTTCAGGGATTACGAAAGGCTACAAAGGTTTTCTTTGCGCCTTTTGCGGATTTCCTTAGCGTTCTTTGCAGTTAAAGGCTTTTCAGGGGCCTTTAACCGCAAAGCACGGAAAAAAGAACGCAGAGAAGAACCCAAACCGGGAGTGATATCTAGCCTCTGCTAACATTTCCAGGCATCAGAACTTTGAAAGAGAGACACCGGCATGGCCCGAAACTTGACTCCTCGTCCAACCAAGAAAAAGGCAGCGTCCGTGACAAAGAAAGCAGCCTCGAAAAAAGCTTACAACCCGCTTGCTCCCGAACGCGTGTACGAGATTCTTACCAGGCTCAATAAACGCTATCCCGACGTGACCTGCGCTCTAACTCACAGGAGTGCCTGGGAGCTGGTAGTCGCGACCATTCTTTCTGCGCAATCGACCGATGTCGGCGTGAACAAAGTTACGCCGGTGATCTTCAAAAAATATCCGACGGTCCAGGATTTTGCCGCGTTGACTCCTGAGCAGCTTGAGCCAGATCTTCGCACCACCGGATTTTTTCGCAATAAGGCCAAGTCGGTAGTTGGGGCGGCAAAGATGCTGATCAGCGATTTCGAAGGTAGAGTTCCGGATGACATGGAAAAGCTCCTGACTCTGCCCGGCGTGGCGCGCAAAACGGCCAACGTCGTATTGGGGACTTGGTTTCATAAAAATATCGGAGTCGTTGTGGACACGCACGTACATCGAATTTCTCGACGGCTCGAATTGACCAAGCATGACGATCCGAAGAAGATCGAACTGGATCTAATGCAGGTCATTCCCAATGACAAATGGACGCTATTTTCTCACCAGATTATTTGGCATGGCCGTACTTTGTGCATGGCGCGCAATCCTAAGTGCGCGGATTGTCCAATCGAAAATATCTGCCATGCGGCGGACAAAACCTGGAGCACGGTGGACATCCATCCAGCGGCTAAGGCGGTCAAGTAAAGTCAAAAGCAAGTAACCACCAAGGACACAAAGTATCACCAAGGAAAAACCAGAGAAGGATTTCCTTCGTGTACCTTCGTGCCCTTGGTGGTTTAAAGAGGGTGGAACTTCTTTTACGTAGGTACTTTCAAAATTAGATACCCACCGACCAGCGCAAAGATCAAATCTGGCGACCAAGCCGCCAGGATCGGCGGTAAGCGACTGAGGTTGCCCATATCTTCAAACAAGCGTGACACAATTACGTAGACCGTCGCGATACCAACGGCCACTGCAACTCCCGTAACCGCTCCACGCTTTCCCGCCGACAGCGAGAATGGAATCGCGAGCAACGCCATAATCAGCGTGATTGCCGGCACCGCAAACTTTTCGTAGAGTTGAACTTTGAGCCGCACCACGTCGAATCCACTGTGCTCCAGGTCGTGAATGTAGCGCCGCAACTCTTCATAGTTCATTTCGGAAGATTGCTTGACTTCTTTCTTGAAGTAAGTCGGCGGTTCGGTGATATTCGCAAATGTCGATACATCGAACGTGCGATAGCTATCGATCGCGGGGCCGCGCAGCTAGCGCTCCCATCCCTGTGTGCACACCCAACGATGCAGGCTCTCTTCCCAGTGCGCCCGGTCTGCATAAACCCTGTCTTGCAGTTGAAAAGTTGCGGGATCGAATTGGAAGGCGGAAAGATTACCAAACTGGTTCTTATCGGGATCGAAGAGTTGATAGTAATAAATTGTGGAATGTTCGCCAAAGATCCATTTGCGGTCGGGATTGAGATAGGTTTGGGCGGGCTTGCCTTTGATCATATTGCGAAGTGCGTCCTGCCGCTTGTTTGCGCGGGGCAGATAAAATTGATCGAAGAAAAACAGACTGGTGGCTAGGACGGCGGACGCCAGCAGAATTGGCAGAATGATTCGATAAACACTCATGCCCGTCGCCTTGATGGCGGTGATTTCGTTGCTGCGTTGCAACAATCCAAAGGTGATCAGGACAGCCAGCAGGATGCTGTACGGGATCATACTGTCGAGAAAATACGGGATGACATTGAACAAATATTCCACGACAACTACCGGAGAAATATGGTTACGCAAAATATCGTTCAGTAACTCGAATACGGTGAAAACCAGAAGCAGCATGAGAAATGTGGAAAGCACGAGAGACAGGTTTACGGCAAAATCCTTCAGGACATAATCGTCGAGGATCATGGGAAACCGGGCGCTGAAAACGCGCCGCCGGGACGCTGCCCGCTGGAATGCATTTTCCGTTCGCGTGAAGGTTGGAAGAATTCCCTTCGCCTCTTTGAAACCTTTGGTGAACGGATGCCAGAGAAATCGCAGTGAACCCACTTCAAAGGGCCGATGTTCCGCCCTCCACAGCAGAAAGGCTCCGCCTAAGAAGAAAACTATATCGGCCAGCCAAACCCCCAGCGCGGGAGACAATTTCCCCTGCCGCGCCAGCGAGACCCCCAGCAGTGATGCAAAGTAGTAGGCGAATACCAGCACGATGGTAAGAACGAAGCCGGTAGACTTTCCTCCTTTTTTCGACGACAACCCCAGTGGTATCCCGACCAGTGCCAAAACCAGGCAAGCAGTGGGCAGAGCAAAACGGGTATGAAACTCGATGAAATACCAGCGCGCGAATAACCGATTTTTTCGGAGGTGGGCTTGAGGAATCAACTGTCGCGTTGAAATTTCACCCAGGGGAACCGGTTCCTGTTCTTTTGTAGTATCGGTCTGAGGGAGCGAGATTGGTTTGTCGGTCTGCTGGAAAGTTGAGATTTGATAGTGATCCACCGCTTTTGAATCGGTCTCATGCGTCGATCCGTCAATCAGGTGCAGGTGAAGGGTGTCGGCGCTTTCAGAAACCAGGATTCCTTGCTGAGCCAGCGTAATGACGGGCTGTGCCGGATTGCTGACATCGGCAATAAAAACGCCTTTCCAGATCGCCGCGCCCTTCGCGTTTTTTACGTCCTGCACATAAAGCACTAGATTGGGGAAGCCTTCGTAAAACACTCGGGGCTGCACTTCATAAGAAACTTGCGAGCCCTTCAGCCGGTCTTGCAGCCTGCCCAACGCCGCCCTGGGAGGCGGGGGCTACATATAAACCATTGACCAGGGCCAGGGCCCACGCGCACACCACAAAAATTGAAATGATTCGCAGGAACGTCCAGACACCGATGCCGCTGGCGCGCATGGCGGTAATCTCGCTGTCCGCCGCCAGGCGACTGAGGCCGATGAGGATGCCTACCAGCACACCCATGGGAATGGTGTAAGTGAGCGCGGCGGGGACGGTGAAAAAGAAAATTTCAGCAACACTGGGCAGCGGAGCGCTGTTGCGAACTACCAGTTCGAGGATGTGCCCGAGATCACGGGTAAAAAGGACGAAAGTGAACACCGCCACCCCGATCAGGGCATGCGACGTGACTTCCTTCAGAATATAGCGGGTAAGAATCCGCATCGGCGTTCGCTTAGCTGGAGTCTAGCACGCTAGCATGCCGCACTGGTTGCCGGTCGAAGCACGTCCTGGTAACGAACTTTGCGGATGTTCTTTGCGGTTGAAGTGCTGGACCGCGACGGACGATGAGGAAAGGTCCAACGGTTCGATGTGACTTCCATCACTGAAATCACGCGTTCTCGTTTGTTATAATCCGCGCACGAATCCCTCAGCAATGACCGAAGCTTCCACACCTTTGATGCGGCAGTATGGCGCCATCAAGAAAGAGCATCCCACTGCTCTCTTGTTTTTTCGTCTGGGCGATTTCTACGAACTTTTTTTCGATGACGCCATCCTGGCTGCAAAGGAATTGCAGATCACGCTGACCTCCCGTAACAAGGAAAAAGGGTTGGCTGTTCCCATGTGCGGGGTTCCGTATCATGCCGCCGAAGGCTACATCGCCAAGCTCATTCGCAAGGGATACAAGGTCGCGATCTGTGAGCAGATGGAAGATGCGAGTCTTGCGAAAAAATTGGTAAGGCGCGAAGTGACGCGAGTGGTGACGCCGGGCACCGCGGCAGATTCTTCCCTCAGCTCCGAGGAGAATAACTTTCTTGCGGCCGTGGCCAGCAGCGGAGACCGGGTCGGGTTCGCAGCTTTGGATTTATCGACCGGAGAGTTTCGCGCCACGGAATTCCAGGGCGGCGATGCCGGACGCCGGGTGCAGGAAGAGTTGCACCAATTGCGGCCGAAAGAAGTTTTGTATGGATCGTCGGCGCCGCTTTTTGAAACAGGAAGACGTGAAGTCGCGCCGATGCCGCGTCCTGAGCCTACCGGATTTGCCGAGACTCCACTGGACGATTGGATCTTTGCCCCCGACCACGCAATTCCTTTGCTTGAGAATCACTTCGGCGTTTTGTCGCTCGAAGGATTTGGGCTGGCTGGCAAGCCGGCGGCGGCGGCGGCGGCGGGGGCCATCCTTTACTACGTTCGCTCCACACAGCGTGGGACGCTTGAACACGTAGATCGTATCGGCTTCTATGAACGTCAGGATTGCCTGGTGCTTGACGCCGTCACGGTGCGCAACCTGGAATTGATCGAGCCGCTGTTTGCCGGCAGCGATGCGGGCATCACACTGTTTCGTTCCATCGATTCGACAGTCACGCCGATGGGTAAGCGACTGCTTCGTTCGTGGTTGCTGCGGCCGTCGATCGAAGTATCCGAGATCAATGCGCGGTTGGATGCCGTCGAAGCGGAAGTAAAGAACACAATCTCCCGCGAGGAATTGAGGCGTGCGCTGGACGGCATCCTCGATCTGGAGCGTCTGCTGAGCCGGGTCACGCTCGAAACTGCGAATCCTCGAGACGTCCTGGCGCTGGCGGCGTCGTTGTCGAAGATTCCCGCTGTTCGAGTCGCTCTCGGAAAGTTTGAGACCGAGCGGACGAGGAAGCTTCACGTAGCCGTCGATGAACTCGCTGATCTTCGCCAGCGGATTGATCAGACGATTGTCCCCGAGCCACCAATTTCGCTGAGCGACGGCGGCGTGATCCAGACTGGCCTCGATAAAGAATTGGATGAACTTCGCGATCTGAGCCGTAATAGCAAACAATTCCTGGCGCAGATTGAACAAAGAGAACGGCAACGCACCAATATCGGCTCGCTGAAGGTGAAGTTCAATTCGATTTTCGGTTATTACCTGGAGGTTTCGAAGGTAAACGTCCACCTCGTCCCCGCGGATTACGAGCGCAAGCAAACTCTGGTGAATGCCGAACGTTACACCACTCCGGAAGTAAAAGAATACGAATCGAAGATTCTCGACGCCCAGGAAAAAATCGTTGAGATCGAGAGACGCCTGTTCGCCGAATTGCGTTCAGCGATTGCGGGTGAAGCGAAACGTATCCGGCAAACCGCGTTAGCTCTGGCCGAAGTGGACGTGCTGGCGTCACTGGCACACATCGCCGCACTCCGCAACTATTGCCGGCCCAGCTTTGACGAGTCGTCAGACCTTGAAATTGTCGCCGGACGCCATGCCGTCATCGAGCAGCAGGACACGCAGCAAGTGGCGAGTGCGGGAGATCGCTTTGTCCCCAACGATCTTTATTTGAATTCGACGACGCACACTGTCCTGGTGTTGACCGGCCCGAACATGGGTGGAAAGTCCACTTATTTGCGTCAAACCGCCCTTACCGTAATCCTGGCGCAGCTGGGATCATTTGTGGCCGCCCGTTCAGCGCGTCTGGGGATTGTGGACCGCGTGTTCACTCGGATCGGTGCCAGCGACAATTTGGCTCGCGGACGATCTACCTTCATGGTGGAGATGAGTGAGACGGCGGCGATCCTCCATACTGCGACTCCGCGGTCGTTAATTCTTCTTGACGAAGTGGGACGCGGCACCTCGACCTATGACGGCTTGGCAATCGCCTGGGCGGCCGTGGAATATATTCACGCCCGCACTCGGGCGAAGACGCTGTTTGCCACCCACTACTTCGAACTCACCGAACTCGCCGAACAACTGTCAGGCGTAAAGAACTATCATGTTTCGGTAAAAGAGACTGGCGGTGGAATCGTGTTTCTTCGTAAGGTCGAGCCCGGTGCGGCCGATCGCAGCTACGGAATTGAAGTTGCCAAGCTGGCGGGATTGCCGAATGAAGTTATCGAACGCGCGCGCGAGGTTCTGGCCGAACATGAGGATGCCGAACGCCGGGTGACAGGACACCTTTCTCCGGGCGCGAAACCAGCGCCCGCCCAATTAACCATCTTCACCCCGCTTTCGCAGCCAGTTTTAGAGAGGTTGCGGGAAGTGGACTTGAATCGCATGTCCCCACTTGAAGCCTTGAACCTTTTGGCTGAACTGAAAAAACAAATCGATTGATGCCGATTGAGACCAACAGCGAGAAAATCGGCCAACTTCTGGTTATTGGCTTTGATGGCACCGAGATGTCGCCGCAACTCAGTTCCTTGCTGACTAGAATCCAACCGGGTGGCGTCATACTGTTCGCTCGCAATATCACCAATGCCGAACAAACCTACAAGCTGCTTAAGGATTGCCAAGCTTGCGTTGCAACGCCGATGTTTACCTGCGTGGACCTGGAGGGCGGCACAGTCGACCGCTTGCGCAATGTCGTCGGCAGAGCGCCTTCAGCGGCCGAGGTTTTCGCTTCCGGCGATCGCACGCTATTTCGCAAACACGGGAAGGTGATTGGAGAATCTTGTCGTGCGCTCGGCTTCAACACCGACTTCGCTCCTGTGGTTGATTTGGCTTTCGCAGCATCTCGCACCGTGATGAGTTCGCGGGCCGTTTCCGCTGATCCTAAACAAGCGGTGCTTTACGCGCGCGAATTCCTGAAGGGTCTCCGTTCTGCTGGCGTGCTGGGATCGGCCAAGCATTTCCCCGGCCTGGGTGAAGCCAATCTCGACACCCATCAAGAGCTCCCCAACGTGGATAAATCCTGGAAGAAACTTTGGGACGAAGATATCTACCCCTATCGCGTCATGAAACGCGAATTACGCATGGTCCTGATTGGGCACGCCAGCTATCCTCGCGTCACTCCGGCCGGCATGCCGGCGTCTCTGTCGAAAAAATGGATCACTGACGTTCTCCGCAAAAAGATCGGCTATCGTGGTTTGATCGTTTCTGACGATTTGGAAATGGGCGGTGTGCTCAAAGCCGCGCCGATTGAGCAGGCAGCGATCCAGCACATTCGCGCCGGCGGCGATCTATGTCTGATTTGCCATGTGGAAGAGTACGTCACGCGATCATATGCAGCGCTGATTCGCGAGGCTGAGTGCGATCCCGAGTTCGCCAAGCGGGTTACAGAATCGGCCGCCAGAGTGACGGCGTTCAAGAAAAAGTCCGCCGAAATAAAAAGACGCACACCGCCACCTACTCAATCAAAAATTGAACGGTTGTCCCGGCAACTGCAGGAATTCAGCGAACGGGTTCGAGCGAAAAGTATTCGCCAACATATTGCCAGTCAGGAACCCGCATGATCGTCGCAGGCGTGATGAGCGGGACCTCGGCGGACGGGATCAATGTTGCCTTAGTGCGGATTTCTTCCCAAGCGAAAGCAGGTCCGAAACTCAAACTTTTAGGTCACGCAGAATTTCCCTATCCGCCGAAGGTTCGCAGCGCGGTTCTGGCGGCAATGAACTCGACGAAAGCCAGCGTCGCCGATCTCGCACGTTTGAATTTTCTGCTCGCCGAGTTGTATGCGGAAGCGGTGCTGGCGACACAGCGTCAATTTCACGTTAAGGCGCTGCTGGTCGGATGTCACGGCCAGACTCTTTATCATCAAGGTGAGTCGAAAGAATTCCTGGGGCGGAAATTGGCAGTCACCTGGCAAACCGGCGAAGGATCGATTATTGCCGCCCGATGTCGAGTGCCTGTCGTGACAGATTTTCGTCCCGCCGATATGGCTGCCGGCGGCATGGGGGCTCCGCTGGTTCCCTTCCTCGATTACCTGGTCTATGGCGATCGGCGGGTTGGACGCATTGTCCAAAACATTGGAGGGATTGCGAATTTCACGGCAATACCCCCGGGAGCTGCGCCCTATCAGTTGATGGCCTTCGATACCGGCCCCGGCAATATGGTGATGGACGCCGTCACCGATCATCTATTTGGCAAATCGTATGACCGGGACGGGCGAATCGCGGCGTGCGGCGTTGTCCTCGATCGTGTTCTCAATGAAATTTTGCGCGCTCCTTTTTTTCTGCGCAAGCCCCCGAAGACTGCCGGGCGCGAAGAATTCGGGCACGCGTTTGTCCGAGATTTTATTCGGCGTTGCGGAAACGCAAAGAAACCGGATGTTGTAGCGACAGCGACTGCATTGACCGCGCGTTCCATTTCGTACGGAATTAAAAGATTTGTGACCAACAAAACATCGACCTTTCGGGATTTAGTAGTCTCCGGAGGCGGAACTCAAAATCCCACGCTGATGGCCATGCTGGCGAATGAATCCAAACCTCTGGGCCTGCAATTGCGATTCTCCGATGAATTCGGAATTCCCTCGGAAGCAAAAGAAGCAGTGGCCTTTGCCCTGCTCGCCTATCAAACCTGGAACCGGGAGCCGTCGAATGTTCCCTCGGCTACCGGCGCTCGGCGTCCTGCCGTTCTCGGCAAGGTTTCTTATGTCTAAAACACCGCTGAGGGCGGCTGTGACTACGTGGGTTTTAGCGCTGCTCCTTGCGTGCTTGGTATCTTGCTCTGCTAAACCCGATCCTCATACTCTCGTGATGATCATCGAGAGTAGCCCTACCAATCTTGATCCGCGAGTCGGGCTTGACGGGCAATCGGAGCGGATTGACGAACTGATCTTCGACGCCCTGCTCACCCGCGACGAGCATTTCAATGTGCAGCCCGGTCTGGCCGACCGCTGGGAAATTCCCGATCCGCTTAACTTACATTTTTCACTTGCATCCAGGCGTGAGATTTCACAATGGAAGTCCGCTGACCTCGCGCGATGTGAAGTGGACTTTCGATTCGCTGCTTCAAGGGAAAATTCGCAGCGCCAAGTCCGCGGCTTACAGGTTCGTCGATCATCTGGAAGCTCCGGACGAATCCACCGTAGTGTTTCATCTCAAGGAACCGGACGCCCCTCTGCTTTGGAATCTTTCCGAGGGCGCAATAGGGATTGTTCCTTATGGCAGCGGAAACGAGGTCAGCACACATCCCATTGGATCGGGTGCATTCAGATTTGTGAGCGCTCAAACGGACAAAGAAGTCATCATCGAGCGCAACGACAATTACTGGGGAGCGAAGCCCCATGTGCAGCGAGTTCGATTCATGGTCGTACCGGATCCAATACCCGCGCCTTAGAACTGCGCAAGGGCAGCGCTGACATTGCGATTTCGGCCCTGACCGCCGACACTGTCCTGACCCTCGAACACGAATCTCATCTGGAAGTTCTGCGTGGGCCAGGCACAATCGTTGCTTATCTCGCGTTTAATTTGCGGGATCCGATTCTTAAGGATGTGCGCGTGCGGCAGGCGATTGCCTGCGCCATCGATCGAACTCCGATGATTCAATATTTGATGCGTGACTTCGCGCGGCCCGCCTACAGTCTGCTTCCTGCCGGAAGTTGGGCTTACAACGGAGATGTGCCGACACTACGATTTCAATCCCGAGCGCGCCCGGCAATTACTCGATCAAGCTGGGTATCACGCGGTGGATGGCGTTCGTTTTCATATTGAAATGAAAACGTCGACTGAAGAGAGTACGCGCTTGATCGCCGCCGTGTTGCAACAGCAGTTGCGTGATATTGGGATCGCACTGGACATCCGCACCTTCGAATTTGCGACTTTCCTTGCCGACGTAACGCGAGGCGCCTATCAAGTTCATTCTTTGCGTTGGATTGGCGGCAACGAAGATCCCGACATTTTTGAGAATGTATTTCATTCGGGCCGCTTTACGCCGCTCGGCGCAAATCGCACGTTCTATCGCAATCCACGTATCGACGCTTTGATCGACCAGGCGCGGAAGGAGCCGGATCAAAACACCCGTAAGCAGCTCTATGCGGAAATCCAGCGAATTCTGGCTGATGATCTGCCTTACATTAACCTCTGGTACTTGGATAATGTCCTGGTACATTCGAAGCGTGTTCACAACCTCACGTTGAATCCCTCGGGAAATTACGATTTCTTGAAAACAGCCGAGTTGGATAACTAGTCGTTGGTCGTCGCCGTTGGTCGTTGGCAAAACCAAAGGCGAGAATGGCCAACGACCAAGGACCAACGGCCAACGACGGTTTTTTGCGTGTTAACATCGAAATCAGATGAAGATTCTTTTTATCGGAGACATTTTTGGCAAACCGGGACGCACCATCGTCAAAGACCGCCTGTCGGGTCTGGTCAAAGACACGCGCGATTGATTTGGTCATTGCTAACGGAGAAAATTCCGCCGCCGGCTTCGGCATCACTCCGCCACTCGCGGAAGAATTATTCGAACTGGGTATTGATGTCATCACCACCGGCAACCATGTGTGGGACAAGCGCGAGATCATTGACTACTTCGAATCAGCCGATGGAAACCCGCATAGCCCGGCAAGGAGACTGTTACGTCCCGCCAATTACGCTGCGGGATTTCCCGGCTGGGGCGTTTATGAAGGCAAAAAGCACGACGTGCCTTACGCCGTGATCAATTTACAGGGACGCGTTTTCATGGTGGCAAATGACGATCCCTTCCGCGTCGTCGACCAGTTGTTGAAGAATATTACGGCGAAGATTGTTTTTGTCGATATCCACGCCGAGGCGACCTCGGAGAAAATTTCGATGGGCTGGTACCTCGATGGACGCGTGACCGCGGTCGTCGGTACCCATACTCATATTCCCACCGCCGACGAGCGCGTGCTGCCGGGCGGCACCGCGCACATCACCGACGTTGGCATGACTGGCCCCTACGACAGCGTGATTGGCGTGAAAAAGGAATTGGTGATTGCGCGATTCCTGAACAATATGCCGGCCCGCTTCGAGGCTGCTACCGGCGATGTGAGACTCTGTGGCGTGGTAGTTGACTGTGATAATTTGACGGGACACGCTCGTAGTATTGAACGCGTGATGGTGAGATAACGTTGGGTCAACCTGTGGTTCATTTCGAAATCGGCTGCCGCGATAAGACAAAAACTGCGGCATTTTTCTCCCAACTCTTCGATTGGAAGATGCTGGATGCCGGTCCGGCGACCATGGTCAGTACCGCGAGCGCCGAAGGTATTCAGGGTCACATTAGTGCGCTCGGTCACGAACCCCACAACTACGTAACCGTCTATGTTCAGGTTGAGGACGTACAGGCGTACCTCGATAAGGCCCAGAAACTTGGGGGCAAGCAACTGGTGCCTCCAGTGGAAATTCCAACTGGCACGTTCGCCTGGTTCGCTGATCCTGAGGGGAACACGATAGGACTATGGAAGCCGAAATAATGATCTATCGATTTAATGTTTTCCCTAGCTTCGCTCGGTTGTGTGTTGGCAAATGTCGCATCGCGCTTCTTGCCAGTGCCAAATAAACGGCTCTTGCCTCTGGAACTTTTTGCAAGACCTTCAGGTGCTTACTCACAGTCTCTGCATCCCCGCGCACGATCGGGCCGCTGAAAGCGCCTGCTGGACCTAGGGATCGCGTAATTCACGAAAGTTTGCTTCAGAATCGGTAGCATTTTCCGGCGTGCGATTGCCGGGGAAAGTCCAGCTATTCTTCCACTTGTTCGGCGGTCACCAAAGCGGCGATCAGGAGTGGCGAGCAGAACGTCGCCCAAGCGTGATATGCGACTTTGTCTTTTT